>DDXV01000052.1 GCA_002347815.1 Syntrophaceae bacterium UBA2251
ATGATCACCGGCGACAACCGCCGCACCGCCGAGGCCATCGCGGCACAGGCGGGCATCGTGCCCGACCACGTGCTCGCCGAGGTGCTCCCCGAGCACAAGGCCGAAGAGGTCGCGAAGTTGCAGGAGCGCGGGCTTGTGGTCGCGATGGTCGGCGACGGCATCAACGACGCCCCGGCTCTGTCCGCGGCGGACATCGGGATCGCCGTGGGGGCCGGAACGGACGTTGCCATCGCGGCCTCCGACATCACCCTGATGCGGAACGACCTGACCGCCGTTCCCGACGCGATCCGCCTTTCCCGACTGACGATGCAGACGATCCGCCAGAATCTCTTCTGGGCCTTCGTCTACAACGCCATCGGCATTCCCGTCGCCGCCGGGGCGCTCTATCCCTTTTTCGGCGTTCTGCTCAACCCCGAGTACGCCGCGGCCGCGATGGCGTTGAGTTCCGTCTCGGTCGTGACGAACTCGCTGCGCCTCCGTCGCCGCTGGCGGAAACAGGGCGGGCCCGTCCCGCGGGTCCCCTAGCGCACCTCGAACAGCCGGCTGTCCTTCCCGAAGTTCATGATCAACGGCGTCTGGGGGTGGCCGAGCCGGCCGGAAATAGCCTCGGTCATCTCCTTCGAATAGCGTCCCAGGCCTTTGACCGTTACCGCGCCGGACCCGTCCTTGTCCACCGTCCGGCCGTCCTTCAAGCCCCGCAGAAGCGTGTGCGTGTACAGGCCGTTGCCCCGATAACCATCCAGCGCCGTCTGAACGCTGCCGGCCGAGGCATAGATGTGCAGCCCCATTTTCTTGGCCATCACCGACATCCGGGCATCGTACAGACCGCTCACGATGGTGTCCACGCCGCCGGCATGGCAGGTATCGAAAATGAAAAGCTGCGACAGGGCCTTGATCCTTTTGGACATCTCCACAATCTCGTTGGAGCTGATCAGGCTGGCGCCGCTGTCCAGCCTGCCGTCGAAACCGCCGGTGACGATGTAGTACTGGCTTTGTAAAAGCAGACCGTGGGAGGCGTTGAAAAAGATGAAGCTGTCGCCCGGCTTCACCTGCGCCACCAGCTTTTCGATGGTCGCCAGGATGTTTTGTTTTCCGGCCTGTTCGTTGAACAGACCGGTCGGATGGATGTGGGTCGGCCTGTAGAGGGTCTTGGACCGCTCCGCCAGTTCCGAAAGGAAGTCTTGCGCATCCTTGGCGGCATATTTCAGGTTGATGGCGGCATCGCGGTACCGGTCGATGCCGACCGCCAGGAGATACAGATGAGGTTCATCCGGTTCGACCGTGGATGTGAAACGGACGGTGTCCATCACGCTCTGGACGGTGTTGGGGGCATTGAATGCGGTCAGGCCGATTTCGTTTTCGCCTGCAATCGCATCCAGCTCCACGCATTCATCAACCCGGTCGCCTTTGGGAAGGACCATGACGGCGCCGGGGCTCTGCTTCTCCCGGAGGGTCAGGGATCGCATGTCCCGGTGGACAGTCCCGCCGTCCAGTTGAGTCAGTTTCATCGCGGCGGCCGCACCCTGTGTCGCGGCTTCACGGTAGAAACCGTCGGACTTGATCAGCTTGCCGTTTTGGAACAGGCGCGCCTCACCGATGCCGCCGCCGGTGCTTCGGATCTGATAACAGATCTTCACGGTTGGATGACCGGTCTCATGGGGAAGAGGTGAAAATTTCACGGACGGAGGCGGATTCTGGATCGCTTCTTCGACCGTGAGGGTGACGAGACCCGCAAGATCCTCTCCCTTGAGTTTTGCCGACACGATGTCGGGACGATAGAAAACGTCATAGAACTGGTCGATCCCGTAAACCTGGCTGCCCCGGCGAATGTTGAGGAGTTCATGCCCCCGGGCCGAAGAGTTGTAGTACCCCTCCGGCGTGATCACGATCCATTCGCCGTTGGTGAAGCCGATCGACTGGACGACTTCCCGGCCGCTCGCCACGTCCCACAGACGGACGGAGCCGTCCCCGCTGCCGGTGACGATCCGCTTGCCGTCGGCGGAAAAGCGGGCGCCGTAGACGTGCAGTTTGTGGCCCTGGAAGCCCATGACCCGGCGGCCGGTGGTTCCGTCCAGAAGCTTCGGGACGCCGTCGAAGCCGGCGGTCAGAACGTGATGGCCGTCCGGAGAGAAGGCCACCGAGGAAATGGCGATGTCTTGCCAGACCTGAAGTTGGGCGCCGCTTTCGACCGCGAAGAGCCTGACGGTGTTGTCGCTGCTCCCGGCGAGCACCCGTTTTCCGTCCGGGGAAAACGCCACCGAGTTCACCGGCGCGCGAAAGTTGTCGAAAACCCGCCGTTCAAGGCCGGATTCGAGATCCCAGAGATGAACGGTCTTGTCGCGGCTTCCCGTGGCGAGGAATCGGCCGTCCGGGGAAAAGGCGACGGACCGGATGCCGTCGCCGTGCCCGGCAAGGCTTCTGATAACCCGTCCGGTTGCCGCATCCCACAGTTGGACGCGGTGGCCGGCCGCACCGGATGCAATCCGGTTTCCGTCCGGGGAAAAGGCCGCCGCCCCCCGACCGTCAAGCTGAATCAGCGCCCGGCCGGATTCCACCTCCCGCAGTGTCAGTGGGCCGTCCAGCCGGCACTCCAGCATGGGCCCGCGCGGAGAAAAATCCAGCGAGGACACGATGCCTCGGTCGTCCCGGAAGGCCCTGATGTGTTTGCCGGTGATGCCGTCCCAGAGGTGGATTGTCCCGTCGAAATTGCCGGACAATACATATTCGCCGCGGGGCGATAGGGCAACCGCATGAACCCAGTTGACCTTGCCGTCCAGCCTGCGCAGTTCACTGCCCGTCGCGAGATCCCACAGGGACATGTTTCGGCTGCCCGCCAGCACCCGGGTCCCGTCGGGGGATATCGCCACGGAGAAAACCGAAAC
The DNA here is from genome assembly GCA_002347815.1 of Syntrophaceae bacterium UBA2251. Taxonomy (GTDB): domain Bacteria; phylum Desulfobacterota; class Syntrophia; order Syntrophales; family UBA2251; genus UBA2251. Next base: position 2,883 of record DDXV01000052.1, read on the forward strand.
CTCGCCGGCCGGCAGGGTCTTCAGCTCGACGGCCCGGTCGAGATCCCAGACCTTGACGGTTCTGTCGAAACTGCCGGACACGGCCGTGCGCCCGTCGGGCAGAAAGGCGATCGAGGTCACCTCGCCCCTGTGGCCGCGCAGGACGGCCCGCTCTCGGCCGGAGGACGCCTCCCAGTAACGGACGGTGCCGTCCTTGCCGCCGGCCGAGAGCACATGGTTCCCGTCGGGCGAAAAGGCCACGGCGTTGACCGCGGCGGTGTGGCCCGCAAACGTGCGGATCTCTTTGCCTGTGGAAACGTCCCAGAGCTTGACGGTCCCGTCCCAGCTCCCGGACACGAGAAATCGGCCGTCCGGTGCGTAAGCCAGCGTGCGGACGGCCGCGGCATGCCCGGTGAGAACGCCGATCTGCCTGCCCGTGGCGACATCCCAGAAACGGATGGCGGCGTCCATGCCCCCGGAAGCAACGACGCGGCCGTCGGGAGAAAAGACGGCCCGGAAAACACCCTTGGCGTGACCGGCCAGGTCTCCGACCTTGCTCCCGGTCACCGGATCCCAGAGAACGATGCGTCCCTCGGTTCCACCCGACAGCAGCCGGCGGCCATCGGGCGAGAAGGCCACCGACGAAACGTAACCGACATGCTCCCCCGCAAAGGTGCGGATCTCGCGCCCGCTGGCGACATCCCAGAGTTTGACCGTCTTGTCTCCGCCGGACAGGATGGATTTTCCGTCGGCGGAAAAGGCCGCGGACTGCACGCCGGAATGGCCCAGCTGCACGAAGATCTCCGGCCTTTCCTGGGCCGGAGCGAAATCCACGGACAGGCCGAGCATGGCGAGCGTGATTGCCGCCCCCAGGGAAAACATCTTTTTGAAGGTCGAGCGCTTCATTTCCCCTCCCGACGGGGAAGGCCCGGCCGCCCGGAGAGACGGCGGGGGATGGCCCCGCCCCGTGGATCGCTCCTTCGGGGTGTCTTCTCCCGGCATCGTGCCGGAAAGCGGGACTTCAGGCCTTCTCGAACTGGGACTTCCCGGCCCCGCAGACGGGGCAGGTCCAGCCGTCCGGCAGGTCCTCGAAGGGCGTTCCCGGCGAGATCCCGCTGTCCGGGTCGCCCTTTTCCGGGTCGTATTCGTAGCCGCAGACCGAGCAGACGTAGCGGGCCGCCTTTTCAGCGGCCGGCGCGGGGGGCGGCGCCGTGTCGGCCACGTAGGTGGGGGCGGTCTTGGGGGCCTTGCCCTTTTTGACCTCGTGGTAGTAGGCGTAGGTCATGGGGACGCCGTTGGCCAGGATATCGCAGTCGATGATGTTGCCCAGGAAGATCGTATGGGTGCCGCAGTCCATCTCCTGAACGACCTCCGCCTCGATGTAGGCGACGGCGTGATCCAGGACGATCGGAGCGCCCGTCACCCCCGTTTTGTAGCGGGTCGTCTCGAACTTGTCGACGTCGCGGCCGGACTTGAAGCCGAACAGGCCGATCAGGGTCATCGGCGCGTCCTGGGCCAGGATCGAAACGCTGAAGCAGCGGCTTTCGCGAATGAAGGCATGCGTCAGGTTTTCCTTGTTGATGCTCACCGCCAGCGTGGACGGGACGGACGTCACCTGGATGGCCGTGTTGGCGATCTGGCCGTTGAAGCGATCGTTCTGCCTCGAACTGACGATGTACAGGCCGTAACTCAGTTTGAAAAAGGCTTGCTTGTTCATACCGGCGCCTCCTTTGGAGGATGATGCCCGTCTTACCTTTATCGCTTCCCCCATTGCAAGAAAAAATGCAGTCAAAAGCGGGATATGGCCGGCCGCGGCGACTTTTGCATGGCCCTTTGGCCCATTTTGGTATATAGAGAAGTTCCTCTGGATTTCCGATGGGATGGCGTTCTTGGGGCAGCCGGGAAGGAGACGATGGTCACGATCAGCAACGGCCCAGGCCGGATCGCCGCGGGTCTCATGCGCATCCGATGCGTGCGCGAGGCCGTCGCGGAGAAAGCGGATCTTTCGGGTTTGTCGCACCGGCCGACGCTCCGGACCTGGACCGGCCTGGGGTTGATGGGGTTCAGTTACGTGATCGGCTGGCCGGCGGTGGGGCTCCTGGCCTGGCTCTCGTATCGTCTGCGCGAACCCCTCGTGGCCGTGGTTGGCGGACCGCTCGCCTACGGCCTGTCCCATCTCGTTTTTCTGACCGGCGCCGCCCTGGCCGGGGCGGATTATGCGAAAACCGTTCTCCGCCGGGCGGTGCGAAGGCTGGTGGAGCGACTGGGCGGCCGGGACGCGGTTCCAGGGTCGGAGGAGGCGAGCGATCGTCCGGGGAAAACGGGCGTTGAACACCCCTGAGAAAGGAACAGGAATGGAAGGATTCATTGCGGAGCTGAAAGACAAGATCATCGAAACCCTGGGGCTGACGGACGTACGCCCCGAGGATATCCCCGTGGACGGCCAGCTCATCGGGAGCGAGCTGGGGTTGGATTCCATCGACGTGCTCGAACTGGTCATGATGATCGAAAAGGATTACGGCGTGAAGATCGAAAACCGGGAGGCGGGGGTGAAGGTGTTCGCGTCCCTGCGCGCCCTGGCAGCCTACATCGACGCGAATCGACGGGAGAAAGACCGGTGAAGGGTGTCCGGGCCTTCGTCTGCGGGACGGGGATCGTCAGTGCGGCGGGCGGGGGGGTCGAGGCGACCTGGGACGCCCTGCGGCAGGGAACGTCCCGCCTGACGCCGCTGGCGCTGTTCCCGGCCGCGCACACGCCCCCCCTGCCGGTCGGCGAGGTCCGCGACGCTCCGGAGGTCGACGGCCTGCCCCGCACGCACGCCCTGGCGTGGGCGGCCGCCCGCGAGGCCCTGGCCGCCACGGCGCTGATCCCGGACGCCCTCGTCCTGGGCAGTACGACAGGCGGGATGCCGACGACGGAGCGACTCCTGGAAGCCGGAGAGCGGCGGCCGGAGGCGTACCGGCATCACGCCGTCGGCTCCGTGGCCGCCTGGCTGGCCCGCCGGTTGTCGTGCCGGGGGCCGGTCATCACCGTCTCCACCGCGTGTTCCTCCGGGACCGCCGCCCTCAAGATCGCCCTGGAGCTGATCCGCTGCGGTCAGGCCCGGGTCGTGCTGGCCGGCGGCGCCGACGCGCTGTGTCGCATGACCTACTACGGGTTTCACGCCCTGCAACTGATCGATCCCGAAGGCGCCCGCCCCCTGGATCGCGACCGCCGGGGGCTGTCGGTGGCCGAAGGCGCGGCCTTCGTCCTGCTCGTCGCGGCGGAATCCCCGCCCGCCGGCGCTCTCGCCGAACTCGCCGGCGCGGGATGGTCCTGCGACGCGTACCATCCCGCGGCCCCCCGGCCGGACGGGACAGGCGCGCTCGCGGCCATGCGGGCCGCCCTGGCGGATGCCGGCATGACGGCGGCGGCGCTCGATTACATCAATCTGCACGGCACCGGTACGCCGGACAACGACCTGGCGGAAGCGCGGGCCGTGCGAACCCTCTGCGGCGACCCGCCGCCGCCGGTCTCCTCGCTCAAGGGCCTCTTCGGCCACACCCTGGGGGCGTCCGGCGCCATCGAGGCGGTCGTATCCGCGCTCGGCATCCACCACGGGTTCATCCCGGGCAATTGCGGCTGCCGCATTCCGGACCCGGCGCTCGGTCTTGTGCCGGAACTGACCGGGCAATCCCGCCCGGTCCGCTCGGTCCTGTCCAACTCCTTCGGCTTCGGCGGCAACAACGCCTCGCTGGTCCTGACGGCGCCGCGGTCGGCGGCGGCCGCCTGCGCGCCACGCCTGCCTGCCCGGTTTTCCGTCCTGGGGGCCGCCTGTCTGACGGGGGCGGGTCCCCTGGAAGAGACGCTCGCGCGGTACTGGCGGGGAGAGCCGTTCCCGGGGCGTCCGGACCTTGCGGCGGTCCGGACGGAGATCCCCGCGGGACAGCTCCGCCGCCTCAAGCGGCTGTCCCGGATGGTGCTGCTGCTGGCCCTGGCGGCCCGTCAGGCGGCGCGGACGGCGGCGGCGCCCGGCGGGATCTTCTTCGGGACCGCCTGGGGGTCGCTGACGGAGACCCACGACTTTCTCAAGAAACTGTTCGACTCCGGCGAGCGGTTCACGAGCCCGACGGATTTCGTCGGCTCCGTTCACAACGCGCCGGCCAGTCAGGCGGCCATCTTTCTCGAGGCGACGGGGGCGAACGTCACCGTCAGCGGCGGCGACCAGTCTTTCGAGCAGGCCCTGTACACGGCGGGGCTTGTCCTCCGTGCGGGCGATCCGCCGGCGCTGGTGATCGGCGCCGAAGAGCATCATGACGTCCTGTCCCCGTGCTTCGACGCGGCGGCCACGGCGGACGGTGGCGGCGCCTTCCTGCTCGATCCGCGGGGCGGCGGGACGGGCCCGGATCTCGCGCCGGTCCATTTTGCCTTCAATCCCGGGGGAGACGACGGCCTCCCGGCCCTGATCGAAAGCCTGGGCGGAGCGGAGCGGCTCCGGGGGCGGTTCGGGGCCGTCTTTGCGGGCCTGCCGGCGGGGGACCGTTCCGGCGGCGAGGCCCTGCTCGAGCGCTTCCGCCGGGAAACCGCGCTGTCGGCGCCCTGCATCGACTACCGCCGGCTCACCGGGGAATTTGCCGGCGCCTCCGCCGTGGCCGCGGTGCTCGCCGTGGAGACCGTCCGCCGGGGCGCTCTGCCTCCGGCCCTGGCGGGGGGGAAGGATCCCCGCCTCGAGGGGAGGGGGATCCTCCTGCTCGGCCTGGGCGAATGCATCGCCGCCGTCGAGGTGTCGGCCCCATGAAGGTCCTGCTCATCTCCGCCAACGTCACCGCCAGCCCCTATCCCGTCTATCCCATCGGGATCGAGTACGTGGCGGGGGCGCTCGCGCCCCGGCACGAGGTCCGCCTTCTGGACATGAACGTCCCCGACGGTCCGGACCCGCTCCGCCGCGCGGTCGGAGAATTTGCCCCTGATCTTGTCGGCCTCTCCCTCCGGAACATCGACAACGTCGACACGGTGAACCCCAAGAGCTACATCGACGGGTACCGCGACCTGGTCGAGCGGCTCCGGGCATGCACGCCGGCGCCCCTCGTTCTGGGCGGCAGCGGCTTTTCCATCTTCCCCGGCGAGCTGATGGCGCTCCTAAAGGCCGATTTCGGCATCGTCGGCGCCGGGGAGACGCTCGGGCGGCTGATCGAGGCCCTGGAAACCGGGGCGGACCCGTCGGCGGTGCCGGGCGTCGCCGTTGCCGGAGGCGCGATCCCCGCCCCCGTCGCCTGGACGGAGACCCGCGCACGGCGGATTCAACCGCCGCCGGCGCTGCTGGAGTTCTATCTGAAGCGGGGCGGGATCCTGAATCTCCAGACCCAGCGGGGGTGCCCTTATCGCTGCCTTTACTGTACCTACCCGCACCTCGACGGCCGCCGTCCGCGCCCGGACGATCCCGAATCGGCGGGGGAGACCGCCCGCCGCCTGCAGGACCTGGGCGCCGGGTACCTCTTCATCACCGATTCCGTGTTCAACGCCGATTGGGACCACAGCCTCTCGGTCGCCCGCGCCTTCCGGCGCCACGGCGTGACCGTCCCCTGGGGGGCCTTTTTCGCCCCGACGCGTCCGCCCGGCGGGTATTACGAGGCCCTCGGGGAGGCCGGCTTGAGCCATGTGGAATTCGGCACGGAGTCCCTTTCCGACGCGATGCTCGATGCCTACCGGAAGCCCTTTTCCGTGGCCGAGGCCGTCGCCGCGCACGAGGCCGCCCGCCGGGCCGGCCTGCACGTCGCCCATTATTTTCTCCTGGGCGGACCCGGGGAGGACGGCCGGACCCTCGACGAGACCCTGTGCAACGCGGAGACACTGGAGAGGGCCGTATTCTTCTTTTTCTGCGGGGTCCGGATCTTCCCCTTCACGCCGCTCCACGAGCGGGCGCTGGCGGAAGGGCAGATCGCGCCGGGCCAGAATCTGCTAACGCCGGTTTTCTACCGTTCGCCGGGGATCGCCGCGCCGGACATCATGGCCCGGGTCCATCGACAGGCCGGCGGTCGTAACAACTGGGTGTACGGGGACGGCGGACGGGAGTCGGAGCGGGTCGTTTCCCGCCTTCACGCCTACGGCCATCCCGGCCCCCTGTGGGAGCTGCTTCTGAGATGAACGGAACCGGACCGGAACGCAAGGGGAGGGGCGCGTGCTCCCCGGCCCACGTCGCCGGAGGGGCCGCCTTCCTCGCGGCGGGTCTGCTCGGGTTTACCCCCGTTCCGGAGGCGGCCGCCGTTCCCCTGGGCGTCTTTGTCCTCGCGTGTCTCGCCGCCCCGTTCTTCCCGCGGTCGCGGTTCTTCCTCCCCGTCATCAGCCGGGGGAAACGCGTTGACCGGGCGGTGGCCCTGACCTTCGACGACGGCCCGGACCCGCGCGTCACCCCCCGTCTCCTGGACCTGCTGGAGCGGCACGGGATGCCGGCGACGTTCTTCGTCGCCGGGAACAGGGCGGAGGCCTTTCCGGGCCTGGTCCGGGACATCCTTGCGCGCCATCATGCCGTGGGCAATCATTCCTACCGGCACGATCCCTTCCTGATGCTGCGCTCCCGACACCGCCTCCGGGAGGAGATTGCCCGCACGCAGGCGCTCCTATCCCCCTTAGGCGTCCGTCCGCTCGCCTTCCGTCCCCCCGTCGGCATCACCAGCCCGCGGCTCGCCGGGGTCCTGAAGTCGCTCGGCATGGACTGCGTGACATTCAGCTGCCGGGGGGGAGACTTCGGCAATCGGCGCGTCGGGGGCTTGGCGCGCCGCATCCTGAAGCGGGTCCACCCGGGGGCGATCGTCCTTCTGCACGATGTCGTGCCGTCCGGATCGACGGGGATTCCGGACTGGTTCGACGAGGTGGAGGCGATCCTGACCGGCCTCGAAGCGCGGGGATATCGGGTTCATCCCCTGGCGGAGTTGATCGGGCGCCCGGTGATGGAGCGCCGGCCGACGTCCGACCGCGATTTTTCTTGACACCGTTGGCGCCGGACGTTACTTAAAGGCCACGTCGAAACAATCGGTTCCCCCCGGCGACCGCGCGTGATTCCCCGCTCCCGCGAGAAACGGTTGGCATGTGCCGTGCGGTTTCGCGAGAAGGGGCGCCCCCGGCCGCCGAAGAGAGGCTCATGAGCAGAGAAGAAGTTTTCAACCTGATCCGTGAATTCTTTGTCGAAGAATTCGAGATTCCGGCCGAGAAGGTCAGGCCGGAGGCGAATCTGTTCGAGGATCTGGGGCTGGACAGCATCGATGCCCTCGATCTGGTCGGGATGCTGGAGGCGCGTCTGGATATCGAGGTTCTGGAAGAGGAACTGAAAAAGATCCGGACGATCGGGGATGTCGTCGATTACATTTCGGCCAAGGTGGGCGATCGGGAGGACGCATGAGCAGGCCGTTCCGATACGAGCTTTCCCTCTCTCCGGACGCCGGGGACCGCATTGCCGCCTCGGCGCGCATCCCGGCCGATTCCGCCTGGTTTGACGGCCACTTCCCCGACAATCCCATCGTCCCCGGCGTCGCCCTCATCGGCCTGGTGGAGGAGGCCGTCCTCCGGTCGGAGCGCGACCGGGGCCGGACGGTGGAAATCACGGGCATCCGCCGGGTGCGCTTTCGTTTCCCCGTCAAGCCGGACGATCCGATCACGCTGCAGGCGGTGAGGGACGTGAAGCGCGGGACGCCGGCATTCGTGTTCAACGTTTGTCTGGAGGGGGAGATCGCCTGCAGCGGCATCCTGTCGGTCGCCGCGGCGGGGCCGACCGACGAACACGGTCCGCTCGTATGACGATCCGCGTCGATCACCTCTTCAAGTCCTACGGCGCCAACCTCGTGCTGGACGATGTCAGCCTGGACTTCCGCGCGGGCGCGATCACCGGCCTGCTGGGGCCGAACGGCGCCGGCAAGACGACGCTCGTCTCGATCCTCATGGGAATCATCGCCAAGGACCGGGGCCGGGTCCTGATCGACGGTCTTGACCTCGACCGTGACCGGGACCGGATCCAGGCCCGCGCCAGCATCGTCCCCCAGTCCTTCGCCTTCTACCCCACGCTGACCACCCGTGAAAATCTGGAGTATTTCGGCGCCCTGTACGGCTTCAAGGGGCGGCGGCTCGAGACCCGCATGGACGCGGCGATCGACGCCGGCAGCCTGCAGTCCTTTCTCGGGAAACGCGCCGCGGAACTTTCCGGGGGCATGAAGCGCCGACTCAATCTCGCCATCGGGCTTTTGAATGAACCCGCCATCCTGTATCTGGACGAGCCGACCGTCGGGGTGGATGCGCAGTCCCGCAGCTATCTCCTGGAACGGATCGACCGGATCAACCGGGAGCGGGGGACGACGATCCTCTATGCCTCGCATTACATGGAGGAGATCGAGCAGATCTCCCAGGACATCGCCATCATCGACGCCGGGCGGATCATCCTGCACGACCGGAAGGAAGACATCCTGGCACGGCGCGGGGCGGTCACCCTGACCCTGGACCGTCTGCCCGGGACGCTGAAGGAGGCGCTGGAGCGTGTCGCGGGCCTGCGGGTGGAGGCGGAGACGCTGGTGCTCGATCGCAACGAAGACCTGAATCGGACCCTGGCCGGCCTGTTCGACCTGCTGGCCCGGCACGGGGCCGAGGTCAGGGCGCTGAACTGGGGGAACGGGCATCTGGAGGCCCTGTTTCTGGAACTGACTGAACGGACGCTGCGGGACGAATGAACCGAATATTCCACCTCCTGAAAAAGGAATTCCTCGTCATCAGCCGCGATGTTCATGCGGTCGCGGTCCTGTTCGTGATGCCGATGGCCTTCATCCTGATCATGTCGCTCGCGATGCAGGACCTCTTCAGCACGCAGTCGCCCGTCAAGATCCCCCTGCTCGTTTCCGACCGGGACGGCGGAAAGCCGGCGGCGGCCCTCCTGAAGGCCCTTCGCGGGAATGCGTCGTTCGAGGTGAAGGACATCCCGGCGACCTGGACCGACGCGGAGGCGGCCGCCGCGCTCAACGACGCCGACGCCAAGTTCGTCGTGCTGATCGAGGATCACTTCTCGGCGGCCGTCCGGGACCGCAAGCCCCGCGCGGGAAAGAAACCCCTGGTCGTCCTGGTCAATCCCGTCGTGGGGACCCAGATGCAGCTCATCGTCCAGTCCGTCCTGGCCAACGCGCTGGGGAAGGTTCGGATCGAGGCCATGACGAAAGAGATGTCCCCGCTGCTCGCGCTGGCGCGGATCGACCCCCGCACGTTCCGCCAGCCTTCGGAGGCGCATATCGAGATGCGCTTCGTGACGCGCGGGGAGCAGCGCTTCCGGGCGCCGAACGCCGTCCAGCAGAGCGTGCCCGCCTGGCTCGTCTTCTCGATGTTTTTCATCGTCATTCCCATCTCCAATACCTTCATCTCGGAGCGCAGCCAGGGCACCCTGCAGCGCCTGCGCAGCATCCGCCTGTCGCGGGGGATCCTCCTGCTCGGCAAGATGCTCCCCTATTTTTTCATCAACCTGATCCAGGTCGCCCTGATGCTTCTGGTCGGGATGTATCTCGTCCCGGCCCTGGGAGGATCGGCCCTGACCCTGGGGGATTCCCCGGCCGGGCTGGCCCTCATCGCGGCCGCGGTCAGCTTCTCCTCCATCGCCCTGGCCCTCCTGATCGCCGTGGTGGCGCGCACGACCGAGCAGGCTACCACGCTGGGGGGGCTCTTGAATATCGTCTTTGCCGCGGCCGGCGGCGTCATGATCCCGAAATTCGTCATGCCGGCGGTCATGCAGAAGGTGGCCGAGCTGTCCCCCATGTCCTGGGGGCTCGAGGGTTTTCTCGACATCCTGCTCCGCAACGGCGGGGTCCGCGACGTCCTGCCGGAGTGCCTGGCGCTCGCGGCGTTCGGGGCGGTCATGCTGCTGCTGACGGCCGTGATTCTGAAAAAACAGTTTGAAGGAAGCGTCTCCCCATGAAAGGATCCCTCGACAACGCCCTCAAGACGGACCTGAAACGGCTCATCATCGACGCCTGCGACCTCGATGCGGAGGCGGTGGACATTGATGACGACGGCCCCCTGTTCGGCCGCGGGTCCCAGTTGGGCCTCGATTCCATCGATGCCCTGCAGATCTCCATCGCCGTGCAGAAGTACGGCGTCAAGATCACGGACAGCAAACAGATGCGGCGGGTCATGGCGTCGATCAACACCTTTGCGGATTTTATCCGGCCGGAGTGAGACCATGCGAAACGCGGCCATGATCAAGGGACGGGCGATCGCGTGCGCCCTCGGCGAAGATCTCGACGCCGTCGTCCGGGGCGCGCGGGAGATGCGGCCCAGGATCGCGGAGCTTCCCCTCTCCCTGGCGGGGCTGGAGGAGGTCCGCCCGTACTACCTCCTTTCGCGGCGCGACCCCGGATCCCTGAGCGCGGCGCCGGAGACGTTCTTCTACGAGGTCCTGTTCGACACGGTTGCACGGGCGCTCGCGGATGCCTCGCTCCGGGCCGCCGACCTGCGCGACCTCGCGATCTTCTTCGGCTCGACCGCGATCGACATTCCCGTCTACGAGCACGCTTACGAAGAAACCCTCCGGGAAACATCCCGGCCGGCGGCCATGGTGTCCTCGGGGTACGGCCGGATCGCGGACGAGGTGGCCGGACGGTTCGGGATCCGCGGACCGGCCTATACCTTCACCACGGCGTGCACCTCCAGTGCCAACGCCCTGCTGTACGCCGCGGCGATGATCGCAGCGGGCCGCATCCCGCGCGCCCTGGTCATCGGGTACGACCTCTTCAGCCATCTGGGATTTTACGGTTTTGAAGCCCTGCGCCTCATCGCCACGGACGGGTACCGACCGTTCGACCGGCGACGCAGCGGCATCATCATGGGAGAGGGCTGTGGCGCCGTTGTCCTGGAGGCGGATGACGGCGGCGACGCCGGCGCCGTCCTGTGCGGCGGCGCCAACCGGGTGGATGCGTACAACGTGACCACCCACGCGCTCGAGGGAGGGGCCATCGCCCAGGTGATGCGGGACGCCCTGGCGGATGCGGGTGTGGACGCGGGCGCGGTCACCGCGATCAAGGCCCACGGAACGGGCAGCGAAAACAACGACCGGATGGAGGGCAACGGCATGGTGCGTGTCTTCGGTGACGCCCTGCCGCCCTTCACGGTGTTGAAGCCGCTGATCGGCCACACCGTCGGCGCGTCGGGCGTCGTCGAGCTGATCCTCTTCACGGCGTGCCTCCAGCGGGGATTCTGCCCGCCCACCCTCGGGTTCGAGGAGGCGGACGAGGCGCTGATGCTCCGCCCCGTCACGGAGCCCCGGCCCCTGTCGCGGGGGATCTTTCTTCTCAATTACTTCGGTTTCGGCGGCAACTGCACCGCTCTGGTCGTTGCCGTGCGGGGGTAAGGGACATGTTCATCCATGCCGTGTCACGGTTCGTCACGCCCCCGGTGGCGCATCCGCGGGTTCTGAAGGAGATCCTGAAGGGGTACACGGACACCCCGTTTCGCCGCGTCAACACGTTCATCCTCCTGGCGCTGATCGGCGCCCACCGGTGCGTGCAGGGGCGGACGCCGAGCGGGAATGCGTCGGTCTACCTGACGACGGAGAACGGCAATCTGGGCGATACGAACAACGTCCTGGACCAGCTCTACCGGCAGCGCTCCCTCCCGATGCCCTTCAGCTTCATCAACACGATGAGCAATACCGCGCCGTTTTACGTGGCCCAGAGCCTGAATGTTCTGGGGCGGAACCTCTCGATCTCCGGCCGGGGCCTGTCCTTCGAACGCGGCCTGGAGCTGGCCCGCCTGGATTTCGATCCGGGGCCCGTGGAGGAGGCCCTGATCGGCGCCGTGGACGAGGTTCCGCCGGGGAGCGAGGCGCCGCACCCGGCCGTCGAGGGGAGCTTCTGGATTTATGTCAGGAAGGTCCGAAACGGGGCGCTGGGGGAGGTGGCGGATGTCCGTTCCTTTCCGGACCGCGAGGCGCTGGCGGCCTGGTGCGCGGAGCGCCCGATCCTGCCGCGCGGTCGGGGGATGCTCGCCTGCGGCGCGGCCGTTCCGGACGAGGAGAAGACGGACTGGCAGCGGAGGACGGGCCTGGCCCTCTTCGATTATGTAGCCGATTACGGTCCCTTCGACACGGTGACGGCCTACGGGGTCACGAAGTTTCTCGAAACCTCGCCGCCGGCCTCCCTCCTGCACATCAACCGGAACGGTCAGGGTCGCTACGTCGCCCTCGTCCTGCACCGCTATTGACCGGCTTGTCGCTTCCCTTTTGAATTCAAAAAATCGTTCAGGCAGGCCGGGATCCCGTCCGTAGGCCCGGCTTTGCCGAGGGGGAGAATTCTGCGATTGACGGACGGGGAAAGGTGTGCCAGAGTCCGAACAGGGGTTCAGGAGGATGCTCGTGGCGCGACTGAAACTTCTCGTCGGACAATGGCTCGCCCAGGCGACCCGGAAGCTGCGGAACAACTTCTACCTCTATCTGGCGGCCCTGCTCACCGTCTTCGTGCTGATCGATGCCGGGATCTTCCACGTGGGCGAGAACATGCGGCAGAAGGCGTTCGACTTCATGGTGCGCAGCCGGCTGGTGGCGCCCGAACCGGACCCGGACATCGTCATCGTGGACATCAACGAGGCCAGCCTGGCGTCGATGGCAAAGGACTACGGGCGCTATCCCTGGCCGCGGCAGGTCTTCGGCGAGTTCCTGGAGAATGTCGAAGCCCAGAGGCCCAAAGCCGTCGTTTTCGACATCCTGTTCAGCGATGCCGACATCGCCAATCCCGACAGCGACGCCTACTTCAACGAAACGATCGCCGCCACGGACAACGCCTTCTTCCCGTTTGTCCGTCTGTCGAAGGATCAGGACCCCCTGAGCGCCGTGAAGCCCGCGATGATTCCCGGCGTGACGGAGAAACTCCCGGGGCGGGCGGATCCGAACGCCACGCTGGCGGTCATCCTGCCGCACTTTCCCGCGGCGATCGATTCCGGGCGGACGGGCTTCAACAACATCGATCCGGACAAGGACGGCATCGTGCGGGAATACGGCCTTTACCGGGACGATTACGGCTGGAAGATCCCCTCCCTCGCCCTGAGCGTGGGGCATGCGCTCGGCTACAGCGTGCCGGATACGCCCAACGTGCTGATCAACTGGCGGGGCAAGCCCTTCGCGTATCGGTACGTCACGTTCAGCGAGGTTCTGCTGGACATGACGAGCCGGGAAAAGAAGCGCCCGGAGAATGAATTCGAGGGGAAGATCGTCATCATCGGATCCACCGCGCCCAGCCTGTTCGACCTGAAGGCCACGCCCATGGCCAGGATCTATCCGGGCGTGGAGATCCTCGCCACGGCCGTCGACAATGTCAAACACGGAGATTACCTGCATGTGTGGCGCGGCGCCCTCTCCTACGTCCTCTTCAGCATGCTGCTGATCTGGCTCACCGCCGCGGCCTTTTATCGGCAGGCGGACCGCGATAAGCTGAACAGGATCTTCAGCAGCAGCCAGATCGGCCTGATCGTGATTTCCTATGTCACGATCAACGTCACGAACACCTATATCGATCTCAGCGGGCCGATTCTCTGGGCGATCGCGTATTTCAGCGTCGCCAAGGTCTACGCGCTCGCGAACGATCTCGCCCTGCAGCGGTGGCTGGCCTTCGGCGTCAAACTGAGCGAAGGCGGACTGCGGGCGCTCGTGATGCCGATCCTGGTGGAAAGCGAGGAGCCGCTGGGGGAGGCCCTGCTCAAGAAATTGAAGCGGAGAATCGAACTGGGCTGCAAGACGCCCAACACGGTGGATGTCCTGAAGGGGTCGCAAAGCGGCATCTGGGGGCTGTTCGGAGATATGGCCGTCGTCAGTTGGACCTACGCCGAGACGCCGGAGGAGTACGGGCGGCAGGCGGCGCAGGACGCCGACCAACTGGCCCGACACCTGCCGTCCATCCTGATCGATATCGGGTTGCCCGGCGATACGAAGGTGCGCTACACCCTCCACCCCGGGGGGCTGGCGGGAGACAGGTCGCTGGCGAACCAGTGGCGTGGCCTGTTTGCCCAGGCGGTGATCAAACTGGAGTACGAGGGGGAAAATCGGCCGGGAGAATGAGGCCCGCCGTGTGCGACCGTCTCGATGCGGCCCCCGGACGGGGGAGGAGAGCCCGATGAAAATTCATGCAATTTTGCTGGCCGTCCTGCTGGCGGTCCCGCTGCTGCCGGGAATGACCCGGGCCGCGGAGACGGGCCAGGCGCTCAAGGCGGACGTTCTGCGCTCCACGCCCTACAGCGACGCCAGGACAACCGGTGCGATCGTGCGGGGCGAGACGCTGCAGATCCTCGCTAAAAAGGGCGCCTGGCTGAACGTCAAGACCGCGAAGAGGGCCAGCGGCTGGGTGCGCCTGCTGTCGGTCCGGCGCGGCACGGCCGGGAGCGGGAGTCCGGCCAGGGGCGTGCTCGATGTGGCGAGCGGACGCGCCGGGACGGGGAGAATCGTCGCCACGACGGGGGTCCGCGGTCTGAACGAGGAGGAACTCAAGGGCGCCCAATACAACGCGGCCGAGGTGAAGACGCTGGACGGCTACGCCCAGACCCCCAAACAGGGCGAGCAGTTCGCCAGGCGCGGCGGCCTCCGGGCCGTCAAGTTCGCCTACCTGCCGGAACCGAGAGGGAAAGGAGGTCGGCGATGAAGCACCTGCGCATGCTGGGATTCCTCTTGGGGCTCCTGTTGGCCGTCTGCGTTTTGCCGGCCGAGGCCCTCGATCTGGGGGAGACCCTGAAGGGGGTCGTGACGGGCGGCACGGCCGTCACGACCGGCAAGACCGGCGAAGCGCCGCCGAAGGCCGAGGCCGTGCCCGGCGAAGGCCAGCCGGCCTTCAGTCTGAAAAGCCCCTCGCAAGAGCAGGAGATCGAGATCGGGCGCGAGATCGCGGGCAATCTGCTGGGGGCCGCTCCCCTGGTCGGCGACGCGGCGCTGCAGACCTACGTCAACCAGGTGGGTCGCTGGGTGGCTAACCAGAGCGAGCGCGCGGATCTACCCTGGCGCTTTGGCGTGATCGAAAGCGAGGACATCAATGCCTTTGCCGCGCCCGGCGGCTATGTCCTCGTGACCCGGGGGCTCTATCGGCGATTGGAGAACGAGGCGCAGCTTGCGGGCGTCCTTTCCCATGAAATCGCCCACGTCGTCCGGAGCCATCACCTCAAGATTCTGAAACAATCCCAACTGCTGGATATCGGCGCGGGCTGGGTCGGCAAGCGCGTCGGCACGGATCGGGAGATCCTCCGGAAGGTGATCGGCAGCGGCGCGGAAATCTGTGCCCGCGGCCTGGACAGGAGCGCCGAATTCGAGGCGGACCGTATGGGGGTCGCGCTGACCGTCCGGGCGGGGTACGAGCCTTACGGACTGCCCGAGGTGTTACAGACGATCGGTCAGACCGGCAGGGATGAGAGCCGGGTGGCCCTACTGTTCAAGACGCACCCGCATCCCGACGACCGGCTGGTCGAACTGGACGAGGCGATCGGCAACCGGCTGGATGCGGTCCGGGGTGGAAAAACGTTGGGAAACCGGTTCTACCGGTTGAAGCCTTGAGGCCCTTGTCCCGCGGGAACCCCGTCCGGCCCTGAAGCGGGGAGGGGGCTTGTCAGGCGGTCCATTCCATCCGCAGGAGCATCCGGAACACCTGCTCCTCGAAGTCGGCGCACTGGCGCGCGAGGTCGGCGATGGCGGTGAAATCGACGGGATCGCCCTTGCGCTTGCAGGCCCGGGCGCAGGCCAGGGCAAAGGTCCGCCAGAGATCGCCCGATTCGGTCATCCGGAGGGAGGCCTCCTTCAGGACCGGGAGTCCGAGCGTGTCGCCGGCCTCCTGCAGAAAGGCGGCGTACATGAAACGGAAGCCGCCCCCGCCGGTCCCGATTTCCTCCTGCATCCGGACGATATGCCCCAGAAAATTGCGGACGTAGCGCCCATCCGGGTGCCGGCGCAGGCGTTCGATCCGGCCGGCCAGGGTGCGGATGCCCTTGACGCCGATGAGGGGCACCGGGGCGTAGAGCATCATCTGCGCTGTCTTTCGGATGGCCTTCCGGATCGGTTCTTCCAGCGCGATCGAAGACGGGACGTCTTCCGGGTAGTACAGGAATCCTCTCGGGGCGAGGGTCCCCTTCGCAAACCGGGCGTTTTCGAGGTCGGCCGGCGCGATCCGGACCAAGTGGTCGGCGATCGGATCGCTCACGAGAAATTGCCCGTCTTCCATCCCGTACACGATCAGGTTGTGGGCGTTGAACTGGAACCGCATCTCGTCGGGGAAGTACGGGAGCCAGTACACGGACGTCTGAAGTCCGACCACCCGGCCTTCGGACAGGCGCGCGACCAGGTCGCCGTGGGCCTTTTGCGGGTCCCGGTAGGTGCGCGTCCGGAACCGAATGCCGAGCCGCTTCTGGATCCCATTGATGATGGCGTGCGGAAACATCCGGTAGGAGATGATGGGAAGATTCGTGATCTTGATGAAGGGGATATAGGCGAACGTGAGCCCGCCGGAGATCCCGAAGACCAGGGGCTCCGAAATCGCCAGCCCGTAATGGGTGAGCAGGGCGGCGACCACGCCGCTCTCGCAATGGGCGTACTGGCGGTGCGGGAAGGGGATGACCGAATCCAATCAGGGATCCTCCTTGAGGGTTTTCAGCGTCGGGACATCGATATGGAAGAGGCGCGCATAGGCGCGCAGACGCGTTTCGGACAGGCGGGCGAACACCGCCGGACGGAAATGCCGCCTGACCTGCCAACGGAAAAGGCCCATGGCCTGCGCCAGCGTCAGGGGGTCCATCCAGTTCCTGTACATGTAGTATTCGATGGGGGACGTCTCGCCCGCGAGGACGCGGCGGCGGGCCTCCTCGGCTTTGGCCCGGAAGTCCTCGATCACCTGGTTGAGAACGATCTCCTCCACCTCCCAGCCCGTCGTCCGCGCGGTCGTGTAGCGGCCGTTGTCGTCGAGGACGTACAGCGCCTTGGTTTCGCCCCCGAGGGTCCGGATGTGATCCTGGGGGGTTTCGTCGATGCGCATGCTTTTCTCCGTCGGGCTCCCGGGGAACGCCGTTCCGGGGGCGGCGAATCGCCCCGCGTCCGCAAAGCGGTCGATCCGGGAACGATGCGCGCACGTATAGCAGAGTTGACGGATCTTTGCCATCCCAAACCGATCTCGGCAATGCCAGGCAATGAAATTGCGGATGAAATAGTGATCAATTTACCGCAAAGTTCTGGCATTCCCGCCTGATATCTGCTATAGAATTGCAGCTTTGCACGGCATCTTTCACACACTGGACCGACAGAGAACCCATCCATGCAAAACGACCTGACATTCTTTACCAATGACCCAGGTTCCACGTTGCTTGACCGGTTCCAGAGAACCCTCCGGGACGTGAAGTTTTTCGACATCCTGGTCGGCTACTTCCGCACCAGCGGCTTCGACAGGCTCCACGAGGCCTTCGCCTCTATCGACAAGATCCGCATCCTCGTCGGCCTGAACGTCGATCGCCAAGCCTTCGAGATCATCGACGCCTATCAGCCTCAATCCAAGCTGGATTTCGAATCCCACAAGCGAACAAAGGAAATCTTCTCCGCAGCGGTGACCTCAGAGATGGACCGCTCGCCGGACAGCTACGAAACCGAACTGGGGGTCCGCAAATTCATCGAATTCCTCCGCTCCGGCAAGATGGAGATCAAGGCCTACCCCGGCGGCAATCTCCACGCCAAGGTCTATATCAGCCGCTTCGGCGAGGACGATCGCGATTTTGGCCGGGTGATCACCGGCTCCAGCAACTTCTCCGAGGCGGGGCTCATCGCCAACTGGGAATTCAACGTGGAGTTGAAAAACCGGGTGGACGTGGAATTCGCCCTGGCCCGGTTCGAGGAGCTCTGGAAGGACGCGGTCGATCTTTCCCGCGAATACATGGACACCATCCACGACAGGACATGGCTCAACGACGAGATCACCCCCTACCATCTCTACCTGAAATTCCTCTACGAGCACTTCCGGGAGGACATCAACCTCGACGAGGATTTCGAGACCTATCTGCCTGAAGGCTTCATGGACCTGGATTATCAGAAGCAGGCCGTCATCGCCGCGAAGAAGATCCTCGACGCCTACAACGGCGTCTTTCTCTCCGACGTGGTCGGCCTCGGCAAGACCTTCATCTCCGCCATGCTCGCCCAGCGGCTCCGGGGCAAGATCCTGGTCATCTGCCCGCCCGTGCTGAAGGATTACTGGGAGGAGACCTTCTTCGAGTTCGGGGTGCGCGGCTACAAGGTGGAGTCCCTGGGCAAGCTCGATCACATCATCAAAGAGGGAGCCGCCAAATTCGACTTCATCTTCATCGACGAGGCCCACCGGTTCCGCAACGAAGTCACTTTAGGATACGAGAAGCTCCACCAGATCTGCTTTGGCAAGAAGGTGATCCTGGTTTCGGCCACGCCACTCAACAACTCCGTGGAGGATATCTACAGCCAGCTCAAGCTCTTCCAGATCCCCAAGAAGAGCACGATCCCCGGTGTCCCCGACCTGGAGAAGTTCTTTGCCGGCCTCAAGAGCCGCCTGGACCGTTATGACAAGACGGATCCCCGCTACGCGGACGAGATTAAGGGCGTCTCACGCGACGTCCGGGAAAAGGTGCTGAAATACGTCATGGTCCGCCGCACCCGCTCCGAGGTCATCAATTTCTTCAAGGGCGACATGGCCAAGCAGGGACTCTCCTTCCCCGAATTGGGCGATCCTCAACGGCTGATCTACACCTTCGATGACCGGCAGGAACGGATCTTCAACGCCACCATCGAGCACCTCAAAAAGTTCAGCTACGCCCGTTACACACCGCTGCTCTACCTGAAAAAGCAGCTCGACCCCCTGGAGCTCCAGTCCCAGCGCAATATCGGCGGGTTCATGAAAGGCATCCTGGTCAAGCGCCTGGAGAGCAGCTTCCACGCCTTCGGCAACACGCTCAAGCGATTCATCGGTTCCTATGAGAAGTTCATCGCCATGGTCGAGAAGGGCACGGTCTACATCAGCAAGCGGGTGAACGTGTACGACTTCCTGGAAGGGGACAACGAGGAGGCCCTGCTCAATCTGGTGGAGCAGGACCGGGTACAGAAATACGCGGCCGACGAGTTCACCGACGATTTCCTCACCAGGCTGAACGACGATCTGAACGTTCTGAAGGAGATAAAACGGATCTGGATGGGGATCACCGGCGATCCCAAGATCGAGCAGTTCGTCGGCGACCTGCGCGGCCACGCCATCCTCAAGGGCAAGAAGCTTCTGGTCTTCACCGAGTCGAAGGAGACGGGCGAGTACCTCTACCGTCGCCTGGAGCGGGAGTTCCCCGGCGAAGCGATGTTCTTCTGCAGCACGGGCGGTCTCTACGACGGCGTGGAATTCGGGCCGACGCCGGCGCGCGACCTCATCAAGGACCACTTCGATCCGAACCGGAAACAGGGACGCAAGGACGGCATCCGCATACTCGTCACCACCGACGTCCTGGCGGAGGGGATCAACCTCCACCGCTCCAACATCGTCATCAACTACGACCTCCCCTGGAACCCGACCCGTGTTCTCCAGCGGGTGGGCCGGGTGAACCGGGTCGGCGCGGCCCACGACAAGGTCCACGTGTTCAATTTCTTCCCTACTGCCCAGTCCGACCTGCACCTGGGCCTGGAGGCCAGCATCAAGGCCAAGATCCAGGCCTTCCACGACACCCTCGGGGAAGATTCCAAATACCTGACCGACGAAGAGGAAGTCACCAGCCATGAACTCTTCGGCGATCGACTCTTCTCGAAACTGAACGACAAAAAGAACCTGGAGGGGGAGGACGAGGGCGAACGGTCGGAGCTGGAGTACCTCCAGAAGATCCGCGACATCCGCGACAACGATCCCGGCCTGTTCGAGAGGATCAAGCGCCTGCCCAAGAAGGCCCGCTCCGGCCGGGCCTGGCCGACGGGCGGGGATGCCGAGCCCGACGCCGTGGTCACCTTCTTCCGCAAGGGCAAGCTCAAGAAGTTCTGCCTGGCCAGTGAAAGGGCAGTACGGGAGCTCACCTTCTTCGCGGCCGCCGACTGCTTCGCCTGCGAACCGGACACCAAACGCATGCCGCTGCCGAAGGCCTTCTATCCCCTCCTGGAGAAGAACAAGCAGGAGTTCGACATCCTCACCTCCGGCGAGATCCTGGAAAAGGCGGGCCACGCCAGCAAGTCCAACGAGGCTTATCTTATCAAGAGGCTCAAGGACAAGGAGATGAAGCACTTCCAGGGATTCACCGACGACGATGAAGACTTTCTCAAGGCGGTGCTTAAAGCCTTCGAGGAGGGCGTCATCCCCAAGAACACGAGCAAGCGGCTCAAGCAGGAGCTGGAGAGGGAAGCCCATCCGCTCAAGTCGCTGGCCATCTTCCGGAACAACATCCCCCCCACCCTGCTGACGGGCGGACAGATGCCGCGAGGACGGGAACTGAGCGCCCGGGAGGTGATCCTCTCCGAATACCTGACCGCACAGGGAGCTTATTGATGCACGTTGAAGAGGCCAAAAGGCTCATCCGGGAGACCTTCCAAAACCACTTCGACGAAAACCGCTTCCGCCTCTTTGCCAAGAACCTCTTCAACGATCTGGACGAATCCAAGGCCTTCGCCTACAAGGGGCAGTACATCCCCGACGCCTACAAGGACCATGTCCGCCAGTACAAGCGCCTCGGCAAATACACCGATCCGGACGGGGTCGCCCTGGACGTCCTCGTGGTCAATTTGAAGCGGGAGACGGCCCTCGACCGAGCCCGCACCATGCAGCGCAACTTCATCGCCTGGTACCTCAAGCACCGGGGCGAGAAGGATGCCGCCATCGTCGCCTACCACACCGACGGCCTTGAGGATTGGCGGTTCTCCTACGTCCGGATGGAGTACCGGACAGAGCAGGGGGAAACGGGCAAGGTCCGCGTCAAGACCGACCTGACGCCGGCACGCCGCTACTCCTTCCTTGTCGGAACGAACGAGCCGAATCATACCGCCCAGCAGCAGCTCCTTCCGATCCTCATGGACGACCGGTCGAATCCCACCCTGGCCAAACTGGAAAAGGCCTTCACCATCGAATCGGTCACCCGGGAATTCTTCGAGCGGTACAAGGAACTCTTCCTCAGGCTCAAGGAGGAACTGGACGGCCTGGTCGAGAAGGACCGCCGGGTCGGTGCGGACTTTACAGCCAAGAACGTCCAGACAGCCGACTTTGCCAAGAAGCTCCTGGGCCAGATCGTCTTTCTCTACTTCCTCCAGAAGAAGGGATGGCTCGGCGTCGGCAAGGATGAAAAGGGGAATTTTCGCCCCTGGGGCGCCGGGCCGAAGGATTTTCTCCGGCGGCTCTTTGACAGAAAACTTGTCCCCTACGATAATTTCTTCAACGACCTTTTGGAGCCCCTCTTCTACGAGGCCCTGGCCACGGACCGGGGCGAGGAGGCCTACTACAGCCGATTCCGGTGCAAAATCCCCTTTCTGAACGGCGGGCTCTTCGAACCGATCGGCGGCTACAACTGGCAGGAGGCGGACATCCTCATCCGGAACGAGACCCTGGGCGATGTTTTCGACACCTTCGATCTCTACAACTTCACCGTCCGGGAAGACGAGCCCCTGGAAAAGGAAGTGGCCGTGGACCCGGAGATGCTGGGAAAGGTATTCGAGAGCCTCCTGGAGGTGCGGGACCGCAAGTCCAAGGGGGCCTTCTACACCCCCCGGGAGATCGTCCACTACATGTGCCGGGAGAGCCTGATCCGCCATCTGGACGGCGCCCTGAACAGCCGGGGCGGCTACGAGCGTCTCGGCGTCCCGCAGACGGAACTCTTCGGACCGCGTGATCTGGCCAAGCCGGACGGCCGCATGGAACTGATGGCCCCAAGCGGCCCGGCTCCCGTTCCCGTCGGGGACATTCGGCTTCTGGTCTGCCGGGGGGAATTCGGCGTCGAACACGACCTCAAGGTCGATGAGAAAGGCCGCGAAACCAAGACCTACTCCTGGAAACTCCCCGAATCGATCCGCGCCAACGCGGAGAGGATTGATCGGGCGTTGGCCGACATCAATATCTGCGATCCGGCCATCGGTTCCGGGGCCTTCCCGGTTGGGATGCTCCATGAGATCGTCCGGGCTCGGGAGACTCTGACCACCTACCTGCCCGACGACCCGGAACGGACGGCCTACCACTTCAAGCGCCACGCCATCCAGGAGTCCATTTACGGCGTGGACATCGATTGCGGCGCAGTGGACATCGCCAAGCTCAGGCTTTGGCTGTCGCTGGTGGTCGACGAGGACGATTTTCTTTCCATCAAGCCCCTGCCCAACCTGGACTACAAGATCGTTTGCGGGAATTCGCTTCTCGGGGTGGAGCGAGACCTGATCAACGATCACCTATTCGAGGAACTGGAGACGCTGAAGGAGCGCTTCTTCCAGGAGATCAACCCCCGGCAGAAGAAAGAGGAAAAAAACCGGATCGAGCGGCTGATTCGCCAGTTGACCGACAACGACGAGCGCTTCGATTTTGAAATCTATTTCAGCGAGGTCTTCCACGAGAAACACGGCTTCGACGTTGTCATCGCCAACCCGCCCTACGTGCGGCAGGAATCGATCAAGGCCTTCAAGCCCCAGTTGAAGCAGGCCTTCGGCAATTTCTATTGCGGCACTGCCGACCTTTACACCTACTTCTACAAGCGCGGCCTGGAGATCCTCAAGCCCGCGGGCCACCTCTGCTTCATCGCGCCCAACAAGTTCATGCGCGCCGGCTACGGAGAGAAGACTCGTGCCCTCCTCGCCGGCGATGCCACGCCCGAAATCGTCATCGACTTCGGCGACCTCCCCATCTTCGACGCAACCACCTACCCGTCGATTCTACTCGTCGAAAAGGGCAAGCCCGAGGCGGCAGGAAAGACACTGGTCGCCACCTTCACCGATCCTTCCCAGTTGGAGCGCCTGGATGAAACCCTGGCCGCCGTGGGTTTCAGCATGCCCACTGCGGCGCTGAAGCCGGAAGGCTGGACCTTGGAACGCCCGGACGTCCTGGCCCTGATGGAGAAGCTCAGAAAGGCCGGTAAATCGCTGGGCGAGTATGTGGATGGGAAATTCTACTACGGTATCAAGACCGGCCTGAACGAGGCTTTCGTCATTGACGAGGCCACCAGGAAACGTCTCATCGCCGAAGATCCCAAGAGCGCCGATCTGATCAAGCCCTGGCTCCGCGGGCGCGACATCCGAAAATGGAAAGCAGAATGGGCGGGACTGTATCTGATCGCCATCGCCAGCAGCGCCAACAGGGAATGGCCCTGGTCGAAGGAGCGCGCCGAGGCTAAGGCCCGTTCGCTGTTTGCCAAGGCTTACCCGGCAATTCATAGGCATTTATCATTGCGCGAAGACAAACTCCGGATACGCGACGATCAAGGGAAATTCTGGTGGGAACTGAGATCCTGTGCATATTATGAAGCATTCGAAGCGCCAAAGATTACGTGGGGCAATCTTGCCACGGCACCAAAATTCGCCATCGATAAAAGCAAGACCATTGTTAGCGCTCCCGCCGTTATCATACCGAACGGTGACGAATACCTCTTGTCTGTTCTTAACTCGCCCATTTGTGCTTGGATTGTAAATCATCAAGCCGCAACACGGTCCGGCGGATTTTTAGAATTTAAGCCAATGTATGTTGAAGTCATCCCCATTCCTACTGCCACAGACGCTCAGAAAGCCCCCATCGCCGAACGCGTCCGGAAAATCCTCGCCGATCCCGACAGCCCTGCCGTTCCTCGCCTTGAATCCGAAATCGACGATCTGGTCTATACCCTATACGGTTTGACGAAAGACGAAATAGCCCTTGTGGAGGTAAATGAGAAATAAGAAATGTTGCTTACGATGAGATTAGTGGAGGTGACATCATGCATCAGATTATTTTCTATCCTGTGGGTAACGGTGATACCAGCCAAATCATTCTGGACAATGGAAAGCGAATCCTTTTCGACTTCAGGCATCTGAAGAAAGCTGAGGACGGCAAAGGGCCGGAAATCGATTTAAAGGCCCGCCTAAAGGAAGAATTGGAGGGATGTAAAAAGACATCCGTTGATGTCGTCGCATTTACACACGGGGATAAGGATCATATCGAGAACAGCACAGATTTTTTTGAACTACTCCACGCCAAGAAATATCAGGGCATCGGCCGAATCAAAATTGATGAACTCTGGGTGCCTGCTGCAATGATTTTAGAGACGGTAGCCACCGATGAACAGAGCGCTGAGTTCGTTACCTGGCGGCAGGAAGCACGCTACAGACTAAAAGAGGGGAAGGGGATCAGGGTCTTCTCCAAACCCGACAAACTGAAAGAATGGTTGGAGGAGAATGACCTGACGGGTGATTCCCGCCGGCATATGATTACTGATGCAGGTCAAATTGTGCCTGGCTTTACCCTTGCCAAAGATGGTGTTGAGTTCTTCTGCCACTCCCCCTTCATCAAGCATGTCGATGAGAGTGATGATCTAAGGAATGGCGCAGCCCTCGTGTTTAATGTTCGATTCCAGACAGGATCGAACACCTTCGACTATTTTGCCGTCGGCGACTCCGAATGGGAAATCTTGGAGGAGATTATCGCGACAACCAAATATCACGGAAAAGATGATCGGCTAGCATGGGACATCTACAGCCTGCCGCATCATTGCAGCTATAAAACCCTGAGCGATGAAAAAGGAGAGAAGGAGACTGTACCAAAGCCTTTGATCAAAGAGTTTCTGCTCCGGGGGAAGGACAATGCCTACATCGTCAGCTCCAGCAACCCTATCGAAGATACGCAGGAAGGCCGAGAACAAAAGCAACCGCCCCACAGCCAGGCCAAGAAATGCTACGAGCGTCATCTCACGGAGATCGGTGGGGCAAAGCTCCTGGTAACGATGGAGGAACCAAACAGGACAAAGCCGGAACCGATTATATTTGAAATCAATAACGACGGAATTAGCCGGGGAGGAAAAATCTTTGGGTCCGGGATATCCATCATAACCTCCAAACCAGCACCGAGGGCTGGCGCAAGATGACTGTCGAATTCATCTCCTTCGGAGAACCATATCCTGACCTCAGTCCCGACAACCTGAGGCAGAACGCGGCGAAAAAGACTCTGAGGCTCTGTGAGGCAAGCAAGGAGTTTCAGGTTATCGAGCTGCGCCGTAAGGCCCAGGATGAAAAGGTTTCCGATATTATCATCGTTGATTGTTTCAATGGTCGGATACCATCAAGAAATCCCTATGACATTAAGGTGCGGGAAAGGCTTGCTCTTGTTTTTACTCCAGATAAACTTCCAGAAGTAAGGGCGCTTAGAGCAGGCTTCCCGATACTCCCGCACATGAATCACGTCCTGCCAGGTGAACCGGCATCACTATGCCTGTATGCGGACACATGGCAGTCACTGGAGAGGACCTGGACACCGCAGAAACATCTTCACTGCATACTGTGGTGGCTCAACGAATCGGCCAAGGGAACGCTCCACCGGGACGGCCAATCCTTAGAGCCTCTTTATTTCGAGAGTCCTTTCGAGATCGTTTTACCCCCCGATTTTGATGAAAAATCTGAAGACCCCAATCTTGTTTTGATACCTCAAGCCATAAGGGTTGAGCGACCCCCCTTGAACTTTAAGGTGGTTCGATGCTCTTTCCAGGATAAAAAGTCGATATCGACTCAAGAAACCACGAAGAGCAAGGTGCCCAAAGTAACGTTAATAGGCGTTCTCTCCGGGAAATACAGAGCCGTCGGTCCGTTGCTGGTGCCACAGGAGTGTCATGAAAACAAGAGGCCTCCGAATTTCTCAATTTTGGCGATTCCCTGCCCATCTATAGTGCACGGCATCATCGAGCAGTATCCTCGGACACTCGGAGAGCTTAATGATCAAATGATGTCGCGGGGCGGCTCAATCCTAGAGTCGCTGAAAAATGTCATTCAACACCGATTTTCGCGAAGCT
>DDXV01000007.1 GCA_002347815.1 Syntrophaceae bacterium UBA2251
CAATTCTATTTGCTCTTGACAGGACATCCTGTCCCGAATTGACTGTTCCCGGAAAATCGCGTATACTGGGTCCGTGCGGCACAAAAACACGGAGGGAGGTCGGACATGGACCTGATCGAAGCCATCCGGAAGCGGAAGAGCATCCGGAAGTTCAAGCCGGACCCGGTTCCCCGGGCCGTCTTGCGGGAGATCCTGGGCATCGCTTCCCGGGCGCCGTCCGCCATGAACACGCAGCCCTGGGAATTCATCGTGATCGCGGGGGAGGTCCTCGAAAGGGTCCGGCGGGCGAATCTCGAAAAGCTCCACGCCGGGCAGGCCTTGCAGCCGGAGCACCTGGTCATCGGGTGGCCCCAGGACAGCGTCTATCGCCGCCGCCAGGTGGAGCTCGGCATGGCGCTGTTTCGCCTCATGGACATCCCCCGGAACGATCCGGTCAAGCGGATGCAATGGCTCGAACGGGGGTTTCGCTACTTCGACGCCCCGGCGGCGATTATCCTCGCGGCGGACCGCATGCTGGGGACCGGAGAGCCGCTGCTCGACCTCGGCGCGGTCATGCAGACCCTGTGTCTGGCCGCCCTCGACTACGGCCTCGGGACCTGCATCGAGGATCAGGGGGTGATGTATCCGGACGTGATCCGCGAACAGACCGGCATCCCGGCGCAGAAGCGCCTGATCATCGCCATCGCGATCGGCTATCCGGAGGAGGATTTTCCCGCCAACCGGATCGAAAGCCTCCGGGAGCCGGTGGACGACATCACGACCTGGTACGGCTTCGATGGCATAGAAGGCTGAACACACCTCCAAGGCATTCAGCCCCATAAAATTCATGCAAAAAATCGGTCCCCGGCGCGGGCTGGCCGATCGAGAGTCAAACCCCTTCAAGGAGGAACACATGTCTGTCACAGAAAACAAGGTCATGACGGCGAAGGAGGCCATCGGCCGCTTCGTCAAGGACGGCGACCATCTGGTCATCGGCAACTACACCGTGGGGACCTGCGCCGCCCTGGTCTTTGAGGTCATCCGGCAGCAGCGGAAGGGCCTGACGCTCTACTCGCAGTCCGGCGTCTTCGATGTGGAGGTGCTCGTCGGGGGCGGCTGCGTGGACCGGCTCGTGTCCACCTACGTCTACCGGGCCGGCGGCAAGGAGGGCGGCTCGGCCGTGGAGCGCGCGATGAAGGCGGGGACAATCGAAATGGAGGACTACACGAACTTCCAGTACAACGCCCGGCTCGTGGCGGGCATGCACGGGTTTTCCTTCATGCAGGTCCTCGAGGGCGCGATGGTCACGGACCTGTTCAACAAGCGCTCGTTCCTGGGCGACGACAAGTACCGGGTCATCTCCTGCCCGTACACGGGCAAGCAGATCCTGACCGTGCCCGCGGCCAACCCGGACGTCTGCATCGTACACGTCCAGCGGGCCGACCGCTTCGGCAACGCACAGTACTGGGGCGCCCTGGGCAGCGTGGCCGCCGCGGCGCTGGCGAGCAAGCGCATCGTCGTCTCCTGCGAGGAGATCGTGGCGCATGACATCATCCAGTCGAGCCCCCACCTGACCGTCATCCCCGGCTACCGGGTGGACGCGGTGGTGGAGATCCCCTTTGGGGCGCATCCCACCGAGGTGCTCGGGTACTACAACCTCGACCGCCTGATGTACACCCTGTTCTTCATGTCGGACATGAACGGCAACGGGCTGAAGGCGTGGATGGACGAATGGGTCTACGGCTGCGTGGACCGGCACGCCTACCTCGACCACTACATGGCCAAGCACGGCGCGGAGTCGCTCGACGCCATCCGGGCGAAGGCCTACTACTCCGCGCCGGCGAACTACGGCGCCGCCTACACCTCGTGCTGGGACAACGAGGACAGGGAGCGCAGCATGGGCGTCACGCTCGCGGAGATGGAAAGAATCCTGGAGGAAAGGGGACTGCTCAATGGCTAAGAAATATACCCTCGACGAACTGCTCATCATCACGGCCGCCCGCGAGATCAGGGACGGCGAGAACGTCATCCTGGGGGTGGGGCTCCCCACCACCGCCGGTGCCATGGCCAAGGCCCTGCACGCGCCGCACGCCACGCTCATGATGGAGTCCGGCATCCTGGACATCGAACCCCTGGTGCCGCCGAACCACATCGCGGACGCCCATTCGTGCCGGGGCTTCTCCTACGCCACGGACCTCTTCTCCATGTTCACCATGACCTACCGGGGCTACGTGGACGTGTGCTTCCTGGGGGTGGCCCAGGTCGACCGCTTCGGCAACATCAACACCACGGTCATCGGCGACTACTACAAGCCGAAGATGCGGCTGCCCGGATCGGGCGGGGCGCCGGATTTTCTCTCCTACGCCAAGAAGACCATCCTCACCATGCGGGGCGGGGAGTTCGTCAACAAGCTCGACTATTTCACCTCGCCGGGCTACCTGGACGGCGGGGACAGCCGGGACGCCTCGGGGCTCTTCCCGAAGGGGTCCGGCCCGGTCATGCTGCTCACGACGAAGGGGGTCTTCCGCTTCGACGAGAAGACCAAGGAACTGTTGCTGGCCAAGGTCCATCCCGGCGTCAGCGTGGACGACATCCGCAAGGACATCCCCTGGGATCTGAAGATCGCCCCCGATTTGGCAGAGACCGACCGGCCCACGGACGTCGAGATCGACTTCATCCGGCGCTTCGCCCCGACCGAGGCGGTCGGCCGGAAGCTCATGTACGAGCTCGCCATCGCGCACAGCTTCAACAAGGCCTTGGCGCGGGGGAAGTGATCCACGTTCCCCCGGGGACGGGATCGGCGAGGGTTGGACGAAACCCCGGGAGGCGGAGGGATTGCCGCCGACCGGGTTTTTTGCGTCCGCGCGCGGCGCATGGGGGCGGTTCGGCGCGAATCAACGGCGATCTCGTCGGGGGACGGGTCGCGAAGTACGGTCAGGTTCTTGAGCCCCGGCCTTCGGCCGCAGATTTGCCCGGACGGCCCGGGCATCGCCGAAGGGCGCTTGCCTGAAGCCCGGCATCAGCGGCTCGAACGGCTCCTTGTAGGCCGCCCGGCCGATCGCGGAGAGGGCGAAGCCCGTATGGCCGTGATAGGCCTTCTCCGCGTAGATAATCTCCGTCTTCATCGTGTAGCCGCGGGCGATCTTGATCGCGGCGTCCACCGCCTCCCCGCCGCCCGCGCCGTAAACCGTGCACTTCAGGTCGCCGGGGTGATCTCGGCGAGCTTCCGGGCGAGGTCGGCCTTCTGGCGGGAGCACACCAGGAAGACGCCGATATCGTAAGTGTCCAGCGCCTTCTTGAGCGCCGCCACGATCTCGCGGTTGTGGCGCCCGACATTCATGATGCCCGAGCCCGTCTGGCAGTCGATGAAGCGCCTGCCGGTGAGGTCCCAGGTGCAGGCGCCGTCCCGCCGTTCCTCGATCAGGTCGATGCCGGCGGCCTTCAGGGTCCGCACCTTCATGGGATTGACGAACTCGGCGAAATCGGCCAGCGCCCGCTGCTTGAGGGTGTTCAAATCGTCCGACACGGTGTCACCTCCTGTTGGATGAGGTCGTTCCTTCTCCGCGATCCGGGTGTTCCGCCGCATGTTCAACGGGCGACATTCTGATTCTTGGCAATGGGACGAGTGCAATGGATGTAAACAGGCGGTGCATGCATACCTCCATCGACTGAAGCGGGGCGAATTTTTTTGATGTGTTGGCCGAAGGTAAGGGGATCCGCCTCGTATGTCGGTAATTTTGACACCCCGCCGGGAATTCCTTGACCTGTGGGGTTGATTGGTATAAAAGCCCGAAAAAAAGGACGTTTTCATGGAATATCAGAGTGTGGACGATGTCCAGGAGCGCCTGACGGCGGCCGGCTACATCCCCTCCCGGGAGATCGCGACGGTGGTCTTCCTCGCGGAGGCGACGCAGAAGCCGATCCTCGTGGAAGGGCCCGCCGGCGTCGGCAAGACGGAGCTCGCCAAGGCCGTGGCCCGCAGCCTGAACCGGGAGCTGATCCGCCTCCAGTGCTACGAGGGGCTGGACGAGGCGAAAGCCCTGTACGAGTGGGAATACGCCAAGCAGCTCCTCTACACCCAGATGGTCAAAGGCCGCATCAACGACATCATCGCGGACGCGGACACGCTCACCGTGGCGGTGGACCGCATCGCCGCCCAGGAGGACGCCTTCTTCTCCGACCGCTTCATCCAGCCCCGCCCGCTCCTCCAGGCGATCAGCTCGGAGGAGCCCGTCGTTCTCCTCCTGGACGAGGTGGACAAGTCCGATCCGGAATTCGAGGCGTTCCTGCTTGAACTCCTGAGCGATTTCCAGGTTTCGATCCCCGAACTCGGGACGCGCAAGGCCGTCAGGATCCCCTTTGTCCTGCTCACCTCCAACAACTACCGCGACATGAGCGACGCGCTCAAGCGCCGGTGCGTCCACCTGTATATCGACTACCCGGAGCGGGATATGGAGATCCGGATCGTGCGACTCAAGGTCCCGGGGGTCGAGGAGGCCCTTGTGCGGAGCCTCGTCGAGGCGATCCGCCGGATCCGCGCCCTCGATCTGAAAAAGAACCCCAGCATCTCCGAATCCATCGACTGGGCGCAGTCGCTGCTGGCCCTCCAGGCCCGGTCGCTGTCGCCCGGGGTCCTGTCGGACACCCTGAACGTCGTCTGCAAGTACCAGAGCGACATCGAAAAGGTCCGAAAAAACCTCGACCGCGTCCTCGCGTGAGTCCCGCGCCATGGTCGATCTCGTCCTGAAATTCGTCTCCTCCTGCCGGGCGTCGGGGATGCGGATCTCCACCTCCGAAGTCCTGGACTGCCTCCGGCATCTGGAGCGGATCGACTGCGCCCGCGAGGACGAGTTCCGGGCGGCGCTCAGGGCGAACTTCGCCAAGAGCGTCCGGGAGCTGGCCCACTTCGACCGCCTTTACCGCCTCTTCTTTCACGAGTTCCGCCTCGACGCCGCCGATGTGGAAGCCGCCGGACGTTTCGCCGATCAGATCGGGGATCTGGCCCGGCGTCTCGCGCCGGAGGCCGCCCCGGAGGCGGAATACCAGGCGGTGGTCGATTTTCTGGCCGGGGACCCCCAGGGGCTGCTCCGGGCGCTGCACCGCATCCGGACGGAATCCGACGCCTCCCCACAGACGGTGAAGTTCAACCTGGCGCCCCTCGAAGGCCGCCTGAAACTCCTCATGCAGATCCTGCGGGTGGGCGACGTGGCCCAGGCGCTGGTCAAGAGCGATATGACGGACCTCGACGCGGCGGACCGGCGTGCGCTCGCCGGTCACGTCGGCGAGCGCCTGGACCGCGCCCGGGCGCTGCTGATGTTCGAGCCGCTGCCCGACGCGGACGGCATCCGCAAGAACGTCGACGCGGGGGAGCGTCTCAAGCAGCTCGGCGAAAAGCCCTTCTCGTCCTTCACCCCGCGGGAGACGGAAGAGATGCGCGAGGCCATCGGCGGCCTCGTGCGCAAGCTGAAAAACATCACGAGCCGCCGTTTCGCCGTCCGGAACCGGGGCGCCCTCGACGTCAAGAAGACCCTCCGGGCCGCCGCCCGCTACAACGGCGTGCCCCTCGATCTGAAATACCGGCGCAAGGCCCTCCGGAAGGGCCGGATCGTCACCCTCTGCGACGTTTCGGGCTCCGTCTGGTCCGCCGCGCGCTTCATGCTGAATCTCCTGTACTCCCTCCAGGACTGTTTCGACCGCGTCCACAGTTTCGTCTTCGTGGACCGGCTGACGGAAGTCACGGAGATCTTCGACACGCACGAGGTCAACGAGGCGATCGGCAGGGTTCTCGGGAAAGCCGATGTCGGCTTCAACGCCACGACGGACTACGGGGAGATGTTCCGCCATTTCAAGCGCGGCTACATGGAGATCCTGACGAAGAAGACGACGCTCATCATCATCGGCGACGCCCGCTCCAATTACCTGAGCCCGGAGGACGCGATCCTGGGCGAGATGCGCGACCGGTGCCGCCGGGTGGTCTGGCTCAACCCCGAACCGGAGGGGATCTGGGGCACGGCTGACAGCGAGATCTACACCTACGCCCCCTGGTGTCACGAGGTGCGGCCGTGCCGGAACCTGAACCAGTTGATCCGCTTCATCGAGGAGCTCGTCCTGTGATGACCGGCGATCTGCATGCAGAAACACGCCTCGTGCGCGACCGCTTCGCGCGGTTCGCCGCCGCGCATATCGCCGGCCGCGGGGACCTGGACAACGGGGAGGCCTTTCCCCGCGACCTGTGGCGGCGCATGGGCGAGGCGGGTCTCTTCCGGCCCGGCATTCCGAAGCGCTACGGCGGCAGCGGCGGGGGCTGGCCGGCCCTTGTGGCGGCCGGCGAGGCGCTCGTCGCCTCCGGGGGAAACCTGGGGCTGGCCCTTTCCTGGCTCGTTCAGCAGGCCGTCGCCCGCTTCCTCGTCCACGGCTTCGGCGACGCGGAACAGCGGGGGCGCCTCCTGCCGGAGCTGGCCCGCGGCCGGCTGACCGTCGCCCCACGGCGGCATCGAACTCGTCGACTGTCCCGTACCGGGGAAGGCGATCCTGGGCGAGGCGGAGGCGGCCTGCGAGACGATGGCGATCCCGTTCGGCGGGGTGGAGGACCTGCTCATGACGGGGCCGATCCTGGGGGCGCTTTCAAGGCTGGAGGCGCACGCAATCGAGGCGCTCCGCGCCGGAGAACCCGACCGGACCCTGCGGAGCGAGCTGGGCGCCGTTCATGCCCTGCGCGAGACGTTGACGGGGGTGGCCCTTGCCGCGGCGGCGGACCTGGACCGGGGGGTGGCCCCGTCCGGGATCCCGCAAACGCTCGCGGGGTTGCCCCTGGCCGTGTCGCTTCTCGAGCGCCTCACAGCCATCCTGTCCCGCTCGGGCGCGGGCGAAGATCCCGTGCCGGCGCGGCTCCAGGCCGATCTCACCGCCCTGTTTTCCCTCGGGCGCCGCCGCCTGCTCGCCCGCCAGGAGCGCCTCGGCGCCGCGCTCCTTTCCAACCCCGCCTGACGAACATCGCAACCGGATGCTGGCGCGTCACGGAAATCGGATCCCCGGCGCGCCGCTGAAACACTCACTGCAATTGATAAAGCGGGCTGTCTTTCCCGAAGTGGATCATGAGCGGCGTTTGTTCATGCCCGATCTGTTTGGAGATGCTGGTCGTCATCGTCTTTGAGTATTCACCCAGCCCCACAATGCTGACCTTTCCATCTTTGTTCTTGTCGGCCGCCCTGTTGTTATTCAGGCCATCGAGCAAGGTGTATGTGAAAAGCCCGTTGCCTTTGTAGCCATCCATCGCTGCCTGCTGGTCGCCTGCCGATGCATAGATATGCAGCCCCATCTTCCTGGCCATCACGGACATCCTGGCATCGTACAGCCCGCTGACGATATAATCGACTCCGCCGGCATGGCAGGTGTCGAAAATGAAAAGCTGACTCAGGGATTTTATCTTTTTGGACATCTCCACGATCTCGTTGGAGCTGATGACGTTTCCCTCGCTCACCTGGCCGTTGAAATCATGGGTGAGCAGGTAATACTGGCTCTGCAGCAGCAACCCGTGGCCGGCCACGAAGAGGATGAAGCTGTCACCGGGCTTGGCGAGCCCCGCCAGCTCGTTGATCTTGCCGATGATCGCGGTCTTCGTCGCATCCTTGTCAGTCAGGCGCGCGTAGTGGATGTTCTCGGGTTTGTACAGTGTGGCGGATTGGGCCCTGATCTTTTCCTCCAGATTCATCGCGTCCTTGGCGGCATACTTGAGGGTGATGTTCTGGTCTTGGTAGCGGTCCACACCAATCGAAAGAATGTAGAGATGCGGATCCGTGACCTTGATTGTCGAGTGGAAGCGAACGGTTTTCAGGGCGCTCTGGATCGTGTTGCCCGCATTGAAGGCGGCTATACTGACTTCATTCTCACCGGCCACGGTGTCTATCTCTCGGCAGTCCTCGAAAGAATCCCCTTTGGGCTGAACGATTGACGAGACTGAAGGTGTTTTGTGGATGATGGAGACGCTCCGCATGTCCTCATGGATGGTCCTGCTGTCCAGGGAGGCCAATGCGGTCTTTTCAAACGAGGCCTTTGCCGCTTCCCGGTAGTATCCGTCCGATTGGATGAGCTTGCCGTTGTGGAACAATCGAACTTCGCCAATGCCGCCCCCGGAGCTCTTCACGCTGTAACAGACGCCGGTCCTGCCCTGACCGGCATCGCTCTTGTGGGTGAGTTCGACCGTGGGCGGCGGGCTCTTGATGGCGTCGGTCATGCTGACCGTGGCCAGACCGCTGACGTCCTCTCCCCGGAGCTTGACGGCCACAATATCGGGCCGGTAGAAGACGTCGTAGAATTTATCCACTCCGTAGCTCTGCTGGCCGACGACGACACTTAAATATTGCGCCCCTTTCTCGGAAGCGTTGTAGTAACCCTCTTTGGTGATGACGAGCCATTCGCCGTCGGCAAAGCCGACGAACATGGCCATCTCTTCACCCGTTTGCGCATCGTACATCCTGACCGCGGCATCGCTCGGGTTGAGCAGCACTCGCTTGCCGTCCGGGTGAAACATTCCGGAAAGGGCCTTTCCCGCATATGTGAGCTGCTGGCCCTTCCAGGCAGCGGAAAGATCGGCCAGCTCTTTTCCTGTCCGAAGCTCCACGATTTTCAGCGGCTGGGCCAGGACCAGAAGCTGCGTTCCGTCCGGGGAAAGGGACAGGCCGTTCACGCCGGAGACGCCATATTGGGCGACCCTGTAGTCCGTATATTCCCTCAACGGCTTGCCGTTTGCCGCATCCCACAGGCGGACCGTCCCATCATGTCCGGAACTGGTCACAACGGACTTGCCGTCCGGCGAGAAGGCGACACCGGTCGCATCCGTGAGCCCGAGGATGCCCGATTTGTGCCCCTGGATGGTCCAGATCTTCCTCGAAGTCGCGATGTCCCAGAGATGGAACAGGCCGTTTCTGTCTCCGGTCAGGAGTCTTTTACCGTCCGGTGAGAAATCGGCAGCCCCGCCGTACTGATTGCCTGGGAACTTGCGAATGGCCCTCCAGATTGACGTGTCGAACACGTAGATCTCGCCCACGCTTACGGCAAGGAAATACCGGCCGTCGCGGGAGAACTTGACATCGTAGACTTGCCGATACGGCCCCTTGAAGCCGGCGAAAGTCCGGGCGATCGTTCCCGTCGTCAAATCCCAGACGTTCAGGGCATACTGCTCCCGCTCTTTTTCCTTCGGGACGTTTCGGTTGCCCAGAAAAGGTCTCGTCTCGCCGCCCGTTGCCGCATACCGGCCGTCCGGCGATATCGCCACCCCATGGGCCAGTTTCAGCGTGTTGGTCTTCTTGAAGACCTGGCGGCCTTCGACGAGGTCCCACATCCGGACTACGCCGAAGTCGCTGGCCGTGTAGGTGCCGCCGTTGTCCACCGTGAGGAGATAACGGCCGTCCGGCGAGACGGCAATCGCGGATACGGCGCTCACCTCGGTCTTGATATCCATCCGCAGCTCGCCGCTGTTCAGGTAGACCTGCGGCACAGCGTACGGTTCAAGGCGGCCGCAGGAAATGAGCAGCAGAGACAATAACAAGGTCGCTGATGATTTCTTCATGGGCTTATTCCTTATGGGCTTATTCCTGTCACTAACAAATGATCTG
>DDXV01000066.1 GCA_002347815.1 Syntrophaceae bacterium UBA2251
CCTTCCTTGGGCGTGTACCAGTAGTGATTCCCCCTGTCCGTATAGAGAGAACTGAACAGGCCCTTCTGAACGATCACATCCCGAACACCACGGAAACTGCTCATGGTCCCTTCCTCTTCTACGAAGAACATCGAGTAATGCTCATTGGTCGCATCGTCCATCGTCACGATCAGATCCCACTTCTTGCCAGGCGCCCACTCATGTCGGCTCCCATCCTGGTGCAACATCATCCCTGGTATGGGTTTCCGGTCTCTCCGCTTACGGTGCACCCCTCGCTTGGCCTTCCGGGAAACCAATCCGCTCGATTGAAGCTTGTTTTTTACCCACGTGTAGCTCCGCTTTCCACCCCCTTCCCGGCAATACTTGTAATAATGCCGAACGTTCCAACCACGGTAACGGCTCGCATACGCATCGATCAATCCCATCACTTCGTCCACCGGCGCAAGACGATACGATGCCTGACTCAGACGCCTGTCATTTAAACCTTCCATCCCTCCTTGCACGTACCGATCAATATACCGACGGAACGTCCGATCACATACCCCCAAAACATCCGCCGCTTCTTCCTGGGTCAAACGCCCCTTGTCCCACCGCCCATATACCTCTTCAAATCGCATCTTCCGGATCTCCTGTAGCAACTCTGTCCGCCCCATTGATCACCTCCTTCGGTGACCATACAAAACCGGACAGATAGTGTGCTACAAAACCGGACAGATCATGTGCTCGCGACAGATGATTTATAGAAATCCGCCTAAGGAAAACGGCCATATTCCTGTCGGTTGGTGGACCTCTTTGAAGTTGATCCGCCCGGAAGCGCCTTGAATTTTGCGGGTCTTCATGATACCTTCCCAACCGGTGTTTCGGGCCCCGGCTTGAATCGTCCCGGGCGCCGGGCGGGAAGGAGCCGATGAACTATTATCCCATCTGTCTGGACGTTTCGAAGAAGCGATGCGTGGTCATCGGCGGCGGCCAGGTGGCCGCGCGCAAGGTGGAGCGCCTGCTCGACTGCGGCGCCGACGTGGTCGTGGTCAGCCGCGCCCTCGCGCCGGAACTGGCGGACTGGACGGCGGAAGGGCGGATCGTTCACCGGGAGTCCGAGTACGACGCCGCCTGTCTGGACGGGGCCTTTCTCGTCATCGGCGCGACCGACCGCGAAGACGTGAACGCGGCGGTCTCGCGGGACGCCCGGGCCCGGGGGCTGCTCGTCAACATCGTCGACGCGCCGGCCCACTGCAACTTCATCCTGCCCTCCCTGCACCAGCAGGGCGACCTCGTGATCGCCGTCTCCACCGGCGGGAAGAGCCCGGCCCTGGCGAGAAAAATGCGTGAGGAATTCGCGCGCCTCTACGGCTGGGAGTACGGCGTGCTCGTCGAGATCCTGGGGGAGCTCCGGGAGCGGATCATGGCCCGGGGGCGTCCCCCGGATGAGAACAAACAGCGCTTCGACGCCGTGGTCGGGTCCGATGTCCTCGAGGCGATTCGCCGCCGGGACGCCGAAGCGGTCCGCAGGCTCATCCTCCGGCTGACCGGCGAGGATCTGCCCGTGTCCTTCCGGGAAGGAGCGGAACCCTGATGGACATTCTTCTGTTCCGGGCGGCCCTGTCGCTGTATCTCGTCAGTTGCCTGGGCTATCTCTCATCGCTCTTCGCCCGGCGGGTCCTCGTCGCGAAATACGCCGGCTGGGGCCTGCTCGCGGCCCTCGTCGTCCACACACTGGCCTTCGGCGCGCGCTGCCTCGCGACGCACCAGAGCCCACTCGTCGATGTCTACGCCGCCCTGTCCTTCTTCGCCTGGGTCCTCGCGGCCGTCTACCTGGTCTTCCAGGTGCGGACGAAGACGCGCGTTCTGGGGGTCCTGGTCGCGCCGGCCGTCGTCATCCTGATGATGGCCGCCTCCGCCGGTCTCGGGGGGGCGGTGGCCCTGCCGCCGATCCTCCAGGGGCACCTCGTCTCGGCGCACATCGTCCTCGCGGTGATCGGAGAGGCCTGCCTCGCCCTGGTCGGGCTGGCGGGCGCGATGTACCTCCTGCAGGATCGCCTCATCCGAAAAAAGCGGGCGACCCGCCTGCTCCGGCTCCTGCCGCCGCTCGAGGATCTGGATCGGATCAACCACCTTGGCCTGCTGTGGGGGTTCCCCCTTCTGACCCTCGGGGTGATCGCCGGCGCGCTCTGGGCGCGGACGGTGTGGGGGACGCACTGGCCGGGGGACCCGAAGCTGGTCTGGACGCTCCTGGCCTGGGCGCTCTACGGGCTTCTCCTGCACCAGCGGCTGGCCCTCGGCTGGAAGGGGCGCCGCATGGCCGTCGGCGCGCTGACGGCGATCGGCGTTCTCCTGGCGGCCCTGGCGGCGACGGGCCTGTTTTTCCAGTCGGTGCACACCTTTGGCTGAAACGATGCATCTCGTTCTGATCGGCATGAACCACAGGACCGCCCCCCTGGACATCCGGGAGCGCCTTTCCCTGTCCTGCGGGGAGGAGGGCCGCCCCTTGGCGGAGCTCCTCGCGATTCCCGGCGTGGACGAGGCCTTCTATCTCAACACATGCAACCGCGTGGAGGTCCTGGCCGGGACGGGGACGCCGGACGCGGCCCTGGCGGGGCTCAGGGACTTCGTGCTGCGGCACGGCAACCTGTCGGGGGAGATGCTCGAGCGCTGCCTGTATCTGTATCGGGATGAGGCGGCCGTGCGCCACCTTTTCCGCGTCACCGCGAGCCTCGATTCCCTGGTCATGGGCGAACCCCAGATCCTGGGGCAGGTCAAGGACGCCTATCGCCGGTCGGCGGAGGCGAACGCCGCGGGGGCGATCCTGAACCGGGTCCTGCACCACGCGTTCCGCACGGCCAAGCGTGTCCGGACGGAGACGGCCATCGCGGCCAACGCCGTGTCGGTGAGCTTTGCCGCCGTGGAGCTGGCGAAGAAGATCTTCGGGGACCTCCGCGGCAAAACAGGCCTGCTTGTCGGGGCCGGGGAGATGTCGGAGCTCGCGGCGCGGCACCTGCTCGGCCAGGGCGTGGGGCGGATCGTCATCGCCAACCGGACCCTCGTCCGGGCGCAGGAGCTGGCCGCGGCCCTCGACGGGGAGGCCGTGGGGTTCGAGCGCCTGCCGGAATGCCTGGAGGCGGCGGACATCGTCATCGCCTCCACGGGGTCGCCGGGCTACGTCGTGACGGCGGAGATGGTCGGCCGGGCGCTGCACCGGCGCCGGAACCGGCTCCTCTTCCTCGTCGACATCGCCGTCCCGCGCGACGTTGAGCCCGCCGCCGCGCGGATCGACAACGTCTACCTGTACAACATCGACGACCTCCAGGGGATCGTGGACGCCAACCTCGCGCAGCGGCGCGAGGAGGCCCGGAAGGCTGAAGGGATCATCGACGCGGAGGTGGCGAATTATCTGGAGTGGTTCAACACGCTGGAGGTCGTGCCGACCATCGTTTCCCTGCGCGAGAAGGTCGATGCCATCCTGGCGGGGGAACTGGAGCGGTCGCACGCCTGGATGCAGCATCTGCGCGAGGCGGACCGGGACAACATCACGATTCTCGTCCATGCCGTGGTGAACAAGATCCTCCACGACCCCATCACGGGGTTGAAGGAGGAGAGCCAGGATCACGCCGCCCGGCCCTATGTGGCCGCGCTCCGGCGACTGTTTCATCTGGAGAACTGACAAGGATTCCTCAAAGGGGGACGGACGATCAGAAACCTCATCCGAATCGGCGCCCGGGGCAGCCAACTGGCCCTCACGCAGACGAACGCGGTCGCGGCCGAGATCCGCGAGCGGCATCCGGCGCTCACGGTCGAGGTGCAGGTGATCCGCACGAAGGGGGACATCATGCAGGACGTCTCCCTGGCAAAGATCGGCGGCAAGGGGCTTTTCGTCAAGGAGATCGAGGACGCCCTGGTGCGGGGCGAGATCGATCTGGCGGTCCACAGCATGAAGGATGTGCCGGTGGAACTGCCGGCGGGGCTCGCGATCGGCGTCGTGACGCGGCGCGAGGACCCGCGCGACGTCCTGGTTTCGCGGGACCGGCTGAAGCTCGAGGCGCTGCCGAAGGGCGCACGCCTGGGGACGGGATCGCTCCGGCGCGGGTTCCAGCTTCGCAACGTCCTGCCCGACATCGAGATCGTTCCGCTCCGGGGCAATCTCGACACACGGATCCGCAAGGTCGGGACGGAGGGGCTCGACGGGGTGATCGTGGCCGCCGCCGGGATCCGGCGGATGGGCTGGGTCGAGCGGGTGAGCCAGTTCATCCCCGTGGAGATCCTGCTGCCCGCCATCGGTCAGGGGGTGCTCGGCATCGAACACCGGGCCGACGACCCGGAGCTTCTGGAGGCGCTGACCTTTCTCCACCACCGCGAGACCGCGCTGGCGGTCACGGCGGAGCGGGCCTTCCTCGCGGACCTGGGCGGCGGGTGCCAATTGCCTATCGCGGCCTACGCCCGGCTCCACGGCCGGGAGCTGGTGTTGCAGGGCCTTGTCGGCAGCCTCGACGGCCGGGCCATGATCCGCGACGAGGTCCGGGGCGCGGCGACCGACGGCGCGGCCCTGGGGCGAAGGCTTGCCGCAATGATCCTGGACCGGGGCGGCCGGGCGATCCTCGATGCGGTGTATGCGTGCGGCGACTGAGGCCGTTCCCCGTTGTCCGGCGCGGCCTGCCGCGGGCAGGCCGCGCCGGACAGGGGACGCATGCCCTCGACGGCGTTATTGGGATGGTTTAAACGACGGAACGGACACGGGGGCGAAGGGGACGGATGGATAAGATCGGCAAGGTCTACATCATCGGGGCGGGTCCGGGGGACCCGGAGCTGATCACGGCCAAGGCGATCCGCTGCCTCCAGGAGGCGGACGTGGTCATCCACGACTACCTGGTCAGCCGGGAGATCCTCCGCCATGCGTCGGCGTCGGCGCGGTTCATCTACGCGGGCAAGCAGGGGGGCGACCACACCCTGAGCCAGGAGGAGATCAACCGTCGCCTCGTCGAGGAGGCGCGACGTGGCCATACCGTTGCCCGGCTCAAGGGAGGCGATCCCTTTATCTTCGGCCGGGGCGGCGAGGAGGCGGAGGAACTCGCCCGGGCGGGGATCCCCTTCGAAATCATTCCCGGCGTCACGTCGGCGATCGCCGTGCCGGCCTATGCGGGCATTCCCCTGACGCACCGGGGCATGACCTCCACGCTCGCCTTCGTCACCGGCCATGAGGACCCGACGAAGCCGGCGAGCGACATCGACTGGACGGCCCTGGCGAAGATCGGCAGCCTCGTCTTTCTCATGGGGGTCAAGAACCTGCCGGAGATCGCGGCGCGCCTGGTCGAGCAGGGGCGCGATCCCGCGACCCCCGCGGCCCTGATCCGCTGGGGGACGACGCCGGACCAGGAGACGCTGACGGGCACGCTCGCGGACATCGCGGCGAAGGCGCAGGCCGAAGGCTTCCGCCCGCCCGCCATCCTGGTGGTCGGCGAGGTCGTGGGGCTGCGCGGGCGCATGAACTGGTTCGAGACAAAACCCCTGATGGGGCGGGGGGTCGTCATCACCCGGCCCGAGGCCCAGGCGGACGAATTCGCCGCCCTCCTGACCGCCCGGGGGGCGCGGGTCCTCCGGTTCCCCACGATCGCGATCGCCCCGCCGGAGCGCTGGGACGCCCTGGACGCCGCCCTCGCGCGCCTGTCGACCTACGCCTGGATCGTCTTCACGAGCGCCAACGGCGTGCGCTTCTTCTTCCATCGCCTGCGCGAGACGGGCGGCGACATCCGCGACCTCAGGGGGATCCGGCTCGCCACGATCGGCCCGGCGACGGCCGCGACCCTCGAGGCGATGGGCCTGAAGGTGGATCTCGTTCCGGCGTCCTTCCTCTCCGAGGGGGTCGTGGCGGCGTTCGCGGGGCAGGACGTCGCCGGGAAGGCCGTGCTTCTCCCGCGGGCGGCCGAGGCCCGGGACGTCATCCCGGAGGGCCTCGCTAAAATGGGTGCAAAATGCGATGTCGAGACCGTCTATCGGACGGTCCGCTCCGACCGGAAAAAGGACGAAATCGAGGCCTGGCTCGCGGACGGGAAGGTCGACGTCATCACCTTCACCAGCCCCTCGACGGTCAAGCACTTCATCGACATCATGGGGCCGGAATTCCGTCTGCCGCCCAAGGTGCGGATCGCCTGCATCGGTCCCGTCACCGCCGAGGCGGTGAGGCGCGCCGGCCTGCCGGTCGACATCCTGCAGGAGACCTACACCATCCCCGGCCTCGTCGCCGCCCTGGACGACCACTTTTCATCTCAGCGATGAAGTTTGCATGACAATTCTGCAGATATTGTGATATGGAACCTCATCCTGATTAACTTTCTCTGGGTGAGGATTCATTCAGCGCGACAGGCGTTGCAGAGTTCCACCAGTTCTTTCCACGCAAGGACCTCGTATGGCATGAAGAAAACCCTCTCCGAACGCGACATCTGCACGAAATTTATCACCCCTGCCATCCACAAAGCCGGCTGGGAAGACCTGACCCATATCCGCGAAGAGGTTTCCTTCACCAAGGGTCGGATCATCGTCCGCGGGAAACTCGTCACGCGAGGCAAGGTCAAGCGCGCCGACTACATCCTCTACTACAAGCCCAACATCCCCATTGCCCTCATCGAGGCCAAAGACAACAACCACGCCGTCGGCGCCGGCATGCAACAGGCCTTGGGCTATGCCGCCACCCTCGATATTCCCTTCGTCTTTTCCTCCAACGGCGATGCCTTCCTGTTTCACGACCGAACCGGGCTGAGTGGCGCGCCGGAAACCGAACTCCCTCTGGATGCCTTTCCCTCTCCCGATGTCCTCTGGGCGACGTACCGCGTTTGGAAGGGGCTGGCTCCGGAACAGGAAGAACTCTACCTCCGAAACTACTTCGAGGATGGAAGCGGCAAGGCACCCCGCTATTACCAGCGCATCGCCATCAATCGGACCATCGAGGCCATCGGCCGGGGGCAGAACCGCATCCTCCTGGTCATGGCCACCGGCACCGGCAAAACTTACACCGCCTTCCAGATCATCTGGCGCCTCTGGAAGTCCGGCCGCAAGAAGCGCATCCTCTTTCTGACCGACCGAAATTTCCTGGCGGACCAGGCGATGGTGAACGACTTCCGGCCCTTCGGCAAGGCAATGGCGAAGTTGAGCACGAATGCCAAAACGATCGAGCGCGAGGACGGCAGCGAGGTCACCCTGACCACCGCCATCGACAAGAAACGGCGGCGAATCGACACCTCCTATGAAATCTACGTCTCCCTCTATCAGGCCATCACTGGTCCCGAAGAGAGTCAGAAGCTCTTCCGGGAGCTCTCCCCCGATTTCTTCGACCTGGTCGTCATCGACGAGTGCCACCGGGGAAGCGCGGCGGCGGACTCCGCTTGGCGGGAGATCCTCGACTATTTCTTTTCAGCGACCCAGATCGGCCTTACCGCAACGCCGAAAGAGACGGAGTATGTCTCCAACATCCACTATTTCGGGCCGCCCGTGTACACCTACTCGCTAAAGGAGGGCATCCGCGACGGATTCCTGGCTCCATACAAGGTGGTCAAGGTCCATCTCGACGTGGACATCGAAGGGTACCGCCCGGAAAGAGGAGAACTCGACAAATACGGCAACGAGATCGAGGATCGCCTCTTTAACCAGAGGGACTTCGACCGGGATCTGGTCATCGACGAGCGGACCAGGCGCGTCGCCGCCCGGGTATCGGACTTCCTCAAGGAAAGCGGCGACCGATTTCAGAAGACGATCGTCTTTTGCGTGGATACGGAGCACGCGGCCCGGATGCGCCAGGCCCTGATCAATGAAAACCCGGATCTGGTGGCGCAGAACGACCGCTACATCATGCGGATCACCGGCGACGACGCCGAGGGTTGCGCCCAGATCGGCAACTTCACCGACCCGGAGGCGAAGTACCCGGTGATCGTGACGACCTCGCGACTGCTCTCCACGGGCGTGGACGCCCAGAC
Organism: Syntrophaceae bacterium UBA2251; assembly: GCA_002347815.1. Lineage (GTDB taxonomy): Bacteria > Desulfobacterota > Syntrophia > Syntrophales > UBA2251 > UBA2251. Next base: position 7,956 of record DDXV01000066.1, read on the forward strand.
CTGCCGTGCGATCGTCCTGGAGCGGCCCGTCACGTCCATGACCGAGTTCAAGCAGATCGTCGGCCGGGGCACCCGTGTCCATGAGGAAGAGAAGAAGTACTATTTCACCCTGATCGACTTCCGCAAGGCCACGAACCACTTCGCCGATCCCGCTTTCGACGGCGAGCCGGTGCAGATCTACGAGCCGGGCGAGGGGGATCCGGTCGTGCCGCCGGATGATGTCCCACCTGTCGATGATGGCGAGGATCCCATCCCCCCGACGCCGGGCGAGGACGAAGAGGTGATCGTCGATCCCGAGCCGCCCGATGTCGGCATTCCCCCCGGCGGCGGCAAACGCTACAAGTTCCACATCGAGGGAAACGCCGTGTCCGTGGTGGCGGAACGCGTAGAATACCTCGACGAAAACGGCAGACTCGTCACCGAGAGCCTCCGCGATTACTCCAAAAGGACGCTCCGCCGGAGATTCGCCAGCCTCGATCAGTTTCTGAGGCGTTGGAATGGCGCCGAACGCAAGCAAGTAATCATTGAGGAACTGGAACAGGAAGGGCTGCTCCTCGAACCGCTTGCCGAGGAAGTGGGACGCGATCTCGATCCCTTTGATCTGATCTGCCACATCGCCTTTGACCGGCCGCCGCTCACCCGGCGCGAACGGGCCGAGAATGTCCGCAAGCGCGATGTCTTCAGTCGTTACGGCGGGCAGGCCCGCGCCGTTCTCGAAGCCCTGCTCACAAAATACCAGGACGAGGGAGTGACGGCCCTCGACGACCCACGCATCTTGAAAGTGGCGCCCTTCGACGCCATGGGCACCCCGCTCGAACTGCTCCAGCCCTTCGGCGGCCGCACCGGCTTTGAAAAGGCCGTCCACGAACTTCAGAACGCACTCTACGAAAAGGTAGCCTGATCCCCCATGAACGTACGAACCACCGTCAAATCCATCCAGGACATCATGCGTCAGGATGTCGGCGTCGACGGCGACGCCCAGCGCATCTCCCAGCTCTGCTGGTTGTTCTTCCTCAAGATCATCGACGACCAGGATCAGGAATTGGATCTGATGCAGGAGGACTACCGTCCGCCCATTCCGGAAAGATTCCGCTGGCGGGCCTGGGCCGCCGATCCAGAGGGAATGACCGGCGATGCCCTGATGGCCTTTGTCAACGACGAACTCTTTCCCGCCCTCAAGGAGCTGCCCGGCACCGCCGAGGACGGCCGCCGCCGCGTGGTGAGCGAGGTCTTCCGGGACGCCTACAACTACATGAAGTCCGGCCAGCTCATGCGCCAGGTGATCAACAAAATAAACGCGATCGACTTCAACAACCTGGTCGAGCGCCAGCACTTCGGAGACATCTACGAGCAGATTCTGAACGATCTCCAGAGCGCCGGAAATGCCGGCGAATACTATACCCCCCGCGCCGTCACCGCCTTCATGGCCGACCGGATCGACCCCCATCCCGGCGAGATCCTCTTCGATCCCGCCTGCGGCACCGGCGGTTTCCTCACCTGCGCCATCCGCCACATGCGTGAGCGCTACGTGAAGACCCCGGCCGACGAGCAGAAGATGCAGCAGGCGCTCCGCGCCACGGAGAAGAAGCAGCTTCCCCACATGCTCTGCGTGACCAACATGCTCCTCCACGGCATCGATGATCCTTCCTTCGTCCGCCACGACAACACCCTGGCCCGGCCCTACGTCAGCTATGGCAAGGCCGACCGGGTGGACATCGTCTTGACCAATCCCCCCTTCGGCGGCCGCGAGGAGGACGGCATCGAGACGAACTTCCCCAAGCACTTCCAGACCCGCGAGACGGCCGACCTGTTTTTGGCCCTCATCGTTCGCCTGCTCAGGCCCGAGGGCCGGGCCGCCGTGGTCCTGCCCGACGGCACCCTCTTTGGCGAAGGCGTCAAGACCCGGCTCAAGGAGCACCTCCTTTCTGAGTGCAACCTCCACACCATCGTCCGGCTGCCCAACAGCGTCTTCAAGCCCTACGCCTCCATCGGCACGAACCTCCTCTTCTTCGAAAAGGGCACGCCGACTCAGGACGTCTGGTTCTACGAACACCGCGTCCCCGAGGGCCAGAAGGCCTACTCCATGACCCGGTCCATCCGTTTCGAGCACCTCCAGCCCTGCATCGACTGGTGGGGCGGACCGAGCCGGGAGGGCCGCGAGGGCAACGATGTCGCCTGGAAGGTGACGATCGACGAGATCAAGGCGCGCACCTACAACCTCGACTTCAAGAACCCTCACACCGTCGAGGAGAATCACGGCGATCCCGCCGCGCTCCTGGCCAAGCTGGAGGAGAGCGAAAAGGAAACGGCCAGACTCCGCGACCGGCTGAAGGCCATCCTGGAAGAGGCGCTGCTCCGATGAATCCCAATTGGCTCCTCAAACACTTCGATGAGATCAGCGAGGCACCGGATGCCGTACCCCGCCTGCGGGAGTTCATTCTGGATCTGGCCGTCCGGGGGAAGCTGGTGGAGCAGGATCCACAGGATGAACTGGAGTCGGATCTACTGAAACATATTGGTGAGGAATCGGCAGAGGTTCCCTTTGATCTTCCGGCGAAGTGGATCTCGGCCAAGGTTGGCAGGCTTTTAAGCATGAACTACGGCAAGGCGCTTCCCGCGAGCGATCGTTGCGCCGAAGGAAGAGTTCCCGTCTTTGGCTCAAACGGTGTTGTCGGTTACTGTGAGACGGCACTCACAGATGAGCCGGCAATAATTATTGGCCGTAAAGGTTCCGCAGGAGCTCTCAATCTCTGTGAAGGTCCATCTTGGACAACAGATGTTGCTTACTATTTGATTCCGCCAAACTTTTTTAACGTTCACTTTCTACTCATCGTTCTTCAAACTCTGGATTTGGGAGGCCTCGGGAAAGGTGTGAAGCCGGGACTCAGCCGCAGTGAAGCCCATCAGTTACCGGTTGTCGTTCCACCCCTTGCTGAGCAGCACCGAATCGTGGCGAAAGTGGACGAACTGATGGCGCTGTGCGACGAACTGGAGGTGACACAGGCCAAGCGGGAGAAGCGGCGTCACCGACTGGTGGCGTCAACCCTGCATGGTTTGAACAATGGCGATGCCAGTCCTGATTCCGATAGCAGCAGTGCCACCTTTGAAGAGAACGCCCGCTTCTATTTCAACCACCTGCCGCGTCTCACCACCCGCCCCGAGCACATCCAACAGCTCCGCCAGACTATACTCAATCTTGCCGTCCGCGGCAAACTCGTGCCGCAGAATCCGAAGGATGAGCCAGCGTCAGCGCTTATCGAACGAATCAGGCAGGAAAGGTTAGGGACGGTTAAAGAGTACAGGATACGGTCCGAACGTCAGCTAAATGGGAGAGGTAAAGCATCCGCTCCATTTGCATTACCGCACGGCTGGTCTTGGACACGATTCCCAGATTTAGGTACTTTCGGAAGAGGTAAATCTAAACATAGACCTAGAAATGACGCATCCCTCTTCGAAGGAGGGACTCATTTATTTGTGCAGACTGGGGATGTGGCCCGCTCAAGGGGTGTTATTGAGACGTTCACAGATAAGTACAATGATATAGGACTCGCCCAGAGTGCCAAATGGCCGAAAGGTACTTTATGCATAACAATTGCCGCCAACATTGCTGATAGTGGGATCCTTAGTTTTGACGCTTGCTTCCCCGATAGTGTCGTTGGTTTTATCCCGGCACCAATTTTCCCGAACTCCCGTTATTTTGAGTACTTCATACGAACGGTGAAGGCCGGGCTGCTTGAGTATGCCCCTTCAACAGCCCAGAAAAACATCAACATTGGAATCCTTAACGAAGTCCTCATTCCCCTCCCACCCCTCGCCGAACAACACCGAATCGTGGCAAGGGTGGACGAACTGATGGCCCTGTGCGGCGAACTGGAATCCCAGATCTCCAACACCACCGCCACACGTCGACAACTTCTTGAGGCTACCCTCCAAGATGCGCTTTCTGCTTTGCACGAACATCATTATCCCACTTGAAGATTCCAGCCATATCTTAGAGAGAAGCATGGCCAATTTCGTTCGGTTGGCCCATGCGCACAATCATCAATTGGTCTATCACCCTGCATCGGAAGATGATTTCCTGCGGGATACAAATACTTCTCGACGCATGCAGAATTTGGATCGGATCAAGCAATACAGTAGGTTGGATCATCGCCTACCGTGCCCTTGGAACTCAGCTGATACAAGACCGAATGACGCGGCCGACAATGAAATCCTCTACGCTTTGTATTGTGATGCTGTCCATGCGCTTGTCACTGAAGATCGGGAAATACATGACAAAGCCAAGGTACGGGGGCTTGTAGACCGTGTCTATACGATCCAGACTGTGGAAGACTGGCTACGCAGGTTGCACGATACGACACAAGTGCTGTTGCCTAACATAGAACCAAAGCCCCTCTATTCTCTGACACCTTATCTTGAAACCGAATTCTTCGATAGTTTACGTAGAGACTATTCTGCTTTTGATAGCTGGTTTAGAGACAAAGCACGAACGGGTAGAAGCGCTTGGGTTTCATGGGAATCACCCGGAAATTTAGGCGCAATATGTATTTATACAGAACAAGAAAACGAAACTATTACAGAAGATGGACTTGTTCTGCATGGTTCGGCGCTTAAGCTCTGTACGTTTAAAGTTGGTACGTCTGTTCGAGGTCGAAAAATTGGTGAACTCTTTTTGAAGGCCGCATTCCGTTATGCGACAGTAAATCGTTTGGAAAACATTTTTATCCACGGGGATATTGGTGAAAACAGCCTTCTTTTTCAGATGTTGGAAGATTTTGGATTTGTTCATGTCGGCCATGATCCCGGTTCGGAGGGTCGTGATGCTGTATACCTCAAGAAACACCCTGTGTCCCCACCTGTTACTGCTTTGGCGCCTTTTGACTATCTGAAACAATTTTTCCCACACTATTTGTCTGGCCAATCAATCAGTAAATTCATTATCCCGATCCTTCCCAGATATCACCGAATCTTGTTTCCAGATTACAATTCACCGATTGATCGGCAACTTGATCTCTTTAAGCAGGCGACTTCAACTGGAAATGCAATTAAGTTGGCCTATCTTTGTCATGCACAGACCAAACGGATGAATCCGGGTGATTTGGTTTATTTCTACCGTTCTCATGACGAACGAGCGATAACTAGTGTAGTGTTACCGTATAGCCTTTACAATCATAGTGGCTGCTTGATGATTCCGACGTGACGTTATAATGACCGACCATTGTAAAGTCGTTACTGTAACACCACACTAGCGTAGGGGTTGTAGAGAACTATATTACGCTTGAGGAGGCAGGAATTATCGCTAGTCGAGTCAAACGACGCACAGTCTATTCAATGGATGAAATTGAGGAAATGGCCAAAAAGCCAACCAGAGTGATGCTCTTTCGGCTGGTAAAACACTTTGAACATCCAGTGTCCCAGAGTTCACTGGAAAGACAAGGCATCCTAAAAGGCCCTCCCCAGAGTATAGTGAAAATATCACATGACGCGTTTGAAAGGATAAGGGAAATTGAATAACAGTGATGTATTGATCTCCATTCACCCTATCCACGCTGAGAAGATTGTTTCGGGTGAAAAGAGATTGGAGTTTCGGCGTAGTTGGGCAGCACGTCCAGTCGGGATGCTGGTCATCTACGCCACCTCACGTGTGCGAAAAATAGTTGCATTGGCCCAGGTTAAACATGTGTTTCACAGTTCTCGGACTGGCCTTTGGAATTTAGCAAAGACTAAAGGCGGAGGCATTAGCCGAAGAAGGTTGTTCTCCTACCTGGCAGGGAAAAAAGATGCGTTTGCCATAGAGCTGATCAAAGTCAAACCAATAACTGGTGGCATTGATCCAGTATTGATTTTTGGGAAAAATTTTCGACCCCCGCAATCTTTCCGATATCTCACAGATGAGGAACGTGTGAAGCTCAGTAAGTTCATAGATGGAAAATAAGGTTGGCAGTTCTTTATCCTGTGCAAATGTAATAAAGTCTTCTTGTTTTTGTAAGAAATAAGTGCTATTTTTCCTTACAAAATTTCATGCAGGAGTATCATGCAAAGCATTGATTCTAGAATAGTAAGCCGCATTTATGGACGCGGTAAGGGTTGCGTCGTCACCCCAGGCGACTTTATGGACCTGGGAAGCCGGCAGGCGGTGGACCTGGCACTGCACCGGCTGGCGAAGAAAGGGACACTGCGCCGCCTAGCCCGCGGGTTGTATGATTACCCGCGCACAGATTCGGATCTCGGCCTGCTTTCCCCGACGACCGACGCCATCGTCAAGGCGCTGAAGGGGCGGGACAAGATCCTCCTGCAACCGTCCGGGGGTTATGCCGCCAACCTGCTGGGTCTCTCCGCCCAGGTGCCCATGAAGATCGTTTTTCTCACCGACGGTCTGTCGCGCCGCGTCCAAATCGGCAAGCAGGTCATCGTGCTCAAGCACACGACGCCCCGCGCCATGGCAACGGCCGGGCTGATCTCCGGGCTGGTCATCCAGGCACTGCGCCATCTCGGGCAAGGGCATGTGGACGATGCCGTTGTGGCACGTCTACAAAAGCGGCTCTCCTCTGACGACAAGAAGCAACTCCTTAAGGATGTCCGCTATGCTCCGGCCTGGATCGTCGCCATTCTGCGACGGGTTGCCGGGCCGGCGGAAAATGACCGATGAATGCCTTTTTGCACTTCCCTGCCGACCGTCGCCGGCTCATCTGTGAAGAGGGCCAGCAGAAACTCGGCCTGCCTCCGGCGAGTATCGAGAAGGATTTCTGGGTCTGCTGGACCCTTCGGGAGCTTTTCGGCCTATCGGAATGGGAGGAGCATTTGACCTTCAAGGGCGGGACATCCCTGTCCAAAGGCTGGCGGCTCATATCCCGATTTTCAGAGGATATTGACGTGGTCATCGACCGGGAGTACCTCGGGTTCGGTGGCGATAGCCTCAGTGCAAAACAGCGGAAGCGGCTGGTTAAGACATGCGGCCATCACATCGCGGAGGAACTCGAACCGGCCTTGGAGCGCCGATTTCAGGAGGCGATTCCGGATGGCATGAAGTGGCGTCTGACCCCTGCGGACCGGGAGGAGGACCCTGACCAACAAACCCTGCTTTTCCACTATCCATCCGTGTTCCAGGAGCGCCTGGCCTATGTGCGGCCGGTCGTAAAGATCGAGATGGGCGCCCGATCGGAAACGGAACCCGTCGAAAGGCCGGTTATTCAGCCCTATCTGGCAGAAGCGTTTCCCCACCTACTGCCTGAAAGCGCCTTTGCCATAAGGACGGTGGCTGCCCAGCGGACTTTCTGGGAGAAGGCGATGCTCCTACATGAGGAAACCTTTCGTCCCCGCGATAGACAGCGCCGGGCCGGCCTATCCCGCCACTACTACGACATCTGGTGCCTGATCCGGAAGGGAGTTGCGGTGCAGGCCGTAAAGGATCCGGAGCTGTTCGATCGCGTCGCCCGGCACCGACAGCTTTTCTTCAAGGTCGGCTGTGTGGATTACAATACATTGTGCAAGGGGACTCTGCGGCTGGTGCCGCCGCCTGAGCATGAAAGCAACTGGCGGCGGGATTACGAGGCCATGCGGGCAGAGATGTTCTTCGACGAGCCGCCATCCTTTGATGAGGTACTGACGGTCGTCAAGGCATTCGAGGAAGAGTTTAACCGGTCATGAACGTCGCCGATCTCGATAATGCGAGTTTGCTAGGATGATGCCTAAGTCATGGAACTGATACACCAGCGCATGACGGTTCATGTCGAGGCGCTGCTTCAGAAGGAGCAATTCCGCCCGTCTCAACGATTTTTTTGACATTTGCCGGTGGAGGCTATAGAGTTCGGCAGAACGTCGGGGATGACGGCGATGATCGGGATTTCGAAACTATACTGCGGGGCCGTGGAGCCCGGGGACGTGCTGCGTTACGGGCGCGAATCGGGGAAGCTGCCCTCCCACCTGCTCCAGTTCTCCGCCGACAAGAAGCCGGTCGTGGTCTGGAACGTCACCCGCCGCTGCAACCTCCGCTGCATCCACTGCTACTCGAGTTCCCGGGACGTCGAATACCGCGACGAATTGTCGATGGTGGAGGGCCGGGCGCTCATCGACGACCTGGCCGATTTCGGTGCGCCCGTCATCCTGTACTCCGGAGGGGAGCCGCTGATGCGGCCCGACCTGCCGGAGCTGGTGCATCACGCCGCGGCGCGCGGCGTCCGCGCGGTCATCTCGACGAACGGCACGCGAATCACGGAGGCATTCGCCGCGCAGTTCAGGGACATCGGCCTGTCCTACGTGGGGGTGAGCCTGGACGGCCTCGAACCCACGCACGACCGGTTCCGGGGCCGCGCGGGGGCCTTCGCGGAGGCGATCCGGGGCATCCGGATCTGCCGGGAGGCGGGGATCAAGGTAGGCGTGCGCTTCACGATGAACCGGCTGAACGTCCGGGACATCCCCGCCATCTTCGATCTCCTGGAGGCGGAGGACATCCCGCGGGCCTGCTTCTACCACCTCGTCTATTCCGGGCGCGGCTCCAAGCTGATGGAGGAGGACCTGTCCCACGCCGAGAGCCGGGCCGTGCTCGACCTCATCATGGATCGGACGCGGAGCCTCTTCGACCGGGGGTGCCCCAAGGAGATTCTCACGGTGGACAACCACGCCGACGGGCCGTACGTCTACCTGCGGCTCCTCAAGGAGGATCCCCGGCGCGCCGCGGAGGTCCTGGAGCTTCTGAAGATGAACGAGGGCAACAGCTCCGGCAACGGGATCGGCTGCGTGAGCTGGGACGGGGAGGTGCACGCCGACCAGTTCTGGCGGGGGATCTCCTTCGGCAACGTCCGCCGCCGCCCCTTCAGCGAGATCTGGAGCGATACCTCGAACGAACTGATGGCCCGCCTGAAGGACAAGCGCCCGCTCCTGACGGGCCGCTGCGCGACCTGTCGCTGGCTCGACGTGTGCGGCGGCAACTTCCGCGCCCGCGCCGAGGCGGCAACCGGCGAGATCTGGGCGCCCGATCCCGCGTGCTACCTGACGGACGAAGAGATCGCCCGGACGTGAGCGGGGAGACGCGCCGGATGTCCGCGCGGCGCGGAAGCTCATTCGCGCGGGGAGCGGCGCCGCCCGAAAACACGATGCCCGAAAGGATCCGACGATGAATTTTCCGGACTATCGACCCCGAAGGATGCGCAAGAACGAGAACCTGCGCCGCCTGATCCGCGAGACGCGGCTCGCCGCGGACAACCTGATCTATCCCCTGTTCGTCGTGCCGGGAAAGGGTGTGAAGAAGCCCATCGCCTCCATGCCGGGGGTCTTCCAGATGTCGGCCGACGTGCTCGTCCAGGAGGTCCGGGAGGCGCGGGAGGCGGGGCTGCCCGCCGTGCTGCTCTTCGGCGTCCCGGAGCGGAAGGACGAGGTCGCCTCCGGGGCCTTCGCCCGCGACGGCGTCGTCCAACAGGCCATCCGGCGGATCAAGGACAAGGTGGCCGACATCCTCGTCGTCACCGACGTCTGCCTGTGCGAGTACACGAGCCACGGCCACTGCGGGATGCTCAAGAAGGGCGCGGTGGACAACGACCTGACCCTGGAGGTCCTGGCCGAGACGGCTGTCTCGCATGCCCGGGCGGGGGCCGACATGGTGGCGCCCTCGGCGATGATGGACGGGCAGGTGGGGGCGATCCGCGAAGGACTGGACGAGGCGGGGTTCGACGACCTGCCCATCATGGCCTACGCGGCGAAGTACGCCTCCGCGTTCTACGGCCCGTTCCGGGAGGCGGCGGAAAGCGCGCCGCAGTTCGGGGACCGGAAGGCCTACCAGATGGACCCGGCGAACGGCGATGAGGCCATCCGCGAGATCACGCTGGACGTGGAGGAGGGGGCGGACGTCATCATGGTCAAGCCCGCCCTCGCGTACCTGGACGTCATCCGCCGGGCGCGGGAGGAGTTCGACCTGCCGCTCGCGGCCTACAACGTCAGCGGAGAGTTCGCGATGATCAAGGCCGCCGCGCAACTGGGCTGGCTCGACGGCGAGCGGGCGATGTGGGAGGTCCTGACGGCCATCCGGCGCGCCGGGGCGGACATGATCATCACGTATTTCGCCCTGGAGGCCGCGCGGGGTCTGCGAAAGGCGCAGGGCTGAGGGCGAAAGGCGCATGGCGGAGAACTCGGGATGAAGAACCGAGATCCCGTGGCTTCAGGGCTGAGGGTTGAGGGCGCAGGCAAAAGTGAAGGGCGAAGGACTCCAGGTTTCAGGGCTGAGGCCCCCAGGGGTCAGGCCGAAGGACTCGGGGCAAAGGGCATCGGGGAGGATCGTTTCGGGAGCGGGGATGGCGGACTCGGTCACGCAAAAAAATGCGCCGACGGGCGGGGAAACGGACGCACGCAAGACGCGCGCCCTCCCGATCCTGCCTGCCACGCTCCGGATGGTCGCCTGGGAAATCACGCGGAGCTGCAACCTGTCGTGCGTCCACTGCCGGGCGGCCGCCTGCCGGGGGCCGTACCCGGACGAACTGGACACGGTCCGCTGCCTGGGGCTGCTCGACGAGATCGCCGCCTTCGCGCGGCCGGTCGTCATCCTGACGGGGGGAGAGCCGCTGCTCCGACCGGACGTCTATGAGATCGCCGCCTACGGGACCGCTCTCGGCCTGCGGATGGTCCTCGCCACAAACGGGACCCGGGTCGATGACGCCGTCGCCCGGAGGCTGATCGGGGCCGGGATCCAGCGAGTGAGCGTCAGCCTGGACGGTCTCGACGCCGCCTCGCACGACGCCTTCCGTCAGGTCCCCGGGGCCTTCGACGGCGCCCTGGCCGGGATCGCCGCGCTGCGGGCGGCGGGGCTGGAGTTCCAGATTAACACGACGGTGACGCGGGAGAACCTCTCCCAGCTCCCCGGCATCCTCGCCTTGGCCGAGCGGCTCGGCGCGGCGGCCCACCACATCTTCCTCCTCGTCCCCACGGGGCGCGGCAAGGACCTGGCCGGGCAGGAAATCGACGCCGAGGCCTACGAGCGGACGCTGGAGTGGTTCTACGAAAAAAGCGGCGCCTGCGCGCTCCAGCTCAAGGCCACCTGCGCCCCGCACTATTTCCGCATCCTCCACCAGCAAGGAGGAAGGGCGCGGACGGCCGGCGAGGCGGACGGGAACCGGCCCGGCCCAGGCCCGGACGCGGGGGCGGGGAAGGCCGCCCACCCCCTCCACGCCGCGACCCGGGGGTGCCTGGGCGGGAGCGCCTTCTGCTTCATCTCCCACACCGGTCAGGTGCAGCCGTGCGGCTATCTGGAGCTCGACTGCGGCCAGGTCCGGGAACGGGGATTCCGGGAGATCTGGGAAACATCGCGGATCTTTGCAAGCCTTCGCGATCTGAACCGCTACGGCGGGAAGTGCGGGCGCTGCGAATTCGTCCGGGTCTGCGGCGGCTGCCGCGCCCGCGCCTACGAGGCCACGGGGGATTATCTCGCGGCCGAGCCGCTGTGCGCCTACGAGCCGCGCCGGGGATGAAGCGGGAGCTTGGATAAGAGGACCTGCCGTCATTCCGCGGGGGCTTCGAAGCCGGCCGCTCATCGGGGGCTCCCCGGCGGGAATGGCGGCCTGAAGGGTGATGCCGATGCACGCACGGCCCCGGCCGGACGGGAAGCGCCGATGGACGAACTCGACCGCAAAATTCTGAACCTCATCCAGACCGACTTTCCGCTCGTCCCGGAGCCGTTCGCGCAGGTGGCCGAGGCGGTCGGCAGCACGGAGGCGGAGGTCCTGGCGCGCGTCAGGGCCCTGAAGGAAAAGGGCATCATCCGGCGGCTGGGGGCGGTGTTCGACAAGGAACGGCTGGGCTTCGCGAGCGTCCTGTGCGCCGCGCGCGTGCCGGAGGAGCGGCTCCGGGAGTTCGTGGCGACCGTCAACGCCTGCCCCGGCGTGACCCACAACTACCGGCGGGACCACGACTACAACGTCTGGTTCACCTTCATCGCCCCGTCGGAAGAGGCCCTCGCCCGGGCGCTCGACGCGATCGAGGAGAAGACGGGCGTCGAGATCCTGCGCCTGAAGGCGACGAAGACGTTCAAGATCAACGCCCGCTTTGCGCTGTGAAGTCAAAGACGGGCGAGGGGACAGGCGAAGGGGATCGGCAACAGGCGCAGGGCGTCGGGCGCCAGGCAAAAGCCAAAGGCGAAAGCCAAGGGCGAAAGGACGGACGTTGGATTCAGGGCCGGAGAAGATCGAGATGAATGAACGAAACCGACCCACCCTGGTGCTGGTGGACGGCAGCAACTATGTCTTCCGGGCCTTCTACGCCATTCGCGAGCTGACGAACTCCCGCGGCTTTCCGACGAACGCCGTCTACGGCTTCACGACCATGCTCATGAAGCTTCTGAAGGATCACCGCCCCGACTACATCGCCGTGGCCTTCGACGTGAAGGGACCGACCTTCCGCCACGAGGCCTTCGACGCCTACAAGGCCACGCGCCGGCCGGTTCCAGACGCCCTTCTCCCCCAGATTCCCGTCATCCGCGAGGTTGTCCGGGCCTTCAACATTCCGGTGCTGGAGAAGCAGGGCGTCGAGGCGGACGACCTCATCGGGACGCTGGCAAAGCGCCATGCGGCGCAGGGGATCCGGGTCCTCATTGTCTCCGGGGACAAGGACATGATGCAGCTCGTCTCCGACGACGTCGTGATGGTGGACACGATGCGGGACAAGACCTTCGACGCCACCGCCGTGCGGGAGCGCTTCGGGGTCGCCCCGGACCGCGTGGTCGAGATGCTGGGGCTCATGGGCGACGCCTCGGACAACATTCCCGGGGTCCCCGGCATCGGCCCGAAGGGGGCGCAGCGCCTCCTCGAGCAGTTCGGGACGATCGAGGCGATGCTCGCCCAGCCCGAGAAGATCTACAACGCCCGGATGCGGGAAGCGGTGCTCGCCCATGCGGAGCAGGCCCGCCTGAGCCGGGAGCTGGCGGTCATCCGGACGGACGTGCCCGTGGATCTGGACCTGGAGGACTGCCGCTACACCGGGCCGGACGCGGCGGCCCTGAAGGCGCTCTTTCAGGAGTACGAGTTCCACTCGCTGATCAAGGAGCTTGAGCTGCGGGACGCGCCACAGGCGGTGTCGTCCCGACTCGTCCGGAGCGGGGCGGAGTTGGAGGCGTTCCGCGAGGCCCTGCGCGGCGTGTGGGAGATCGCCATCGACGCCGTCCTCTCCGTGCCCGAGGCCATGCGGGCCGCGTGGGTGGGGCTCGCCGTCTCGACCGCGCCGGACCGGGCCTTCTATCTCCCCCTGATGGCGCCCGGGGACAGCGAAGTCCCCGCGCCGGATGCCGCGGACATCCTCGCCGTCCTCGCGCCGGTTCTCACCGATCCGGCCGTCCGGAAGCACGGCCACGACCTGAAGACCGCCCTGATCGTCCTGGAACGGAACGGCATCGCGCTGTCCGGGATCGACTGCGACACGCTCGTTGCGGCCTACCTCCTGAATCCGGGGCGCCGCGGTTTCGAGCTCGCCGAGATCGCGGATGAGCATCTCCACCGGTCGCTCGCCGCGGCGAAGGAGATCGTGGGGAGCGGCGCCAGGGCCGTCTCGTTCGCGACCGTTCCGGCGGAAACCCTGGCGGACTATGCCGGGGCCCGCTGCTGCGCCGTCCGCGAACTGGCAGGAGTGCTGATGGACGAACTCGACCGGCAGGGATTCCACGATCTCTTCGCCGACGTGGAAATGCCGCTCACGCCCGTCCTCGCGGACATGGAGCGGCACGGGGTCCTGCTCGACGTCGATCTCCTCCGGCGGATGTCGCAGGAAACCGAGCAGCTGATGACCCTGTCGGAGGAGAAGATCTACCGCCTGGCCGGGGAGCGCTTCAACGTGAATTCCCCCAAGCAGCTCCAGGTCATCCTCTTCGAGCGCCTGGGGCTGCCGAAGGGCCGCCGGACAAAGGAGGGCTATTCGACGGACGTGGACGTGCTTAACTTTCTCGCGCGCAGCCATGAGCTGCCCGCGGAGATCCTCGCCTACCGGAGCATGGCGAAGCTCAAGTCCACCTACATCGATGCCCTGCCGCAGCTCGTGCACCCGGAAACCGGCCGTGTGCACACCTCTTACAACCAGACGGTGACCGCGACCGGGCGGCTCTCCAGCAGCAACCCGAACCTCCAGAACATCCCCGTTCGGACCCTGGAGGGGAAGCGGATCCGCCAGGCCTTTATCGCCCCGCCGGGGTGGTGCATCGTCTCCGCCGACTATTCCCAGATCGAGCTCCGGGTCCTGGCTCACCTGTCCGGCGACGAGAATCTTCTGGATGCTTTCGCCTCCGGCGCGGACATCCACAGCCGGACGGCCGCGGACGTCTTCGGGGTCTTTCCGGAGATGGTCAACCCGGAGATGCGGCGCCAGGCCAAGGTCATCAACTTCGGCGTCCTGTACGGGATGAGCGCCTTCGGACTCGCGCGCGAGCTGGACATCACGCAACGCCAGGCGCAGCTCTACATCGACGGCTACTTCCGGAAATACGCCGGGGTGCGGGCCTATCTCGACGCCGTGCTCGAGGGGGCTCGCCGGGACGGGTACGTCTCGACACTGCTGAACCGCCGCCGCTACCTGCCGGAGATCGTCAGTCCCAACGCGACGGTCCGGCAGTTCGCCGAGCGGATGGCCGTCAACACCCCCATCCAGGGGACGGCGGCGGATCTGATCAAGATCGCCATGATCCGGACCCACCGGCGCCTGCGGGAGGAGGAGCTGGCCGCTCGGATGATCATGCAGGTCCATGACGAGCTCGTCTGCGAGGTCCCGGCGGCGGAGCGGGAGGCCGTGACGGCCCTGCTCAAGGCGGAGATGGAGGGCGTGGCCGAACTCCGGGTCCCGCTGCCCGTGGAGATCGGCTTCGGTGCGAATTGGGACGAGGCGCATGGAGGATAAAAAAAGGAGGGAAGCGATGGAACCGAGAAAGGAATTTGCGGCGCCCTGCGGCCTGTACTGCGGCGTCTGCGGCATCCGGATCGCCCACGAGAACAACGACGAAAACTTCAAGGAGCGTCTGGCGCCGATCTACGGCCTGACGGCGGCGGACATCCGCTGCAAGGGCTGCCTTTCCGACGACCCCTTCGTCCTGTGCCGGGCGTGCCGCATCAAGACCTGCACGCAGGAAAAGGGGTATGAGGGCTGCCATCAGTGCGCGGAGTTTCCCTGCCGGTTTATCGAGGAGTTTCCGATCGCCGTGGGGAAGCAGGTCATCCTGCGGGCGATTCCCCAATGGCGGGAGCAGGGGACGGCGGCATGGATGGCCGCGGAGGAAAAGCGTTATCTCTGCCCCCACTGCGGCTACAAGCTCTTCCGGGGGGCCAAGCGCTGCCGCAAGTGCAAGGAACCCGTGGCGCTGGATTGAGAGGAAAGTCATGGCGGGCATCATCGAAGAGGATCACCGGCCCTGGGGATATTACCAGGTCCTGGCCGACGAGGCGGATCACAAGGTCAAGTGGATCTGCGTCTATCCCGGCAAGCGCCTGAGCCTCCAGCGCCACCGCCGCCGCCGGGAGCACTGGTACGTCGTGGCGGGAGAGGCCGTTGTCACGCGTGATCGCGAGGAGATTCCGCTCGCGGCGGGACAGGCCGTGGACATCCCTCAGGGCGCCGCCCACCGCATCCGGAACGCCGGCGGGACGAACCTGGTTTTCATCGAGGTCCAGACCGGAACGTATTTCGGCGAGGACGACATCGAGCGCCTGGAGGACGACTACGGCCGGGCGTGAACGGGGGACCGGCGAGGATCATCAAAAAAGGGGGTTCGCGTGAAACAGACCGTCCTGTGGATCGGGGTCATCCTGGTCGCCATCGTCCTGGTCCTGATCGGGGGCTATCTCTATATCTCCACCGACGCGGAGCGACTGCCGGAGAACCGTCCGGCGGCCTTCCTGGCGGGGCCGGCCGCGAAACCGGGCGCCCGAGTGGTTGTCTGCGCCGGGGACAGCCTGACCCACGGCGCGGTGAGCGTCAATTATGTCGAGCTCCTGAACCGGAAATTTCCGGACGGGACGTATGCGTTCGTCAATGCCGGCGTCAACAGCAGCCTCGCGTACAATCTGAACATGCGGGTGGAGGACATCATCCGGTGCGATCCGGATTACGTCACGATCCTGATTGGCTCGAATGACGCCAATGCGTCGCTCGGCGACCAGACCGCGCGGCGACTCATCCGAAAGATGAAACTGCCCCGCCGGCCGGATCGCGCATGGTTCCGAAGCAACCTCGTCGCGGTGTGCGAAAAACTGAAGGCCCGCACCCACGCCCGGATCGCCCTGCTCTCCCTGCCGCCCATCGGTGAGGACGTGGACAGTGTCGCCTTTCGACGCGCGGCCGAATACAGCGGGATCATTAAGGAGGCGGCCCGGTCCCCAAACGTGGACTACCTGCCGCTGAATGAAGCGATGACCGCCGGCATCCGGGCGCGCGGGCAAAAACCGACGCTGTCGCACACGGGGGACACGCAGCTTCCCCTGTACGCGGCCCTGGCGAAGCACTACCTCCTGAGGCAATCGTACGATGACATATCCGCGGGGAACGGATTTTTGTACCTGACCGATCTCCTTCACCTGAACACGCGGGGCGCGACACTGGTCGCCGGCTTCGTCGGGGAGTTCATCACGCGGAAATAACGCCGGAGCGGAAAATGAGTTCATGAAGAACATAAACATCCCCAGGATCGATTTTCACGTCCATCTGTTTCCGGACCGGATGTGCGACGCCATCTGGGAGTTTTTCGCCAGGGATTATCGTTGGGACGTCCTCCATAAGCTCTACCATCGCGAGTGCATCGCGTACCTGCACGAACAAGGCATCGAGAAAATCGTCTATTCCAATTACGCCCATCGGGAGGGCGTCGCGGAGGGCCTGAATGAATGGAATGCGCGGGTGCTCGACGAGAATCCCGACCTTTACTGCTTCGCGGCCTTCCATCCCGGGGATGAACATGCCCTGGACTACGCCGAGGAAATCCTGGATCATCCGCGGGTGCTGGGCTTCAAACTGCAGCTTCTGGTCCAGCGCTTCTTCCCGCACGACGAGCGCCTCTTCCCGCTGTACGAACGGGTCATGGATCGGGGGAAGCGCATCCTGTTCCACGTGGGCAGCGGCCCGGTCGGCAACGAATATGTAGGGCTGGACCCCTTCAGGAAGCTCCTCCGGCGGTATCCGGACCTGCCGGCCAATGTCGCCCACATGGGCGCGTTCGAGTACCAGGGCTTCATGGATCTGCTGGACGATCACCCCGGCCTCTACCTGGATACGTCCTACACGTTCTTCAAGGATTGGCAGGGCAGGGGCGGATTCGATCTCGGCAATGCCCCCCTTGAAAAGTACAAGGACCGCATCCTGTACGGTTCGGATTTTCCGAACATCATCCTGCCGCGCGAGTCGGAGATCGAAACGTTGTGGGAGTACGGCCTGTCGCAGGAATTCTATGACCGGGTTTTCTACGACAACGGGCTCAAACTGATCGACGCGACGGTCGCCCCGACGGCCGAATAAACATTGACTTTTGGGCTCCGAACGGTGTATGAAGCGCCCCGTTCGCGAAACCGGGCCGGTTTGCCCGGTTTTTTGCATTCGGAAAACGCGCCTCGGAAGGGTTGAATTTGGACAGGCACCATCGACGGGAAGTGGATCGCCGCCGCAATTTCGGGATCATCAGCCACCCGGATGCCGGCAAGACGACACTCACGGAAAAGCTGCTGCTCTTCGGCGGGGCCATCCAGCAGGCCGGGGCGGTCCGGGCGCGCAAGGCCGCCCGCCACGCGCTGAGCGACTGGATGAGCATCGAAAAGGAGCGGGGGATCTCCGTAACCACCTCGGTCATGAAGTTCAACTACCGCGACTACGAGGTCAACCTCCTCGACACGCCGGGCCACCAGGATTTCTCCGAGGACACCTACCGGGTGCTGACCGCCGTGGACAGCGCGCTGATGGTCATCGATAGCGGCAAGGGCGTGGAACCGCAGACCGAGAAGCTGATGGAGGTGTGCCGGATGCGCAACACGCCGATCATCACCTTCATCAACAAGCTGGACCGCGACGGCCTGCCGCCCCTGACCCTGCTCGCCGACATCGAGGACAAGCTCCAGATCGAGTGCGTGCCCATGTCCTGGCCGATCGGCATGGGGAAGTCCTTCCGGGGGGTCTATGACCTCTACCGCCGGGAGCTTCACCTCTTCACGCCCGGCGGGACAACGCAGGCCCGCGAGGGGCTCGTGATCACCGATCTCGATGATCCCCGCCTCGACGAACTTTTGGGAAGCCAGGCCGGCGAGCTCCGCGAGCATGTGGAACTTGTCACGGAGGCCGCCAGTCCCTTCGAGCTGGCGCAGTACCTCAAGGGCAACCAGAGCCCCGTCTTTTTCGGCAGCGCCGTCAACAATTTCGGCGTGAAGGAACTGCTCGACGCCTTCGTGGAGATGGCGCCCGCCCCGGTTGCCCGCCCCACGCTGACGCGGGAGGTGTCGCCCTACGAGGCGGCCTTCACCGGCTTCGTCTTCAAGATCCAGGCAAACATGGATCCCGCCCATCGCGACCGCATCGCATTCCTGCGGGTCTGCTCCGGGACTTTCCGGCGGGGGATGAAGGTCATGCACCACCGGATCGGCAAGGAGATCACCCTGGCCAACGCCACCATCTTCATGTCCCAGGACCGCACGAACGTCGAGGAGGCCTATCCCGGCGACGTCATCGGTCTGCACAATCACGGCACGATCAAGATCGGGGACACCTTTACGGAAACGGAGCCGCTCAAGTTCACCGGCATCCCGAGCTTCGCGCCGGAGAATTTCCGGCGCATCCGCCTGAAGAACCCGATAAAGAGCAAGCAGCTCCAGAAGGGGCTGGTGCAGCTCTCGGAAGAAGGGGCCGTGCAGGTCTTTCAGCCCCTGGGGAAAAGCGACTACATCCTGGGTGCGGTGGGCGTGCTTCAGTTCGACGTCACCGCCGAGCGTCTGCGCACGGAATACGGCGCCGATACGGTTTTCGAGGAGACGCCGTACAACGTCGCCCGCTGGGTGGCGTGCGCGGACCCGAAGCGCTTCAAGGAGTTCGAGCGGGAAAACGGGAGCTCCCTGGCCCTGGACGCCGAGGGCCGTCCGACGTTTCTCACCGCCAGCGAGTTCCGCCTGGAGCGCTGCATGGAAACCTGGCCCGACGTGGCTTTCCTCAAGACCCGGGAATACACCTGATCCCTTCCCCCCCCCCCCTTCGGTCGCAAGGCGGGATCGGAGAGGCGCAACCCCTTTTTTTCGAGAATCAGACGATTCCGGCGGCGATGAGCCCCGTGGCAAGCGTGACCGCCATGAGGACGAGGGTCGCCCGTCCGGACCAGCGATGGATCGTGCGGAGGAGGGCCGCTTTTCCCCGGATGCGGAAGGACGCCTGACCCAGGGCCGGCGTGAGGAGCGTCAAGACGAGCGTTGCAAGACCCAGCCAGGTGTGGGGAGAGCCCAGGTGACCGCCGCCCGCCCCCGCGACCATGCCGACGGCGAACGCCGACCCGAGCCAGGCGCTGCCTGCGCCGCCCAGACCCAGCCGACGGTGTCCGGTCAGCCATCCCCGGCGCGTCCGGGCGAACCGCGCCACGGCGGCGCCGGCCGCCACCAGCCCGAATGCCGCACCCACCAAGCCCGCATGCGCGTAAAAGGCCGTCAAGGTCGCGGTCCTTTCCGCGGTCCGCTGCGGACCGTGAGGATTACTTCGCTGTCTTGGGAACGGTGATCTTTTCCGTCTTCGATCCCCAGATGTTGCACGTGGCCGTGACCTCCAGGGTGTCGCCGCCGCCGGCGGCGATCTTGTAGGTATAGGTGAACTCCGGGGTGACCGGTTGGCTCTTGTACTCGATCTTTTCCAGGTCCTTCCCCTCCTTCCGGACAACCACCCGCTTGATGTAATGGAAGCCCGGGTTGGGAGACGGATGGCTGATGGTCACGCTGAGCGTTTGCGTGACGGCGTCGTAGGCGAGCTGGACGGTTTTGGGGGCATGGGCGCCGGCTTCTGCGGGAAGGAAGGCGGCCGCAACGGTGAAGGCCAGCAGCAGCCCCACGACGGTGATTAACGGTTTCAGGGTCGCGCGGTGTCGGTTTTTCGGATGCATCTCGGGTTCTCCTCTCTCCGGGTGTATGAAGGAAAGTCGCTGCGGGGTTCCGCGTCGGGGCGTCCCTACAGGTGAATCTCCATGTCCTGGTGCAGCGCGAAGCATTGGAGCGGGGACCCCCGTTCGGAGACGGTTTTGCGGCAGTCGTCCACCATGGCGTCCACCCCGTCATCCGACCGTTCCTGGTTGTGGTGGAACAGTCCGAACATCTTCGCGTTGGCCTGAAGGGCGAGCTCCAGGGCGTCTCCGTACCGGGAATGGCCCCAGGCCCGATGGTAATCCCGTTCCGTGTACTCGGCGTCATGGATGAGCAGGTCGGCGTCCCGGGAGAAGGCCAGGTAGTCCGCCTGGGTCAGGCCGCCTTCGTGCTGGAAGGCGAGTTCGTTGTCCGTGAGGAAGACGAAGGATTTGCCGTCCTCGACGATTTTGTAGCCCACGCCCTGGTTGGGATGGCTCAAGGGGATAGGGGTAATCGTCAGGGAACCCCAGGTGAAGGACTCGTCGCAGGCCTCGTGGTAGGTGATCTTGCCGCGGATGTCCTCGAAGTTGACGGGAAAGTGGGGTGCGGTCATGATGTTGGCCAGCAGTTCCTTGATGGACGACTGGGCGAAGGGACACCCGAACAGGGTGATGTCCGTCCCACGAATGTAGATGGGGCGGAAAAAGGGAAAACCCATCAGATGGTCCCAGTGGGCATGGGTGAACAGCATGGTGTATTGGCGGCGTTTCTCCGCCAGCAGGCGATTTCCCAGCCTTCTCAGTCCGGAACCCGCGTCGATGATAAGGATCTCATCGTCCTTGGTCCTGATTTCCATGCAGGTGGTATCGCCACCGTATTTGAGATATTCCTGGCCTGAAACAGGGATGGAACCCCTCGCACCCCAGCAGCGAATCAGCATGCCCGTTGCCTCCGGTCGACGAATCCGTGTGTACCGCACCCGTGCTCACGATGAATAAAGAAGCCTGGACGCTGTTGCGATGAAAATTTCCCGGTATTATGCCCGATTTCCCAGGGATTTGCAAACATCAAATCCATTTGCGTTTACATTGCCCAATCCGATGCCTATATTAGCCCTACATTATGCATGCAGGGAGGAATTATGCCGACGATCAAGATCCAGGGGATGAGTTGTCAGCACTGCGTCATGGCCGTGACGAAGGCCCTCACGGGCATCGAGGGCGTGACGGATATCCGGGTGGACCTGAAAACGGGCGAGGCGAGCTACACGGAGACGAAGCCCGTCGATCGGGCCGTGATCCGGGAGCGCATTCAAAAGGCGGGGTACGAGGTTGTCTGAGCGGAGCCGCGCGGAAACGACGACGATTGCCATCGGCGGGATGACCTGCGCGGCCTGTGTGCGCCGGGTGGAGTCCGCCCTGCGTCAGGTCGAGGGCGTGACGGACGTCGCGGTGAATCTGGCCACGGCCCGGGCCACGCTTTCTCACCGGCCGCAATGGGCCGGCCTGGAGGCCCTGCGCGACATTGTGACGGACCAGGGCTACGTCTACCTGGGGGTTCCGGGCGATGACCGCGCCGACCCCGTTCAGGAGGAGCGGGAGCGGGAGATCCGGGACCTCACGCGCCGCTTCGTCGTGGGGGCGGTTTTGAGCGTCGTGATCTTCGCGGGCTCCATGACACAGGGGCTCCCCCTGCTCCGCGACGTTCCCCGTCCGGTCCTGCTCTGGGCGCTGTTCCTGCTCACGACTCCGGTCGTCTTCTGGGTCGGGAGCCGCTTCATCGCCGGCGCCTTCAAGGCCGCCCGGCGGAAGACGAGCGACATGAATACCCTGGTCGCCGTGGGGACGCTGGCGGCCTACCTCTACTCGGTGCTTGCCACCTTCATCCCGGACCTGTTTGTCGGCGCCGGCGTGGCGGCCCACGTCTATTACGACGGCGCGGCCATGATCGTCACCCTGGTCGTGCTCGGCCGGCTCCTGGAGGCCCGGGCGAAGGGAAAGACCTCGCTGGCGATCCGGAGGCTCATCGACCTGAAACCGAAGACGGCGCGGGTGATCCGGGGAAACGACGAGGTGGATGTGCCCGTCGAGGCGGTCCTGATCGGGGATGTCCTGCGCGTGCGCCCCGGCGAAACGATTCCCACGGACGGCATCCTGCTTTCCGGGAATTCCGGCGTGGACGAGTCCATGCTGACGGGCGAAAGCCTGCCCGTGGCCAAGGAGGCGGGGTCGCCGGTCTTTGCCGCGACGCTCAACCGGGTCGGGACGTTCACCTTCACGGCCACGAAGGTCGGAAAGGAAACCGCCCTGGCCCGGATCATCCGCCTTGTCGAAGAGGCGCAGGGGTCGAAGGCCCCGATCCAGCGCCTGGCGGATCGCGTGGCCGCCGTCTTCGTGCCGGTGGTCTTCGGCATCGGTCTCGCGACGTTTGCCGTCTGGACTGTTTGTGCCCCCCAGGCAGGCTTCAGCCTGGCCATGCTCAATTTCATTTCCGTCCTCGTCATCGCCTGTCCATGCGCCCTGGGGCTCGCCACCCCGACGGCCGTCATGGTCGGTACCGGCCTGGGGGCGGAGCGGGGCATCCTGATCAAGGGGGGGGAAAGCCTGGAGAAGGCCTATAAACTGACCGAGGTGATTTTCGACAAGACGGGCACGCTGACCCGGGGCACGCCGGAAGTGACGGACGTCCTGGTCGCGGACGGGGAGGATCCCGAGCGGATCCTCCAGGCGGCGCTCTCCATCGAGGCGGGTTCGGAGCACCCCCTGGGGCAGGCGATCGTCGCCCGGGCGCGGGAAAAGGGCATCGCCCCCCGGTCTGTGGAGCGGTTCACCGCCCTGGCGGGCTTCGGCGCCCGGGCGACGATCGGTGCGGAGACCTGGCTCCTGGGGAACCGCCGGCTGCTGGAGGCGGAAGGGATTTCTCCCGGGGGGATGGCGGACGCGGCCGGGCGCCTGACGGCGGACGGGAAGACCTGCGTGTTTGTGGTCGAGGGGAGGCGGCCCGTGGGTTTGATCGCGCTCGCGGACGCGCCGCGCGCCGAGGCGCGGGAGGCGATTGCCGCCCTGAAGGCGATGGGGCTCAAGGTCGCCATGATCACCGGGGACAACCGGGCCACGGCCCGGGCCATCGGCGATCGTCTGGGGATCGGGGACATCCTCGCGGAGGTCCTGCCCGGCGACAAGGCGGCGGAAGTCCGGAACATGCAGGGGAGGGGAGAGACGGTCGCGATGGTCGGCGACGGCAT
>DDXV01000068.1 GCA_002347815.1 Syntrophaceae bacterium UBA2251
TGAAAGTTGGTGGTGGATTATGGCGGGGCGGAGGGGTTGAAAAAATGCGTGGATTGTACTAAAGAACCCTCTGAATTTCTGGATGCCGGGAGGTTATGGAGATGAAGAAGGACCCATCGGGAGGGATGGCGACGACGGATAAACGGACCCTGTCGCGGATGGTCATGCGGGGCGAAATTACGGCCGCGGAGTTGAAGGCCGGTCTGAAAACGCTGCCCGACCTCAAGGCTGAGGCGAACTTCTTTGATGTGAGCTGGGAGAAGCCGGACGATGACCGCCCGGAGCGGGAGACTGAATGATCGATTCCCATGCCCATCTCGAGATGACGGATTTCGACCGGGATCGGCCGCAGACGCTGATGCGCGCCCGCCGGGCCGGCGTCGAGGCCATCGTCACGGTGGGCACGACCCTGGCCGATTGCCGGAAGGCGGTCGCCATCGCGGAGGAATACCCGGAGGTCTATGCCGCCGTGGGCATCCACCCCCATGACGCCCGGGACATCGTTCCGGAGACCTACGACGCCTTGAAGGAGCTGGGCCGCCGGGACAAGGTGGTGGCCTGGGGCGAGATCGGCCTGGATTTCTACCGTAACCTCTCGCCGCGCGAAACGCAGCTGGAGCGGTTTCGCGAGCAATTGGCGCTGGCGGCGGAAACGGACCTGCCCGTCATCATCCACGATCGCGAGGCCCATGCGGAAACGCTCGCCGCCCTGGAGGCCTGGCAGGGACGAAAGCGCGGGGTCGTCCATTGCTTCTCCGGCGACTGGGCGATGGCCCGCCGCTGCCTCGACCTGGGATTCTACATCTCGATCGCGGGTCCCGTCACCTACCCCAAGAACGAGAAGCTCCGGGACATCGCGCGCCGGGTTCCCCTGGATCGCCTGCTCGTCGAGACCGACGCCCCGTACCTGGCCCCGCAGACCCTCCGGGGACGGCGGAACGAGCCGGCCTATGTGGTCCACGCGGCCGCTGAGATCGCCGCGGCCCGGGGCATCCCGCTTGCCGAACTCGACCGGGCGACGACGCAGAATGCCGCGAGGATCTTCGGCTTGCCGAATTCGCTTGCTTTTCCCGAAACAAAATCGTAGACAATAGCCGTTCTTCCAGGGGTGCCGAAAGCGGCTGAGAAGATACCCTTCGAACCTGATCTGGGTAATGCCAGCGCAGGGAGTGGCAGCGATCAACACAGCGGATTGCCGACAAGGGGCCTTTTCCCACCCGGGGGAAGGCCCCTTTTTTCGTGGGACCGGGTCCGGGAAAGAATCTCCCGCGTGGGCCCGCGCGATCGGGATGTCCGGGGCGCGCAAGGGATGTGAAGAGGCGGGAATCGTGAAAAAAACCATTTTCGTAATCGCCGGAGGCGCCCTGGGCGATCCGGCGCGCTTCCGCGAGTGCTGGGAGCACTGCGGCCGCCCTCCGCTGATCTGCGCGGACAGCGGGGCGCGCCACCTCCAGCCGCTGGGGCTGGTGCCGGAGCTGATCATCGGCGACATGGATTCCCTGGAGCCCGCCCTTCAGGCGCACTTCACGCGAGCGGGCAGCCGGTTCCTCCGCTATCCCGTCGCCAAGGACGAGACGGATACGCAACTGGCCCTGGAATTCGCCTGCCAGGCGGGCGCGGACGAGATCCGGATCTACGGGGCGATGGGCAACCGGATCGACCACACCCTGGGCAACATTTCACTTCTGGCCCTGGGCCTGAAGCACGGCGTCCGGACGGTGCTGGTCGATGAGAACTGCGAGGTCTTCCTCGTCCGGGGCCGCCACGAGATTTCGGGCGAGGCGGGGGAGATCGTCTCCATCTTTCCGTTCGGCCAGCGGGCGGAAGGGATTACGCTGGAGGGGTTCGCCTATCCGCTGCACGAGGCGACGCTCGAGATCGGATCGACCCTGGGCGTCAGCAATCTGTTGGCGGGGGAAACGGGGGTTGTCACCGTGGTCCGCGGCGCCCTCCTGGTCGTCCATTATGCCAAAGCGGCATTCGAGAAAGGAGACCGGCCGTGATCCCGCGGCGCGTGCTGACGATTGCAGGCTCCGATTCCGGCGGCGGCGCCGGGATTCAGGCGGACCTGAAAACGATCACGGTCCTGGGCGGCTTCGGGATGAGCGTCGTCACCGCACTGACGGCCCAGAACACCGTGGGCGTCCACGGCATCCATGAGGTTCCCCTGGACTTCATCGAGGCGCAGTTCGACGCCGTGGCGTCGGACATCGGCGTCGATGCGGCCAAGACGGGCATGCTGGCCACGGCGGACGTCATTCGCCTCGTCGCCCGGAAAATCCGCGAATACGGCATCGAGAAGCTCGTCGTGGACCCCGTGATGATCGCCAAGGGGGGCACGCCCCTGATCCGCGACGAGGCGAAGGCCCCCCTCCTCGCGGAGCTGATTCCCCTCGCCTTCGTCGTGACCCCGAACGTCCCGGAGGCGGAGATCCTGGCGGGGATGAAGATCGCCTCGCTGGCGGACATGGAGGAGGCGGCCCGGAGGATCCACCGGGCCGGCGCGAGGCACGTCGTCGTCAAGGGCGGGCACCTGGACCGCGGCCTGGGTGAGGCGACCGACGTCCTCTACGACGGGCGGGAGGTCCATCGTCTGGCCTCGTCGTGGATCGCGACGCGGGACACGCACGGGACGGGCTGCACCTTCTCCGCCGCCATCGCCACGGGTCTCGCCCAAGGGAAGGACGTTCCGGACGCCGTCGCGGCGGCGAAACGCTACATCACCGAGGCCATCCGTCATGCCTGGCGGATCGGCGGCGGCCACGGCCCGACGAACCACCTGGCGGGGGCAAAGGGTGAAGGGTAAGAGGCAAGAGGCCGAACGCCCCGCCCCAATGCCGGTATAGGAATATTTGCATGGAAAAGCGACATCAGCTCAGCGGCGTCAACCTGTTTTTCCTCTGGTTCGGGGCCGCCGTGTCCGTCGCGGAGATCCTGGCGGGGGGATTTCTCGCCGATCTGGGGCTCGTCAGGGGGCTCTGGGCCATTGTCCTCGGTCACGCGGTCGGGGTGGCCCTCCTCGTCCTGGCCGGCCTCATCGGGTTCAACGAAAAACTGCCCGCCATCATGTCCACGCGGATCTCGTTCGGGCGGCAAGGGTCCTACCTGATCTCCGCGATCAACATCCTCCAGTTGATCGGCTGGACGGCGATCATGATCGTCGAGGGCGGCGTGGCCATGAACGCCATCGCCAACGCCCTGTGGCAGTTCAATCACCCCGCGGCGATGATGGTCGCGATCGGCGTCCTCATCGGCCTGTGGGTCTTCTGGGACGTGGAAGGGTTCCGGTACATCAACACGATCGCCGCGGTCTTCCTGCTCGCCCTGACCGGCGTGATGAGCGGCGTCCTTCTTGCCCGTCCCGACATCGCCGCGGAGACGGCGTCCAAATCCCCGGGCCTGTTCGGCATGGGGTTCGAGCTGGCCATCATCATGCCGTTGAGCTGGGTCCCCCTGATCTCCGACTACACCTCGCTCGCGACGTCGCGTCGCGCCGCCGTGGCCGGGCCCCTGATCGGCTATTTCATCGGCAGTTGCTGGATGTACGCGATCGGTCTCGTCGGCGCGATCTACACGGGAACAGCCGATCCGTCGGGCGTGATGCTCGCGGCCAACCTGGGGCTGGCCGCCCTGGCCATCCTCGTCCTGTCCACGGTGACGACGACCTTCCTCGACGTCTTCTCGGCGGGCGTGTCGCTGCTGAACATCTTCCCCGGACTTTCCCGCCGTTGGGTCGCCGTGCTCTTCACCGTCCTCGGGACCGGGCTCGCCCTGGTGTTTCCGATCGACAGATACACCGATTTTCTCTATATCCTGGGATCGGTCTTTTCGCCCCTCGTGGCCGTTCTCCTGTGCGACTATTTTATTCTGAAGCGGGACAACCGCGAACGCCGGGCCGACCTGGCGGCAACCGTTTCCCTGCTGGCCGGCATCGGCTTTTATTATATCGTCAAACCCTTCCCCATCCCGGTCGGGCCCACGCTCACCACCATCGCCTTCACGGCGGTCTGCCACGTGTCCCTGCGGACGGTCTTCAGGCGGGCGTGATCAGGGACGGGTGTGGGGGCCGATTCCCGGCCGTCAGCCGTACCGCTCCCGGACCCAGACGCCGATCCGCCGCATGGCCTCGGGGTAGGAGACGATCGTTTGCCAGCCCAGTTCCGTCCGCGCTTTCGTCGTGTCCACGTCGTTGTCCCTCCCCATCACCCCGGCGGCCAGACGGGTGATGGGGGCGCGGATATTCAGCGGCGTGAGGACCGTTTCGCACACGGCCCCCGCGGTCCAGGCGACGGAAAAGGGGATGCTGAAACCCGGGGCCTTTCCGATCATGGCGCCCAGATCGATCAGGTATTGCTTCCATGTGACGTTCCAGTCGTCCCGAAATTGATAGGTCTGGCCGCGGCCGGCCTCTCGCGTGCCGGCCCGGATGATCCCGTCCACGAGGTTCTCCACGTAGACGAGACTGGCGCTCCACCGTCCCCCGTCGATGAGGGGCACGGTGAGTCTCCGGTAGCTGTCCAGGACATCGCGGACCCAGACGCTTCCGGGACCGATCACGTTGGCGGGCCGGATCACGGTGGCGTCCATGCCCTTCTCAGCCTGGTAACGCCAGACGAGGGCCTCCGTGTCGAGCTTGGCATCGTTGTAGGGTGATGTAGGTTGAAAAAAGTGGACACCGATGTTCAGGTAGAATAACCAAGACGGAGGTGTTTAGATGGAAAGAGTACCGAACGGGCGATACACGAAAGAGTTTCGAGAAGAAGCGGTCAAGATGGTGACGGAACGTGGGATGTCGGTGCTGGAAGTCTCAAGCCGTCTATCCCTGCCAAAATCAACGTTGGAAAGGTGGCGGAGAGTTTCCAAAAGGGGTGCCCTGTGCGAGACAGGCAAGGGTCAACGGCCGCTTACAGAGATTGAGCGGGAGCTGGCCGAAGTAAAGCGGGAGCTGTCCCTGGCCAAGATGGAGCGTGATATCTTAAAAAAAGCAGCCG
>DDXV01000058.1 GCA_002347815.1 Syntrophaceae bacterium UBA2251
TGTCTTCGGCGTGTAATTCCCGTCCTTGAATGATCATGAATTCTGCCATGGTTGACAGACTACAGCATTCCGCCGCCTGAGTCCAGCAGAAAATGATTTTATTTTTTGCTTGTATTCACGGGGCGAATTATACTACTCGCCAGTCAATGGTGGGGATACCTGAGTAGTTACTCTTTTTCCATGATGGCTCCTGCTTATCACACCCACCACAACATTGCAAAATAATATGTCGGAGTAGAACTAATCATGTGGTCTTATCGCAAGCAAAGGTGTGAGAGCATCCGCCGTTATTTGGCCGGGATGGCAATGGGCCCAAAAGGGAACTCCTGGAGAAATTCTAGGGGGCTGAATACCTTTCGATGTGGGGAATATAGTGGGGAATGAAAACAAGCATAAAAAGAGTGGCTACGATAAGCACCGTAACCACTTTATTTCTTTTTGGTAGTCCCACGGGGACTTGAACCCCGGTTTCCGGCGTGAGAGGCCAGCGTCCTAACCACTAGACGATGGGACCATGGATGGGAAACGCCGCGCGACAAGATCCTGTATCCGGCGTCCTCCCGATGAACGATCCGCAGGAGATCGAAATTTGAAAGTGTCCTCCTATGGGAAAACCGTCCGAAAGTCAAGCTGAAAATCAGGTGGATTCAGGCGCACCCGGACCGGCACCCCTGCAAAATGGGTGCATGAAATCCACACCCGGACCGTTCAGTGCCGACCGACGAAGGCGATGGCCTTCCGGATCCTGTCCTGCGTCTTGGCCAGCCCCAAGGTGATCATGATCTCATCGATCCCCGGGCTGACCGTCCGACCCGTGAGCGCCACGCGCAGGGGCTGGGCGATGGCCTTGAGCTTGATCCCCCGCGCCTCGACGAAGGACCGCAGGAACGCCTCGATCCCCTCCCGGCTGTAATCGGCCAATCCGGGCAGGGCCTCGGCGACCGCCGCCAATTGCGGCGCCGTCTCCGGCGTCAGGAACTTCGCCGCCGCCTCGGCCTCATAGGCCACCGCATCGGCAAAGTAGAACGCGGCGCTGTCGGCCAGTTCGACCAGGGTCTTCGCGCGGGACTGGAGATCGTAAACGACGCGGGCGGAATACCGGGCGTCCGACACCGGATAGCCTCGCGCCTCCCAGAAAGGCTTGAGGTTTTCCACGAGCAACTCCGCGGGATACGCCTTGAGGTAGTGCTGGTTGAGCCACAGCAGCTTTTCGGGGTTGAAGACGGCTGCCGACCGCCCCACCGCGTCCAGATCGAAGAGGGCGACGAGTTCCTCCATGGTGAAGATTTCCTGATCCCCGTGGGACCAGCCCAACCGGACCAGATAGTTCACCAGCGCCTCGGGGAGATACCCCATTTCCTTGTAGGCCATGACCGACGTCGCCCCGTGCCGCTTGCTCAGCCGGGCCTTGTCCGCGCCCAGGATCATGGGAACGTGGCCGAACTGGGGCACCGCGTACCCGAGCGCCTGATAGAGCAGGATCTGGCGGGGCGTGTTGTTCACATGATCGTCCCCCCGGATGACGTGCGTGATCCCCATCTGGGCGTCATCCACGACCACCGCGAAGTTGTACGTCGGATAGCCGTCCGCGCGCTCGATGATGAGGTCGTCCAGTTCGTCGTTGCTGAACTGGATCGGCCCCTTGATGAGGTCGTGGACGATGGTGGTCCCGATTTCCGGACACCGGAAGCGGACGACCGAGCCCGGGGTGCGCGTCAGGCCGCGGTCGCGGCAGGTGAAGTCGTATTTTGGCTTGCGGCCGGCCGCCAGGGCCTGCTTGCGTTTTTCCTCGAGGAGTTCCTGTGAACAGGTGCAGTAATAGGCCTTCCCCTCATCGACCAGACGCTGAACGTGCGCCCGGTGGATCTCCACCCGCTCCGCCTGGAATATCGGTCCCTCGTCCCAGGAAAGCCCCAGCCAGGTCATCGCGTCGAGAATGGCCCGGGTCGATTCGTCCGTCGAACGCATCTGATCCGTATCCTCGATCCGCAGGATGAACTTTCCGCCGTGATGACGGGAAAAGAGCCAGTTGAACAGGGCCGTCCTGGCCCCGCCGATGTGGAGATATCCGGTCGGCGACGGCGCAAAACGCGTGCGGAGGGTTTCGGGTGCGGTCATGAGCGATCCTTGCAAACGATGTATTCCATAAGGCCTCGCGGCGGACAACCGCCTGCGCGTCTCCCTGGACAACGGGCGTCGCCAAACCGCGAACGGCCTGAAAGGCGACTTCTTATAGGTCCGCACCCCGGGTTTTGTCAAGCCTGATTTCGCAAATTATGCTTGACAACAGGGGGGATTTGTAATTTACTTCCGCACTTTATTCAGGGGGCGACCGTGAGGATCACCGTAGCCAAGATTCCCGAAGAGGGCCTGAAGTATGGGTTTACCCGGCCGGGCGAGTGGTTCCGGGAGTTCGGGCGGGGGCGCGAAGACCTCCCCGTCGAACTGGGACCTGTCGAGGTCTCCCTGAAGGCCAGAAGGACCGGGGATACGGTCTACCTGGAGGGCACGATCGAGACGACGGTCACGGCCGATTGCTGCCGCTGTCTCGAGGCGGCCCGCCTTCCCCTGGCGGCGGCGTTCGCTTACACCGGCGTGCCCGAGGAAGAGCGCTTTGCGGAGGAGCGCGAGCTTCGTTCGGAAGATCTGGAAGTGGTCTTCTACACGGAAGACACCCTTGACCTGGACCCGATCGTCTATGAGCAGATCCTCCTCCAGATCCCGCTCAAGATCCTCTGCCGGGAGGATTGCCGCGGTTTGTGCCCGCACTGCGGCGCGAATTTGAATGACGGGCCATGTCGCTGCCCGGAAGAGGCGGTGGACGGACGGTTTTCCGTCTTGAAGAAATTGAAGATCTGACACGTTAAGAGAGGATACGCTATGCCAAACCCAGTCAAACGACATTCGCGCACGAGACGCGACAAGAGGCGGTCCCACGATTTTCTGACGGCGCCCGCGACCTCGGCCTGCCCGCAGTGCGGAGAGCCCAAGCTTCCTCACCGGATCTGCGCGAATTGCGGCACCTACAAGGGACGGGAAATCGTTCCCATCGAGAAGCTTTCCTGAAGCGTCGATTCCGCCTGAGGAAGGAATCATCATGATCAGGGTGGGGGTTGTCTTTCCGGGACAGGGCGCCCAGTACGTGGGCATGGGCAAAGACCTCTGCGAGGGAAGCGCCGCCGCGGGGCGCGTGTTCCGCGAAGCTGGCCGCCTGCTCGAGATGGATGTGGCCGACCTGTGCTTCCAGGGACCGCAGGAGCGTCTGAGCCTGACGGTCTTCACCCAGATTGCCGTTCTGACCGTCGACATCGCCTGCTGGGAGGCCCTCCGCGAAGCGGCCCCCATGACGCCTGAGGTCATGGCCGGTCACAGCCTGGGTGAGTACGCCGCCCTGTACGCCGCGGGCGCCGTCACCCTGGACGACGTCTTCCCCCTCGTCAAGGCGCGCGCCGAATACCACCAGCGGGCCGTCCCCGTGGGCGTCGGCGCCATGGCCGCGATTGTCGGCCTCACGCGCGAGCGGGTCGATGCGATCTGCCGCGAGGCGTCGTCACCGGGGACCGTGGTCGCCCTCGCCCTCCAGAACAGTTCGAACCAGCTCGTCGTCTCCGGCCACACCCCGGCGGTGGACGCGGCCGTCGAAATGGCCGCGACAGCGGGAGCCCTGCAGGCGGTGAGGCTCCCCATCAGCGTCCCCTGTCACAGCCGGCTGCTCGACCCGACCGCCGCGCTGCTGGCCGAGCGCCTGCGCTCGGTGACCTTCGAGGACACCGCCGTCCCGGTCATCCCCAATTGCGACCCGGAAGTCTTTTATACCCGCGACCGCGCGACCGCGCTGCTGACCCGTCAGATCACCTCGCCCGTCCGCTGGCAGGAGACCGTCGAGAGGATGGTCGCCCTGGGGGTGGATACCGTCATCGAGGTCGGACCCGGACGTATCCTGTCCGGCTTGAGCAAGCGGATCCACCGGGGGCTCAAGCTCCTGAACGTGGAAGACGCGGCGTCCCTGAAAAAAACGGCAGATTTTTTAAACAGTTGATGATATGAAGACGTGGGAAAAGCACGCCGTCATTTTTAACGAGGAGGGAGGATTCATGTCGCTCGAAGAAAAAGTTATCGAAATCATCATGGAGCAGTTGGATGTCACGCGGGAAGAGTGTGTCCTGGAGGCGTCCTTCATCGACGATTTGGGTGCAGATTCCCTCGATCTGGTCGAGTTGATCATGGAAATGGAGGAAAATTTCGGCATCCAGATCGCGGATGAGGAGCTCGAGAAGATCCGCACCATCGGCGACGTCATCGATTTTCTGCACAGCAAGGGCGTAAAGTAGCCGGCCCTTCGCCATACGCCGTCAGGGGGTGTCCATTGAAAAGAAGGGTTGTCATCACCGGCCTCGGGGCCGTGACGCCGCTCGGCTGCTCCGTCCCGGAAACCTGGGAGGCCGTCTGCGCCGGGCGGTCGGGCGTCGCTCCCATCACCCGGTTCGACTCGACCCTCTTCGATACGAAGATTGCCGCTGAACTGAAGACCTTCGATCCCCTGCAATACGTCAACAAGAAAGAGTACCGGCGCCTCGACGATTTCATCCTCTATGCCATCGCCGCATCCGAAATGGCCGTGGCCGACGCGGGCGGGGCCATCACCGGGACCAACGCGGAGAGGGCCGGCGTGATCATCGGCTCGGCCATCGGCGGACTCTCCACCATCGAGAAGGAAAAGGAAACCCTCACGGCGGCCGGCCCCCGGCGCATTTCCACCTTCGCCATTCCGGCGGTCCTCTGCAATCTGGCGGGCGGCCACGTCTCCATCCGCTTCGGCGCCAAGGGACCGATCACCTGCCCCGTGACCGCGTGCGCCGCGGGCACGAACGCCGTCGGGGAAGCCTTCCGCCTCATCCAGGACGGATATGCCGACGTGATGATCGCCGGCGGGGTGGATGCCGCCATCACCCCCCTCGGGATCGGCGGGTTCAACGCCATGCGGGCGCTCTCGACCCGGAACGCGGAGCCGGAGAAGGCCAGCCGGCCGTTCGACCGCGATCGCGACGGCTTCGTCGTCGGTGAAGGCGGCGGCATCCTCATCCTGGAGGAAATGACCGCGGCCCTGGACCGGGGCGCCAGGGTCTATGCGGAAATGGCGGGCTACGGCTCCACGTGCGACGCCTTTCACATGGCGGCGCCGCCGCCGGGGCATGAGGGGGCCGTCCGGTGCATGCAGGCCGCGCTCCGGGACGCCGCGCTGGCCCCCGAGGCCATCGATTACATCAACGCCCACGGCACCTCCACCCCGCTGAATGATGCCTATGAAACCCAGGCCATCCACACCGTCTTCGGCGTGCACAGCGACCGGCTCGCCGTCAGCTCCACCAAGTCCATGACGGGACACATGCTGGGGGCCGCCGGCGGCGTGGAGGCCCTGTTCGCCGCGCTGGCCATCCGGGACGGCGTCGTCCCTCCGACGATCAACCTCGACCGTCCCGACCCGGACTGCGACCTCGACTATGTCCCCCACACGGCCCGCCGGCAGGCCGTCCGTGCCGCCATGTCCAACACCTTCGGCTTCGGCGGCGTCAACGCCGTGGTGATCCTGAAGGAATTCCGGCCATGACCGAAACCCGTCCCAGACTCACCATCGGCGCCGATCACGCGGGCTTTGTCCTGAAGGAGGCCCTCAAGGCCGCCCTCGTCGCGCAAGGGTATGACGTCACGGATGCGGGAACCTCGAACGCGGAACCGGCGGACTACCCCGATTTCGCCGCCCGCGTCGCGCGTGCGATCTCCCGGGGAACCGGCGGGCGGGGTATCCTGATCTGCGGTTCGGGCATCGGGATGAGCATCACGGCCAACCGCTTCCCCCGCGTCCGCGCGGCGCTCTGCCTCGATGCCGAGGCGGCACGGCTGAGCCGCCTCCACAACGACGCCAACATCCTGGTGCTTGCGGCCCGCCGGACCGGAACCGAGGACGCCGTCGACATCGCGTCCGTCTGGCTGGCGACGCCTTTCGAGGGCGGCCGGCATCAGCGGCGCCTGGAGAAGATCCGGGCCATCGAACGAGACGTTTGTTCAACATCATCTACCGATCCCGAGGAGGAATAACCGTACATGTCTGCATTGACCCACGTCGATCCCGAAATCGCCGCCGCCATCCGACGGGAGACCGAGCGGCAGGCGGGCAAGCTGGAGCTCATCGCTTCGGAAAACTTCGTCAGCGAGGCGGTCCTCGAGGCCCAGGGCTGCATCATGACGAACAAGTACGCCGAGGGCTATCCCGGCAAGCGCTACTACGGCGGCTGCGAATTCGTCGATGTCGCGGAGACGCTCGCGATCGAGCGGTGCAAGAAACTCTTCGGGGCCGACCACGTCAACGTCCAGCCCCATTCGGGAACACAGGCCAACATGGCCGTCTATTTCGCCGTTCTCAACCCGGGCGACACGGTGCTCGGCATGAACCTCTCCCACGGCGGCCACCTCTCCCACGGCTCTCCGGCGAATTTCTCGGGCCGGTTCTACAACGTGGTCGCCTACGGCGTGGATCGCGAAACGGAAACCATCGATTTCAACGAGGTCGAGGACCAGGCGAAAAAACACAAGCCCAGGATGATCGTCGTCGGCGCCAGCGCCTACCCGCGCGCGCTCGACTTCACGAAATTCCGCGCCATCGCCGACCAGGTCGGGGCCGTGATCATGGCGGACATCGCCCATATCGCCGGGCTGGTCGCCGTGGGGCTGCACCCCACGCCCATCCCCGTCTGCGAGTTTGTCACCTCCACGACCCACAAGACCCTCCGCGGACCCCGGGGCGGGCTCGTGATGTGCCGGGAGGATTACGCCAAGGTCCTGAACAGCCGCGTGTTCCCGGGCACCCAGGGGGGACCGCTCATGCACATCATCGCCGCCAAGGCCGTCGCCTTTCAGGAGGCCCTGCGCGACGACTTCAAGGCCTACCAGACCCAGATCGTACAGAACGCCCGGGTGCTCGCGGAAACGCTCCAGAAGGAGGGATTCCGCCTCGTTTCCGGCGGGACGGACAACCACCTGATGCTCGTGGATCTCACCGAACAGGGCATCACCGGCAAGGATGCCCAGGAAACGCTCGACCGGATGGGCATCACGGTGAACAAGAACGGCATCCCCTTCGATACGAAAGGCCCCATGATCACGAGCGGCATCCGCATCGGAACGCCCGCCGTCACGACCCGGGGGATGAAGGAGGAAGAGATGCGCGCGATCGGCCGGCTGATCGCCGCGGCCCTCCGGCACAAGGACGACGAAAAACAGCTGGGAACGCTGCGGGAGGAAGTGAGCGCCCTGTGTGCCCGGTTCCCGCTGTACGAAAGCAGGCTTTAGGCGTCGGGTCCCGGACATCAGGCCATAGAAAACGAGGGGAAAGGACAGGAAGGGCGTGGGGGAGAGGCGAAGGCGCCCGTTTACCTCAACGTCGAACATCCAAAGCCGACGCCCATTTGAGATTTCCATGACCGAAACGGCAAACATTGCGCAACCGACGACCGGCGGGCGTCCGGACTGGGACGAGTATTTTCTGGACATCGCCGCCCTTGTCGCGCGACGCTCGACCTGCCGACGGCGCAGTGTCGGGGCGCTCCTCGTCCGCGACCGGAGGCTGCTCACCACGGGCTACAACGGCGCCCCCTCGGGGCTCCGCCACTGCCTGGACATCGGCTGCCTGCGGGAGGAGATGAAGATCCCCTCCGGCGAGCGGCACGAGCTTTGCCGCGGTCTGCACGCGGAACAGAACGCCATCATCCAGGCCGCCCTCCACGGGGTCGGCGTCAATGGGGCCACGCTGTACTGCACGAACCACCCCTGCATCATCTGCGCGAAGATGCTCATCAACGCGGGCGTCGTACGGCTGGTCATCCGGGACGGCTACCGGGACGACCTGGCGCGCGGGATGTTCGCCGAGGCCGGCATCGAGGTGACCCAGGCATGAAATGCCCGTTCTGCGCCCATCCCGAAAACAAGGTCATCGACTCCCGGGTCAGCAAGGACAACAACGCCATCCGGCGGCGGCGTGAATGCCTCAGTTGCGAACGCCGGTTCACAACCTACGAGTTCGTCGAGGAAGTCCTGCCGATGGTCGTGAAGAAAGACGGCCGCCGCGAGCCGTTCGACCGGACCAAGATCCTGTCCGGGGTGAAGAAGGCCTGCGAAAAGCGACCGATCAGCATGGACGACATGGAGGCGCTGGTGGACCGCATCGAGCAGTATTGCCAGGACACCCAGGCCCGGGAGATCCCGGCCGCCCTGATCGGCGAGTGCGTCATGGGCGAACTCGAAAAGCTGGACGGCGTGGCCTACGTCCGCTTCGCCTCGGTTTACCGCGAGTTTCGCGACGTCCGGGACTTCATCAACGAGCTCAAGGATTTCCTGAACGGCAAGGAAGACGTGAAATAGGGAATGCGGGTCCGGACCCGCATCTGACGCGGGGGGACCGGCCGGACGGGCCGGCGGGAGCGATTCAATGTTTACGGGCATCATCCAGGGAACCGGAATCATCCGCGCTCTCACGCGCCAGGGGGCCGACGCCCGCCTGGAGGTGGAGACCGACCTGTCCCTGGACGACGTCGCCCTCGGCGACAGCATCGCGGTCGATGGCGCCTGCCTGACGGTGACGGCCAAGACCGCCCGGACCTTCACGGCCGACGTCTCGGCGGAGACCTTCTCCCGGACGACCCTCGGGAACGCCCGCTCCGGCGGCAAGACGAACCTCGAGAAGGCCCTGCGGATCGGCGATTTTCTGGGCGGACACCTCGTCCTGGGCCATGTGGACGGGATCGGACGGATCGCCGCCAAGACCCTCCGGGCCAACTCCGTGCTCATCGGGGTGGACGTGGACGCGGCGCTGATGCGCTACGTCGTGGAGAAGGGGTCGGTCGCGGTGGATGGCGTCAGCCTGACGGTAAATCGCTGTGAAAAAAACCGCTTTTATGTTAACATGATTCCGCATACGGCGGACTCGACCACCCTGGGTCGCAAACGGGCCGGAGAGACCGTCAACATCGAGACGGACATCATCGGCAAATACGTGGAAAGACTGGCCGCGCCCTATACGGGAACGGCGCCGGCCGGCGGCGGGTTGAGCAGGGACCTCCTCTCCCGTCATGGATTCATCAAATAGACGTCCCGAAAAACGATTCAAGAAGGTGTTCAATGAGTGTCAGCGCAATCCAGGAAGCCATCGCGGATATCCGCAACGGCAAGATGGTCATTCTCGTCGATGACGAGGATCGCGAAAACGAGGGCGATCTCTGCATGGCCGCGGAGTTCATTACCCCGGAGGCGATCAATTTCATGGCCCGCTACGGCCGCGGCCTGATCTGCCTCACCC
Source organism: Syntrophaceae bacterium UBA2251 (assembly GCA_002347815.1). GTDB lineage: Bacteria > Desulfobacterota > Syntrophia > Syntrophales > UBA2251 > UBA2251. The sequence continues at coordinate 9,350 of DDXV01000058.1, forward strand.
TGACGGAGGAACATGCCGACCGGCTCGGCCTGACCCCCATGACGCGGGACAACCGCTCCCGCTTCGGCACGGCCTTCACGGTCTCCATCGAGGCGAAGCAGGGCGTCACCACCGGCATCTCCGCCTACGACCGCGCGACGACGATCCGGGCGGCCGTCGCCGACGGCGCCAAGGCGGAAGACCTCGTCAGCCCGGGCCACATCTTCCCCATCCGGGCCCGCAAGGGCGGCGTGCTGTTCCGCACGGGCCAGACGGAGGGCTCCGTGGACCTGGCCCGCCTCGCCAAGCTGAAGCCGACCGGGGTCATCTGCGAGGTCATGAAGGACGACGGGACGATGGCCCGCATGCCCGATCTGGAGATATTTTCGAAAGAGCACGGCCTCAAGATCTGCACCATCGCCGACCTGATCGATTTTCGCATGCAGCATGAATCCCTGATCCGGCGGGCGGCGACGGCCGGCGTCCCCACCCGCTACGGCGGCGACTTCACGCTGACGGTCTATGAAAATGACGTGGACGACACCCTCCATATCGCCCTGGTGAAGGGGGAAATCAGGCCCGAGGACGAGGTCCTCGTCCGGGTGCATTCGGAGTGCGTCACCGGAGACCTGTTCGGTTCGGAACGGTGCGACTGCGGGGATCAGCTCCACACGGCCATGAAGATGGTCGAACAGGAGGGCAAGGGCGTCATCGTCTACATGCATCAGGAAGGCCGCGGGATCGGCCTGGTCAACAAGATCAAGGCCTATGCCCTACAGGAACAGGGGCAGGATACCGTGGAGGCCAATCTGGCCCTCGGGTTCAAGGCGGACCTGAGGGATTACGGCATCGGCGCCCAGATCCTCGTCGATCAGGGCGTGCGCAAGATGCGCCTGATGACGAACAACCCCAAGAAGGTCGTGGGCCTCGAGGGGTACGGGATCAAGATCGTCGGACGGGTCCCGATCGAGATCCAGCCCAACGAAAACAACATCAAGTACCTTACCACCAAGAAAAAGAAGCTGGGGCATATGCTCAAGATATGAAGGGTGAAAAGGAGATTTCCGTCATGCCGAAACTCATGGAAGGGAAGATTGTCGCCAAGGGGATGAAGTTCGCGATCGCGGCCAGCCGCTTCAACGACTTCATCTGCGGCCGGCTGATCGAGGGCGCGATGGATGCGCTGACCCGCGCGGGGGCGGACGAGAAGGATATCCAGATCGTCAAGGTCCCCGGGGCCTTCGAACTGCCCCTGACGGCGAAGAAGCTGGCCAAATCGGGACGCTTCGACGCGGTGATCTGCCTCGGCGCCGTCATCCGGGGCGCCACGCCCCACTTCGAGTACATCAGCGCCGAGGTCTCCAAGGGCATCGCCAGCGTCGGTCTGGACACGGAGGTCCCCGTCGCGTTCGGCGTCCTGACGACGGACACGATCGAGCAGGCCATCGAACGGGCGGGCACGAAGGCGGGCAACAAGGGCTGGGACGCCGCCATGACGGCCATCGAGATGGTGGACCTGTTCAAGAAACTCTCGGCGCTATGATCTTTTCCAGGACGCAGCGGCGGAAAATCCTGACCGGCGGATTCCGGGAAGAGTCCCCGCGGCTGACAGGGGCTTGAATGAGGTACCGGAGAAAGGCACGCGAGGCGGCCTTGCAGGTTCTTTACGCGCTGGATGTCCTGGAGTGGATCGATGTTCAGGATGCCCTCGCCCTCTTCTGGGCGCATTACGGCGCCCCGGAGGAGGTCAAGCCCTTCGCCACGGCCCTCGTCGAGGGAACGTGGCTGAACCGTCGGTCCATCGATGAACTGATTCGGGGCTGCTCCGAAAACTGGAGCCTGGAGCGGATGGCCCGGGTGGACAAGGGCATCCTCCGGATGGCCGTCTACGAATTTCTCCACTGCCCCGACATCCCCCCGAAAGTAACCCTCAACGAGGCCATCGATCTCGGCAAGATCTTCGGTTCGGAGAACTCCGGCGCCTTCATCAACGGCATTCTGGACGCCCTTTACGCCAAGCTTCGCGAACAGAACCTCCTGGCCGACGTTCCCCTGGCGGGGCCGCCGGCCGGCGGGATCGATACGCCCTGAAAGAACAAGCCGGCGGCGGCGGCCTGTCGCGATATCATCAACGGAGGATAACGACAGCATGAATGCAAAATACGCTCCTCAGGAAATCGAGGAGAAGTGGCAGCGGATCTGGACCGAACGGAAAACCTTCAACGTCACGGAGGACCCGGCAAGGCGCAAATACTATCTGCTCGAGATGTTCCCCTACCCGTCCGGCCGCATCCATATCGGACACGTCCGCAATTACACCATCGGCGACGTCGTGGCGCGTTACAAGCGGATGCAGGGATTCAACGTCCTGCACCCGATGGGCTGGGATTCGTTCGGCATGCCGGCGGAGAACGCCGCCATCGACCGCGGCATTCATCCCTCCGTCTGGACGAACGACAACATCGCCAACATGCGCCGGCAGCTTCAGCGCATGGGCTTCAGCTACGACTGGGATCGGGAGATCTCGACGTGCGAGCCGGACTATTACCGCTGGGAACAACTCTTCTTCCTCAAGATGTTCGAGAAGGGCCTGGCCTACAAGAAGCGCTCCAGCGTCAACTGGTGCCCCCAGTGCAAGACCGTCCTCGCCAACGAGCAGGTCGAAGCGGGCCTGTGCTGGCGGTGCGGCGCCGAGGTCGGCGAGAAGGACCTGGAACAGTGGTTTTTCAAGATCACCGCCTACGTGGAAGAGTTGCTCGAATATTGTGACCGGCTCCCCGGCTGGCCGGAGCAGGTCCTGACGATGCAGAAAAACTGGATCGGCAAGAGCTATGGTTGCGAACTCTCCTTCCCGATGGAGGACGGGCGCGAGGACATCCGGGTGTTCACGACACGGCAGGATACGATCTACGGCGCGACCTTCATGCTCATCGCCGCGGAACATCCCCTGGTCATGGAACTGGCGCGGGGAAAGGCATGCGAGGCGGACGTCCAGGCGTTCGTGGAAAAGGTCAAGAAGCAGGACAAGATGATGCGGACCTCCGATTACTACGACAAGGAGGGCGTTTTCCTCGAGACCTTCTGCCTGAACCCCGTGACGAACTTCCGCATGCCCATCTATGCGGCGAACTTCGTGCTCGCCGACTACGGCACGGGATGCGTCATGGCGGTGCCGACGCACGACCAGCGCGACTTCGAATTCGCCGAGCGCTACAACCTCGAAAAGATCGTGGTCATCCAGCCTCCCGGCACGACCCTCGACCCGAAGACCATGACGGAGGCCTACGTCGACGAAGGGCTCCTCGTCCACTCCGGACCGTTCGACGGCATGGAGAACCTGAAGGCCCTGGAGGCGATCGCGGAGCACCTCGAAGCCATCGGCCGCGGCAAAAAAACCGTTCAGTACCGCCTGCGCGACTGGGGCATCTCCCGCCAGCGCTACTGGGGGGCGCCGATCCCCGTGATCCACTGCGAGAAGTGCGGATCCGTTCCCGTCCCCGAGCAGGACCTGCCCGTCGTCCTGCCGCGGGACATAGACCTGACCGGCACGGGGGAATCCCCCCTGGCGCGCCACGACGCCTTCTGGAAGACGATCTGTCCCGTGTGCAGCGGGCCGGCCCGACGGGAAACGGACACGATGGACACCTTCGTCGAGTCCTCCTGGTACTTCGACCGTTTCTGCTCGCCCGCCTGCAACGTCAAGCCGGGCCTGGACCGGAGGCAGGTGGACTACTGGATGCCTGTGGATCAGTACATCGGGGGGATTGAACACGCCATTCTGCACCTCCTGTACGCCCGCTTCTACACCAAGATGCTCCGGGACTTCGGCGTGGTCGGGGTGGACGAGCCCTTCACGAACCTCCTCACGCAGGGCATGGTCTGCAAGGAGACGATGCGCTGCGCCGAACACGGCTACCTCTATCCCGACGAAGCCAGGGACGGCCGCTGCGCCCACTGCGGCCGGGAGGTCCAGATCGGCAAGACGGAGAAGATGTCGAAGTCCCTGAAAAACGTCGTCGACCCGGACTACCTCATTCAAAAGTACGGGGCCGACACGGTCCGGATGTTCTGCCTGTTCGCCGCCCCGCCGGAAAAGGATCTGGAATGGAGCGACCAGGGGGTGGACGGCTCGTTCCGTTTCATCAGCCGGACCTGGCGGATCGTCATGGACTACCTGGACGACATCCGCGAAACCTCCCCCTTCGCGGGCGACGGGGAGCTGACGGGGGACCTGAAGGCGCTCCGGCGCAAAACCCATCAGGTCATCCGCAAGGTGACCTCCGACATCGAGGATCGCTTTCACTTCAACACGGCCATCAGCGCCGTCATGGAGCTCGTCAACGTCCTGTACCAGACGAAGCGTCCGGAGAAATCCGACGCCGTCGGCCTCGCCGTGGTCCGCGAAACCATCGAGGCGATAGTCGTTCTGCTCTCCCCCATCGTCCCTCACATCGCGGAGGAGCTGTGGACGCTGCTCGGAAAGACGGACGCCCTCGCCGACACCGCCTGGCCCACCTTCGACGCGGGAATCGCCGCGGAGGAGGAAATCACCATCGTCCTGCAGGTCAACGGCAAGGTGCGGAGCCGCATCACGGTCCCCGCGGACGAATCGGAAGCGCGAATCAAGGCGGCCGCGCGCGCGGACAAGCGAATCTGCGAATTCATCGGGGACCGGCCGGTCATCAAAGAGGTTTACGTCCCGAAGAAGCTCGTAAACATCGTCGTTCGGGGATGACGGACGGGGACAGGCAGCGGGTCTTGACGATGGGCAAAACGATCTGGAAGCGAGCGGCGTTTCTGTGGATGATGTGGGCGGTCTGTGTGCTGGCGATCGGCGGCTGCGGGTACCGCCCTTATGGCGGCGACAACGGCGTCGATCCCGGCATCCGGGTCGTTTATGTCGCGCCCTTTGCCAACCGGACGGCGGAGGCCGATATCGAGACCGCGTTCCGCAACGCCTTCATCCGGGAATTCATCAAGGGCACGCGGTACCGCGTCGTCGCGGACCGGGACGAGGCGGACGCCATCCTGACGGGCGCCATCAACAGTCTGTTGACCGACGCCGTGGCCTACAGCCAGGCGGGGTTCGCGATGCAGCAGCGGATGACCGTTTCCTTGTCGCTGACCTTCACGGACGCCAAGGGGGGGCGTACCCTCTGGCGGACGGACCATTTCTCCTGGTACGTGGATTACCTGGCGAGCGATACGAGTCAGGTCCAGACCGACGCCAATCGCAAAAACACCCTCATCACGCTGTCCCGTGAGACCGCGGAGAGGGCGTTCGCGCTGATGACCGCCGGGTTCTGATCCGGGCTATTTTTTTGTCGCGTTGACCCGTTTCGTCAGGCGGGAGATTTTCCGGGAGGCCGTTTTCTTGGTAAAAATCCCCTTGGCGCCGGCCTTGGCGATCACCGGCACGGCCACGGCCAAGGCTTCCTTCGCCCCTTCCTGATCCTTCGCTTCCACCGCCGTGAGGACGGACTTGATCCGCGCCTTCGTGCTCGACTTGATCATGGTATTGCGCAGGGTTTTCTTTCCCGACTGGCGGCTTCGCTTTTCCGCCGATTTGTGTGATGCCAAAAGCTGTTCCTCCCGTTCCCGAATTTTTACAACTGGGCGTTCTTCCTACCCGAAAACCCCCGCACTGTCAAGTCCTAATCGATTCCCGCCGTTACCCGCCGCACGATCCGCCCCTCGGGTCTGCGACAAAAAAGTAG
>DDXV01000005.1 GCA_002347815.1 Syntrophaceae bacterium UBA2251
AGCTTCGCGAAAATCGGTGTTAAAGAAATCTTCCTTCATCTCGACGGTCAGGCCGTCGCTGTTGAGCAGCCGGGTTGCCAGCCCCGCGATTTTGGGGAGCTCATAGCCGAAGAAATACCGGAAGGCGTACATCTTCCCCTGATAGAAGTTGGCCTCATCCGCGGCCGGTCCCTTCGCCAGGGCCGTCTGTGCAACCTGCGCCTGCACGAGCCATTGCCATGCCACGGCGATGATGCCGAAGCACTCGATATAAAGCGTGGCATCCGCCAGGAAAAGATCGATCGACCCCTGCATCGCCAGCCCCAGGAGATGATTCGTCACTTCCTTGAGCCGTTCGAGGGCCTCGGCCAGCTGACGGCCGTAGGGTTTGAGGCCCTCGTCCGTGTCGGTTGCGGCGATGACCCGGCCGACCTCCTCCAGGAAAAGGGTGAAGGCCCGACCGTTTTTCATCGTGACGTTCCGGGCGAGAAGCAGGAGCCCGTGAATCGCGGTTGTGCCTTCGTGGATCGGATGGATCCGTGCGTCGCGGAAATGCTGTTCGAGGGGAAACTCCTCGCAATACCCGTATCCGCCCAGGCATTGCAGCCCCTGGCTCGTGGAGAGGATTCCCATTTCCGCGGGATAGGTTTTGGCCACCGGCGTCAACAGGTCCAGGAGCAGCGCAGGGCGTTCCTTCTCCCCGTCCGGGGCGACAATGCTTAAATCTGCATACTTGCTGCACTGCAGCAGCAAGGCAAGCGATCCTTCGACGACGGACCGCTGGAAGAGGAGCATCCGTTTCACGTCCGCGTGTTCGATGATCGGGATCTGGGGGGACAGGGGATCCCGGTCGGTCGGCCTTCTCCCCTGCGGCCTTGCCTTCGTATACTCGAGGGCGGCGTAATACGCGGCCGACGCGATCGCGGTGGCGCCGATGCCCACGTGGAGCCGGGCTTCGTTCATCATCTGGAACATGTAGGACAATCCCTTGTGGGGGAGGCCCACCAGCTCGCCGCGGCAGTCGTCGTTGTCCCCGAGACTCAACTGGTTGATGGGGGTTCCCCGATACCCGAGCTTGTGGTACGTGGCCGTGACGGTGACGTCGTTCGGGACGAGATTCCCCGCGCCGTCGAGGCGTTTGTTCGGAACGATGAACAACGAAATGCCCTTGACGCCCGCCGGGGCGCCCTTGATCTTGACGAGCATCAGATTGACGATGTTGTCCGCACCGTCATGCTCCGAGGCGGAGATGAAGATCTTCTGCCCTTTGATTCGGTAATCCCCCTCTGCCGTGGGCTCCGCCGTCGTCGTGATGTCGGCGAGCGAACTGCCCGCCTGGGGTTCGGTGAGGGCCATCGTGCCCTGCCATTCGCCGGCGTACAGCCTGGGGACATAGGTTGCGATCTGCTCCGGCGTGCCGAAAGAGGTGATCAGGTGGGCGGCGCCGGTGCAGGCGCTCGGATAGATGCTTCCCGAATAGTTGGCGGCGCCGAAGATGAAATGGGTGGCCATGACGATGATCATGGGCAGCTGTTGCCCCCCATGTTCGTTGGAGGCCATCGCGGAAATCCAGCCTCCCTCTCCGAACTGTTTGAGGATCTGCCGAACCATCGGGTGGACGTGGACTTTCCCGTCGGCGAACACGGGTGGGTTCCGGTCCATCTCGGTGAAGCAGGGCTTTAAGGTGTCCCGGGCCATCCTGACGGCCGTATCCAGAACCATGTCGAGCATTTCCGGAGAATGCTCCGCGTAATACGGATGCTGGACGAGCGAGGGGGTGTCGAAGACCTCATGGAGCAAGAACTTCAAATTTCGTTCACTGATAAACTTCTCCGCCATTCCATGACCTCCGGGTCGTTTGATCAGTCCGTAAAAAGGAGACGCCTATTTGATGTCCATGTGATTCAACAGGATCATGTCGCGCAGCCGGACCGGCAGAAACCGGTTGAGAAACAGGAAAAGGGTGCTCATGAAGTCCACCTGGTTGTGGAAGGCCGGCCGGTCCTGATGAATGACCTCCGCGATCTTGCGGGCCGCCTGCAGGGGCGTCGGGGCGGTCTTGATCAGATCGTCGTCCCGGGCGATGAAGCGGCGGGCCCGCTCGCGGTAGGGCGATCCCTCCGGGGGCAGCGTGTGGATCTTGGCGGCGAAGGTCGTCGAGACCTGGGCCGGTTCGATCAGGGCCACGCGGATGCCGAACGGGGCGACCTCGTAGCGGAGCGACATGACCATGCCCTCGATCGCGAATTTGCTGGCCGAATAGATGGATTCGAAGGGGAAAGGCACCTGACCGACCAGCGAGGACATCGCGATGAGTTTACCGCGTCCCTGCCGGCGCATGGCGGGCAGGAAGGCCTGAAAGATAGCGGCGGCCCCGATGACGTTGATCTCCAGGCACCGCCGGGCCGCCTCCAGGTCGATCTCCTCGAAGGGACCGAAGAAGCCGATGCCCACGTTGGACAGGACCGTATCGACGCGCTTGTATTTTGCCAGGACCTCGTCCCGAAAGCGGAGAATCCCCGGGCGATCCAGAATGTTCAGGGGAACGAGATAATGCGTTTTCCCCGACGAAGGGGACAGGCCGTCGAGTTCCGTCTGAAGCGAGGCGATCCCCGCCGCATCCATGTCGAAACCGGCGATCGTGTCGCCCGCCGCGGCCAGGAGCTTCGCCGCCCCCCGACCCATCCCGTCCGCCAGCCCTGTAATGACGACCACCTGTCCCATGAGTTCCCCTCCTTTTCAAGGTCCGCTGGTTCGTAATGATCGATGACGCCTTGAGAAGGGCGCCACGCCTGTTCTGTCTACCTCCCCCCGTCCTTCAGTTGGGCCATCGAGGCCCGGAAGTCGGGGAAGCGGAGACGGTATCCCGTTGCCTTGAGCTTGGTGTTGTCCACGATGTAATCGTCGTACAGGTAGCGCACCGCGTCGTATTCGAGGTCGGGGATCCGCCCCTTGCGGGCGGCGAGCCCGCCGTAGATCCGGGACACGATCTTGAGGAGCCAGAGCGGGAGGTGGAGCGTCGGGGGCTTCGTCCCGAACGTCTCGGCGGCGAGCGTCAGGGCCTCTTCCACGGTCGGATTCGTGTCCTCGGCGATGTTGTAGGCCTGGCCGATGGCCTCGTCCAGGTGGGAGAGGTGCTCCACGGCGGCCGCCACATCCTCGGCCCGGATGTTGGAGAGGCGCTGGCGGCCGTGGCCGGGGATGGCGGCGATGGCCGTGGGGCGCGAAAACGCCTTGCCCGCGCCGTCGTTGCAGCGGGGGCCGTAAACGGTGCACGGCCGGGTGATGACGGCGGGGAAGCCCTCGCGGATGCGCGCCCAGACGACATCCTCGCCGTCCCGTTTGCTCCGGCCGTAGTCGTCCTGGGGATCCCGGGGACCGTCCTCGCGGAAGGGGACGCCCCGGTAAGGGCCGTACACGCTCGTCGAGCCGACGTGAACGTAGCGTTTCACGCCGGCGTCCTGTGCAAGCTTCGTGAACCGCTCCACGCCGGCGACGTTGGTGGGGTGGAGCCGGGCATAGGGGGTGGAGAAATTGCAGATCGCGCCCAGGTGGAAGACCCGGTCCACGCCGCCGGCGAACAGGGGCGGCAGGGTCTCCGGCCGGGTCAGGTCGGCGGGGACGTACTCGACGCCCAGGCGCTCGAAGAAGGACAGATCCTTGCGCGGCCGGACCGTCGCCCGGACCCGAACGCCCAGCGAGACGAGGTATTCCACCAGATGGCTGCCCATGAAGCCGGCAGCCCCGGTGACCAGTGTGATTCCCGCAGATGACATCGCTCCCTCCTTTTAAGGCACGAAGTCTCGAGAAAAACGCGGATTGCGCCGCTGCGGGCGCACGGCAAATGCCGATTCAACCCTCCCCGGCGCTGAGCCCCTCAGCTTTTTCCGCCGCCCCCTCCATGGGACCCTCCTCCGCCCTGTCCAGGATCTCCTGCCGGGCCCGCTTGAGCCACTGCACGTACAGGCCGTTGAATTCCACGCCGAGCTCGGCGATCAGGCGCACATATACGCCCCGCTCCTGCCAGCGGGCGACGTGCTGCTCGCGGCGCCGGTACTGCTCCTCGTACTGGGCGATCTGCCGGTCGAGGATGGCGATGGCCTGGCTTTTGCTCCCGAAGCCGAAAAAGATGAACCGCATGAGAAAGGGATCGCGGAGAAACATCCGCGAGTCTTCCTGGCTTTCGAGCCAGCGGGCAAAGGTTTCCCGACCGTCCGGCGTGACGGCGTACAGCTTCTTGTTGGGTCCCCCCTTTTCCGACGGGCCGACGTGGGTGAGGGTGATCAGGCCCTCGCCTTCCAGGGATTTCAGGTTCGGATAGATCTGGCCGTAGTTGATCGTCCACATGTGGCCGAAGTGCCGCTCGATGTGCCGCTTGATCTCGTAGCCGTGCATGGGCCGGTAGTGAAGGAGCCCCAGGATCGCGTAGCGGACGGACATGGTTCGCTCCCGACGGTCGGGGCGGGAAGGCCCCGTTTGGATTTCCCCCCTGTTGTGCAGACGGACGGAAAACGGGAAGTGGGGGGCGCTGCATTTTGTGGATATATATTAAAATTATATATGTCAAGGATTTTTTGCCATGACGCCAAACTTTTTGAAATCACAAGGGGTTTCCGGATCAGGGGGAACGTTGCGTTCAGGGGGCAAATGTGGTAAGGACCGCTCAGCGTAAATGGGAGAGGAAGGCATCATGATCCCCCTGATACACCACCCAGAAA
>DDXV01000043.1 GCA_002347815.1 Syntrophaceae bacterium UBA2251
TGGGGCTACCTGAGTAGTTACAAAGAAAGATGCTAAAGCAATGCCCCAGCCGCCCCTATTGACTTCAAAAAAAAAGTTGCAAGGTTCCCGTGACCGAAGGCAAATGCGCTCGGTGAACATGCCTATTCCGTAATGCCGGCGCGTTTCACCCCGCGGTCGCTTCCACGACCGGGGCCGGCGGCACGGCGAGGACGATGGCCTCCACGGGGCACTCCTCCGCGCAGAAGCCGCAGGAGATGCACTTCTTGGGTTCCGTGAGCGCCGCCCGGAGGTGTTTGTCGCCCCGGTCGACGGCCGACGCCAGACACCGGGCCGGACATCCCTCGACGCAGATCCCGCAGGAGATACAGGTTTCGAGGTCGATCACGGGCTTGGGCCAGAGCGCCAGCTTGGGAATCCGCCGGCAGGGGTTCCGCCGCGCGTCCAGCACCGCATCCTGGGGGCAGATCCGCCCGCAGGCGCCGCAGTCGATGCAAAGCTCCGCGTTCACGACATGAAGGGCCTTCCGTTCGCCCCGGATCGCGCCCGCCGGACAGAGCCGGACACAGGCGCCGCAGCCGTTGCAGGATTCCGTGATGGCGTAGGGCATGGGTTCCTCCTTAATCCGTTTTGCCGGCGCTCGGCCCCAACGGCCGGACCGCGGCGTCGTCGGGGCGCCCCGTTTCGGGGTCCCAGCCGAACTGTCGCCAGTAATCGCTCCGCATCGTATCGAGATCCATTGTGCGTCCCTTGTTCGCCCCCTGCGCCAGGGCCGGCCGGCCCAGCATCCGGTCCGGGACCTTGATGGCGCGGGGATCGACGCCCTGCCGGATGTTGAAGGCCTGCTTGAGCGTCTGGATCCGCGCGCCGATCTCCAGGTACTGTTCGGGGGTCTTGTTCCAGCCGGTCGCGGCGTTGAGCCAGGCGAACGACGGGATCCGCTTCGCCCCCAGCATCAGGCCGAAGAGGCAGAAGCCGGCCGCGTTCGCCAGGCTCATGAACTTGCTGCACGCGGCGGCCGTGACGGCCTTCTCCGCGTCGGCCCGGTACTTCCGGCCCTTGAAGTACAGCGGCGTCGCCCGCGGCAGGCCCTTGACCGTCTTCCAGAGCTGGAACATCTCGTAGTAGAGCTGGGCGCCCAGGGTGTGCCGGCCGGGCGTCGGCTCCACGGCGTAGTGCACGTTGAAGCCCGGATCGTTCCGCCCATCGTGCATGGCCGCCTCCTGGCCCCCGATGTGCATGGCGTACTGATCGGAGCCCTTCCCCAACCGCCGGGCGGCCGTCCGCGATCCGTCCGCCAAAAGGTCGCCGACCCCTTCGCGTCGGATCATCTTCTCCACCAGGGCGACGATGGCCGGGCCGTTTCCCCACGTCAGCTCCAGGCCGCCCGTGTCTTCCTTCGTCAGCAGGCCCTGCTCGTAGCACTCGATGGCGAAGGCGACCGTGCCGCCCGCCGAGATCGTATCCATGCCCGCCCGGTTGAGGAGTTCGTTCAGGTAGAAGATGCTCTCCGCATCCTCGTTCATGCACAGCCCCCCCAGGGCCAGGACGGTTTCGTATTCCGGCTTGTGGGTCTCCGTGTATTTCCCGGTCATGGAGCACTTCCCGCCGCATCCGAGGGGGCAGGAGTAGCAGTGGTACTTGACCCGCTCGCGATCCGTGATGGCATCCGGGTTCACGCTCCGGGAGCGTCCGGGGCCGAAGTCCACGTTCGACCCCTTCCAGTTCTTGATCGGCGAGTCCCCCATCTCGATGGAGGTCTGGTTCATGCTGACCGTGCCCCACTTGCGGAGGAAGAACTTGTACAGCAGGCCGTCCATGGCCATCTGCGTCGGCAGGACGCGCATCATGGCCCCCACGTAGGGGGACATGGGGCCGGTGAAGAGCGGCGGCTGGAACTGCACCCAGCGGTTGCATTTCTGGCTCAGGCGCTTCATCTCCGCGCGGTCGTGCAGACCGATGCGCCGCTTGCCGTTCAGGACGACCGCCTTGAGGCGCTTGGATCCCATGACCGCCCCCAGGCCCGACCGGGCCGCCATGCGGCCGCCGTCGTTGGCGATCCCGGCGATCAAGGACAGCTTTTCGCCGGCCGGCCCGATGCACGCCACGCGGCTCCCCGGTCCGCCCTCTTTCAGGAGCGCCTCTTCCGTCTCGATCGTGTCCTTGCCCCAGAGGGCGGAGGCGTCCCGCAGCTCGGCGCGGGCGCCGTCGGCGAACAGATAGACGGGGCGTTCGCTCACCCCCTTGAAGAAGATCCCGTCAAAGCCACACCGCTTGATCGCCGGCGAGAAGGTTCCGCCGCAGTTGGCGTCCCCCCAGCAGCCGGTCAGCGGCGACTTGCCCACGACCGTCCAGCGCCCCGTAAAGAGGCTGCCCGTCCCCGTCAGCAGGCCGGACATGAACCCGAGGACGTTGTCCGGCCCCAGCGGATCGGCCTCCGGAGGGATCCACTGAAACAGAAGGTAGGCGCCCAGGCCGAGGCCGGACAGGTAGTTTTCGTAGACGTTGTCCGGGATCGCCTCCGTCCGGACGGTCCCGGTTCCCAGATCCACCACCAGCACCTTGCCCATGTAGCCCTTGTCCATCAGACAACCTCCTTGTCTTGCCGGGGGATCCCCGCTTCGCAGGGGACGCCGGTCTGGCACAGGCCGCACCCGTAGCTTGCGAAGCCGAATACGGACTGGATGTGCGGCGAGACCGTCTCAAAGAGAAAATTCATGCATTTTTGCTTGTCGTGCCCCTGTTTCGAGATGGCCCCGGCCGGGCAGCGGGGGATGCATTTTCCGCAGCCGCCCCCGGCGTAGAAGGGACAGTAGGCGTGGGGGTCGCGGTACGGCCGGGGCGACGGGTCGAGCGGGATGTCGGCGACCACCGATCCGCAGCGGACGGCCTTGCCCGCTTCCGTGATGAGGCCGTCGCAGAGCCCGAACGTGCCGTGCCCGGCGGCATAGGCGGCGTGCCGTTCCGACCAGCTCGACGAGAATCCATAGCGGGGCGACGTCTGCCACTGCCACGCGGGGGAGAGCAGGGAGGGCGCCACGGCGTGGAATCCGCGCGCATCGAGGCGCTCGACCAGGTGGGCCGCGAGCTTGACGTTGAAGGCCTCGCCGAAGACCCGCGACCGGGCCCAGCGCTCCGCGGGAAGGTCTCTGGCCGCCCGGTTGTCCCTCCGGGTCGCCTCCGTCTGGGGGAGGATCCAGCTGATCACGGACAGCGCCTCCGGGGGGCGGTCGAGGCGGGGAAACGTCAGACGGAAGATATCGGCCGGGGTCCAGAGAAACGCCCCGATGTCCGCCTGCAAAAACGGGAAGATCGGATCGGCGCCGCCCGCGAATCCGACCCGCGGCTCATCCCAGGCCGGTTCTCCGGTTGCGGTCCCGAGGGCGTTCTCCGGGCTTTCCGCCGCGAACCGCTTGATGGCTTCGACGATCCATTCCGAACGTTCCGGCATGATCCTATCGCAACGCGTCTGTAGGTTGAAGGCTGGGTGCCGGGGCCGCGGACGGGAAGGGCGGGCATCGCCCCCGTTCCGGCGGGTCCCCTCCAGGGGGTACCGGGTCGGGATTTGGGGCTTCCCGACCGTGTCCGGACTTTAACGGGGAGTTCGGGGTGTTGTCAATGAAAACTTCCGGGTGGGATGGCGGGTGCGCGGGACCCGGGGTCACGAATGGGTCGCGTCGTCGCCCCACGCCCGGACGGCGTCCCGGATCCGGTCCCGGATCTCCCGGATGATAACCATCTTCTCTTCCTCCGTTCCCGGCAGGACCGCCGGATCGGGAAAGCTCCAGTGCAGCCGGCGCGTCACCCCGGGAAAGACGGGGCACCGCTCCGCGCTGGCGTCGTCGCACACGGTGATGACGTAGGCGAAGAGGGCGCCGGAGCGGATGAAATCGAAGACCGGCTTCGTCCTGTGACGGGAGATGTCGATCCCGACCTCCCGCATGGCCCGGACGACCAGGGGATTCAACTCGCCGGGCTCCAGGCCGGCGCTGTGCGCCTCGAAGCGATCGCCGTACAGCGTGTTCAGCCAGGCCTCCGCCATCTGGCTGCGGGCGCTGTTGTGGACGCAGACGAACAGGACCTTAATTTTTTCCATCGGGGCTCTCTTTCCAGGTTTGAAAATAGAGGGAAACCGTCGTGCCGTGGCCGAGGGTGCTGTCGATCTGCATGCGGCCCCGGTGGGCCATCATGAGGTGTTTGACGATGGACAGGCCCAGGCCGGTGCCGCCCAGCTCCCGGGAGCGCGTCCGGTCCACGCGGTAGAACCGTTCCCCCAGGCGGGGGATCTCCCCCCGGGGGATGCCGACGCCGGTATCGGCGATGCGCAGCACCACCTCCCCGCCGTCTCCCGTCGCCGCCGTCACGGCAAGGGCGCCCCCAGGCGGGGTGAACTTGACGGCGTTGTCCAGGACGTTCAGGAGGATCTGGGCCAGACGGTCCCGGTCGGCCCGGATCGGCGGCAGGTCGGGGGGGATGTCCTTCGAGAGGCTCAGGTTTTTTTCCTGAAGCCGGACGTCCAGGATCGTCAGGGCGGCGTCCACGGCGTCCGCCATCTTCAGCGTCTCGAGGTGCAGCGGCGTGTCGCCCATTTCGATGGCCGAAAGGGTCAGGAGATCTTCCAGCAGGCGGTTCAGGCGCAGGGCGTGTTCGTGAAGGATCGCGAGAAATCTGAGGGTGGTGTCGCGGTTCTCGACCGCCCCCGCCTGGAGCGTTTCCACGAAGCCGATGATGGCCGTCAGCGGCGTCTTGATCTCGTGCGTGACATTGGCGACGAAATCGGCGCGGCTGCGTTCGAGTTTCTTCAGCCGCGTCACGTCGTGAAAGACCAGCATGGTCTTTCGCGCCTCGTCCGCGGCGCCCTCGATGGCGGAGATCGTCACGTCCAGGATGAGGGGGCGCTCCTCCCCCAGGGCGATTTCCTCGAACACCGTGCTTCCCGTCTTCCGGAAGCGCTCCCAGGCGTCCTGGAGCGCCAGGTTGCGGAAGGACTCCAGGAGCGTCTTGCCGGCGAGTTTGCCGGATGTAAGACGGAGCATCTCCTCGAGACCGCGGTTGACGGACTCGATCCGGTGACGGTCGTCCAGGACGAGGACGCCCTCCGCCATGCCGGCGAACGCCGACGCGAGCTTGCCCCGCTCCGCGTCGGCGATGCGGATCTTTTCCTGCAGGGTGGACACCATCTCGTTCAGATGGTCCGCCAGCTCGCCGATCTCGTCCCGGGACTCGATCAGCAGCCTCCCCGGGATGCGTCCATGCCGCACCTTTTCCGTGAACTCCAGCATCTCCCAGATCGGGGAGACGATTCTCAATGAAAAGGCGAGGGCGATCAGCATGGAGAGCATGAGGATCAGCAGCAGGATGTACAGGATGCTGGACCGAAACTCATTCACGCTGTTCTCGACCGCGGACAGGGGTCGCGCCAGGCGGACGTATCCCGCGATCGCGGCCCCGCGCGTGAGCGGCAGCGCGACGTAGAGCATGTCCGTCCGAAGCGTCCGGCTGTAGCGGATGGCGGTTCCCATGCCTTTCAGCCGGGCCTCCTCGATCTCCGTGCGATGCAGGTGATTGCCCGTGTTGCGCGCCTGGGGGTCGGAGTCCACCGTCACCCGGCCCGCGGCGTCGACGAGCGTCAGCCGGGCGCGGGAGCGCTCGGCCAGCGAGCGGTGGTTCCGCCGGATGTCCTCCGGCGGCATGAGGGTGATGATCCGCGCGTGGGACGTCAGGTCGCCCTCGATCCAGCGGGTCAGGCCCGATCGGAGCTGATGCTCGATCAGCCATCCCGCCGCGGCGACGGCCAGGACGCCGATGGCGAGGAACGTGGCAAAAAGCTTGTAGAACAGGCGGATCTTCATCCGTCCTCCCGACAGGCCGGCCGATGCCGGATGCTTTCCCCGGTGATCATGTAGACGACCATGTCCGCGATGCCCTCGGCATGGTCCGCGATGCGTTCCAGGTTCTTGGAGATCTGCATGATGTAGATTGAGGGTTGAATCTTCCGCGGATCTTCCATCATGAAGGTCAGGAGTTCGCGGAAGATCTGCTCGTTCAACTGGTCGATGACGGTGTCCTCCTCGCGGACCCGGTTCGCCAGGTCGATGTCCTCCCGCACCATCGCGTCCAGGCTCTCCCGGATCATGTCGCGGGCGATCTCGGCCATGCGGGGCAGGTCGATGTAGGGCTTGATCTGCGGAATGTCGTTCAGGATGATCGCCTTTTCGGCGATGTTGGCCGCCATGTCGCCGATGCGTTCCAGGTGGCCGTTGATCTTGATCGCCGTGGTGATGAAGCGCAGGTCCCGGGCGGCGGGCTGCCGCAGGGCGAGCAGGCGGATGCACCGCTCTTCCAGCTCCACGTCGAGGGCGTCGATCTGGTCGTCCTCGCAGATGACCTTTGCGGCCAGGGCGGAATCCTTCTCCAGGAGCGCCATGACCCCCCGGGCGATCGCGCGTTCCGTCAGGGCGCCCAGATAGAGCAGCCCCTCCTTGATCTCCTGGAGCTCCCGTTCGTACTCCCGGCTCGTGTGCCGTTTTTCCTCCATGGCGTCCCTCCTTAACCGAAGCGGCCGGTGATGTAGTCCTCCGTCTGCTTGACGGACGGGTTCGTGAAGATCTTTTCCGTCGGGCCGAACTCGATCAGCTTGCCGATGTAGAAGAAGCCCGTGTACTCGGAGACGCGCGCCGCCTGCTGCATGTTGTGGGTCACGATGATGATCGTGTACCGCTGCTTGAGCTTGTCGATGAGTTCCTCGATCCGCGCCGTGGAGATCGGATCGAGGGCCGACGTGGGCTCGTCCATCAGGATGATGTCCGGCTTCATGGCGAGCGCCCGGGCGATGCAGAGGCGCTGCTGCTGGCCGCCGGAGAGGGTCATGGCGGACCGGTCCAGGATGTCCTTGACCTCGTCCCACAGGACGGCCTGACGGAGGCTTTCCTCCACGAGGGCCTCGAGATCGCTTTTCCGATGCACCCCCGACAATCTGGGTGCAAACGTGATGTTGTTGAAGATGGATTTCGGGAAGGGGTTGGGCTTCTGGAACACCATGCCGATCCGCCGCCGGATCTCCACCGGATCCACCTCCGGGGCATAGATGTTCCGTCCCTCGAACAGGATCTCCCCCTCCACCCGGGCGCCGTCGATCAGGTCGTTCATCCGGTTGAGCAGGCGCAGCAGCGTGGATTTTCCGCATCCGGAGGGTCCGATAAGCGCGGTGACGCGGTTCTTTTCGAAGGCCATCGTCACGTCGGTCAACGCCTGGAACGAACCGTAATAAAAATCCACATTTTCTGCACGGACTATCATATCCTTTTCCATCTTTACCACCGCTTTTTCTTTCTCATGACGCTGCGGATGAGGATGGCGACGAGGTCGATCCCCAGGACCAGGGCCACCAGGACGAGGACCGTTCCGTACTGGAGGGGCCGGGTCTCGTCGATCTGGGTCCCCGCCGTGGCCAGGACGTAGATGTGGTAGGGCAGGGCCATGACCTCGTCGAAGACGGATCGGGGCAGCGCCGCCGTGAAGAAGGTCGCCGCCGTGAACATGATGGGGGCCGTTTCGCCCGCGGCCCGCCCGATCCCGAGGATCGAACCGGTCAGGATGCCGGGCAGGGCGTTCGGCAGGACGATCCGGGAGATCGTGCGCCATTTGGAGACGCCCAGGGCCAGGGAGGCCTCGCGGAACGTCTGGGGCACGGCCTTCAGGGCCTCTTCGGATGCCCCGATGATCGTGGGCAGGATCAGGATGCCCAGCGTGAGGGCGCCGGCGAGGATGCTGGAGCCGAACTTGAGAAAGACCACGAAAAGACCGAGGCCGAACAGGCCGAAGACCACGGAGGGGACGCCGGCGAGGCAGTTCACGCCGATGCGGAGGATGCGGATCGCGAGCCCCTGGCGGGCGTATTCCGTCAGATAGATGGCCGAGGCCACGCCCAGGGGCAGGGCGACGGCGATCGCGCCCACGGTCAGGTAGAGGGTGCCGACGATGGCCGGCATGATGCCGCCCCGCGTCATGGCGTCGGTCGGCGGCAGCGTGAGAAAATCCCAGCTGATCGCCCGGAAGCCGTTCATGAAAATATAGGCCAGGATGAGCAGGAGCGTGGCGGTGATCAGGAAGGCGGACAGGCGGACGACGCCGAAGAAAAGCCCCTGCCGGAAGTAGCGCCATTTCAGGGATGTCGATGGTGCGGCGGCGTTCATAGCGTTCCGGACCCCGTTTCCTTGAACCGGTTGGAGATGGCATCGGCGATCAGGTTGAAGGCCAGCGTAATGCCGAACAGGACCATCCCCGTGGCGAACAGGGCGTGGTAATGGTCGCTGCGGAAGGGCGCCTCGCCCATCTCGGCGGCGATGCTGGCCGTCATGGGCCGGACCGAATCGAAGAGACTTTCCGGAACCGCCGCCGCCCCGCCCGCCGCCATGAGCACCACCATCGTTTCCCCGAGCGCCCGGGCCATCCCCAGGATCACGGCGGTCGAGATGCCCGACAGGGCCGTCGGGATGATCACCCGGGCGATGGTCTCGAACTTCGTCGCCCCGAGGGCGTAGGACGCCTCCTTGAATTCGCGGGGAACGGCGTACAGGGCGTCCTCCGAGATGCTTGTGATGGTGGGGATCGCCATGATGGCGAGCATCAGGGAGGCGTTGACGATGTTCAGGCCCGTGGGCAGATCGAAGGTTTCCTGCAGCCAGGGCGCGATGACGACCATGCCGAAGAAGCCGAGCACGACCGACGGCAGGCCGGCCAAAAGCTCGATGACGGACTTGAGGACGTTTTTCAAACGCGCCGGGGCGATTTCGGAGATGTAGACGGCGGAGAGCACGCCGAGGGGGACGGCGATCAGGCAGGAGAAGAACGTGACCGTGAAGGAACCGACGATGAGCGGCCAGATCCCGTATTCCGGGGGATCGTACGTGGGGTACCAGGCGGTCCCGAAGAGGAACCGGCCCGGGGAGATCTGCCGGAACAGGGGCAGGCCCTCCCGGAACAGGAAGACCACGATCAGGCCGAGCACGAGCACGGCGACGAAGGCCAGCAGGGCGAAGAGGTTCTTGATGAGGATTTCCTTGAACTGCCGGGTCATGACGGGCCGCCTCACGCGCTTTCGGTGCGGGGGGAAGGTGACGCCCCGGAGGGCCGGCCCCCGTGCGGGGTTCGGCCCTCCGGGGGCTGATGTCGGCGAGCGGCGATTATTTGCGCTTCTTCGGCGGTTTCTTGACGTCCGGCAGGGGCACGAAGCCCGCCTTTTCGACGAGTTTCTGTCCGGCCGGGCTCAGAACGAACTGGAGAAAGCGGGCGGTTTCCCCGGCCGGCTTCCCGTCCGTATACATATACAGCGGCCGGGAGATCGGATACGTCTTGGCGATGGCATTGGGGGCCGTCGCCGGGACGCCGCCCACCGTCAAGGCCTTGACGCTCCGGTTCAGGTAGCCGAGGCCGACATAGCCGATCGCGTAGCGGTTTTTCGAGACGGCCTGGACGATCGCGCCGTTCGAGGCCTGCATCTGGGCCTGCTGGGCGACTTTCGCCTTGTGGAGGACCATCTCTCCCCAGGCCTCAAAGGTGCCGGAGCTGCTGTCCCGGGAGATGACGACGATCTTGAGGTCTTCCCCGCCCACGTCCTTCCAGTTGGTGATCTTGCCCTGATAGATCTGGCTCAACTGGTCGATGGACAGGTCCCGGACCCTGTTTTTCGGATGGACGATGGGGACGATGGCGTCGATCGCCACCACGGTTTCCGTGGGGGCGACGCCCTTCGATTTGGCGAGCTCGATCTCGCTCGCCTTGATTTCCCGCGAGGAATTCGCGATGTGGGTCGATTTGTCGATCAGGGCCTTGATGCCGTCGCCGGAGCCACCCCCCGACAGGGAGATGTTGACGCCCGGGTGCGCCTTCATGTAGGCCTCCAGGGCAACCTGGGCGATCGGCAGGACCGTCGTCGATCCCTTGATGACGATGTTTTCCGCCAGGGCCGTCCCGGTGCAGAAAAGCAGTCCGAGCGACACCGCCGCCAGTTTTTTCAGAATGTCGTGCATCTTGTTTTCCTCCTTTTCTTTTTTTGAGGCAGGGTAACAGATCAGTGTGACAATTTGATGAAGGCAGTGTGAAGAAACGGTGAACGGTCTTTGGCGGGCGCCGGCCGCCCTCAGGGGGCGGTCCCTGCGTTCGTCTCCGCGAATTTATAGCCGATGCCGCGCACGGTGAGGATAAACTGCGGGTTTTCCTTGTCCGCCTCGATGGCCGCCCGGAGGCGACTGATGTGGACGTCCACGGTCCGGGGCTCCACGAAGGCCTCGTCCCCCCAGACCCGGTCGAGAAGCTGTTCCCGGCTGAAAACCCGGCCCGGCCGGGCGGTCAGAAATTTGAGCAATTTGAACTCGAGCGTGCTCAGTTCGACGGGCCGGCCGTCCACGGTTAAGCGGTAGGTCCCGAAATCGATGTGGAGTCCGCGGAAGTCGAACGCCTCCGGCGCCTCGTCTTCCGGACGCGTTTTCGCGCGACGCAAAACCGCCCGGACGCGGGCGATCAGCTCGCGGACGTGGAACGGCTTGGTGATGTAGTCGTCCGCCCCCAGCTCCAGCCCCAGGATCTTGTCCACCGGATCGGCCTTCGCGGTCAGCATGATGACGGGGATGGCCGCCGTATCGGCATGCCCGCGGATCGCCCGGCAGACGTCCATGCCCGGCATCCCCGGCATCATCAGGTCGAGGAGGACGAGATCCGGCTTCGACTGGCGGGTCCGGTCCCAGGCCCTCTTTCCGTCGTAGGCCTTCAGGATGGAGAACCCTTCCCGCTCGAGGTTGTAGGCAATCAGTTCGACGATGTCCCGTTCATCGTCGGCGATCAGGATGGTCTTCCGCGTCATGCGCGCTCGCTCCTCCCCCCACTCTCCCTAACACACACCCGACCGTTTGAGAAACGCTTTTTGATCCGGTCTGTTGAAGGTCTGTTCCCGGCGGGGAACGCGGATTATCCGATCATGTTGATCAGGATGTAGAGGATGGCCGAGATCAGGGCGGCCATGGGGATCGTCAGGACCCAGGCCCAGACGATGCTGCCCGCCACCCCCCAGCGCACGGCCGTCAGGCGCCGCGTTGCGCCGACCCCGACGATGGCGCCGGTGATGGTGTGGGTGGTGCTGACCGGGATGCCGGCGAGCGACGCGCCGATGATCGAGATCGCGGCCGCCGTCTCCGCGCAGAACCCGCCCATGGGTCGCAGCTTGGTGATCTTGGTTCCCATGGTCTTGACGATGCGCCATCCCCCGGACATGATGCCGAGGGCGATGACGGTGTAGCAGGTGATGATGACCCAGAACGGGACGTAAAAGGTGGGGCCCAAAAGCCCCTTGCTGAAGAGGATGATGGCGATGATGCCCATCGTTTTCTGCGCGTCGTTCGTGCCGTGGCCCATGCTGTAGACGGCGGCGGACACGAGCTGCAGTTTCCGGAAAATCTTTTCCGACCGGGCCACGTTGGAATGGCGGCTGATGTTGAGCACGATGACCATGAGGATCCAGCCCAGGATCAGGCCGAGCACCGGGGAGACGACGATGAACAGGGAGGTCTTGGTGATCCCGCTCAGGACCAGGGCGCCGGTGCCGCCCTTCATGATGCCGGCGCCGATCAGCCCGCCGATCAAGGCGTGGGAGGAGCTGCTCGGCAGGCCGAACCACCAGGTGATGAGGTTCCAGATGATCGCGCCGCCCAGGGCGGCCAGGATGATATAGTTGTTGACGATCGCCGGGTTGATGATGCCCGTGCCGATCGTCTTGGCCACGGGAACCCCGATTAAGAAGACGGCGGCGAAATCGAAGAACGCCGCCCACAGGACGGCGTAGCGGGGCGAAAGCACCCGCGTGGACACGATGGTCGAAATGGCGTTCGCCGAGTCGTGAAAGCCGTTCAGAAAATCGAAGACCAGCGCGACGCCGACCAGAAAGATCACAAAATACAGGGAATCAACCATTTTTCAGGACGATGCCTTCGGCGATGTTGGACACATCCTCACAGGTATCCAGCGCTTCCTCGATGCGTTCGTAGATTTCCTTCCATTTGATGAGTTCGATGGCATCCGTTTCGTTTTCGAACAGATGGGTCATCGCCTGGCGGAGGAGGTAGTCGCCTTCGTTCTCCAGCGTGTTGATTTCCACGCAGGCGTCCAGGATCATCTGGGCGTTCTTCATGTCGCGCAGCGCGTGGACGACCTGCTTGACCTTGGCGATGCCGGCGTTGATCAACTGGGCCTGTTTGACGCATTCGGGGGTCGGGGCCTTGATCTTGTAGAGAAACATCCGGATGGCCGCCGCTTCGATGATGTCGAGGATGCTGTCCATCTTGTTGACCAGGGCGTAGATGTCCTCCCGGTCGATGGGCGTGAGGAAGGTCTTGTGCATCTTTTCGTAGGTGCGGTGGGTAATGATGTCCGCCTCGTGCTCGATGTCCTTGAGCTTGGTGAGGCGGGTTTCCGCGTGCGCGTAATCTTCGAGCATTTCGATGAAGAGCTGCCCGCCCTCTTCGATCTTCGCGATCAGCTCCTCGAAGAGGTCGTAGAATTTTTCTTCCCTGGGGATGAATCTCATGCGTTGACCCTCGGAACAGGCCCTTTCTCTCGGGCGCGTCCCCTTTGAACCGTCCCGGAAAAAGCCGGTTGTTCTCTACTCAATAATGGTGGAAAAAGCAATCCCTTTCCGCAGCGGGCTTTCGCTCCGGGCGCGCCCGTCCCTATCCGGAATCCGTTGCCAGGACCTTGACATAGATGACTTTTCCGTCACCGGGGGCGTAAAAATCTTCCAGGAAGGCCGCCCGCGTGTAACCGGAGGCCTCGTAGAAGGCGCGGGTCGGGGCGTACTGGGACCGGGCGGAGGTATCCGCATACACGCGCCGGGCGCCCAGTTCCGCCATCCGGCTTTCGCTCCGGGCGAGAAGCCGCCCGCCGATCCCCCGCCGCTGACGGGAGGCGTCCACGACCAGCCAGTACAGGTCGAAGCTGCTCCGGGCGCCGGGAATCGGTCCGTAGCACGCGTAGGCCGAGATCCGCCCGCCCTGCCCGGCGACGAGGAAATGATACCCGCTGTCGTCGCCCTTCCGGAGGCGCTCGTCCACGAGTTCCAGGGCGATCGCGACCTCCTCTTCGGAAAAGAACCCCGTTCCGTCCACGAGGCGGCGGATGGCCTCCCGGTCCGCGGGACGGAGATCGGTGCGGTACCTCAGGGCCGGGTCAGCCACGGGCGCCCCCTGTCGACCTGAAGGCGACGGCGTCCTGAAGGATCCGCCCGATCATTTGGGGATAGGCGAACCCGGCCTGCCCGGCCGCCGCGGCGAAGCCGCTGTCCGGGGCGATCCCCGGGTTGGCGTTGATTTCGAGGACCCAGGGGACGCCCGCGGCGTCGACGCGGAAGTCCACCCGGGCGTAGCCCGCAAGCGCGAAGAGATGCCAGCAGCGCCGGGCGATGTCCGCCAGGGTCTCCAACAGCGGCGCGTCCGCCGGGGGAAAGGCGAAAGACCGGGGGGAATGCCGA
Organism: Syntrophaceae bacterium UBA2251; assembly: GCA_002347815.1. GTDB lineage: Bacteria > Desulfobacterota > Syntrophia > Syntrophales > UBA2251 > UBA2251. The sequence continues at coordinate 13,496 of DDXV01000043.1, forward strand.
TATTCGAAGGTGTCCTCCTCCCATTTCGCCCGGTAGCCGACGATGCGGGGCTTGTCCGGGGGGTAGTCGTCGAACCGGATTTCCGCGGGCGGGAGGACCTCCGGCCCATGCTTCCCGGCGAGGAGGGAAAGGTTGAATTCGCGGCCGTCGATGTACGCCTCGGCGAAACAGTCGCCGCCCGGCCCGTCGCCCCGCGCCCCCAGGGCGTTGTCCAGATCCCCGGCGTTTCGGGCGGTGAAGACCGCGTCGTCGTCCAGGCCGATGGAGGCGTGCTCCCAGACGGACTTGACGAGCCACCGTCCCGGAGCCGTCGGTTCCGCGGATGCGCGGTCCCGCGGCGTCCGCCAGGGGGGAGTCTTGAAACCGGCGTGCGCCAGGAGACGTTTGCCGAGGAGCTTGTTGGAGGTGAGAAAGAGGGCCTCCGTCGGGTTGCCGGTGTAGGGCAGGCGGAGATGGTCCAGCAGGGCCGGGGCCAGATGAATGAGGCGCCCCTCCCCGGTCAGGGGCTCGAACAGGTTGAAGACGACGCCCGGCGCCAGGGCGCGCAGCCGCTCGGCGGTTTCTTCGAGGTTCAGGGAAAAGGGCAGGGCGACCGCCTCGTGGCCGAGGGCCGCGAGCGCATCCAGGACGAATTCGCGCTGGACCTCGGTGTCCGCCTCGTCCCGGCTGGCTTCCGTCCCTACCGGCGTATGCAGGACAACCACGTTCATGAAGGCGTCACACGATCGCGCTTGCGGACGGGTCTTGATGAGGGGGAAAGGAAAAATGGTGGAGATGAGGGGGCTCGAACCCCTGACCTCGGCATTGCGAACGCCGCGCTCTCCCAGTTGAGCTACATCCCCACGCCGGCCTTCCATGCGACAGGCGCGGACGTCGCAAGAACGCAACCCGCCTGTCCAAAAGCGCGCGAAGCATATACGATCCGCCCCGCCCCTGTCAAGCAATTCATTGGCATCGGCGTGCCGGTCCTGAGCGCGCCGAACCGCCAGAATCTTGTCTTGACAAATGCTCCGGCGATTCCCTATACTCGCTCATCGTTTCACAGACGGCGGTATCATTCCAACCATCCGGGAGGGGACTCTATGGCCAAGATCGACGCCTTTTTCCAGCTCATGCATGAACAGGGATCGTCCGACCTGCATCTGGTGTCCGGGCAGCAACCGGCCCTGCGCATTCGGGGAGAGATCGAACGGGTCAAGTACAACGTGCTCGAAAACGACGAACTCAAGGCCATGCTGTACGAGATCGCGCCGGAGCATAAGATCAAGCAGTTCGAAGAGACGGGGGACATCGACTTTGCCTACGAGATCCCGGGCCTGGCCCGCTACCGGGCCAACTTTTTCCAGCAGAAGTACGGGGTGGCGGCCGTCTTCCGCGAGATTCCCAGCAAGATCCTGACCTGCCAGGACCTCGGCCTGCCGTCCGTCATCAGCAAGCTGGCCAGCCTGCCCCGGGGGCTCGTTCTCGTGACGGGGCCGACGGGAAGCGGCAAGTCGACGACGCTCGCCGCGATCATCGACGAGGCCAACCGCCTCCGCAAGGACCACATCATCACGATCGAGGACCCCATCGAGTTCGTCCACCAGAGCCAGGGCTGTATCGTGAACCACCGCGAGGTGGGCGTCCACACGAAGTCCTTTACGGCGGCCCTCCGCGGCGCCCTCCGCGAGGACCCGGACATCATCCTGGTCGGCGAGCTCCGCGATCTGGAGACGATTTCGCTCGCCGTCGAGGCGGCCTCCACCGGCCATCTCGTCTTCGGCACCCTCCACACGACGAGCGCCGCCAAGACCATCGACCGGGTCATCGAGGTCTTCCCCTCCGAGGAGCAGATGCAGATCCGCTCCACCCTGGCCGACGGCCTCCGGGCGGTCATCGCCCAGGTCCTCTTCAAGCGGATCGACAAGAAGGGCCGCTGCGCCGCCCTGGAGATCCTGATCGCCAACGTGGCCGTGCGGAACCTGATCCGTGAGTCCAAAACCTTCCAGATCCCGTCGATGATCCAGACGGGACGCAAGTTCGGGATGCAGCTTTTGGATGACGGCATCATGGACCTGCTCAACAAGGGGTGGATTTCCGCCGACGAGGCCTACGCGAAGTGCAACGACAAGGCCAAATTCCGGCCCTTCCTGAAGACGCCGCCCGCGGACTTCACGGAAGTGTAGCGCAACGGGGGTGGAGCAATGAAAAAGCAGGAAATCGATTACATCTTGAGCCGGATGCTCGATGCGTACGGGAACGTGTCGGATCTGAACATTACCGTCGGCAAGCCCTTCCAGGTGGAAAGCTCGGGCCAGCTGACCGGGGTGGACCTCGACCCGCCGGTCGCCGAACTGACGCCCTTCCAGACGGAGATTTTTGCACTCAACCTGATCAACCAGGACCGCCGCCTCACGGAGACGCTCCTCGCCGAGGGGTCCTGCGACTCGTCGTACTCCCTGCCCGGCAAGGCGCGGTTCCGCGTGAACATCTTTTCCCAGCGGGGCAACTACTCCATCGTCCTGAGAAAGCTGGAGACGCGGATCCCCACGTTCGAGGACATGAGCCTGCCCGAGGCCTTCCACAAGATGGCCGAGGAGAAGAACGGCATCATCCTGGTCACGGGCGCCACGGGCAGCGGTAAATCGACGTCGCTCGCGGCGCTCCTGAACGACATCAACGACAGGAAATCCATCCACATCGTCACCCTCGAAGACCCGGTGGAATACGTCCACCCCCACCGCAAGGCGACGTTCAACCAGCGGGAGATGGGAACGGATTTCGACACCTTCGCCAACGGCCTCCGGGCGGCCCTGCGCCAGGCCCCGAAGGTCATCCTCGTCGGGGAAATGCGCGACCGGGAGACGGTGGAGATCGGCCTGTCCGCCGCGGAGACGGGGCATCTCGTCCTGTCCACCCTCCACACCGTCGACGCGGGCCAGACGATCAACCGCATCCTCGGCATGTTCTCCAACGAGGAGGAGACCCAGATCCGGATCCGCCTGGCCGACACGGTCCGCTGGATCGTCTGCCAGCGGCTCCTGCCCAGGGAGGGCGGCGGCCGCGTGGCGGCCTTCGAGATCATGGGGTCGAACCTGCGGACCAAGGACACGATCCTCCACGGCGAGTCGGAGGGGAAGACCTTCTACGAGATCATCACGGCCGGCAAGGCCTTCGGCTGGACGACCTTCGACGACTACATCGTGGATCTGTACGAGAAGGGCCTGATCAGCGAGGAAACGGGCAAGGCGTACGCCTCCAACAAGGGCAATGTCGGTCGCGGGATCGATACCGTGAAAAGCGCCAAGGGCGAGAAAACCACGGATCTCGGGAAGCTGGAGGTGGATAAGGGCTACGGCAAGCTGAAATCCCGCTTCTGAGTGGCCTCGTTTCCGGGGGCGGATCGAGGCCGTGACCGCACGGTCAGGACGCGGATCGCAAGCAAAGGAGAGAGAGGATGGACGAAGACAAGATTGCGGGACAGGCGGCGGAAAGCTACGATGCGGCCGACAAGCCGTTCGATTTTCTCGAGGCCGGCGGCGCCACGGCGATCGTCTGCGAGGCCGATGTGGAGAAGCGGGCCAAGCTGAACGCGGCGCTGAAGTCCCTCGACTACCGGATCACGGAGGCCGCCAACGCCAAGGACGCCCTGAAGCGGATGCGCTTTCACGTCTATGACGTCGCGGTGATCGACGAGCGGTTCGACGCCGAGAATCCCGACGACAACGCCGTGCTCAAATATCTGGCGGGGCTGAACATGGGCATCCGGCGGCAGACGTTCGTGGCCCTGGTGACGGAACGCTTCCGGACGCTGGACAACATGGCGGCCTTTACGAAGAGCGTCAACATGACGATCAACGCGACCAACCTGGACAACGCGGCGACGATCATCAAGGAGGGCGTCGAGGACAACCGGGCCTTCTACCACATTTTCCGCGAAAGCCTGAAGAAGGTGGGGCGGGGCTGAGGCGCCGCGTTCCCGTATCCGACGATCACCGGCCCGCGGGGTTGCCCCGCGGGCCTTTTTTGTTTGCGCCGGCCCGCAGCTCGGCGTCGAGGGCCTGTTCGTCCAGGCCCAGGGCGCGGCAGGCGGCGGCGAGCCGTTCGTAGAGGGCGGGGGTGTCCGGCGTCGCGGCGATGGCCGCCCGGAAGGCCTCCAGGGCCTGGCGATGCCAGCCGTCACGGGCCAGGGCGTTGCCCAGGCGGTTGTAATAGGCCCCGGCGTCTTCCGGTCTCAGGGCGACGGCGGCGTCATAGCAGCCGCGGGCCTCTTCGAGTCGGCCCCGGCGGACGAGGATGTCGCCCAGGGTGCAGTGATAGAGGGGCTCGTCGGGCCGGGATGCCAGGCAGCGGCGCGCGGCGGTTTCGGCCCGGTCGGTCTCGCCGGCCTTGAGATAGGCGTCGGCCAGGCGCAGGAAAAACACGGCGCCGGTGTCGGGCTCGAGGGCGGCGGCCCGTCCGTACGCCGCCTCCGCCTCCGTAAAATCCCCCGCGGCGATCAGGGCGTTGCCGAGGCGGCAGAAGGCCATCGCGTCGTCCGGTTCCATCTCCGTCATTCTCCGGAACGCGGCGGCGGCCTCCGCCGGCTGCGCCGCCAGCAGGCAGGCCTCGCCCAGTTCGCCGAGCAGGGCGTAATCCTCGGGCTGGGCCGCGCAGGCCCGCCGGCAGACCTCGACCAGGCGGTCGTGCAGCCCGCGCTCCTTGTAGATCCGCACCAGTTCGTCGAAGCCGAACCCCGTGAAGACCTTCCGGCCCAGTTCCCGGTCCAGGAGGCGCTCGAAGCAATCGATCGCCTCCTCCCAGGCGCCCTGATCGTGGCAGGCCCAGGCCAGGGCGAGCAGGTAGGACTCCTCGCCCGGGTGGGCGGCGACGAGCGTGCGGTACAGGGCGACGGCATCCTCGAAGCGGCCGTCCCGCATGCATTTTTCCGCCTCCAGGCGCATCTGTTCGTCTTCGTAGGTCGGCTGGCTCATGCCGCTCGCTCCTTCGTGTGTCCGCCCTTCCCCAAGCGGCCCCGCCGCGGCGTTTCCCGCCGGTCCGGAAGGACGCGCTTCGCACGGGCCGGGGCGGTGTTCAATCCGTGAAGGGGCATCGGGGGGGAAGTCCGGAGAAAATGAATCGGGGGAGGGCCGCGGGGAATTCCCCAGACCCTCCCCCTTCGGGATTCAGCAACTGCAGGACGTGCTGCACGATGTTCCGCAACCGCCGGACGCGGCGATGTTGGAACTCAGTTTGAAACCGGAACCCATCGGAGAGGTGATGAAGTCCACGGTGATCGGTTTGGCCTGCTCCCAGAGGGCCTTTTCGATGATGAAGGTCAGGCCGTCGTTCTTGAAAACCTCGTCGCTTTCGTTTGGCTCATCCAGAGCCATTCCCAGGGAGGGACCGGATCACCCGCCGCCCATCATCGTGATGCGGACGGAGGCCGGCCCCTGCCGGTTCTTCATGAAATCCTTGATCATTTCGTTTGCCTTTTCGGTGACTTCCAGCATAATCGCTCCTTTGGTTGTTTTCCCTTGCGTCAGCGTTTCAAATCGCGTTTCTCTCTCAAGGTCGGCATAAGCTATACATTAAAAAAACTTTGTCAATCGAATTTTTGGGGGAAGGGGGTTGGCGACCGCCGTCGATTTGTGCTTGAAGTCTTGTCGGAGGCGGGATATGCAAAGCGAACTTCCCGCTTCAGACAAGCCGTTTCCGTGTTCGGACCCCATGGGGGTCGAGGATCGACGATGAATTTCGAGATCCGTCCCTGTTTAGAAGCCGATGCCGGGATTTTGGCCGAGACGATCCGGGTCGCCTTTCGCGACGTCGCGGAACGCTTCGGCCTGACCCGGGAGAACGCCCCGCGGCACCCGTCCAACTGCTCGCCGGACTGGATCGAAAAGGACATGGCGCGCGGGGTCGTCTATTACATGCTGGAGGACGGCGGGCGCGCTTCCGGGTGCGTCGCGCTCGAAATGGCCAACGCCGAGGTCGGCTATCTGGAGCGCCTGGCCGTGCTTCCCGGACGGAGACGGCGCGGTTTTGGGCGGGCCCTCGTCGCGCACGCGCTCTCGGAGGCCGCCCGTCGCGGCGCCCGGCGCGTCAACATCGGCATGATTGCGGAGCAGGCCGAACTGAAGGACTGGTACCGGGGGCTGGGGTTTGTCGAGGGGGAGACCCGGGAATTCGCCCACCTGCCGTTCCGCGTGACCTTCCTGTCGCAGGGGATCCAAGGAGAAGAACCATGAGCAGCCACATCCATCACGTGCACATCTTTGCGTCCGATCTCGATCGAACGATTGAATTCTACCAGGACTTCTTCGGGGGCACGGTGGTCCTGGACATGGAACTGGCCGGGGCGAGAAACGTCTTCATGCGGATCGGGACCGGCCGCATTCATTTTTACGATCAGCCCTCCCGATTCTCGGGCCGGGGGAGCATCCACCACTTCGGGATCCAGACCGACGACGTCGAGGCCGTCGTGAACCGCATGAAGGCGAAGGGCGTGGTCTTCACCAAGGGCATCACGGATGCCGGGTTCTGGAAATACATCATGGCGCCGGCGCCGGACGACATCCTCATCGAGGTGTTCCAGGTGGACAGGACGCAGATCCCCGCCGACCTGCTCGGTTATTTCGAATGGAACGATCCCCGGAAGGAGCCGGAGGCATGAGCGATTACGGAACCTATCTGAAACGACTTCAGGCGGGGGAGTTGCACCTGAACCCCTTCCTCGCCTTCCTCGACATGCGGCCCGAGGCGATCGACGACGGGTACGCCCGCTTCCGGATGCCGATCCGGCCGGAGTACCTGCAGGGCGCGGGCAACATGCAGGGGGGGATGATCGTGGCGATGGCCGACGAGGCCGCCGCCCACGCGATCATGACCCTGCTCAAGCCCGGGGAGGGCCTGACCACGATCGAACTGAAGAGCAACTTTCTCGCGCCGGTACGGGCGGGCGATTTGGTCGCCGAGGCCCGGGTCTTCAAGAAGGGCCGCACGCTCATGATCGCCGACTGCACGGTGACCGACGACCGCGAGCGCCCGGTCCTCCGCCTGTCCGCGACGTTCCTGATCATCCGGGAGTAGCGGGCGTCGCCGGCGAATCGAATGATCAAATGAAACGTAGGGAACATCCTCGACCGACGCCTCACGTCTCCGGTATCGCTCGATGATCGCCGTCTCGAACGTCTGTTGCTGAAGCTTCGGAACTTTCAACGTCACCTCGCCCGCGTGTGTAGCTTCCGCTGATAATGGCCCGCTCGGGTGTCAACACGGGCGCCGCTCCGTTGGTACTTCTCGGCGATATACAACCGATCGGCCTCCGCATCCAGCATCCCGTTGAGCGTCTCCTCAACCGTGTTCCGGACCAAGGACCCAAGATGATCCCTGATCCGCCTGAAGGTTTACGGTTATCTCCCTCGCATGAATGGATACAATAATTCCTCACGATGCTGATCCACTAGCCCTCGTCCCTTTACCCCTCCGCCAGGGCCTTGAAGGCCGCCTGAGCCGGATCGCTGTAAAACTCGATCTGCATCTTGTCGATCACCTCGTCGGGCAGCGTGGCAAAATCCTTTCGGTTCACGGTGGGGATCATGACCCGTCTGGCCCCGGAGTCCATGGCGACGCGGAGTTTGTCGCCAAGACCCTCCACATGGCTCAAGACCCCATGGATGCTCATCTGTCCCAGAACCACCAAGCCTCCCGCAATCGTACGCGAGAGCAGGGCGGATACCAATCCCACGAAAAAGGCCATCCCCAGATCGCCGGCATCCTTACCCTGCATGAGGCTGATCACCTGGACATTGGCATCATAATGGGTGAGTTCCCGGTCGATGCCCATCTTCCGGCCATTGGTCTTCAGATAATCATGGGCCATCTTCGCGGATTCGCGGATGTTCTTTGAAACAACACCGACAAGATTGAATTTTCCTGATCCGCCGGAAATGTTGATCTGGATCCGGTATAGGGAATAGCGAGCCTCCGCCGAATCATAGCCGATGGTGAAGATATCCCCCGGCGGCAAAGGCGTGTCGGGTATGAGCTGGATATTTCCCAGTTCCGGGCAGCCGACGAAGCTCTCTTCGCCTGTCTCCTTGTCAATGTAGGAGAAGTTGACCTTGGCGTATTCGATGCCGCCCATCCGCTTGAGCTGTTCTTTCACCCGCCGGCGCATCTCCAGAGCAAAGCGAACGTATTCCTCCATCTCGGCGCGCGTCGGATCATTGGCCGGATGGAGCAGCTTCACCAGTCCCGAGACGGTTTTTACGACTGCCGTCCGGTCGCGGGCCTCCAGATGGTTACCAAAGGAAAAGAAGCGTTCGTGGGCATCTGCGAAGTTCTTGTTGCGCAAGCCTTCGTGAAAGATCTCGGCGATGTAATCGGAGATGAAGCCGAGATGGTCCGTAAAATAGGCCGTCTGCATCTTGGGGATTTCCCAGCCCGGCAGGTAGCCGTGCCAGCGATCGTGGAAGGCCATGTCGTTGCGGATGGAATCAGGCAGTGCTGAAAAAAGGTGGGACACCCGGGCGATGGATTCGACGTCGCCGTCGATGTTGCCGTTGAAAACGATCCCCGCATCGGCCTGGATGGTTCCCTTGTCGTCGCCACGGGAGAAAGACCGCTGCTCCATGTACCCCTTGTACATCTGCTTGTCGTTTTCCTTCTTGAAGTTGGGGCCGGCAACCTCGTCGAAGGCGACCAGGTCGTACCGGACGACCAGACCCGGTTTGTCGTTCCGGTTCTTCCAACCAAAAAGGTCTGCCACGGAACCCTGCCCCCCGCTCAGCAGGATCACGTAGGGGGAGATTTCCCGATAGACGTAAGATTTCCCCGTTCCGCGCGGTCCCAGCTCGATGAGGTTGTAGTTCTTCTCCACCATGGGGATCATCCGGGTCAGGAAAAGGAGCTTCCGGCGGGGCGTGAAATCGTTGTTTGTCGGCTCGTAGCCCATTGTCCGCAAGAGAACGTCGATCCATTCATCCCGGGTGAAGCGTGCCCGTCCCTCCAGAAACTCCTGGAGGTTGGCGCTTGCGATCTGAATCGGCTGCAACCGATTCAGGACGAAAGGCCTCGTCGCTCCTTTATGCATGAGGGTTTCGTCATAGGTAATCTCCAGGTTCGCCCATATTCCGCCGGTCAGGAGGCGTTCGTGCTCGTAGACGAGGTTCTCCTTGATATGGACGTGATCCAGACCCGCGGCGGCCAGGTGCGCCCAGTATTTTCCCCCCTCGTCCTTTTCATCGAAGATCACCGTCACCAGGTCGATCAGCTTATGGACGCCGTTTTTCCGCAGGTTGGATTTGATCAGCTCCCCTCGGTCTGCCCGGACGATCCGTTCGGCAATGATGTCCTTGACCCTCAGGATCCCTTCTTCGATCTCGCCGGCGTTTGTCGTGGAGCAGTACTTGCCGAGCAGGTACTCCAGGACGTAAACGGGGATGTTGTCCCCCACCTTGAAGCGTTTGACGAGATCCTTGCGGACCACGCGCCCGGGAAAGGCGTTGAAGAGTTTCTGATCCAAGGTGTCGACCCAACCCGTCTGATCTCTCCGTTTTTCGTTCATAGCCATTCATCCAAATCAGTTTTCAAGACGACCTCCGCGGACGTCAAAAGCGTCTCGTCATCGGCGTCGACAATCTCCAGGGTCAGCTTCTGGCCGAAACGGCCTTCCGCCCCCGAAACCTTTGCCAGTTTGATCTGTCTGACCTCGTCATGGGGACTGACGGCCACAGCGCACGACTTGAAAAGAACCTTCCCCGATGCGGCATCCCGTACCTTGACGGCGATCTGCCGGCCGAGATAACTGCCATCGATTTCCCCCAGGAGGTTCTTCTTTCCCCTCGTTTCCGGTTCGATCTCCACAATCGGCTCCTGTGTCGTGATCTCGGCGATCGGCTTCAAAACAATCCCTGTTTTTTGCGCCTTTTTCGCCCATTGGATGCAGACGAGCGGGATGATCCACTCCTGCAACGTCGCCCCTCTGTGGAAAAATCCGATCCCGCCATAGGTCTTGAAGGCATTGACGCTCCTGGGAGTCAGGCATTCCAGATCGCTGCCCGCCACTTTGGTCAGAACCGCCGTCTTGTGCTTTAGGTTCTTCCCGACGACAGCCCGCCTCGTCTTCCAGCGGATATCCCCTTCGGGTTTTTCCATGACCTCGTGATCGCCTGGGAGGTAGTGGAAATAACCGTGATCGGTCGAAACATAGATGCGACCGTAACCGGCGTCTCTGAGTTTCCGGATCAGCCCCGCATACCTTTCGATAAGGCCGTCGGCTCCCGAGAGGGCCAGCTCGCCCTCATGGCCCAGGCTATCGAATTCATCGCCGAACAGAAAGATGAGCTTCCCCTCAGGGGGCTTGAAACCGGCCTTCCCAGCCTCGGCAACGCTCAGCAAATGAGAGGGCTTCACCCCATAAACGGCGGTGAGCCAGTTCCGTCTTCCCTCAGCCGCGGCGAGGTTCTCTTCACGGTCCTTGGCACAAACGCGCCAGCCCTTTTCAGAATCGACGGTAACCTGTAGGCTTTTTACCGCCTCCGGCAGGAGATAGGCCATGCCCAGTTCCGTGGTCGTGGGCACCGGCGCCTTGCAAGGGGCCACCGAGGCGACAGGGGCGCTCTGACCTTCATTGATCGCCTCTGATAGGCGCATTCCCAGTTCAAAGCGGAAGGCATCGACGATGATGACCGCCGCCGCCGCCTTCTTTTCAGCCAGCCTCTGTTGGAGCGCCTCCCCAGCATAGGGAAGGGGGGCCTGCATCAACCAGTCGGCATTCTGGGAGGCGAATTCGGAGAAAGCCGTATTGGTCCGATCGAGGATCTGGAGATAAGCTTTTCTCAATTCCTTGCGGATCTCGGAAAGGTCTGCCTCTTCTCCGGCGTCCTCCTGCATGAGGCGTTCGCCTTCCGCATCCAGTTTCCAGCCTGTCCGGCAGTACCAATCGACGGCGTCTTGCAGGGAATGCCAGTTCTTCTCCACGCCGTCCTGATCCCTCAAAATTTGCGCTGCCCGACCGAATCCGGCCAGGACATCCCAGGGGATCCGTTTCTTGGACCATTCACCCCAAAAGCCCCGAGCATGCTTTTGGTAGTGTTCCGCTTTGCGACCGAGGTAGGTCGACAATTCCAGAAAATGGTCAAACTGACTGATCTGGTCTATTTCGTTCTGGAAGAGTGCCTTTTCACCCTTATAGGAAGCCAAAGGTTCCGCCAGATTGCCGGAATCCTGTCCCATGAGGGGTGAAATATTCAAGAGGGCATCCGCCTTGCCGGCAAGGGCTTCAAAACGCGGCAGCAACTGGAGATCCCGCTGCCATTGGCCAAGGATTTCCAAGGCCCGCTTCCGGGTGTTGCCCGGCGGGATGACCCATTCCGATGTGGGATAGGTCTCCGGTCCCAGTTTCGCCGCCGCATCGGTTGCCAGGAGGCGAGCAACAGCCCGGACACGCCATATGTCCGGGTCGGCAGTTTCCGGCGCCGGAAATCCGAAATCCGCGGTGACGCGCCGCTCGAACAGATGTCGCCTCTCCGGGCTGATCCGGTCCGCGATCGGCTTGCCCACGTCGGCAAGGACGGCGAGGATGGCCCCTGTCGAGATCAAATCATCCGGTGTGATCTTCTTCCAGCGTGAGAGGGGTTCATCGAATTTTGCCAGGGCATAGGCGAGGAGATCCTCCTTGACTTCGTCTTCTTGGGCGCGGGTGATCTCCACGCCGAATTCCCGGAGAGCCTCCAGGAGGGAGATTTCCCGGAGCGTGGCCTCGCCTTCAAATACCTTGAAGTAGCGGAGGCCGCCCTTCCCGATGGGCGTCCAGACGACCCCGGGACGGCGTTCCTCCCGGGCAAAGCGATGCCGAAGGAGCAGTTCATGGCCTTCATGAGACCATAACTCAACCGTCTCCCCGCAGGCCTTTCGGAGAAGCTCTTCCCACTCGCGGCAGGGATCGCACCAGAGGATAAACGGCGGCGGGTCCGTCGTCTTGGATAGGACCAATTCAATCTGCTCCCCAAGCCAGTCTCTGAACGATGGATCTCTCGTCATCTATTCAATCCTTTGCCTGCTCCACCGCCAAACCGACGTTTTGCGCCAAATGGGTTTCGGCGAAAGCGATAAACCGCATGGCCCCTTCCAGGAGCGGTTCCACCTGTTCCCGGGAGATATCGAAATATTCCCGGTAGTCGCCCCTCTGTCTGAGGTCGTACGCCTTGTGGAGGGTGCGCCCCATCGACTCGGGGAAGATGCCGCCCTTCACGAACCGTTTGTTGAAGTAGGCCAGGACCCCCGTATGTTTTGACGAGGTGTACGGCTCAAAGATCAGGAGGGCCAGGACGGCATAGAACATCCCGTAATAGATCCGATTGGCCACGGAACGGAGGCTTTTCCCGCCGGCGAAGAGGTAGCGGGCTTCTTCCAGGCTTTCTTCCGCCTGCTGCAACCGGTAACGGGCCAAGGCTTTTCTTTTTTCTTCCGTGCTCATAGAGGGATGCCCTCCTGCTGAATGACCTTGTAGATTGGGGCTTCGGACATCGGGCCTTCTTCGATTTCATCTCTTCCGAAGATTACGGCGGAGATAAACACGTCATGATCAAGGTTGATCCGGTAAATGATGTCATCGATATCCGCAACGATGGCCGGGTCGTTCACGGGGATTTCAATCATCACATCCAGGTCGGAATCCGACCTTCCCTCGCCCCTCGCCTTCGATCCGAAGAGGCGAAAATCAACGATCGGATACTTCTCGAACAAGCGCTCACGCAGAGCTTTCAAGGCCCGTTCTTCATTTTCCGCCAGCTTCATACGTTCACCGTCCTTTCTTTCTTCAGTCCCACCATCCCGGTTTGGGCAGCTTTCCTTCACGACACCAGCGCCTCTCGTCGTCGCGCCAAGCGGCTCGGTCGGCGATGGCCTTCTCAACGTCCTTGGCCGCCAGGACATCGGCGGTCAGGATGCCTGCCCGCTGGAGAGGCGCAATATTAACCCGGACCCCGTCGTTGACATCCGGCTGATACGCCCCCTCTTGGAGGATGAACTCCTGAATCATCCGAGGCGGCGGGCGCTTACCGTCCAGGCTCGATACCTGGTCGTACATCGCCTGTTCCGCAAGCCAGTTGCCCCACGTCAGGGCCTCGGGACATCGCCAGGTCCGTATCGCCTCCCGAAGGGCTTGCCCCTTGCCGGTCTTCTGATTCAGCTCTTCCTGCCAGGCCTTGATCTCGCGTTTCAATGCATCGAGACGGTCGGCCATGGCCATTCGCTCCTTAGCGGACACCGAGGATTCCCGCGCCCTGTCCTTCAAGGTATTCTGTTCCTTCTTTGCGTCCCGGATCTGTTCCGCCAAAGGCTTCAGGACGTTCCGATCAAACGGTCGCCACCACACGTCGCAAGCGCACGTCAGGGTCGCCGGGACCATGGCTTCCAGTTCGGCCTCAATCATGGCGGCCAGTTCCGCGGCTGTGGGATCGACAGACAACGAAGCCTGTTCCGGTGAACCGGGGCCGACGGCAGTGCAGTGATGATCCAGATGCCCCATGGCTTCGGCAATCCAGGCGGAAAGTTCAGGATGCAGTTCCGTCCGGCCGGCTGCCATCTTCCACTCTGCGAGAGGTCCTGCGGCAATGGTTTCGCAGAGCCTCCGGAGCCAACGGGATTTCAGGCAGAGCATGGCGTCGTTGAGCGCATTCTGACGCAGGAGGGGTTTGATGGATGCCGGGGCAAAGCCTTCCGCGATGACGTTGGAGAGAGTCTCATCAAAAGCCTTCAGTTCGCCGACATGCGACCGGAGAAGATTCCGCCGATTCTCCTCTTCGGCGGAAAGTGTCCGGCCAGGGGTCTTTTCCAGACCGTGCAGTTCCCTCTCGAACCGCTTTTGAAGAGGACCCAGATGCTGGCTCCGGAGCTTCGGCAGGAGATCGCCGTCCACCCGGTGATAATAGATCATCACTTCTAAAGCCGAATCCTGCCGCCGGTAGCCGTTCTCTTGGGCGCTTGTAACCTGCCAGGCGATGGGCCGCTTCCTGAACTGCGAACAATGATGACGGAAGAAATCTTTCCCAACCCATTCCTTCAGGGGCTTTCCCATAACCCCGGTAAAGGCGTTTTCCTCCATTGACACCTGCTCATTTCCGCACTCAGCGGCAAGGCGCTCCCTCAGTCGCTCGTGCAACGTTGCTTCGTTGCTGCCTTCCGTCAGGGGGATGATGCCGTCGCCGTCCGCCCATACGGGGAGGGCGTCGCCTGCTTCGATCTGCTTTGGCCAGCGGTGGCCCAGAAGCCGGAGGATCAGAACGGAGAAGCGGTCCCTCATCAAACGTTGTTCTTCAGGCAGACAGCGCCAACCTTCTTTTTCGATCCCCTCCTTGAGGAGCCAGTAAACGGAGATGGGGTGTATTTCCAGCTTCTGGGATAGCTCCTCCAGTAAGGTTTCGGCGGGGATGGGGATCCGGGCGCCGCTGGCGAGTTGCTCGCTTTCCTCATCGTCGTCATTCTCTGTCTCAGCACTTGAGCCGTCCGTTTCTTCTTTCACCCCCGGCCCAGCCTCATACAGGCTGCGCAGACGTAACCGGAGGGACGTCAATGCATTGGCTCCAAGGATTCTCGGCTCATGCTTACTGAGAAAATATAGTACTTCCGTAGGAATTTCCGGGATTCCCCTTGAAAAAGGCGGTAGAGAATCATAGCCATGAATCAGTGAAAACCAGCCGGCTGGTGTTCCAGTCTCGGACAGAATGGCTTCGCAATCTTGGTCATCTAGTCCATATTGGTCAAATATGAAAAATTCTGTATAACCTTCAAGCAATAGCAATATTGCGCTGATTTGTTGCATCGTATCAGCCTTATTTGGCGATTCGATTTCATGGTGAATTTCGAATAAATATTCATAAGGAATATTTGAAATAATACTATTTTTCAGAAGTATGATTAGATTTACTAGATACTCAAGTTTAGCAAAGCAGTCGTCAGAAAATGACTGTGGCAACGGTAGGTTATAAAGATAGCCTTTTCTGAAATGCATAGGACTAGGTGTTAATGCCCTCAAGATGTATGAATGGAGTCGTGCATTTAGAATTGCTGCAATAACGTATCTTGAGCATTCTATTGGATAGATCCCTGGACCTTGATCACTACAAATAGTTTTATCCGTTATCCTTACGGATAAGGACCCACAAGCAACGTCTGTGTATGAAAGCCCGGGCTGTCCATAAAATTGTTCATCGCGTATCAGTATGCCTATATTACCTTTTAGATATGGGAACTTTGCAGTGATGTAAGCACGAGGTCTTACGCCTTCATACTGCCAATCAACTTGCCAATAATCAAGACCACACCATTTGGAAAAACCCCCTCCCTTTGTGTATGGGTGCCATCTGTTATTGTGTATGAATGGACATTCCCAAAACATCCTCACGAACCATTGCTCAAACCTTGTACCTGCCCCTTCGCTGATAACCGTTATGTCTTTCAACAACGAGTTACCTACAAGTAAAGTGAAAAAGTTCTTTCGTAACCAATAGCATAGTGGAGAAAGAGGGATCTTCAAAAAAATGCCCTGTATCGGCAGGGAGATGATTGAAGACTCAGGATTTTTGATTGAATGTCTTAATAATGTATCCTTCTCTTCAGGGCTTTTTGGACCGATGAGGCGGAAGGCCGTCAAGCGGTGTTCATCATCCGGTATATGCTTGGCGAGGGTGAAGAGGACAGTATTGACTACCTCGCCAGAAATTTCCCCAAAAGCACCAGCGCCCAGATGAGCCAGGGTCTCAATGGACGTATCCCGTAGGATCCCTTTGAAGCCGGTGGCCTTTTTGAGCTTATCCTCGTCAAGGGCGCGCAGCTCCGTGAAGGCGCGGAGGAACATCCAGGACTGCTGGGTGACCATTGCCACCCGTCCGGTTTCCAGTCTGGCCAGCTCCAGGCAACGGAGGATGAAGGCGGCATAGAGGTCCCGTTTGCCTTGGCTGAAGTGCGTCTCAATGTACCTCTTGACGATGGCACCCATATTCTTCGACCCCATATAGGGCGGATTCGTCGCCACCACATCATAACGCCGGGAGAGGAAGTCGAAGAGGGATAGTCCCTTGCCTGCTGCCTGGCCGAAGAAACGGATAGAGAGGTCCGTTGATGCGGTCTCTTCCTGAAAATGCGCCTTCAGCCGACCCAGGAGTCCTGTTTTCCAATCCTCATAGGATTCAACCCCCAGGGGGAGGCGCTGCTGCTCGGTGGTATCGAATTCCTTAAGTGGCAAGACCGTTTGATCCTGGTCGGTCTTTTCCTGGTCGTCGAGTGTCTTCAAGAAGCGAAGTTCTTTCTCGACGGGCTCCTCGATCTGGAGGAGAGCGCCCAGTTCGTCGGCGTGGGCAAGGCTTTCGAAGACCGTGGTGAGGGCTTTTTGGAGTGGCTTATCCTCGGGGTGCTTTTCGAGAAAGGCAGTAAGCCGGTCCGGACCGTTGGCTGGGTGAATGTTCGCGGCCGTCAGGTTGATCCGCGTCGGCATAAAATCGGGTGCCTTTTCCTTCGCCTTCATGGTCAGGGCCAGAGCCGCAATTTGGACGGACCGCTCGTCAATATCGATCCCAAAGAGGTTCCGGGACAGGATCGCTTCGCAGATCGTGGCCGGCGTCTTCAGCTCCCCCTCTTCTTCATACATGGCGTAGAGAAGATCGAAGGCTTCGAGAAGAAAATGGCCTGAACCTGTGCAGGGGTCGAGGAAAGAAATCTTCCGGACCGGTTTGGTCGGCACGGGCGGCCGGTCGGCGTCGCGGCCAAAGTATTCCCAGGCATCGCAAAGCCGCGATTCGGGATGCATGGCCATCCAGAGCGCTCCCAGGGAGTTCTGGACCAGAAATTTGACCATGTAGGGCTCGGTGTAGAGCTGGGTCACCGGGATGATGTCCAGCTTTTCGATCTTGGCTCCCTTCACGGTGCGGACACGTTCGAAGACCCTGTCTTTTTCTTCCGTATTCCAATACTGGTAGGCCCAGCCTAGGGCGTCCGGGGCGGTGAAGAGCTCATCGGAGGCGGAGAGAAGACGAATGCATTCCTTCAGGGCCGCAATGCCGGGCTTGAGGGCGATGGCTGGGGCCTGGGGATCGAACAGCAGGGGAAGCTCAATCGCCCGCCGTGCGAACTCATCCATTAGGGCGGCATAGAGACCGCCGTCCTCGTCGGCGCAGCGTTCCGGATTCTGCCGGGCCAGTCGGTGGTGCTGGAGGGAGCGGCCGCCGTAATTCTCTTTTTGCAGGATGATCTCGTCGATGAGGCCCCGCGCCTCCATGCAGCGGAGAGCCAGCAAGCGGTTTGCCCAGGTGTAGGCAGACTCTCGGGTGAACTCGGAAAGGGCCTCTTCCGGACCGATGCCGTTCTTCCGATGGGATTCGAGAAATGCGTCCACGACTTGGCGGGCGTTTCGATCCTCCGCAGTGAGATGAGGAATTTGATCGAGCGGGACAGGCGGCCGATCTGCGCGAATGCCCAAGGCGGCCAAGCGCACTTCCAGATCGCCCGGCTGCCGGACGCCGGCCGCATCCGAACGGCCCTCCAGGATGTGGCGGAGGTTGAGGACAATGGCTTTGAGCCGGGCTTTATGTTGCGCTTCCATGTTCTGCTTTCAGTCCTATGGGATGAACATCTTCAAGATAGTTCTATTTCGTCGCCCTGGTTCAGGATCGCACTGACCCTGGTGTCCAACTCTTCTTTGAAATCACTCCACTCCCTGGAGGATTTGATGATCCGGGGGGTGGGGACAAGCCGGACTCTCTGGGTTTTCTTTTCTTTGCCCCGGTTCTTGTTCTTGATCGCTTGGTCGATGAGGGCGATCTGCTCGTTGGCCTGCTCTCGAATGGAATCAGGGAGCCAGGCGATCTTGGCCAGTTCCGTTTCCTCTTCGATAAACCTGGTAAGGTTCGTTAAGGCTGATGAAAATGGCGCCAGTTCCTCCACTGTCAGGATACCGGCGGCCTTTTCGGTCTCGATGCGTTTTGTAAGAGGCACCAGGGCCTCCGTCGCTGCTTTCTTCCAGGCGCGCTTTAACTCCTCAATCGCCGTCAGACTCCCGGCCCTGTTATCCTGGAGGGTTTGCCAGGCAGTGGGGTTATGGAGCGTGCAATCCCGGTAGGCCGTTGTATAGTTGTCAAGGAAGTGGTGTATGACGTTTCCCTTGGGAATCTTGTGCTCGATGCCCTGGAGGGCAAGTCGCAGTTCTCTGGTGTTCTGGAACATCTCCGCGCTTTTGCTGTAAAAGGCATGGACGGCGATGACGGCGTTCAATTCCGCTTCAATCGTCGGCGATTTGGCGTCCCATTCCTTGACGTGGTGAACAGGATTGGTCAATGCCAGAAGGGTCTCCATCGACTCCATGCCGGACTGAAAGGCATCGGGTAGGGGAAAATCGGCCGGCTTTGCCCAGATCTTCACCTCTTTCGCCTTTCCTTTGATCTCGGAAAGATACTTGACGGCGGCAACTGTGATGTCCGAAGGGGTTTCGTCGATCTTGCGGTTACCGGTGAGCTTGATCAGCAGGGTGCGGACCGCCATCAGAAGGGCCGTATCCACATCGGTTTCTTCCAGAACCACCTCCGCCTTGTTGAAGGTCTTGCTGTTACGCATGATGGCGATGAGTTCAGCGTCGGCCGGGTTCGTATAGACCTTCTTGCCGGAGACGATCTTGATCAGCCCGGCGCGGAGCATCGCGGCAATGCCGATACGCACCGCATTGGGATCCCAACCATAGGGCGGCGATTCGAAGGCGTCTAGGATCTCTTCGCCAAGGGTGCGCTGCTTCTTGTTCTGACGGGTTGTCAGATAGATCCGGATTTCATCGACCAGGGGAAGATGGGGGTCCAATTGGCCCGTCTTGTCGTAGAGTTTGATCGACTTGACATCCTGGGAAGGATTCTTCGCCCCTGCCAGGACGTCTGCGATGTCCTGCTGTTCCGATTTGATCCGAATCGGGAGTTTGTCGTACTTCGGGTACAGCGTATTGAAATAATGGGATATCTCCGCCCGGATGGCCTCGCCCGGTGTCTGCCCGGCCTTGCAGGAGACGGAACGGCTGCTTCCCCGGAAGATCAGATGACCCTGTTTCAGGCCTTGCCGGATTGCGCCAACCACGGCATCCTTGAGCTTGGGGATGTCCGTGATGTCCCGTGTGTTGGCCAGCTCGTGTTCGACGGCCGACCTTCCGGGATCGCCTTTCCATTTGTCCACGACTTCTTTCATCGCGATGTAACGGTCAAGCTGATCGCTGAAGTTGGGAACCCTGTCGGAGAAGACCACGATGGTTTGCTGGTTTTCCGGCTTGAGGCTGTCGTTTTCATAATCGCTGATGG
This sequence comes from Syntrophaceae bacterium UBA2251, assembly GCA_002347815.1. Classification (GTDB taxonomy): domain Bacteria; phylum Desulfobacterota; class Syntrophia; order Syntrophales; family UBA2251; genus UBA2251. Next base: position 32,788 of record DDXV01000043.1, read on the forward strand.
TTCTGCCGGAGGTGTGGCCGAAGGGAGAGATCACCTTGATCTCGATGAATCCATTTTTCGACAGTGCCTTGTTGTCGAAGGAGAGGCGAACCTGGAAATCGTTCCCTTTGAAAGGGATCGTTTCGAAGCCGAGGATGTGCGTGCTGATCAGCTTGTTGAGGCCGTCCTCCCGGTCCTGGTATTTGAGTTGGGCCGCCACCGTGTCCACGGCTTCCTCGAAGGTCCGTCGCTCGCCGGTGAGAAATTCCCAGTCATCGACGACCTTCGCCACGATCTTCGCCTTGGCGAGGCGCTCCAATTCGTCCTTGACGGACGGCAAAAGCGTAGTCAGATCCTGCGAGGTGTTTTCGACCAGGAGCCTGGCGAGATTGTCCGTTGTCTTGGGGATGTACTTCAGCTCCCCGATCAGAAACAGGACTTCAGCGACCTGCCGGGTCAGGTCGGTGGCGCCCGGGACGATATTGGCGATCTTGGAGATTTCCCCACGGACGTTCGTTGAAATCTCGCCCTCTTGGGAAAGATTGTAATAGATCTCGTCAAAGGAGACCAACTCACCGACCGACGCGTCAAGGTAAGGCCGACGGCCGGCACGAATCACGTCCTGGGCGATGGCCAGGAGCGTTCTGGTCGATCCGGAGAGAGATTCGGCGCGTCCGCCGCGAGAGCGCAGGGATTTGACGATCTCCGGGATTAAGTGGATGTGATAAGGAAAGAAAGGGTAGAACTTCGTGAAATTTTCCTGCGTGCAGGCAGGGAGGGTTTGCGAAACATTGGCCAGCTCGCCCAAGCCGCGTATGACGCCTGCATTGTTGTCATACGTCCCCTCGACCTCCTTCTTTCCGCTCAGGGTCTTTTTGAAGATCCGGTCTTCCAAAACGAGTTCAATGTTTTCGGTTGTCAGGCCGAACTTGAAACGGAAGCGGCCTTCGATCTTCTTGAAGTCGCTGTCCAGGGCGTGGGCGTTTTTATAGACGGAACCCATGTCTTCGTGGGTCGTCACCAGGAGCCAGATCTTTCCCTGTCCCCGAATAGCGGCTTCTTCGACCAGGGCCTGGAGCTGGGCAAGGCGTCCCTGGTGATCCTCGATCCATTGGCCCGACTCGTCGAGAACGAACAGGATGCGGGCTGGTATGCCGGTCGCCTTTTCACGTGCCGTCACGTCCTCAATGATTGTCCTGATGAAGAACTCGATATTGAAGATCTCTCCCTTTTCGGCGTTCCGCAGTGAGGCGGCCACCTCGTCGGGCGAAGAGAAAAGCTCCGGGGCGATCTTGCAGACGGCTTCATACAGGGGTTTGCGGTAAAAGTTCGGGTTGTCCTGAATGTTTTGCCAGGGTTTGCCGGCGAGCCGCGCCACCTCGTCGTGGAAGGCTTGCAGCTTGCCGAGCTTTTCCAATTCTGCTTCTATGACTTTGGCGAAGATGTAATTACCGCTGAATCCCTTGGCCTGATAATACTGCGACAGCAATAACGTTGGCAGGGGTGTACTCTTGCTATCCGTCAGGGTATTGAGGTTGTAAGCCAGGACCGTCGTGTGGCAGTTCTGAAGCAGGCTCAAGGAGCGTTCGATGGATTTTTTTGCCTTGGCCGACTGCGGGACCCGGGCGTCGAATCGCTTCGCTGCCGGAATGCCGTCGAGGACCCTGTTCCCGGCGACCTGGGCCAGCATCTTGGCCAGATGGGATTTGCCGGAACCGAAATAGCCCGATATCCAGACGCCGATTTCCGTCGTGCGCTTGCGGAAGGTGTCGGTATAATGTTCCAGAAACTGATCGACATAGCCTTCCAGGATCGGAGTCACCACGAAACTGCCGATTTCCGAGGCCAGCTTTTTTTCGTCCAGCACCTCCCCGACCTTGATGACGGGTTCGATTTTTTCAGTGAGTCTGGTTTCAAAGATGTCGCAGATTTTCATGAATGCAGTCCTCTGTGTGCGTTAAAGAATGTCGCCGCGATACATGAACTCCTCTTTGGTGTTGAGGAACAGGTAAACTCTGGGCTCGATGAGACGACCGGGGATAAAGATGACGACGGGACAGTGGATGGTGCTGCTATAGACGTCCCACAACTGCTGAAGGAGAAATCTCGGGCCGGCCGCAGGATAAAGGGCCGCCGTTTTTTCGATCACGATGACCGGAGGCTTGCCCTGGTGCGCCGCAAGTCTGGCCTGGATCTCCTGGCTGATCTCTGCCACCCAGAGACTGGCCAATTCCGCCTCCGGATCTGCGCCGGGCATGGGATCGGCCTCCGCGGCCACGACATTTTCAATACCCAGTCGATCCAGGACGCGGGTGGTAATCTCCAGAAGATCGATCGTGAGGAGGTCATACCGGTCGGCAAAGACAGCGGCCTGGGCACGCCATTCCTTCATCGCCCAGAACTCCGCCTCCTGGGGGACGACGATGGCCAGAAACGGGGCCCCCGTCTGATGGCCGATGAAGTGATAGCGATCCTTGATCCGCGCCGCCGCTTCTTTGATTTTGGCAGCAATATCGTCAGTCATGCGTGTCTATCCCAGCCTCATTTCCAATCAGTTCGAGGATGACGATCCGGCCCGATCCCTCATAGCGGATCCATTTCTCCTGGGCGAGTTTGGCGAGCATGCGGGAGACGTCGTTCCTGTCCAAGAGAAAGAGTCGCCAGTCCTTGGCATCGACAATTTCCTGGCCGGTGAGCCCCTCGCCGACAAGGAGGCGGACCAGGTGGAAAGCCGTTCGCGGGGCGATGGTGGGTCGGCTGATGACTCGGTGTTTTGTACCGCTAATCAGGCCGAAGTCCTGCAGAGTGGACACGGTGTTGCGGATCAGTTTCCCTTTCGATTCCGCCGTGACCTTGGGGAGTGATTCATTATCTTGGGACAATCGATCCACGAAGCGGCTGCAATCCTCACTGCCGATGGCCAGGTCGTGCGCCCGCCATTTTGCCCAGACAATGTCAGTCACGAATTTGAAAGCCAGCTTATCGCGCAAGGCAAAGTACAGGTAAAGGAGAGAGATGAATTCCGATGACTCGGGGCCGAACTGGCTTGCCGCGATCAACTCGGTTTGCACCCAGGGATCGGCGATATTGAGATAGCGAGTGCGGAATATCTTCCATAAGGCCATGCGGGTACTGTAGGCATAGTTGCCGAGGATGACGCCATCTGCCAGGTTTCGCCTGGCCTTTTCAGCGCTGGGGCTCTTTTCAATCTCTTGGAAGAAGAGCCAGCACTCCCGGATGCACCCGGCGCGGATGGTGTTGCGAAAGCTGTATTGATCATGCTCACGGATAGGCATTATCGGTCCTGTTCGGTCATTCAAAATGTCGCGTTCTACCGTCGTGTCTTGTTTCGAATCATCATGTTTTCGCCGCCGACAGAAGCTCTTCCCGCGATATGTTCAGTTGCAACCGCCAGCGGTTCAGGAACTTTCCCCCCGCAGGCAGCAGGGGGTCTAAACGCACTACAGTATCCGTCAGGCGTTCCCGGAGAGGTTCTCTTGATTTCGGCGAGCCGATCCCGAAAAGCTCCATGAGATAGCCCAGCCGGCGGATGACGGCGCCGATGTCCATTTGCAGGGCGTAAGCAACCAACTTGCCGCTGTCCAGGAATTCCCTCTTCATCGCGATCCCCTTGGCCAGTTCGGTGAGGCCGCCGCAGTATTCGGGCATCCTCAGGCCATCGATGATTGTCCGCTCGGGATCGCTGACCCGGACCTGTTCCTGCTTTGTGACCCAGTGGTCCGTAAGGCCGAAGAAGAACTCCTTCCGGGAGGCGAGGAAGCGGAACTCGGCGCCCATGATGGTGATCGGTCGGCGCTTGGTCAGCGTGGTCACATGGTAGACCAGGCGCGGTTGCGTCACCATGCCGTGGATCTCCATCGCCGTCCCGTGGGAGAGATAGTAGTCGGCCCCGTCATTGAGCTCCCGCGCGACAACCAGCGGGTTGCCCATGTACTCCCGTTCTTTTCCCAGCTCGAAAGGGACCAGGATAAAGAGCCCCGGCTTCAAGCGACTGGCCACGGCGCGATCGACCAGCTTCCTGGCGAGATCGCGGGCGTTGGCCTCCTTCATATCCAAGATCCGTTGAACATCCGCAATCCGGAAGACAGGCCGGTTTTCTTCGTAAAGCGTTGTCACGAGGCGGGCGGATTGCGGCCCCAGGGTTTTGAAGGGCATATTCTATCACCGTCAATTTGGTGTGGCTTTCAAAACCGCACATTACGCCTGCGATATGGCATTGTCAATGTGGCAATTGCTATCAGTATGGCTGCATTTTGCCATCCTTCAAATTTTAGTTTTGATTTCTTTTCGTTTTAATTATGGCATTAACCGCTTAAAGCTGTTATGAAACGAACGATGATCAAAATGTTTTTTCATTTTTTTTATAGGGCGTGGCGGTCCCTGGTGAATGAAAAAATCGATTCAATATCCGACATTCGGGGATGAATTTTATTTCCAGTGGCATCTCACCGAAAGATGTAATCTCAAATGCCTGCACTGCTACCAGAATAACACCCCCCTCCCCGAGTTACCGGTTCAAGACCTCTTGGTCATTGTGGATAAAATGGAAGAGGCCCTGACTAAATGGGGCAAAAGGGGCACCCTGTCTTTGACCGGCGGCGAACCTTTTCTGCGACAAGATGAACTTCACACATTGATGGGCCGACTCGATTCTTCCGATTGTGTGGCCTATTATGACATTCTGAGCAATGGGTCCTTTATCACTGAGAGCGAAGCTAAATCCTTGTCCTCACATTCCGGTCTTCGGAGGGTCCAGGTATCCCTGGAAGGCGCATCGGCGGAAAGAAACGACCAGATTCGCGGGAAGGGGAGTTTCGCGGATACATTGCAGGCCATTCGTAATCTCAAGGCCGAGGACATTGACATCTCCGTGATGATGACGATCACCCGTAAGAATCAGGACCAGATACGGCCGATGATCGATCTATTGAAACAGGAGGGGGTTCCGACGATTGCTTTGGAGAGACTCATCCCGGAAGGACGGGGGGCGGAACTCTCCGATCTGTTGCTGAGTCCCGATGAGCTTCATGCGGTATGCGATGACATTTACCATCTCGCTGTCAACAACGGCGCTGTGCGCATACTCATGCACCGGCCTTTGTTTGGGCTGGTGGCACCTGACGATGCGACTGTCGGCGCGTTGTGTTCCGCAGGGAATAATGCGCTGACGATCATGCCCGACGGATCCGTATATCCATGCCGGCGTCTTCCGATTCCAATTGGGAATGTCCTGACAGACGGTTTCTATAAAATCTGGTATGGATCGGATGTCCTCTGGCGATTGAGGAACCAACGAGAGCTCAATCATAAATGCAGGGAATGTGACTATCTGACGAATTGTCGCGGTTGCCGCGCGATGGCCTATTCCACATCTGGCGATTTTATGGGCGAGGATCCGCAATGCTGGCATTAACCCCGGATAGCCGTTTCAAGCTGGCGGAGGATACCCTGCTCCAGGCTCTGCCCGATCTGGATCACTATTATGCCTTCAACACCACGGATGGCGATAATTTCAAGCTGAATCACACGGCCTAGTAATGGCAACCTAAAAATG
>DDXV01000046.1 GCA_002347815.1 Syntrophaceae bacterium UBA2251
TCAGTTTTCAGTTACCACAATCACACAACGGCGAACCGCCGGGCGTCAATCTCCGCGCATGTACGCCGTGACGGCGGGAAGATACGGGCAGGAAAACGGTTGGCGGAACGTTCAGGCAAAAAAAAGGGGGGCAGATTCGCCCCCCTGTCCACCCGCCCGGGCCGGAACAACAAGCGTTCCCCGCCCGGCGAAGCCGCTATTTCCCCTTGTCGACCCGTTCCTTCAATTCCTTCCCGACCTTGAAGAAGGGGAGCCGCTTGGGTTCCACCTTGATGTTCCGGCCGGTCTTCGGGTTCCGTCCCGTGTAGGCCCCGTACTCCCGAACCATGAAGCTGCCGAACCCACGGATCTCGATCCTGCCGTTTTTCTTCAACTCTGCGGCGAACCCCTTGAAAACGAGATTGACGACGTCAATCGCCTTTTTCTCCGTCAGGTTCTCTTTCCTGCTCAGCGCCTCGATCAGTCCGGATTTATTCATGATGGCCTCCTCAAATGGCTTGATCCACACGCCTCAGATTCGTTCAGGGACAGGGCGGTTTATGAATAACACGATAATTTGCTTTCGTTTTCGGCGACTATTATTTATTTTTCATCGATTGTCAAGACAAATTTTAAGAATTCTTCCATTAAAACCGCGATGATAGTAAACGCTCGACCTCCCGGGAAGTCAGCGGACGGATCTCTCCCTCCTTCAGCGTCCCGAGCTTCAGACCGCCGACGGCGGTCCGCACGAGCCGCGCCACGCGGTAGCCCAACGCCTCCAGGGCACGCCGGATCACGCGATTCCGCCCTTCCGCGAGGGTCAGGGTCAGCCAGGTGCTCCGGTCGTTGACCTTGTCCAGACTGACCTCCCGCGGCTGGAACGGTCCGTCCGCCAGGTTCACGCCCCCCCGGAGGGCCGCGAGATCCCGGGCGGGCATCCGCCCCTGGACCTTGACCCGGTAGGTTTTGGTGATACGGTAGCGGGGGTGGCTCAGGCGCTGGGAAAATTCCCCGTCGTTGGTGAACAGCAGCAGGCCTTCCGTCTCGTAATCCAGACGGCCCACGGGAAACACCCGTTCGGTCACGCCCGTCAGGAGATCGCCGACGGTCGGCCGCCCCTCGGGATCGCGCAGGGTCGTCACGTAACCCCGCGGCTTGTTCATGAGGAGGTAGAGCCGTTCCTCGCCCGGGAGGATCTGGCGTCCGTCCACGCGGATCTCGTCCCGGGCCGCGTCCGCTTTCGTTCCCGGCTGGCGGATGACGGCGCCGTTGACCTGCACCCGCCCCAGCCGGATCATCTCTTCAGCCTGGCGCCGGGAGGCCACGCCGGCGCGGGCAAGAATCTTCTGGAGACGTTCGGGGTTCACGACTGGATGTCCTTGAGTTCCGTGAGGGTGGGCAGCTCCGTCAAGTCCTTGAGCTGAAAGACCTCGAGAAAGCGTTTCGTCGTCCCGTAGAGAATCGGCCGGCCGGGAACGTCCTTGCGCCCCACCATCCTCACCAGGTGCTTTTCGAGCAGGCCCTTGAGCGTCCCCCCCACATCCACCCCGCGAACGCGGTCGATGTCCGCCTTGACGACCGGCTGCCGGTAGGCGACCACCGCCAGGGTTTCCAGGGCCGCCGGAGAGAGCATCTGCGGCCGCCCGGCCTTGAGCTTCCGCACCCAGGGGGCCAGATCGGGGCGGCTGTAGAACTGCCAGCCGCCGGCGATTTCGCACAGGCCGAAGCCGCCCCCGCGCGCCTCGTGGTGTTCCGCCAGGGTTTTGAGAAGACCCAGGATGCCCTGCCGGTCGTACTGGGGCAGGATTTCGCGCATCCGTTCGACCGTCAGCGGCGTTTCGGAGGAAAAAATCAGGGCATCGAGAATGGCGAGATCTTCTTCCACGGTCACTCCTCCCCGACGATAAAGATGCGGATGGCGGCGAACGACGCGGCCTGATAGACGCGGATCATCCGGAGCTTCATCAGCTCGAGAACCGCCAGGAACGTGTACACGATCCGCTGCCGGGTGATCTGTTCGTCCATAAGTTCCGCAAACGTCATGTCCCGCTTCAGGGCGAGACAGTCCATGATTTCGTTGATGCGATCCGCCAGCGAGATCCGCTCCAGATCGATTTCCATCAGGTCGGCTTGATCGAGCTGGGCGAGCATCCGCTGGAAGGCCTCCACGAGGGTGAAGATGTCGGCCTCGATGGGCGTCTCTTCGCCGCGCTCCTCCGGCGGTGCTTCCGGCGGCGCACCGCGTTTGAAGACATCCCGATCGAGGAGGGTCCGGCGGTCGAGCTGGAGCGCCGCCTCCTTGAAGGCCTGGTATTCGAGCAACTGCTGCACCAGCTCCGCCCTCGGATCCCCCGTCTCGTCCTCTGCGCCCCCGTCCTCCTGCTCCGGCGCCGGCAGGAGCAGTCTGGACTTGATGTGCAGGAGCGTGGCGGCCAGGACGAGGTATTCCCCCGCCAGATCGAGATTCAGGGCCTTCATCAGGTCGAGATACTCCAGATACTGACGGGTGATCAGGGCAATGGGAATGTTGTAGATATCGATCTCGTTCTTCCGGATCAGATAGAGCAGCAGATCCAGCGGCCCCTCGAAGACGTCGAGCTTGATTTCATAGGACATGATCAGATCTTCACGGCTTCCCGGACTTCCTCCAGGGTCTGCCGGGCGATCGCGGCGGCCCGGAGATTTCCCTCCCGAATGATGTCCGTCACTTCATGGAGATGCTGCCGATAATAATCCTGTCGCTCGTGGATCGGTTGAAGACCCTCGGCGATCCGCTCCCCCAGGCGGCGTTTGCACTCGGTGCAGCCGATCCCCGCCCGGCGGCAGTCGACGGCGATCTCGTCCACCTCGGCCGCACCGTTGTACAACCCGTGCAGGGAAAAGACGTTGCACAGCTCCGGACGCCCCGGGTCGCACTTGCGCATCCGCTGCGGATCGGTGAACATGGCGTTGACCTTCTTCGTGAGCACGTCGCCGCGGTCGCTCATGTAGATCGCGTTCTCGTAGGACTTGCTCATCTTGCGGCCGTCGATGCCGAGGAGTTTGGGGACGTCCGCGAGCAGCGGCTCGGGGATGGGGAAAAGCTCGCGGTACAGGAAATTGAAACGCCGGGCGATCTCCCGGGTCAGTTCCACGTGGGGGAGCTGATCGACGCCCACCGGCACGCCGCAGGCCTTGTACATGATGATGTCGGCCGCCTGGAGGACCGGGTAGCCGAGGAATCCGAACGTGGACAGGTCCTTTCCGGCCAGCTCGGCCTTCATTTCCTTGTAGGTCGGATTCCGCTCGAGCCAGGGGAGCGGGGTGATCATGGCGAGGATCAGGAACAGTTCGGCATGCTCCTTGACCGCGGATTGAACGAAGAGCGTGCTTCTGGCGGGATCCAGCCCGGCGCTCAGCCAGTCGATGAACATGTCCAGCGTGTTCGCCCGGATCGAATCCGTCCGGTCATAGTCGCTCGTCAAGGCGTGCCAGTCGGCGACGAAATAGAAGCACTCGTACGTGCCCGCCTCCTGCAGGTCCACCCAGTTTTTCAGGGCGCCGTGCAGATTTCCAAGGTGCAGCCGGCCCGTCGGCCGCATCCCGCTCAAGATTCTCTTGCCCGCCAAAACGATTGTCCTCCCCTTTCCGGCACGGATGCCGACAGATCCCGGCTCGAGCTGCAAATCGTGATCCCGGCCCCGCGGATGGGAGATTGTCCCGGATCCGTGCATCCTCGAATCGGGCGCAGCCGGGGAAAAGGTTTGGGCGCGTTCACGCGCTTCGCCCCGGCGGTGCGGAGAAGAGACCCGGGGCCGAAAAATTGTGTGGGCGCCGATCCCGATTCCCGCGCACTGCCGTGGCGACCTATAACAGAAGGTCAACGAAAAAACAAGGCCTTCGGGATCTCCCGAAGGCCTCGTCGCGTCCAGCCTGATGCCTGTTTGGGGGGTCTTATTTCACCTTGTCTCCGAGGGCCTTGCCCGCCTTGAACTTCACGACCTTCTTGGCGGCGATCTTGATGGTTTTACCCGTCTGGGGGTTCCTTCCCTCTCTGGCCTTCCTCTTGACGACCGAGAAGGTCCCAAAGCCGACCAATCCGATTTTCCCGTTCTTTTTGAGCTCCTTGGCCACCGCCGCCACGTACGCATCCAATGCCTTCGCCGCCGCCGCCTTGGTGATGTCCGCCTCCCCCGCGATTACCCCGATCAATTCTGCCTTCGTCATTCTTTCCTGTCCCCCTTTCTCGATTGATGGTTAAAATGTCCGCCACCCGTCCGTGGCTTGAAGAATCATGGGCCCTTCATGCCGCCTGCCGCGTCAAAACCTCTGAAAACATGCGTTTGGCGATTGTAAAATCCGGAAGCTGCGTGTTCATGGGCACTTCCTGATCAGCCCCGTAACACAATCAAAATAAACACGCAAGGAAAAATGTATGCAAAAGAATCCTTTTCAACGATTTTTTTCACGCGCCCCGGTCGTCCTTCAGGATCAGCAGGTAAAGCTCCCCTGCCTCCTTCATACTCCCGGCCGTCCGCCCGGCCTCGGGGCCGGTCCCGCAGAACAGATCGGCTTTCCCGGGCCCCTTGAAAACGCCCCCCGTGTCCTGGACGAGGACGAACCGGTTCAGGGGCTCCCAGACGATCCCGATCCCACCCTCCTCGAAGCGCGGCTTTCTCGCCTTGAGAAAGGCCAGGGCGCCGCGCGGAAAGAGCTCCAGGTCCACCGCAATGGATCGTCCGTCCGTCACGGGGAACCCGAGCGCTCCCAACGGCCCGTCCTCCACCCGCCGGAAGAAGACGTAGCTTTCGTTGTGGCTCATGATGTCCCCCGCCTCTTCGGGATGGGCGCGCAGGTAGTCGATGATACCCTGATGGGACATCTCGGAAGCGGATATCTTTCCCTCGTCGAAGAGAAATTTGGCCAGGCCGCGGAAGGGCCAGCCGTTTTTCTGCGCGTAGTTGACGCGGACCGTTCCCCCATCGGGCAGACGGATGATCCCCGAACCCTGTACATGCAGGAAGAACAGCTCGACCGGATCGTCCACCCAGGCGATCTCGAGGTTGCGGCCGGCCAGAACGCCGCCCTGGTCGATCTCGGAACGCCGGTAATGGGGAACGACCTCGCCGTTCTTCAGGCGTCCGACGAGACGCTCGTTTCCGAACCGTTCCCGGAAAAGGCCGAGGTTGACGGTCACCGTGTCCTCCGGCGTCCGGTACAGGGGATAGCGGAACCGCTCCGTCCGCTTGAGCGCCCCCGTCAGGATCGGCTCATAATACCCCGTCACCGTCACCCGCCCCTGATCGTCGGACCCCACGGAGCGGTAAAAATCGAAGCGCTCGCGGACCGCGAGCCATTTGTCTTCCGGCGCCCCGTCGCCGTTCAGGATGTCGAGAAACGCCGCCAGGGACGCCTTCATGTCCGCAACGCCGCGGATGCGGTCCCCGAACCGGTAGACGGTCCCGGCGGATGCCCGGTCGTAATAGGCGAGGCTTTTCTCCACCGCGCGGCGGAGCGTCGCGGGATCGGCGTCATCGGTCAGGGCGGGGATCCCGGCCGGATCGACCCGAACGAAGGCCGAGGCTGCCGGTGTCGTCTCTGGTTCGAGGGTTCGGCCCGTCTCGCCCGCGGCGCTGACTTCGGTCCCCGCCCGGGCCGTTCCGCCCGCGGCGACCGGCTTCGTCACCCGCGGGGCGGGCCGAACCACGGCCGGCGCTTCCTTGCGCACCCGAGGCACCGCTTTGACCGGAGTCCCGGCACAGCCGGCGGCCAGAAGCAGTAAGGCCGCGATCACCCAAAGCAGGCGTTTCATCCATCCGGTATCATCGCGGCGTTTCTTCATAGCTCCACGATCATCGCCACTTCGTCGCAGTAGTCGGGATACTTGGGGCAGCGGAAGCAGTCCGTCCATATCTTCTCGGAAAGCGTCGAGCGCGAGACCTCCTTGAATCCCACCCGGGCGAAGAAGTCCTGCTCGTACGTCAGGGTGAAAATCCGGTAAAGCTCCAGCGTGATGGCTTCGGAAATGCAGGCCTCGACGAGCTTCCGGGCGACGCCCTGACGGCGGTGCGTCTCCTCGACGTAGAGCGAACGAATTTCGGCCAGGTTCTCCCAGATGATGTTCATCGCGCAGATGCCCGTGATGGCCTTTTCTTCCTCGTCCCAGTGGACGAAGAAATCTCTCAGGCTCCCGTAGATGTCCATGAGCGACCGGGGAAGCATCTCCCCCTTTCCCGCCGACTCGTTGATCATCCGGTGGAGGGTCCTGACATCGCCAATCCTCGCCTTTCGGAGCATGGCCTTCCCCTTTCCCGCTTCCGTATTGACCGGGCGCGCGGCGCACCCGCCCCGGGGCCTCAGGGGCGCCCGGACACCGCCTTCGACCGGGCCAGCATTTCCCGGGCATGCGCCCGCGTCCGGTCGGTCACATCCACCCCCCCGAGCATCCGGGCGATCTCCTCCAGCCGGCCGGTCTCCGACAGGACCTCCACCTGCGAGGTTGTCCGCTCGCCGACCACCGACTTGGCGACCCGGTAATGGCGGTCCCCGAAGCACGCGATCTGGGGCAGATGGGTAATGCACAGCACCTGGTGGTGACGGGCCACGTCCCGGAGGCGTTCGCCGACAACCTCCGCCGTCGCGCCGCCGATCCCGCTGTCCACCTCGTCGAAGACGATCGTCGCCACCGAGCCGGTCCGGGCCAGCACCTTCTTCAGGGCCAGGATGATCCGGGACAGTTCGCCCCCGGAGGCGATCCGGTGAAGGGGCTTCAGCTCCTCCCCGACATTTGTGGACAGAAAAAACTCCGCCTCATCCATTCCCCGCGCGTTCAGTGCCGGTCCCTCCGCCCCGTCCCCCCCACCGTGGAAAGCGACGCTGAACAGGACGTCCGGCATGCGCAGCGTCCGGAGTTCCGTCTCCACCGCGCGCTCCAGAACGGCCGCCGCCGCCTTCCGCTGCCCCGACAGGCTTTCGGCTTCCCCGATCAGGCGGGTACGGACCGCCTTCAGGTCGGCCTCCGCGGCTTCGAGGTCTTCGTCGATATGGGCCCGGACCGCCAGCTCGGTCCGCATGGCCTCCGCGCGGTCCAGAACCGCGTTGAGCGAGCCGCCGTATTTCCGTTTCAGGCGCGCCAGGACCTCGAGGCGCTCGTCGACGGCCGCCGCCCGCTCCGGCTCGAAGGACAGGCGCCGCGAGTACTCCCGCAGGGTGAGGGCCCAGTCCTCCGCCTGATAGTAGATCGCCTCCACGTCCTTTTCGCTGAGGGCCAAACCCGCGTCCAGCTGCGCGATCTCACGGACATCCGTCAGCACCTGACGGAGTTCCGCCAGGACCGACCCCTCCCGGCCGTAGAGCGTGTCGTAGGCCCGCTGGGCGCTCTCCCGCAGCTTCTGCACATTTGCGAGAACCTTCTTTTCCGCGAGCAGGCGCTCGTCCTCCCCGACCGCCGTCGCGGCCGCCTCGATTTCCTGGAGCTGGTAGCGGAGCAGGTCTTCCCGCTCGTGCCCCTCGCGCTTCCGCTCGGACAGTTCCTGCACTCGCGCTTTCAATCCCCCGTACTCGCCGAACAGGCGTTCGTACGCGCGGCGCGAGGGGCCGAGCCCCCCGAAGTCGTCCAGGATGTCCAGGTGGTTTTCCGCCTGGAGCAGGAGTTGATGTTCGTGCTGGCCGCAGATGTTGATCAGGGCTTCGCTCAACCGCGCCATCATGCCGAGGGTAGCCGGGCTGCCGTTCACGTACACCCGGTTCTTCCCGGATCGGGTGACCACCCGCCTCAGGAGCAGGCCGTCTTCCCCCTCCAGCCCCATGTCCGCGAGCGTCTCCTCAAGCCGGTCCGTCTCGTCCGTCTGGAACAGCGCCTCCACCACGGCGGTTTCCTCGGAGGTGCGGATGATGTCCGGCGAGGCCCGCTCCCCGAGGAGCAGACCGACGGCGCCGATCAGGATGGACTTCCCGGCGCCGGTCTCTCCGGAGATGACGTTGAGCCCGGGTCCGAAGCTGCAGTGCAGCTCATCGATGATGGCGAAATTCTTGATCCTGAGTTCAACGAGCATCTCCACCTCCACTCCCCACCGGGGGGGCGATCACGGGAGGGTCGACCTTGCCGGCGGCGCGCCTCAGGGACGCCCCTTGTCCATGCCGGCGGGGAGGGTTCCCCACCCCAGCTTCGTCCGCAAGATCGCCTGGTAGTCGCGATGGGGAGACGCCACCAGGTGGGTGACGAAGGGGGATTTGCGGATGGCGATGGTATCGCCGTCCTTCACCGTATAGGAGACCTGCCCGTCCAGGGTGACGGTGGCCCCCTGCTCCCGGGTCCAGAGGATGATCTTGACCGTGGCGTCCTCCGGCAGGATGATCGGGCGGTTTGTCAGGGTATGGGGGCAGATGGGGTTCAGGATGATCAGGGCCTGTTCGGGGAACACGATCGGCCCGCCCCCGGAAAGGGAATAGGCGGTGGAGCCGGTCGGGGTGGAGATGATCAGTCCGTCCGCCTTGAAGGTGGTCAGATAGCAGTCGTTGACAATCGTCTCCATCTCCACCATCCGGGAGAGATTGCCTCGATGGATGACCACGTCGTTGAGCAGCGTCCGTTCCTTGACCGGCTGCCGTTCCCGGCTGATGGCGGCGTCGAGCATCATCCGCCGCTCGATGCGGCAGTCCCCGCGGAGGATCATCTCCATGGCGCCGATCATCTCGTTCAGGTTGATCTCCGTCAGATAGCCGAATCCGCCCATGTTGATCCCGACGATGGGGATGTCGACCTCCCGGGCGGCCCGCGCCGTTCGCAGCAGCGTCCCGTCGCCGCCGAAGACGACGATCATGTCCGCCGTCTGCACGAGCTTGCGCCGGTCCAGGCCGCGTTCCTCGCCGCTCTTGCGGGCCAGCGCGTCCTCGAAGAAGACCGTCACGCCCCGCTCGACGAGCCAACGCTTCAGGATGAGCGCGTATTCCGGAGATTTTTCCTTTTCGACATTGGCGATGACGCCGACTTTTTTGATGTTCATCACGAACCCCGCGGGAAAGCTGCGTGTTGACCTATCACAAAAAGAAAACGCTGTCCACGACGGAATTGGTTTATGATCCCGAATGGTTAGTCCTGGTCGATCCATCAATGCCCGGGCAGAGATCCGCTTGACAATGGGCGCGATATTGCGCTACGGTACGCCACTTGGAGGACATCATGGGCTTGCTTTCGGGAACCTGGACCTTTTCTCGCCATCGCGTTATGGGCGATCTGCCGCCGACGTTTCCGGCGTTCATCAACGAACGGATCCGGCGCTACTCCTTTGCGGAACTGGAACGGTCCACCGCGGAGCAGACCCTGGGATGGACGTCGGCCGAAGACGTCCTCGACACGGCGTTTTCGTATGCAAAATACGCCATCGGGGATTTCCTCGTCTTCGCGCTCCGGATCGATCGCAAGACCGTCCCCCCGTCCCTGCTCCGGATCCGAACCCTGGCCGCCCAGAACGCGCGGCTGAACGAAACGGGCCGCAAGCGACTCTCCCGCGAGGAAAACGAGGCGATCCGGGAGCGGGTCCGCCTGGAGATCCTGCGCGCCGCCCTGCCCGTCCCCGCCCTGTTCGAGGTCTGCTGGTCCGTCTCCGACAAGACCCTCTATTTCAGTTCGCTCTCCCCCAGGATCATGCGGGACTTCCAGGATCTCTTCAAGGAATCCTTTTCGCTGACCCCCTGCCCCCTCCTCCCGTGGGAGGCGGAATCCCTGGACGCGGACACGGCCGAACGGCTGGCCGCATGGACCCGGAAGCGGGGCGCCGATGCCACGGGCGACGGCCTCGCGTCCGATCCCGCCCTCCTCGGCCGCGAATTCCTCACCTGGCTCTGGTTCAAGAGCGAGGAGCGCGACGGCAGGATCACCCTGCCGGACACGGGCGATGTGGAGTTGCACTTCCAGCGGCGCCTCGTTCTCGAATCCGGCGAGGGCGAATACTTCTCCTCCGTCACCTGCCAGGGCCTCAACGCCGACCTCAAGGAGGGGAAGGAGGCCCTGCGCCAGGGGAAGAAGATCCGCGAGGCGCGGCTGAAACTCATGCGGGACGACCTGACGTGGGAGTTCACTTTCAAGGCCGACGCCTTCGCCTTTCAGACGATGAAGCTCCCCGCCACCTTCACCGAGGCCGGGGAGGCGGAGGACACCGAGGAGGGACGCACGCTGGAACGGATCTACCTGATCCGGACGGGCGTCGATTTGATGGACCAACTCTGGGCCGACTTCTTCCGTTCGCGCCTCTCGCCCCGGTGGACGACCGAAGAAATGCCGCGCCTGAAAGCCTGGATCGGACGATGAACCGGAGGGTCCCCGACCCCCATCCACCTGACACGTCCGGCCGACCCTCGCGCCGCCTTTCGCTGCAGCGGGACACGGCCGGGACCGGGGGCCTGCGCCTGTCCGTCTCCGGTCCCCTCGACCGGGACGCGTTCACGGACTTTCTCGCCGAATGGCAGGCCCTCCTGCCGGATATCGATGCCGGACGTCCGGAGCGGATCGCCGTCGATCTCGCCCCGGTCTCGACCGCGGACAGCGCGGGCGCCCTGCTCCTGATGCAGATGGAGACGGACCTCAAACAGCGCGCGATCGCCGTCGACTTCCTGCATGCCTCCGGCGACATCGAAGCGATGTTCGCGCTGCTCCGCGAACAGTCCGCCCGAACCCACGCGGGCCCGGTCCGGACGGACGGGGGCAACCTGCTGGTCCGCGTCGGCGACGCCGGCGTCCGCGCCCATCAGGAATTCGTCGTCCTCATGACCTTTTTCGGAGAGATGATCGCGGCCCTCGCCGACGCCTGCCGCCATCCCCGCTCCGTCCGCTGGGGCGACGTCCTCGTCTCGGTTCAGCGGGCGGGACTGGAGGGCCTGCCGATCGTCGGCCTCATCAGTTTCCTGCTGGGCCTGATCATCGCCTTCATGTCGTCGCTGCAGCTCAAGCCCCTCGGGGCCGGCGTCTATGTGGCCGCGCTCGTCGGCATCTCCGTCGTCAAGGAACTCGGGCCCATCATGACGGCGATCGTCGTGGCCGGGCGCTCCGGCTCGGCCTTCGCCGCCGAGATCGGCACCATGAAGGTCAACGAGGAGGTGGACGCCCTGGTCATCATGGGCTTCGACCCGATGAAATTCATCGCCCTGCCGAAGATCCTGGCCGCCGTGATCGTACTGCCGCTCCTGACCCTCTACGCGGACCTCTTCGCCATACTCGGGGGCCTCGTCGTGGGGGTGCTGGGACTGGACATGACCGCGCAGACCTACATCCACCAGACCCTGCAGGGCATTCTGGTGACGGACATCTCGACGAGCCTGCTGAAGGCCGTCGTCTTCGCCGTCCTCATCGCCGGCATCTCGTGTCAGCGCGGGTTCCTCGTGACCGGGGCCGCGGAGGCCGTCGGACGTCAGACCACGTCCGCCGTCGTCTCCTCGCTGTTCCTCGTCATCATCGCCGATTCCGCGTTTGCGATCGCGCTGCACTATATCCGTTGACCCGGCCCGCGGGCCGTGGAGGATCGATGAAACCGGACATTCCGGCTATTGCCGTGGAAAATCTAACCGCCCGTTACGGCGAGCGGACCATCCTCGAAGGGGTGACTTGCGCGGTCCGGCCCGGCGAGGTCTTCCTCATCATCGGCGGCAGCGGCTGTGGAAAATCAACCCTGCTCAAGCACATGATCGGCCTGTATACGCCGGCCGCCGGGCGGGTGTGCGTCCACGGGGTCGATCTCAGCACCCTGGACGAAGAGGCGCTCCACGGTATGCGCAAGGGGATGGGCGTTCTGTTCCAGTCCGGGGCCCTCATCGGCTCCATGACGCTCTTCGAGAACGTCGCCCTTCCTTTGAGCGAACACACCCGGCTGCCGGACGAAACGATCGCCCGGATCGTCCGGATGAAGCTGGCCCTGGTCGATCTCGCCGGCTACGAAGACCTCTATCCGGCCGAGCTGTCCGGCGGAATGAAGAAACGGGCGGGGCTTGCCCGCGCCATGGCCCTCGACCCGAAAATCCTTTTTTTCGACGAGCCGTCGTCCGGGCTGGACCCCGTCTCGTCCGCCGAACTCGAAGCCACGATCACCCGGATCAACACGGGGACGGGCACCACCATGGTGATCGTCTCCCACGATCTGGACCTGATCTTTCACATCGCCCACCGGGTGGTCCTGCTCGACAGCGAAACCCGAGGCATCATCGCCGAGGGCGATCCGCACCAGCTCCGCGAAACCTCCCGGGACCGCCGGGTCATCCGGTTCTTGAACCGCACCATCGAGGGATAACGCCATGGCCAAGAAAGTCTCCCGTTTCCTGATCGGCATCTTCGTCACGATCGGCATCCTGATCGCCGTCGTCACGCTCATCCTCCTCGGCGCCACGAGCTACTTTCAGGAGGGGGCCATGTACGTGACCTACTTCGACGAGTCGGTCCAGGGCCTGCAGGTCGACTCGAGCGTCAAATACCGGGGCGTCGAGATCGGCAAAGTCAAGGCCATCGGCGTCGCACCGGACAACATGCTCATCGAGGTCGTGATGAAGATCAACCAGAAGGGGGTCGTGGCCGCGGACACGACGGCCCAGCTCCGGGCGGCGGGAATCACCGGAATCGTCTTCGTCGAACTGGACCGCCGGAAGGCGGACGCCGGCCTTGCCACGCCCCGCATCGGCTTCAAGGCCCCCTACCCCGTCATCCCGTCCCGCCCCTCGGACGCCAAGCAGTTCTTCTCGGGGGTGGACGCCCTCCTGGACAAAATCCGTGCGCTCGACGTCCAGGGCATGTCGGGCCAGTTGTCAGCCACCGCCGGGGCCATCAAAACCTTCTTCAACGGCCCGAAGACGAATCGGATTCTCGCCAATCTGGATGCCACGACAGCCACCCTGGACCGGGTGCTCGCCCGGCTCGATCGCGTGACGGCGCAGAGTACGCTCGACGACACCGTCAAGGAGGCCAGGGCCACGCTCACGGAGGCCCGCGAGCTGATCACCGCCATGAAGAAAGAGGTGCAGGCGGTGAACCTCGCGGAGACGTCGGGCAAGGCGAACCAGTGGATCGAGGGCCTGGACCGACGGACCCGCGACGTGACGACGGATCTCAAGGTCACCAGCGAAAACGTGCGCCAGGCCTCGGAATCCCTGGACAGGCTTCTGGACCGGCTGGAGGCCAATCCGTCCGATCTGCTCTTCAGCAAGCCGCCCCGGGTTCCGGAAAATCCCTGAAAAGGAGGATCATCGGCATGAAGACCGCGCATCCCAGAGAAAGACGCTTCGTCCCCCGACGCTCGTACTGCCGCATCCTGGCCGGTCTGACGGCCCTCCTCCTGATCACCGCGGCGTGGGGCTGCCTCGGCGGCAACCGGACCGCGCCGCTGCCCTTCCAGTACAGCCTGGAATACGCCTCCCCGCGCCTTGCCGACCTGCCGCCCCTCGACACCACGCTCAGCCTGGAGCGCTTTTCCTCCACCCAGGGGATCAACATGACCGCGATGATCTATCGCTCCGAGCCGTTCCGGAATGACGCCTACTACGGCCACTACTGGCGGAGCCGGCCGCGGGATCTGGTCACGGACTTCCTCCTGAGGGACCTGAAGCACGTCCGTCTCTTCAAGGCCGTCTTCTCCTACCAGGACCGGCAGGAGAGTCGTTTCGTCCTCCAGGGCGCCGTGACGGAATGCTCGGCCCACTACGAGGCACAGGGCGTCCAGCGGGCCTTTCTTTCCCTGAACCTCACGCTTCTGGATACGCAGCGGAAGGAAATCACCGAACAGGTTGTCTTCGAGAAGCGTTACGATCTCGCGCCCGCGATGGAGGAGCGCTCGCCGCGGGCGCTCGCCCGGGGGATCAGCGCGGCCATGGAAACCCTCACTCCGCAGATGATGCGCGACGTCCACCGCGCCGTGCGGGAGCGGCTCGCCGCACATTCCACCCCATCTTCCCTGTGAGCAGCACCACGAACCCGGCGAGGTTGCGCATGCGTGCAGCGATCATAGCGTCCGTATCTTCAAACAATAACGACGTCGCATTTTTGCTGGGTTTGACTGCAGAAAACCGGTCTGCCCGGTTTGGATCATCCCCGCGGACAGGGCCGGCCCCCTGCGATGCCCTGTCGGAAGGGAACGAGGGGATGCGCTTCATCCTGCCCCAGCGGGAGCTGATCGCCGACATCGTCGAAACCCACGTCCGGAGCATGCTGTTCGACGGCCTGGTGATGATCGCCAGCTGCGACAAGATCATCCCGGGCATGATCATGGCGGCCGCCCGGCTCGATCTCCCGACGATTTTCCTGACCGGCGGCCCCGGGGCGTTTCAGATCCGCTATTCTCCGGCGATGAAGGGGAGCATCCACCACCGGGACTATCCCGACCTCGACGATATGGTGGCCACGGCCACGTGCGCCACCTGCGGCGCCTGCGAGTTGATGGGGACGGCCAACACCTTCCAGTGTCTCGTCGAAGCCTTGGGGCTGACCCTGCCCGGTTCGGCAAACGTCCCCGCTTTCTTTGCCCGGAAACTGCTCTTTGCCCGCCAGACGGGCAAGCGCATTGTGAAGATGGTGGAGGAGGGACTCCCTGCCCGCAGGATTCTGACGATGAATGCCCTCGAAAACGCCCTGATGGTCGATCTGGCCATCGGCGGCTCGACGAATACGACGCTCCATCTCCCGGCCATTGCCCACGAGCTCGGGTTCTCTCTGCCCCTGTCGAGGTTCAATGACTTCAACCGCAAGATTCCGACCCTATGCGCAGTCGTGCCGAACGGCCCGCACGGCATGCAGGATTTCTACCGGGCCGGCGGCGTACAGGCGGTGATGAAGGCGCTGGAGGATTGCCTGCACGGCGATGCGCTCACCGTGACCGGAGAAACGGTTTCCGAAACCCTGCGGAACGCCAAAGTCCTCGACGATCAGGTCATTCACGGCCTTAAGAATCCCTTTTTCCCGGAAGGGGGAACGGTGTTCCTCTGCGGCAATCTCGCGCCGGATGGGGCGGTGGTCAAACAGTCCGGCGTCGATCCGGGGCAGATGATCTTCAGCGGCCCGGCCCGGGTGTTTGACGCCGAGGGGGACTGCCTGCAGGCGATCCGCGAAAGGACGATCCGTGAAGGAGAGGTGGTCGTCATCCGCTATGAAGGCCCCCGGGGCGGACCCGGGATGCCCGAAACACTGGCCGTTACGTTAGGTCTCAGCCTGTCCGGCATCAAAAATGTCAGCCTGATCACGGATGGCCGGTTTTCCGGGGCCAGTTCCGGACCCTGCATCGGGCACGTCTCCCCCGAGGCCTTCGTGGGAGGCCCGCTGGCCGCGTTGAGGAGCGGAGATATCATCGACATCGACATCCCCGCCCGCAAGCTCGAAATACGCTTGTCGGAGACGGAAATCCGGGAGCGGATGAAGGACTGGCAGCCGCCGGCGCGGAACATCCCGCCGGGCTTTATGCGCCGCTATGCGCAGACAGTCAGTTCCGCCGCCCTGGGGGCCGTTCTCGCCTAAGATGGAATGGACGTAGTGCGGTTTTTCCGGCGCTTCCACTCGGCGACGCGGCTCATCGCACCCGCCAGGCCCCGGAGGGAGTGAAACACGGGAAGGCCCGCCGCCACGAAGGCCTCCTGCGCGGCCAGGAATTCCTTCATGCCTTCGAGATCCTCGGGGGGGCGCAGGGCGATGAGGACGGGCTTGCCCACGGCTTCCCGGGCGGCGCGAATCACGGCGGTGACCGGTTCGAGAAAAGCGGGCGTCGAAAAGCGGCCCATGCCCCAACTGCCGATGGGGTGAAAGCCGAGGTGATAGACGAGCATGTGGATGTCCGGGGATGAGCCCACGGTGCGAAGGGCAACGTCGATGGCGCGGGGATCGATGAGGTTCAACGTATCCACCGGGTTCGTGAAGATGCTCCCGGCGATCGGCAGATGGCGCTTCAGCTCATCCTGGACCTCCCGCGAAAGTCGGGGCACGCTCAAGCCGGCCCTTTCGAGTTCGTCGCTTCCGAGCACCGCCGGCCCGCCGCCCGCGCCGATCATGGCCGCGCCGGTGCCCGCGGGAAGCGGCTGGGCGAAACGGAGGGCCGTCAGCGTATCGATCATCTCATCCAGGTGATCGACCTGGATGGCGTTGGTCTGCCGGCACAGGGCCTCGAAGACGGCGATGGAACTCGTCATGCTCGCCGTGTGACCGAGCGCGGCGCGCTGGCCCGCTTCCGTTTTCCCGCCCTTGTAGACGATGACGGGCTTGCGGCGCGCGGCCGTCGCCAGGGCGCGTGCAAAGCCTTCCCCGTCGCGCACGCCCTCCACGTAGGCGGCAATGATTTCCGTTTCGTCATCCCGGGCAAAGTATTCCAGCAGTTCGCATTCATTGACATCCAGCGCGTTGCCGTAGCTCACGACCTTGCTGAAGCGGATCCCCCTGGGTCCGCTGGATTTTGGGAGAATCTGCGCATGGCCGCCGCTCTGGGTCATGAAGGCGACCGGTCCCGGATCGAGGGGGACGTCGATGCTGTTGGCCACACGGCGCCTCGGGACGAAAAGGCCGATGCAGTTGGGTCCGATGATGCGAAACCCGTTCGCCCGGGCCTTGTTCAGCATGGCCTGTTCGAGGGCCGCGCGGTCTTCATCGCCGCTTTCGCCGAAACCCGCCGTGAAGAAGTGGACGGATCGGACGCCCTTGACGGCGCACTCGTCGAGGAGCGCCAGACAGGACTCGGCCGGGATGTTCACGACGACGTGATCGACCGGACCGGGCACGGCAAGCAGGTTCGGGTAGCAGGGGATGCCCAGGATCTCCGAATACTTGGGGTTGATCGGATAGATGGCGGGAAACCCCGCCCTGATGAGCGACAGGACGACCAGTCCGCCGAAGGAAAAGCCGCCGCTCGTGGTCGGCGCGGAAACCCCCACGACCGCCACGCCCCGCGGGTTGAACACCTCCTCAAGAGACACCTGTTTTCCTGCCGAGTTCTTATCCATGAATGCGCTCCCCGCAATCCCCGTGATCCCGCCGATTCATCGCGAGCCTTGTGGGCTCCCCCTCCCCCAGGCAATGCTTCTTGAAATGTTCCCTCTTTTAGATTAATCAATCAGGCAAATCAACTCATTTCGTGACGTTCATCGAGTGAAGCATATGACTCCACCGTCCCTCTCCGATGCTCCCGGGTTCGATGATGAATGTACGTAGGGCCGTCCCCTGCAAATGTCTGGGGCAGCGATGACCATTTTGAAGATGTAAACTAAGGAGCGCTTACTCGCTTTTGAGAGGAGCTTCCGTGACCTGCCTGTGCCGCGTATACAGACAGGCTGGGCATTGATTTTAGGCGGTCTGGCTCTTGCCCGCGATTCCATCGCAGGGAATATCCTGCTTGTTTTTTTGCCCTTTTCCGTATAGAAAATCTCCTGAGCAGCGAACAGCTCGGCCTGGACGGTGCAAACAGTGAGCACGGCTTCAACGAAGGAATAATCTACGGCGACCGAGGCTATCTCCCGCGCGACGAGTTGTCTGCGCCGGTGATTCCCGTTGAGAAGTGAATTCTAATTTCTTCAAGTTATAAAACCATTCTACTCGACAGAGCTTTCACAAAAAGAGGCTGTTTCCAAATGCAGATTCGCGAAAAATTATTTTCTCACAACTGAAACATTGGGTTGCCAAGGAGGAAATCATGTCTGCTAAATCAATAATTCTGATAGCATCTCTGGCTATTTCCCTCAACTCCTGCATGTGGGGTGCGACTACCATCCCTGAGATTTATCTGCGACAGAGCGATATGACCATGGAGTTGAATAAAGAGGCTCATGGGATAGAGGCCATGGCCGTTTCCCGCGACGGCAGGTATCTCCTGACCGGCGACAACGGCGGCTGGGACTTTATGCGGGGCGGCTACGGCACCGGCAAATCATCGCTCAGGCTCTGGGACCTTACCCGGGGAAGGCAGATGATAAAGATGGATGCAGGACAGACCATCATTTCCGTCGCCCTGTCGCCGGATATTAAATACGCCGTTACCGGCGGATTTTTCCAGGATGCCGGACCGCTTAGAAAAACGTCCTTCCCTCCTCTGCAAATATGGGATATCGAGACCGGACGACTGCACAAAACCATCGAGCGTATTCCAGGCTTTAAAGGAAATGAATTCAACAGCATATACTTTTCCGCAGACAGCAGATTTTTTCTGGCCACCGACTGGACGAGCATATATGTCTTCGATGCCAAAACATGGAACCCGCTCAAGACATTAACCCCGGAGGGATACAGTCCGCCGTCGATCATTCCCTATAAAAGCTTTGTTGCCAATTTTTCCCCCGACGGCAAATACATTCTTTCCGGTGACCCGGAAGCCTTACTGCGCCTGTGGGACATTGAAACCGCGCGGGAGCTGAAACAACTGCGCGGGCATAAAGCCGGTATGTTGCACGGCGGAATATGTTCAATCGAATTTTCTCCGGACGGCAAATACGCCGTCACGGCTGCCTACAATGACGGCAATGTCATTCTCTGGGATATTGAAAAGGGCATCGAAGTCAGGCGGTTTTCCGGTTTCCCGAGTGTGATGGGCATGTATTTCATGGATAAAAACCTTTCTTTTTCTCCTGACGGCAGACATATTTTAGCCGTGGGTGACACAATAAGGGATGTAAAAACCGGTGCCGTAACCACCGACCTCTCTCACGCCTGGAAAGGCATCAAGATCGGCGGAAGAAATCCCGTTTCGGGACAGTATCACCCGAACGGGAGATATGTCCTCATGACCATGGACGATGCGGCGGTGCGGATATACGACGCCAAAACCGGCGACGAGGTGGCAGTTCTGATCGGCTTTGCCGACGGTGAATGGCTTACGATAACACCCGAGGGCTATTACAACTCCTCAGAGAAAGGGGCACAATATCTCAATGTCCAGGTAGGTGAAACTTCTTACAGCGTTGAACGATTTTACGATGTTTTTTATCGGCCGGACATTGTGGCAGCAAAATTAAGAGGTGATGATGTCAAGGATTTAATCACCATCACGATGCAGGATGCGATCAAAAGGCCGCCGCCCGCTGTAAAAATAAGTTCCGTTGCAACAACGCCCGCATCTTCCAAGGCAAAAGTCTGTTACAATATCGAGAGCACCGGCGGCGGCATCGGGGAAGTCAGGTTATTTCATAACGGCAAACTCATTGAATCAGACGGATACTTTAAAGAAGCGTCAAAAGCAACCATCGAAAAGACCGAACTTGCGAAACTGGACAGCAGGGCCGTCTACGAAGACATGAGAAGCATAAAGGTCAAAGAGAAGGTGGAATTTACCCCGGTAACAGTGAGGCCAAAGGGAGAAAAAATCAATGACTGCAAGGAAATAGATGCCGTATCGGGGGAAAATGAGGTAAGCATCGCGGCTTTCAATAAGGATAATTCCGTTCAAAGCTATATGCAGACAATAAAATTCACCGCAACCATAAAAACGGAAGATCCCCATCTTTACATGCTTTCCATAGGCATCGATCAATACAAAGACAGCACAATAAACCTCAAATACGCGGTAAAAGACGCCCGGGATATTCAAGAGAAAATTCTTAAACAGGCCGCTACCCTTTACAGACCGCAGAATATCCACTACGAACTGCTTACGGATAATCACGCCACCAAGGCAAATATAATCGTCAAAATCACGGAGCTTTCCGGAAAAATAAAACCGCAGGACAGTTTCATCCTCTTTGCGGCAGGCCATGGCGTGCTTCTGCAAAACCAGTATTACATGCTGACAGGCGAATATGACGGCCGTGGAACCGATACGAATCTGATCAGCTCCAATGAGATTGTGGATATATCCAAGAAAATAAAATCTCTTTCCCAGCTGTTGATTTTTGACACCTGTCATGCCGGTGGCGTCGACTACATTGTGAGCGGCTTGTATGATGCCAGGATGTCGGTACTCGCCAAGAAAATGGGCCTGCACATCTACGCATCCGCCTCAGGAAAGCAAACGGCGCTGGATGGCTACAAGGGCAACGGCCTGTTCACTCACGTCTTACTGGATGGCTTGAACAACAACAGGCAGGCCGACCTCTATAAAGACGGGAAGGTAACCATTGTGGGTCTCGGTGAATATTCCAAAGACAGGACGACGAAAATATCCACCGAGATCGGTCACAGCCAGACGCCGCTGATTATCAATTTCGGGAAAGACAGTCCGCTGTATAAATTGCAGTGATTATTCCTGCCTGTAAATCTCCCGTTGAATCTATTGCGTCAGGGTAAAGTCGATGCCGCCGATAGGCACCCAGGACGACTCTTCCCATGAGGGTTTGTCACGCTCCCGAAGCAGGAATTCGATGCGATAACGCCCCGGTTTCCTGACGTCGAAAGTGAAAAGAACGGCCCCCGGATTTTTGCAATATGAACTTGTGCGGTATCGCGGATCCTGCCCGTTGTTGTCCCCGTCGGGATGCTTAAGGATATACCCGAAAACATATAGCGGCAGATTGTTGCTATTGACGTAAGTGTTGACGGGCGGTCCTTCCAGCATTGCGCCAAACTTGTGTCCTTTGTCCCAGGCGCTCATCGCTTCATTGACGGAAAAAGTGTCTCTGACATCAACCGCTCTAACGTCCCTGTCATAGGTATTCGGGCCTATGGAAACTTCGTCATAGATCCCAATGCCCCAGCTCTTCAAGCGCCATTGTTTGTATTGAAAGGAAGGAACGGGAAAGGGATGGCCGCCTTTTCCGGAGGAACGGACATCCGATGACGCGGGCTGCTTCTTTCCATCGGTGAAGGCGACGGAATATTCCCTGACGGAAACTTCCCTTTTGGACTCCCTCTCCACAACCGCCGTTCTAACTTTCAACGTGCCGAATGCTGGAGATAACTTGTTCGGACTCCTGTCATAGAAAAAAACGGGGAATGTCAATTTCTCTTCGGCATAGCCTTCGTCGTTAAATCCGTATGTTGTATTCCAAACCTTCGAGCCGTCGGGTCGGAGGACCTGTGTTTTGAAGTAATAGTCAAAGGTGCCGAACCGGTTCAAGATGCTCTGCCTTTGCACACGACACCAGAACGTTACTTCTTTGTTGGCGTCGTAAGCCTCCCGGTCGAATGCCCACACGGTTTGGCTGGGATTCATGCCTGCGCCAAGCACAACCGGCTGTGCCAAGGCCTCCGGAACTTGTCAATGAGAAT
>DDXV01000034.1 GCA_002347815.1 Syntrophaceae bacterium UBA2251
AAACGTGTGCGAAAGTTGAGTAAATACTTAGATAATTCATCTTGTTGTCAGTCATGACAAACTTTTTTTTGGACAGTAGTGGATTGACAAGTCAATCAATATCTGTTACGAGCGCAACACAGGCGCGGGACGCGTCGTCACGCCGGCATCATGCCCCTTCCGTTGAATCTCCGGGAGTCTTGTCGGGAACCGCGCAGGGGATCTTGCGGACACGACGCTTGGGACGGGGATGCCTGTTCTGCACGGAACCTGAACGGGTTTCCGCCTGTCGGCTTCGATCCCGACGGATCGCGGATCCCGCGAGGATAAATCGAGAGGGAGGTACGTTTATGTCGCTGAGTTTCGAATTTTCACCCGAGCAGCGGATGCTGGAGGAAAACGTCTGGCGCTGGGCCTCCACCTGGCTGGAGCCCCAGATGGAGCACCTGTACGAAAAGGACGAAATGCCGCCGGACCTGTTCCGCGAGCTGGGCAAACTGGGCCTGAACGGCATCGTCTATGAAGAGCAGTACGGCGGGGCCGGCCTGGGGTACCTGGAGACGCTGCTGGTTTATGAAAACATCGCCCGGGTCAGCAACGCCCTGGCCATGACCGTCGGCGCCAGCCAGACACTGGCCTTCGACAATTTCCGCCGCCACGCGTCCGAAGCGCAGAAGGCGGCCATCCTCCCCAAGGCGTGCAGCGGCGAGTACATCGGCTGCCTCGGCATCACGGAACCGAACGCAGGCTCCGACGCGATGAGCATGACCACCCGCGCTGAAAAGAAGGGCAACACCTACGTCATCAACGGGAGCAAAACCTTCATCACCAACGCCCCCCTGGCCGATGTCATGGTCTTCTATGCGAAGACCGATCTCGGCAAGGGACCCCACGGCATCTCGACCTTCTTCTGCTATCCCAAGACCACGAAAGGGTTTGTCTGCGAGAAGATCAAGAAATGGGGCATGCGGAGCTCGCCGACCGGGCTCGTGACCTTCGACGACATGGTGCTTCCGGAGGACAACCTGTTCGGCGGGATCAATCAGGGGGTCCAGATCCTGACCAGCGGCCTGTGCACGGAGCGGATCACGCTGTCCGGATGCAGCCTGGGCTCCATGCGGGCCTGCCTCGAACTGTCGCTCAAGTACGCCAAGGAGCGGGTGCAGTTCGGTAAGCCGATCGCCAATTTCCAGTTCATCCAGGGCAAACTCGCCGACATGTATACCCGCTACCTCTCCTCCAAGTGGATGGCCTACAGCGCCGCCGCCTTCTGCGACGGCCTGGAAAACAAGGCGGGCGGCAAGGGAACCGACCTCGACCGGATGGCGGCCGCCGCCCTGCTCCACTGCGGCGAAGCGGGAACGGCGGTCGTTTCCGACGCCGTCCAGATCCACGGCGGCTACGGCTATTGCCAAGAGTACGCCGTGTCTCGGCACTACCTGGACGAGAAGCTGTGGCACATCGGCGCCGGCACCTCCGAAGTCCGTCGCATGATCATCGCCCGCGAACTCCTCCGCGATGATTTTGCCAGCGGCCGCTGAACACGCCCGTCTACCGCCTCCATGCCATGCCCTCTGCGGGCATGGCATTTTCTTTCCGCCACCGTTTGACTTTTCCCCGCGACTTCAGTAAAGAGGAACCGTGACGGCGCGACGTTTCCCCGCCACGCCCATCCACGTCCAAATCCGTTCCATGCGAGGATTCCTGATGATGAAATGGGCCCGACGGCTCCTCCTTTCCGTTCTGGCGGCCATGCTGATCCCGCCCGCTTCCGTCCCGGCCCGGGAGGACACGGCGCGGCTGACCTTCAAAAGATCGGCTTCACATGCCCGGGGGACGGTTCCGTACCGGATCCAGCCGGGAGACACCCTCTCCAACATCGTCGAGCGGCAATACGGGGAGACCGAGTACGCACGCAAGCTGAAGTACTTCCAGCAACTCCGTCGGCTCAACCCGTCCCTCACGAACATCCACCATATCACCCCGGGCCAGTTGGTCTGGCTGTTTCACGCGGAATCGCCCGACCGGCCGGGGGAGTTGCGTGCGGACAGGCGTCTCATCCAGGCCCGGAGCGGGGACACCCTTTACCAGATCCTCCGCCGGGAACTGCACGTCCCGGAAGAACTGCTGCCGCGCGCCCTCGAGGCCCTGAAAAAGGCGAACCCCGGCATTCAGAATCCGGACCGGATCCTTCCCGGACAGGACATCTCCCTGCCCGCGATCACTCTCGATCTGCCGCGATCCGGTGCGACAACCGCGGCGATCCCCCGGGAGGGTCCGCCAGCCGCGATCTCGGCGCCCCCGGCCGCGATCTCGGCGCCCCCGGCCGCGGCGTCTCTCCTGCCGTCGCCGGCGACCGACCGGCTCGCCGCCCTCTCCGCCGTGATCGCCCGTCTGCAGGGTTCCGTCCTGACGACCGGCTGGTACTATGTTCCACTCCCCGACGGCGGACAGATGACGATCGACTGCAGCCTCGTTCCCGTGGTGGAGCTTCCGGACGGAAGCGTCATTTTCCTCGACACCTCGGCCCGCATGCCGGACTCTTTCAAGAGCCTGACCGGAAAGAACGCTGGACGCCAATCCTGGGTCCGGACCGAACCGGATGAACCCCTCCCCGCCGTCCTGAAGACCGTCTTGAGCCGCAGCCGGGCCTTCGTCATGGAAAAGAACCTCAGAACGATATCCGGCGGCGACGGACTCCGGATCGGCCTTCGACCGGACTGGCTGATCACCAGCCGGCTTCATGCGGCCAAGGGACCCCGAACGTGGGGCCTGCGCACCGATCTCGATCCCGAGGACCTCCTTCCCGCGGCCCTTTCCCACGCCCTCGAACGGTCGGGCCTTCCCGTCATCGAGGTGCTCGCGGACGGCCGCGTGGCGCCCCGTCCGGACAAACCGGCGGTCGCCGGAGAGGTCCCGCACCTCAAGTCCGCGGACACGCTGGAACTGGCCCATGCCCTCCTGGAGGCCCTGGACTTCCAGCCACGACGGAACGCGGCCGTACAGGTCTTCAGCCCTTCGGAGAACGGCTTCAATCTCTCGGTTAACGCCGATCTTCTCGTGGAACGGAACGGACGGGCCGTGATGTTTCGCACCAAGACGCTGCCGGCGCAGTTCGTTGCGGGTCTAAGGAAAAAGAATATCTCCTTCGCCCAACTGACGGACGGGGCGGGTAAAACCGGGGTGGTGGCGCAGGTCCTGACCGGCATGGGCATCGCCTACACGACCGGCCTGTTCAGCCTCCCGCCGCCGCCGGGCGCGCGGTCGGGTCAAATCACCCTCCACCTGACGGGCCTGAAGATCGGGGACGGGGAGAGGATCCTGTATCTGACGGAGGCGGACATTGACCCCGGTCTTTATGGCTGGCTGACCGTACAGGGGGGGATCCGGATCATCCGATTTTGAAAACGCGGGCCATTTCTCTATTCTCCGGCGGTCTGGACAGCATTCTCGCCGTCAAGATCCTTCAGGACCAGCAAATCGACGTGGTGGGCCTCTCCTTCGAAACCCCCTTCTTCGATGCCGGCAAGGCCCGGGCGGCGGCGCGCGCGATCGGCCTGCCGCTGGTCGTCATGAACATCACGGACGAACACCTCGCCATGCTGCGCGCCCCCCGCTACGGCTACGGCAGAAACATGAATCCCTGTCTGGATTGTCACGCCCTGATGCTGAAGATCGCCGGAGGCCGGCTCGAAGCGATGAACGCCGCCTTCATCGCGACGGGCGAGGTCCTGGGCCAGCGCCCCATGTCACAGAACAAACAGTCCCTCTACGTGGTCGCAAAGCATTCCGGCTATCTCCCCCTGGTATTGCGTCCCCTGAGCGCCCGGCTGCTGCCGGAGACGGAACCGGAGCAGCGGGGATTCGTGGACCGCGCGCGGCTTCTCGACATCGAGGGCCGCGGCCGCAAGCGTCAGATGGCCCTGGCCGAGCACTACGGCATCACGCGGTATCCGGCGCCGGCGGGCGGCTGCCTGCTCACCGATCCCATGTTTTCGAAACGCCTGCGCGAGTTGTTCGCCCACCGGCCGGACGCCTCCGCACGGGAAATCGAACTGCTGAAGCATGGGCGGCATTTCCGCCTTCCGGGGGGCGAGAGGGTCGTCGTGGGGCGCCACCAGCGGGACAACCTGGCCATCGAACACCTGCGGGCGGAGGAGGAGGGAGACTGTTTTCTGAAGATGGACGCCTTTCCCGGCCCCTCCGTCCTGATCCCCCGAGGCGGCGGGGAGGAGGCGTGCCTGCAGGCGGCTGCCCTGTGCGTGCTCTACGGGGACGCGCCCCGGGGCGTTTCCGTTCGGGTTCAGTGCCGGCGGGGCAATGAAGACGGGACGATCTCCGTGACGGCGGCCGACCGTCGGGAGGCGGAGGCCTGGATCGTCTGAGACCGCCGGTCGCCTTTGCCCTATCCCGGCCGGTGCTGGGGGCGAAGGAGATCGGTGACGGTTTTCACGGGATTGAAGGTTTCGAGGGGCACCTCGACGAAGACCGTGTTCCAGTGCGCCATGGCGCCGTTCCAGAGCCCCGGCAGTTCCAGCGCCTTGAGCGGGCGCCCCGCCTCCGACTTCAGGGTGATGCATCCGCCCTGCCGGTCCACGAAGCGGTCGAGATCGTACATCCGTCCCCTTTCATCCCGGAGACCGCAGACGAGGTCCACGGGATTGAAATGCGTCGCCTCCGCCCAGCGGGCCTGCTGGGCCTCCGACGCCGAATCCACCTGAAACGCCTCGACGATCTGGAGGGACATCGCCCCGTCGTTCCCCCGGACCCAGAACGGCCCTCCTCCCGGCTCCCCCGCGTTGGGCACCACACCACAGACCCGCAAGGGGCGTGCGAATCTTGACTGCAAAAAAACCGCCTGGTCCATCGGGGAACGGGAGGGAAAATCCGCGGGCAACGAAACATGAAGTCTGTCCCGGCAGAAGCGGATCATCTCTTCACGTTCCCCGGCGCCGACGTCCCCCGCCGCGAGCCGCCGTTGAAACCGGAAGATCTCCCGCTGCAGCGAAAGGAGGACGCCGCCAAGCAACTTCTTGTACGGGACGATGCGGGCCTTCAGGCGATCGGGAACAATGTTGTCGATATTCTTGATGAAGACGAGGTCTCCGCCGGTCGCCTGAAGGTTGCCCAGCAGCGCCCCGTGTCCGGCCGGGCGAAAGACGAGCCGCCCCCCGGCCGTGCGGAAGGGCCGATCCTCCAGATCGACGGCCAGGGTATCGGTTGCCGGGTTCTGGGTCGAAAGCGTCACCTGGAAACGGAGTCCCAGCCGCGCCTCGCAACGCGGCTGAATCGTCCGCAGGTGATCCTGAACCGCCGGCAGATGCTCCTCCGAAACGGTGAAGTGTACGCGGCAGACGCCCTCGGCGCCGCCCGCGTAGAGCGCCGCCTCCACCAGATGTTCCTCCAGGGCCGTCCGCCCTCCCTCCGTGCCGGCGTGAAATTTGAGCAGGGCCTTGGGCGGGCGTCCGTAATTCAACCCCCCGGGCGTCAGGATGGCTTCGAGGATCGCGACGTATCCCCGCTCCCGCAGCAGCGTCTCCACGTCGGTTCCCCGACGCTCGAGGACGGCCTGTAGATCCGGATAGAAGGCGTATTCCGGAAGCTCCCGCGCGAAGGTGTCGCCCGCGTCGGGGGATGTGAAATCGCCCTCCTCCAGGACGCGGAGCCAGTCCTGGAACATCCGCGTGGCGGACCCCGATGCGGGGATGAAGACCGTGATCCGGCCCGCG
This sequence comes from Syntrophaceae bacterium UBA2251, assembly GCA_002347815.1. GTDB lineage: Bacteria > Desulfobacterota > Syntrophia > Syntrophales > UBA2251 > UBA2251. The sequence continues at coordinate 5,709 of DDXV01000034.1, forward strand.
TCCCTGGCCGCGTCGTGGAGGGCCGTCAGGGACGTGATTTCCCCGGCGTCAACGGTTTCGATGCCGTCCCCCAGCCGACAGGGACGATCGAGGGTCAACGGCCTCACCCCGCGCCGGAAGGTCTCCCATTGCCGGCGAACCTCGGCCTCGGCCAGGCCCTCTTCACGAATCTGGCGGAGATCGTCCTCGGAAAACCCGCCTTCATCCACGCTTCGGCTCTCCCCTCCGCTTCCTCTCCTGTCGGCGGCGGTCCGGGATCGGCCGCCGCTTTTCCCGCAGCAGCCGGGAAACATCCTTCTGTCGCCGGCTGATTCTCTCCCCCGCCATGTCTTCTCTCCTGCATCCGTTTAATGTCTACCAGGAATGACCTTCCGCTTCAACGGGAATCTCGCGGCTCTCTCTTGCATTCCGCCCGCCGATGCGGTATCCATCGGCAAAACCGGCGGACGGCGACGACGATGGGGACGGAGAAGGGATCGATGAAGGCGATGGTGCTGAGGCAGTTGGGGCGCATGGGCGCCGACGCCTCCCCTCTGGAAGCGGCGGAGCTGCCCATCCCCGTGCCCGGACCGCGGGAAGTCCTGATCCGCGTGAGCGCCTGCGGCGTGTGCCATACGGAACTGGACGAGATCGAGGGGCGTACGCCGCCGCCGTCACTGCCGGTCATCCCCGGGCACCAGGTGGCCGGGCGGGTCGCAGACACGGGTTCCGCCGTGACGCGCTTCCGCCGGGGCGACCGCGTCGGCGTCGGCTGGATCCACAGCGCCTGCGGGGGGTGCACCTTCTGCCGGCGGGGGCGGGAGAACCTCTGCCCGGACTTCCGGGCGACCGGACGGGATGCCCAGGGCGGCTACGCCGAATACACGACGGTCCCGGAGGGTTTTGCCTTTCCGCTTCCGGACACCTTCTCCGACACCGAGGCGGCCCCGCTGCTCTGCGCCGGGGCCATCGGGTACCGGTCGCTTAAGCTCGCGGGATTGGCCGACGGCGACCCCCTGGGACTGACCGGCTTCGGGGCTTCGGCGCATCTGGTGCTGAAGATGGTCCGCCACCGCTACCCGCGGACACGGGTCCACGTCTTCGCCAGGCGGGAGGAGGAGCGGCGCTTTGCCCTGGACCTGGGCGCAGCCTGGGCCGGCAATATCGGCGATACGGCGCCCGAGCCCCTGTCCGCCGTGATCGACACGACGCCGGCCTGGCGGCCGGTGCTGGAAGCCCTGAGGAATCTTTCCGCCGGCGGGCGCCTCGTCGTCAACGCCATCCGCAAGGAAGAGGCCGACCGGGACGAACTGAACCGTCTCGACTACCCCACCCATCTGTGGATGGAGAAGGAAGTCCGGTCGGTGGCCAACGTGACCCGGGCCGATATCGGCGAATTCCTGGAACTCGCCGCAAGGATCCCCCTCCGGCCCCGGCTCGAGGTCTACCCCCTGGCGGAGGCGAACCGCGCCCTGGCGGACCTGAAAGCCGGACGGATCCGGGGGGCAAAGGTCCTGACCGTGGCCTGACGCCGCCCTCCGGAACGGGACGTTGTCCCGATGGCCGCTGCGACACGCGTCCCGGGACGTCCCGCCGATCAGGCAAGCTCTTCGACCGGCATGACGAACGCCTTCACCCCGGTTCGGGGATGTTCCCGTTTGAGTTCATGCACGACCTCGAGGATGCCGGGCATCTCCTGGTCCGCGACCCCGATGAGCAGGACGTTGTTCTTGCCCGGCCAGACACGGGAGGCCAGTTTCGGCTCCGTTTCCGTCCCGACGCCGCGGGCCTCGCATAATTTCGTATAGCGGACAATCCCGGCCGCCTTGAAGGCGCCGACAACCTCCTCGTCCGCCTCCGACCCGTAGACCACGAGCACCATCTTCATCGCGTTTCCCCTTCCCTTCTTTTCGCGTCCGCGCCGGACCGCCGCCTCCGGAGGCGCCGTCTCAACCCCAGCCGCCAGTCGTCGAACTGATCGTAGGCGGCCGGCACGACCACGAGGGTCAGAAACAGGGAGGTCACCAACCCCCCGATCACCGCAATACCCATCGGGGAGCGCGTCTCCGCCCCCTCTCCCAGGGCGAAGGCGACCGGCATCATCCCGAAGACCATGGCGAAGGTCGTCATGAGGATGGGCCGGAGCCGCACCGGTCCCGCCTGCAGGATGGCCTCCTGCCGGCCGAGCCCCCGCTCCCGCAGGGTGTTCGTGTAGTCCGTGTAGTCGACGAGCAGAATGGCGTTCTTCTTGACCAGCCCCATCAGGAGGATCAGGCCGATGAAGGTGAAGATGTTCAGGGACCGTCCCGTCAGGATCAGGGCGCCGAACGCCCCGATGAAAGACAGCGGCATCGACAGAAGCACGGTCACCGGATGGAGCAGGCTTTCGAACTGCGCCGCAAGGATCATGTAGGCCATGAGGATCCCGAGGAAGAGGGCGAACATCAGATACCCGAAGGACTCCTTCATCGTGTCGGCGGCGCCCTTGTATTTGGCCGTGAAGTCGGCCGGCAGCACCCGCGCGGAAATGGCGTCGAGCTCCTCCATGGCCTGGCCCAGCGGCTTTCCCTCCAGGCTGGCGTAAACCATGATGGCCCGCTGCCGGTCCACCCGATAGATGATGCTGGGGCCGCCGCCCTCCTGGACCTGCACGACATTGGCCAGCTGGACCAGGCGGCCATCGCGGGCCCGGACGTAGATCCGTCCGAGGTCGCCCGGATCGCGCCGGTCCTCGGCGTCGAGCTGCACGCGGACGTCGTAGCGCCGGCCCTTCTTCTCGTCCTTGAAGCGGGTGATTTCGACCTCGCCGCTGACCAGGATGTTCACCGCCTCGGCGATGCCCGCCACGCTGACCCCGAGGTCCGCCGCCTTGTCGCGGTCGATGTAGACCTTGAGCTCCGGCTTTCCTTCCTCCAGGGACGTGTCCACGTCCACGATGCCCGGCAGTCTGGCAAACTCCCGGGTGATCTGCTTGGCGTAACCCTGCAGCGCGCCCAGGTCGCCGCCGGAGATGACATACTGGATCGGCACGTTGCGGATCCCCCCCCCGATGACGGACACGTCCTCCGCCGTCCCCTTCAGGCCGGGAATCTCGTTCAGCCGGTTGCGGATGACGGCCTTGATGTCCTCCTGGCTGCGGTCGCGCTCCGCCTTGGGGATGAGGGTGGTGAACATGATGGCCTTGTTCACCGGACCGACGCCGCCGGCGCCGAACCCCTGTGCGTAGAAGACGCCCCGGACCTCGGGGAGCCCGCGGACGACCCGCTCCGCCTCCCGGAACATCTCGTCGGCCTTCCCGAGGGAGTAGTCGATCGGGGCCTCGAGCCGCACGATGAACTGTCCCTGGTCTTCCGGGGGATGCAGTTCCTTGCCCATGAACTTCGTCATGTAGAGGCTGAGAACGAACAGGACCAGGGCGAGCGCCAGGACCGTCTTGCGCCAGCGAAGCGCCCATCCCAACAGCCTCCGGTAGAGCTCCTCCACCCACCGGTAGCCCCGTTCCCACGCGTCGCCCATCCTGCGCCAGAGACCCCGGGCCCGGTCGCCGGAATCCGCCGGCGCGACCGCCGTCTTCGGCCTCAGGTACAGAGAGGCCATCATCGGGGTCAGCGTGAAGGAAACGATGAGGGAAACGAGGACGGCAAAAACCACGGTCAGGGCGAACTGCAGGAAGAAGCGGCCGATGATGCCTTTCATGAAGGCCACGGGCAGAAAGATCGCCACGATGGCGAAGGTCGTTGCCATGACGGCCAGGCCGATCTCGGCGGTGGCGAACGACGCCGCCTCGCGCGGCTTCATCCCCTCCTCGATGTGACGGTGGATGTTTTCGATGACGATGATGGCGTCGTCGATCAGCAGCCCCACGGACAGGGACAGCGCCATGAGGGTCATGTTGTTGAAGGTGAAGTCGAACGCGCGGATCAGGGCCAGGGTCGAGATGATCGAGACCGGCAGGGCCAGGGCGCTGATCAGCGTCGTCCGGACATTGCCCAGGAAGAGAAAGACGGCGAAAACGGCGAAGAGCGACCCCAGGATGATGTGTTTCTGCACCTCGGCGATGGAGCGCTTGATGAAGACGGACTGGTCGGCGGCGACGTTGAGCTCCATCCCCGTCGGCAGGGTTTTCCGGATCTTCTCCAGTTCGGCGTGGATGCGATCGACCACCTCGACGGTATTCGTGCCGGACTGCTTCTGGATGCCGATGCCGACGCAGGGAACGCCGTTGAACTTGGCGATCGATCGCCGTTCGTCCATGGCGTCCTCCGCCCGTCCGATGTCGCGGATCCGGACCGGGGCGCCGGCGACGTAGGCCAGCACAAGGTCGTTGAATTCCGCCGCATCCCGGATGTCCCCCCGGATCTTGACGGAGTACTCCTTCGAGACGCTCTCGATCCGCCCCCCGGGCAGCTCCACGTTCTCCCGCTTCAGGACCGCCAGGACATCGGACGGGGCGATGCCGTACGCCTGCATGCGGTCGGCGTCGAGCCAGATGCGGATCTGGCGCAGCCGAAGTCCGCCCATGCGGAGCGCGCCGACGCCGTTGATCTTCTGGAGCTGCTCCTTGAGAACCTCATCGGCATACGTGGACAGATCGCGGATCGACCGCTGCCCGGAGAGGTTGAGCCACAGCACCGGACTGGAGTCGGCATCGACCTTCTCGATGACCGGCTCGCTGATGTCGTCCGGGAGCTTGGACCGGATGGCGGCGACCTTCTCCCGCACGTCCTGGACGGCCAGATCGATGTCCCGCTCGAGCACGAATTCGATGGTCACCCGCGACGCGCTCTCCTGGCTCGCGGAGGTGATGGTCTTGACCCCGTTGACGGTATTGACGGCCTCCTCGATCCGGTCGGTGACGTCCACGTCCATGATCTCGGGACTGGCCCCCTTGAGGGTCGTCGTGACCGTGGCGATCGGAAAATCGACCTTGGGGAAGAGATCGACCCCGATGGAGGGGTAGCTCACCAGCCCCAGCACGACGAGGGCCAGGATGAACATCGTCGCAAAGACCGGCCTTTTGATCGAGGTGTCAGCGAGCCACATGAACCTTCATCCCATCCGTCAGGTTGTTCTGACCCACCACGACCACCGGCTCGCCCGCCCCGAGGCCCTCCAGTACCTCCATCACTTCCCCGTACTTCCGGCCCACCTTGACGAACCGCTCACGGGCGCGGTCTTGCGGGACGAGGAACACCTTGGTCTTCTGCCCTTCGTACAGAAGCGACGTGACCGGGGTGACGACCCGCTCCAACGCCGGGCCGGAGTAGAGGGTCACCCTCGCAAACAGTCCGGGTTTGAGTGCCTGGGAGGGATTCGGAATGACCGCCTCCACCTGGAGGGTGCGCGTCCGTTCATCGACATGTGGATAGACCGTCCGGACCGTCCCAGGAAACGTGCGTCCCGGAAACGCATCGACCGTAAACCGGACCTCCTGTCCGACCCGGAGGCTGCCGACGTCCTTTTCAGCCACGCTGAACAGCAGTTTGAGCGGATTCGTCTGGATGATGAGGAGCAGCGGCGTCCCGTTGCGGACGTAATCCCCGGCCGTGACGCGTTTCTCCTTGACGGAACCGGACAGCGGCGCATGGACGCGCGCCTTGCCCAGCCTCTCCCGGGCCAGGGCGAGGGCCAGCCTGGACCGCTCCACCTCCCCTTCGGCGACCAGGCGCCGGGCGGTCACGTCGTCATACTGCTGGCGTGTGATGAGCGCCTCCTCGAAGAGCGCCTCCTTGCGCTGGAATTCCTGGCGGATGTTGGCCAGGCTCGCCTCCGCCTGGCGCACGGCCGCTTCGGTGCGGCTGACCTCTAGGCGGTAATCCGTTTCGCTGATCACCGCCAGCGTCGTCCCCCGGGATACCCGTGCACCTTCCTCCACGAGGACGCGCCGGAGGACGCCGTCCACCTCGCTGCTGACGATCACCTCCTCGTAGGGTTTGAGCGCACCCACGGCCTCGATATAGGGTCGCACCGATTGCACCTCCGCCGCCCGGACCCGAACGTTGAGCACCCGTTCTCGCTTCGTGTCCGCGTCCTTGTTCTGGCAGCCGACCACCCCGGCCAGCAGCAGGAAAAGCACCGCCGCCATCCCCAGCCCCGGAGTGAAACCGGTTCGTCTCTTTTTCGGATACGCTTGCATCGTCGGTACGGTCCTCCCTTTCTTCAACGGGAACGTCGGATCCCTACGGACCGGCGATCGGCGACGTGCCCTGCCGGTCGCCCATCGTTTTCCGGTAGAGGATTCCCATCGCCCGGTCCATCCTGAGCAGCGACAGGTGGTAGCTGTACGTGGCCTCGGCCAGTTTCCGCTCGGAAGAAACGAGCAGCGTGTTGGCATCCATCACGTCGACGCTGTTCGCCAGACCGAAGCTGAATTGGCGGCTGACGGCCTGGTAATTGTCGCGTGCGAACACGAGCTGGTCGACGAGAAACGCCACAACGCCGCGCTGCGTGGCCAGATCGAGATAGACGCCCCGCACTTCGATGGCGATGGTTTTCTTCAGATCCTGGTACGACAGCTCCGCCTGCGTCTCGCGCCTGCGGGCCTCCTGCAGCTCGGCCGTTCTCAGTCCGCCCTCGAAGAAGGGAAAATTCAGGCTCACGCCGCCATAGAGGCTCTCCCGATTGAGGGTGGCCGCTGCCGGTTCCTGATCCGCGCGGGCATAGGCGGCCGTCAGGGCCACGTTCGGCCAGAACGCGCCGCGTGCATAACGGACCTGATCCGCCGCGATCTGCCGCTGCCGATCCATTGCCTTCAGATCGGCGCGGGTCCGGAATGCCTTGTCCTGAAAGATGTCGAGCGGATCCAGCGGCGTCGCTCCCGGTCCCGTCTCCTCCCGGAGCGCCTCGATCTCGGGCAGTCCCACGAGCCGGGCCAGATAGGCCCGGGCCATCTCCCCGGCGTTTTGCGCCTGAAGCAGGTCCGATCGGGCGCCGGACAGCTCGCCTTCCGCCCGGAGCAGAACCGTCCGGGTCGCTTCACCCACCTTGAGCCTCTTTTCCGCCGCCTGCCGGTAAAGCATCAAGCGTTCAACGTTGGCTTGGGCGATCTCGACGATCTTCCGGGCCTGCAGAACCTGGTAATACGCACGGGCCACCTCCTCGAGGAGGAGGTTCTTGAAGGCCTCGTCCGTATATCGGGTCATCTCGATGCTGGTTTGGGCGATCCTGAGCGCGGTCAATTCCCGGGCGCTCAGGGAAAAGGACTGGTCCAGGCGGACGCCCCACTGGGACGTCGCGTTCGGCTGGATCATCTGACCCGAGGGGAACAGCCGCGAGGGCTCGGTATATTTATCCTCACTGAAGCGAACGTAGCCCCCGTAGGCCGTCAGCCTCGGAAAGAGCACCGACAGGGCCTTTTCTTTCGTCAGTCCGGTGATGGCGACGTTCTCCTCGGAAAGACGGACCTTCTCGGATTGACGAAGCGCGATCCGATAAAGATCCTGAAGGGTATAGGTTTCCGCCCGCAGGGGCACGGGCGAACCGACAAGCGCCGCCAGCACGGCCAGCATCGCCCATCCGCGTTTCTTGAATCTCGTCATGCCCCTCCTCTTCCGTTCCATCCGCCGTCTGCGGCCGGTCGATCCTGCGGTGCCGGTCCGGGTTTCAGGTGATTCCTTTATTTTAATCCGTAGTTGTGGTTGTTGAGGCGCATCACATTGCCGAAGCTCATCTTCTACAGTTGCCCAAA
>DDXV01000020.1 GCA_002347815.1 Syntrophaceae bacterium UBA2251
AAACAGGCCCAGGAAGAGGTCGTTCAGGAGAAATAAAGGACCATTGACCCCACCGGCATCAGATTGCCTGTCCCGGGCCAAGGTCATCAACCATTGATAAGGCTTTGCTCTTGACGACTCGGAGTAGAGGGTGGTGTTTTACCTGTGGTACGCACCCTTTTCGGGCACTGTCTCCCATCGTCACACGGATTTACCCCTATGCCGTATCGTCAGACGGCCGTGACCTCAGGAAGCGGCGCCGGTCTTCCATGAAGCTTTTGTAGATCCGATAGTGCCCCGTTTCTTCGTAGATCAACGTCTTTATAGGCGTTGCATCGAAGCTGTAAATGACGGCGCCGGGGCATGCCAGAAGAAGCGGGGAATGGGTGGCGATGATGAACTGGGCATCCCGGCCGTCGTCGGCGCTTGTCAGGATCTCCAGAAGATCGATCTGGCTGCGTGGGGATAAGGCCGTTTCCGGTTCGTCCAGGAGGTAGAGACCCTTCAGGCGGTAACGGCTCCGGAAAAAGGACAGGAGCGACTGGCCGTGCGACTGCGTCAGGAGCGACTTTCCACCGAAATACCTGAGTTGGCCAGGGTCGGCCGCCGCCCACTCATCCAGAATCTGGGCGAAGTGGTGAAAGATGGCGGACCCGAAGTACGATCCGGGCACGCGGCCCGATGTCCACGTCACGTTCAGGCAGCGATGAAACTGGTCCTCGTACGGATTGTTCTCGAAGCGGGACCGTGACACATCGCGCCAGATATGGATTCCGCAACTCCGGGCGAGCGCCTCCAGGAGTGTGGACTTGCCCGTTCCGTTTTCTCCGACGAAAAGGGTCACGGGCGTTGTGAACGGGATGTATTGGGGCTGTGAAAAAATAGGCAGGTTGAACGGGTAACGATCCCGCAGGGGATACTTGTCCGGGTGAATCGTGACGCGTTCAAGATGCATGTTTTCGACTCCTATTTGACCAGGACCAGCAGCATCTTGAAGCGGTCCGTGGCTTTGACCGCATGGGGACGGTTGGCCGGCATGATGATCATGTCGCCTTCCCGGACGGTGTGCCATGTTTCCGAGATCATGATCTCGCCCCGACCTTCCAGGGCGTACACCAAGGCGTCGAACGGCGCCGTATGTTCACTGAGGCCTTCACCCGCATCGAAGGCGAACACCGTGACGGTTCCCGTTGCTTTCTTGATGATCTCGCGGCTGACGATGGAATGCGTCTGATAGACGGCCAGATCGGCCAGCTTCAGCGGCTGGGCGATCAGATTGCCCTCGACGGTTGTCTTGTTCATCGATCTGCCTCCTTCCCGGATTAAGTTCAGTCCTTCCAATCGGAAATATCATGCGCAAGCCGATGGGATTTTGCGGGAACATCAGCGTGGCGCCCCTGCCGCCCCGTTCGCCGCAACAATGGCCTGTTGCGCCAACTCGAGGGATCTGTGTGGTTCAACTGGATGCGCCTCTTTTCCGAGGTTCCGTCCGCCGGGGAGTTGCCCTCCCTGCGGTCTCTTCAACATCAGAAAAGCAAAAGACCGTAGGCCCAGGCCGCCGCCGTGAGGAGGACCGTGGATTCCGCGATCTCGCACGCGGCCCCCAGGGTGTCGCCCGTGAAGCCGCCGATCTTGCGCCGGCTGTAAGCCGACACGGCCGCCGTGGCCGCCAGCGCCAGAACGGCGGCGGCGACCCCCATCCACTGGGCGAGAAGGCCGCCCGCGATCACGAGAAAACACGCTCCCCAGACCGCGTTGGCCCAGGAGCGGCGGCGGAGGAAGCGCGAGGCCAGTCCGCCCTCGGGGCGGGCATAGGGGAGGGCCGTCATCATGGCCAGCGGGGCGACGCGGCCGGCGACGGGCGTCAGGAGGATCAGGGCCGTCCGCCGCGGAAGCTCCAGGGTCGTCAGGGCGCCGACCTTGATCAGAATGACGAATACGATCGCCATGACCCCCATCGCGCCGATGCGGCTGTCCCGCATGATGGCGAGCATCGTTTCCCGGTCGCGGGCGCTGAAGAATCCGTCCGCCGTATCGGCGAGCCCGTCCATGTGGAGACCGCCGGCGAGCTTCACGAGGATGAGCACCGTCAGCGTACTGGCGATGGCGGGGGGCAGAAGCTGCGAGACCAGGAAATCGAACAGGGCGGCGAGGGCGCCGACCAGCAGACCGACCAGGGGGAAGAAGGGGGCGCACCGCTCCAGGTCGGCCCCGGCGCCCCGAAACCGCCGGGGGACGGGCAGGACCGTGAGAAACTGGAGGGCGGCGAAAAATGCCTTCATGAATCCGCCTTGGAGACGTTTGCCTCATCGAAGGTCGCGACGTCCGTGAGAACGCGCACGGCGGCCTCCACCAGGTGCATGGCCAGCGCCGCCCCCGTTCCCTCGCCCAGACGCAGGTCCAGATCGAGGAGCGGCCGCTTGCCCAGGCAATCCAGGGCAATCCGGTGCCCCGGCTCGGGACTCCGGTGGGAGGCGATCATGGCGTCGAGACTCCGGGGGGCGATCCGGGCGGCGAGGATGGCGCCGGCCGTGGAGATGAACCCGTCCACGAGAACGGGTTTCCGCTGCGCCGCCGCGCCGAGGATCAGCCCGGCGATGCCGCCGATCTCGAAGCCGCCGACCGCGGCGAGGACGCCGACGGGGTCGGCGGGGTCCGGGGCGTTGACGGCGAGGGCCTGTTCGATCAGGGCGATCTTACGCCGGAGGCCCGCATCGTCGATCCCCGTGCCGCGACCCGTCACGTCCGCAACGGGGCGGCCGCTGTAGAGGGCGACGATGGCGCTGCTGGGGGCGGTGTTGCCGATGCCCATCTCGCCGGCGCCGAAGACGTCCGTCGTCGGTCCCAGGTCCTGGGCCACGGCGATGCCGGCCTCCAGGGCCGCCTGTGCCTGTTCGCGCGACATGGCGGGGCCCGCGGTCATGTCCCGGGTGCCGGCGGCGATCCGCCGCGACAGGATACGGCCGGCGTCGGCCAGATCGCTCAAATCCCCCGCGACGCCCAGATCGACGACGACCACCTCCGCCCCGGCGAGGCGCGCCAGGGCGTTGATCCCCGCGCCTCCCCGGACGAAGTTGCGGACCATCTGGACGGTCACCTCCTGCGGGTACCGGCTGACCCCGCGGGCGGCGACGCCATGATCCGCCGCCATCGTGACGATCGTCTTCCGGTCAACGGGCGGCTGCGCGCTCCCGGTGATGCCGGCGAGATCCTCCGCGAGATCCATCAGGCGGCCGAGCGCCCAGTGGGGCATGGAGAGCTGTTCCAGGCGCGCGTGCGCGCGGGCGCGGGCCCCGGCGTCCGCGGGCGGGATGCTGTTTGCGACCGTTTCCAGCAGGGTCATTCCTATTTCCTTTTTCTTGCTTGATCCGGGACGGCGACCGATGGCCTGATGCCGATCCGGGGGAGAATGCCGGTGGATTGCGCAGGACCTCACGGCTCACGGCGCCCGCCGATGCGCGTCCCCCCCTTTGAGGAACAGGGGCAAGCCGCTGACCATCAGGACAACCGTCTCCGCCGCCTGCGCCATGACCTGGTTGCACCGCCCGGCCAGGTCCCGGTAGAGCCGGGCCAGGGGGGTGTCCGGGACGACACCCAGACCGACCTCGTTCGTGACGAGAATCACCGTCCCCGTCAGCAATTCGCAGGTTCGGATGATGTCCCGGCAGCGGTCGGCGATGTCGTCTTCCGAAACGGCCCGGCCCTGCCGTTCCGCCACGTACAGGAGGTTGTTGACCCACAGGGTGAGGCAATCGACGAGCGCCACCCCGTCCCCGCCCCACTGCCGCAGGGCCCCGGCCAGATCGAATTCCTCCTCGATCGTCGTCCACGCGGCGCCGCTCCGCGCCTCCCGGTGGCGGCGGATCCGCGCGGCCATCTCGTCGTCGAGGACCGGGCAGGTGGCGATGAAGGTCCTTGGACCCGCCATCGCCTCGGCCGTCGTCTGGGCGTAGGCGCTCTTGCCGCTCCGGCTGCCGCCCGTGATCAGGACCATCCGCGCCATCAGCAAAGCTCCGCCATGCGAGTGAGCGAATCCCGGAGATCCTCCCGCGAAAAGACCTCGATCGAGACGCCGCCGCGATAGGTTTCGAGAAAGCCGCGCAGGAACGACCATGCCGCTTCGGGAACGCCTTTGAGAGAGTGGTGATCGCACCCGCCGTCGATTCCGTGGAGATGGATCATGACCGTTTTCTTTCCGTACGGCGTGAACAGGTCCGCCATCGGGAGCGACTGTCTCAACAGGTGCCCCGCGTCCAGACAGACGTTCAGGTCGAGGGCCGCCACGATCGGCGCGACGGCGGTGAAGGGGGCTTCGAGGTTTTCCACGGCCAGACATTCCCGGTCCACGCCGGTGTCGAAAAGCGCCGCGAGCGACGACAGGCAGTTCTCCCGCCAGCGGTCCAACGCGGCGCTCCCTTCCCCGGCGGCGGGCTGACCCTCCAGGTGGAGGACGTAGACCGTCGGCGCCAGGGGCAGGGTCCGTTCGTAAAACTTCCGCAGCGTTTCGCCCGCCGCCCGCCGGACCGCCGCGTCGGGATCGCCCAGGGCCAGATCCGTCGGCAGATGAACGTTGTACCTCAGGTCGTACGCGTTGCCGAGGTGCGCCAGTTCCCGGATTTCCGTCTCGGCGGGGAGATTTTCGGCCAAGCGGCTTTCGAAGAGCACCAGCTCGATTTCGTCCACGAGGGGCGCGAGAAAGCGGACATTGGGGAGGATCGGCGCCGGGAGGATATAGGAGGTGGTCCCCAGGCGGAACGGGAAGCGACCCTTCAGGTCCGGCCAGCCGTTGTCCATCGCGACATGCCTTTCAATCCCCGCTCGTCATCCGGAACCGGGATTCCTTTCGGGCCGGGGCGAGGCCTCGAACGGATGGGAATTCGATCGCCGACGGTCGTTCCGATCGGATCGCCTGCGGCGTAGCACGCGCCGGAAGGGCTTGTCAAGGAGCGGTTGACAAGCCCTTCCGGCTGGCGTAAGCAGATCGCTCAGGAGCGATTGGCATGTCATGACCCCACGGAAGATTCTCCCCGGAACCCTGATCGGGTTCGCACTGCTGTTTTTTTGCCTGCATGCCGCGGCGGCCGACCCGCCGCGGCGGATCGTTTCCCTCGCGCCGAATCTGACGGAAATCCTCTTCGATCTGGGTCTGGCGGACCGGATCGCGGGGGTCACGGACTACTGCCTCCTGCCGCCGGCCGCGCGGCAGAAACCGAAAGTCGGCGGGTTCGTCAATCCCTCCCTGGAGGCCGTCGTCGCCCTGCGGCCGGACCTCGTCCTGCTGACGGACGACGGCAATCCGCGCGCCGTCGCGGACCGGCTGCGGGCGCTCGGCATCCGCACGCACGTTTTCAAAACCGGCCACATTCGGGACCTGCCGCGTGAAATCCGAAGCCTGGGGGAGGTGCTGGCGGTGCCCGGTCGGGCCCGCGAGCGGGCGGAGACGATGGCGCGGACGTTTGAACGAATCGAGAACCGGGCCCGGACGCGGGGCGCCCCGCGGATCCGCACCGCGCTCTTCATCATCCAGCCGGAGCCGCTCATCGTGGCGGGGAAGGGCACGACCATGGACGACGCCCTCACCCTGCTCGGCCTCGTCAACATCGGCGCGGCCGGCCGCGCGGCCTATCCAAAGCTGTCCCTCGAGTCCGTGCTCGGCCGCAACCCCGACGTCATCTTCATCGCCCGCGGACACGACGACGTCATGGCGTCCGCGGACCGACTCCTGAAGCGCCTCCGCTCGCTCGACGCGGTCCGCCGGGGGCGCGTCTACACCGTCGGCGATGGCATTCTGCGCCCCGGCCCCCGCCTCGTGGACGCCCTGGAGGAGATGGCCGGGCGCCTTCAGGGGCGCGGATCGGGCGCGGGGGCGGAACGGGTCAGGCGGTCCGCCCGCGGAGGGCCATGATCCGGCCGAAATAGATGCGGTGGTAGTCCTTCTGGGGGTAGTTCCCGTCGATGGACGGATCGAGGAAGTGCCCGGGGTCCATGTCCTGCCAGTACATCTTTTTGCACTCGACCACGAGTTCCGCCTCCGCGTAGGCGGGCGCGGCGACCGCGGACGCGGCGACGGGCGTCAGACCCGACGCGGCGATCTTGTCCAGGTCCCGGCCCGATTTCGTCCCGATCAACAGTACGGCGGACCGGTACGCCTCCGGAAAGGCGCACAAGGTGAAGCTTTCGTATCGCTCCATGAAGGCGTGGGTGTGGCGCGTCGGACGGACGACGACCTGCACGAACGGCATTTTCCACATGCAGCCCATGCTGCCCCAGGCGACCGTCATGGCGTTGTACCGGCCCGCGGCGAAATCCCCGGCGGTGAGGACGAGCCACTGCTTTTCCCAAAGGTGGTGGATCCGAACCGACCATTCATGAATGGAAATATCCTCAAGTGCCATGGCGTGCCTCCTTCTGCAATCGTCTCCGCCCCCGTCGCGGGCGTGTCCGCGGACCCGCCGCGCCGGACGGCGCTCCCGGGCCTTCGCGTCCGGGTTTTCGTATACCGGAATCCCTCCCCGAAAACAACCCCGGAACGATCCGCCGGCGAGGCGGATCGCGATGCTTGCATTCTTTTGAGCAATTCGCTATAAGAGGACACAGTTCTTCGGCAGCAGGACCCATCAACGTTGAGGGGGTGATGCCGGACCGATGACCCCTTCCCCGGGGAGAGCCGGGAAAGGCGATCTTTCAGCCACTCGAACGGAATGCGTTTGAGGTCATAGTCAAAACGGGTCCATGGGTCGAAAGGACTTATGGAGGACAGGGTGATGGCCGGGCCGCCATCTGATGACAATCAGGTGGCGGCTTTTTTTATGGAGGGTTTCCATGCAGATGCATGTTACAGGTCCAGAATTGATGGTCGTCTTCGTCATGATCCTGCTCGCCTTTTTCTGGCTGATTCCGACCCTTGTGAAGGGGATCGTTCGGCGTCCGAGAAGGATATTCGGCGGATCCGGGAGCGAGGGCCCATCGCCCGGCCCCACGCGTTGAAGATTGCGAGATTGTTGAGCAGGGCTTCTGTCCAAAAGGTTGATCGAGAGCTGTCACCTCCGATTCTTCCGGAAGCCCTGCTCACCCGACATGAATATCCGGTGGCTCCGGGGATTCCCATGAACCTGGGACCGCCCGAGGTCCCGAAGGTCCCGACAGCGGGCCCGAGGAATCCGAGGCGGACAGGCCTATGAAGCCGAAAATCACAACGGGGCATCCTTACCCCCTCGAACCCCTTTTCGGAAAGATCTTGAGCCCGTTCGAGCGGTTCCTCCGGCAGACCACGGCCGGCGGGATCGTGCTCATGGGGATGACCCTCCTGACCCTCGTCGTGGCCAGCTCGCCGTGGGGCGACGCCTACCGGCACCTCTGGGAGACGCCCTTCCGGGTGGGGTTGGGCCTTCGGACCCTGGAGATGTCCCTGCACGCCTGGCTGAACGAAGGCCTTATGGCCCTCTTTTTCCTCCTTGTCGGGCTGGAACTGAAGCGGGAAATCATGGTGGGCGAACTCGCTTCCCCGCGCAACGCCGCCCTTCCGGTCGCGGGGGCTGTCGGCGGGATGCTCGCCCCGGCGGGCATCTATCTCCTGTTCAACCCTTCCGGACCGGCCGCGGCGGGCTGGGGCGTTCCGATGGCCACGGACATCGCCTTCGCCGTGGGCATCCTGGTCCTCCTTGCCTGGCGCATCCCGCGCGGGGTCATCATCTTTCTGACCGCCCTGGCCATTGCGGATGACCTGGGGGCGGTGCTGGTCATCGCGCTTTTCTTCACGCGGGCCATCGATATGCAGCTTCTGGCCGCGGCCGCCGCACTGCTGGGCATCCTGGTTCTCCTGAACCGCGGCGGGATCCGCCACTCCTTGCCCTATGCCATCCTGGGGATTCTCCTGTGGCTGGCGCTTCTGAAGTCGGGGATACATGCCACCCTGGCCGGCGTGCTCCTGGCCTTCGTGATCCCCCCGCGCCCCATCTTTACGCCCCATCAGTTCGATGAGCGGCTCGATGCGGTGAAACGGGCCCTGCACGAGGCCGAGTCGGATTCCGAAGGGAGCGATATTTTTCTGAGCATTGCCCGGTTGTTCGGTCTGGCCGAGCGTCTCGAAAGGACGTCCGCCGCCGTGCAGTCGCCCCAGCAGCGGATGGAGCACCGCCTCGCCCCCTGGGTAACCTTTGGGATCATCCCGCTGTTTGCCATGGCCAATGCGGGGCTGGATGTGTCTGCGATGCCGATCCGGGAGGTTGTCCTTCAACCCGTGACGCTGGGGGTCGTTCTGGGGCTCGTTTTCGGGAAGTTCCTCGGGATCACGGGATTCTCCTGGCTGGCCGTGAGACTCGGGATGGCGAGCCTCCCCGGCGGCGTCGGGTGGCGTCACATTTCGGGTGCGGCCTGGCTCGGGGGCATCGGATTCACGATGTCCCTCTTCATTGGGCAGTTGGCCTTCGCCGGAGCTCCTTCGCTCTTCGAACAGGCCCGGCTCGGCACCATGCTGGCCTCCCTGATATCCGCGATTCTGGGGCTCGGCTGGCTCTATTTCGGCGCGCGGGGGGCGTCTGCCGACGGCTAGCGGTTGTCCGCTTCCACCGCCTCCGTGAGACGGTCGCCGAAATCGGGGATGGCCGCCTCAATCCGGACCCAGGCGGACATCATGGGGATGCCCACCGGGTCGGCGACGAAGGCCTTGGTCGCCTCCTGCAGCGCGACGACGAACGTTTCCGTCGCCTCGATTTCGGAATGGCGGTCGTAGTACAGGCCGTTGAGCAGGGACAGGGCATGGTACTTCTCGATGGCCACCCGGGCCTCCTCGATGTAGGCCGTGTACAGGGTCCGGAAGAAGGCCTGGCTCATCACGATGCCGTCCTGACTCAGGACGCGCATCAGGGCCTCGGCGATGTCCTTGGCCATGCGCACCAGCCCCGCGTCGGGCTTTTCCCGGTCCATTTCCTGGTGCTTGTGTTCGTAGGTTTCGGATATCTCCACCTGGCAGATGCGGTTGAGGGACGCCCGCTGGTAGACCTCGCTTAAGAGCGAGACTTCAAGCCCCCAAGTGGGCGAGATGCGGATGCCGCGGGCGAGGCTGCTGACCAGGGCAAACTCGCCGGAAAGCGCGTAGCGGAAGTTGCCCAGGTATTCGAGAAAGGCGTTGTACTCCAGAATCCGCTTCAACGTCCGGATCAGCGGGATGTAGTAGAGCCGGGTCACCCGTCCGTAGAGCCGGTCCGTCACACGGGCGTAATACCCTTTGCTGAATTCGAAATCGACCGCCGGCTGCACTACGGGGTAGATCAGGCGCGCGAGCATTTCCCGGGAATAGTTGATGATGTCCGTGTCGTGTAGGGCGATGGCATAGATGTTCTTGTCGGCCAGCAGATAGCCCAAGGTCATCCAGACCGACCGGCCTTTGCCGGGAGTGTCGACGGAGAAATCGCAGGCCCGCAATTCCTTGTAGAGCGCCTTCATCCGCGGTCCGTCATGCCAGACGACGCGGACCTCCATGGGCAGGACGGACAAGACCTTCTTGACTCTGGAGAATTGCCGTTTATCGGCGCGATCGAGGGACAGGACCAGGCGGCGCAGGTAGCGGACCCCCGTCAACTCAGCGATGATGCGGGGCATGGACGGGGTGTCGAATTCCGACACGAGGGCGGGGAGCAGCAGGGCGATGTTCCGCTTGCGGGCGACGGCCTGGAGGTCGGTCTCCAGTTCCGCGAGTGGGCGCTCCCCGAGCCTTTGCAGCGTGGTGATCATGCCGTGCTGGTAGAAGTCTGCCATGGTTCCTCTCCTTCCGTTTTTTCCCAGAGGTCAAGCAGGTACCCCTTCATGGACTCGAACATCTGGGCCTGCTGTTCGAAGTGTTCCTCCGCACCGGCCGCATCCTTGTCCCGAAGTTCATTGACCAGGGATGCGACCCGTCCGTAGTACAGCGGGATCAGCGTGTCGAGGAGCTTCATCCGCTGCCTGGGCGTGGTGTGAAAGGCCCGCATGTAGCGGTAAACGGTACGGACCCAGGCTTCGACAGGCATGGTGAAGGCGCCGGCGTCGGCATGCCGGGCGAGATGCTTCACGACGTCCAGATCCCGGCGCTCCAGGATCTTGTGCCAGACCCCGCCGAAGTTCCTGAAGCCGATCCGGAAATAGTCGATCAGGCTCTCCTGGTCGATGGACAGGGGCGGCGGTTCCTCTCCCACATAGTCGCCCAGCGTGGGGACGCTGGTCGAGGCCTGCACCTGGCGCCAGTGGGTTTCGTAGTCCTCCATGAGCTGAAAGATGGTGCCCACGACCTGGCGAAACATGGGCCCCAGATCGGCCGCCGGATCCTTTTCCCCGTGGATTTTGGACCCCAGCCTGGCCTGGCAGATCCGATATCCCGAGACGATCGCCGTGGTGGTCATCCAGATGTCGATGCCGAAGCGGGCGACGTCCGTTTCCCAAACCTCGCGCTGCAGGTAATCCCGAACCAGTGGGAGGGAGATGCCGAAATCGCCCCCGATCGGCTGGCGGATCCGCCGGCCGTAGAGGGCGCGCGTCAGGTTATAGGCGATGGTGTTGGTGATGGTCCCGTCGAGCTTGTGGCGCTGATAGTCCGGCACGACGAAATCGTAACCGCCGAAAACCGGATCCAGGAGGTTCCGGACCCAGTTCGGGGTGATGGAGGCGAGATCGGAGTCGAACACGGCCATCGCCTTCGGTTTGAGAAAGGCGGCCACCTCGAACGCGGCCCGCAACGCGGATCCTTTGCCCGGCAGTCCCCGGTAGATCGTGACGATCTTGTCGATGTTGAAGGACTTGACGTCGCAGGAACGCGCCAGGTCGCGCGTATCGTCGGTGGAGCCCCCGTCCGCGATCATGATGAGCGCCTTGGCGTCAGGGTAGCGGTCCTTCAGACCCTGAGCCACGGTCCGGATCACATGAACGATGGCGGGTCCGCTCTGGTAGGCGGGGATGCCGATGACGATGTCGGCCATTCGGAGCCCCTCGATCTTCTGGCGGACATGGTCGCGAATGGCTGAGGAGAATCTTTGCATCATGGAGGCCCTCCGGAAATAAACGGTCAATCAGGGATTCCCGCCGGTCTTGCCCCCCGGCCCCGCAACCCTGAAGGCCGGCGGCGTGTAGGATTCCGGCAGATACGCCTCCGGGATGGTCGTCTGGTTGCCTTCCCGCAGGGCGGCATAATGGGGCGACATGATCTCAATGCCCGCCTCGTTGAAGCTGTCCTGGATGTTCTGGTGCAATTCCGAATAAGTAGATGCCATCATGGCGGGTTTGTCCGTGTAGGCGTTCAGTTCGTAGCTAACATAGGAATCATCCAAGCTCGTCTGGAAAACAAAGGGGGCCGGCGCCTTCAGGATGTGGGCCGTTTTGGCGGCAGCGGCCGTCAGACATGCATGAACTTCCCTCCACGGCACGTCGTAGCCGATCGTCACGCCGGTGTGCAGGATGAGGCCGGCCGTTTCCGAAGAGGAGCTGTAATTCACGATGTGGCTGCCGAGAATCATGGCGTTGGGAATGGTGATTTCCTCGTTCTTGATGGTCCTCAGGCGCGTCACGAGCAGCGTCTTTTCGACCACGTCGCCCGTGGCGTCCGATATCCGGACGCGATCGCCGATGCGAAAGGCCCGCATGTAGGTCATGATCAGGCCGGCCACGACATTGGCGACGGCCGCCGTGGAGCCCAGGGACAGCAGGACGCCGATAAAGATGGACACCCCCTTGAAGGCCGGCGCGTCCGAACCCGGGAGGTAAGGAAACGCGGCCACCACCCCGAGTGCCAGCAGGAGGAAACGGACGATCGCATAGGTCGGCGGGGCCCATTCGGGATAAAAGCCGGGAAAGACGAGGACGCCCTTCTCCACGGCCGAGAAGACGAATTTGGCTAGCTTCAGCAGGTAGTACATGATCAGGACGATGATCGTCAGGAAAAACAGGTTCGGCAGGAAGTCCAGCAGGGCGCCGGCGATGATCGACAGCGGCGTCAGGATGTAGCCCAGGATCTTCGATGAATACGCCTTCGTCCAGGGGAAGAACGTCAGGACGAACCCCGTATAGAAGTACAGGGTCGCCAGCAGGATAACCCAATAGATCAGCCTGGCTGCCCGGATCAGCATGTCGCCGAGTTGCCGGGAACTTAAAATCTCCAGCTTCTGGAATTTGATCGCGGGAATGCGCACCCCTTTCCACGATTCGACGATGGCATACACCTTGACGAAGAGTTTTTTCCAGGCGTAGACGAACAGGCCCAGAACGACCGTGAACAGAACGGCAAACAGCATGCCGGTCAGAACCGACTTCACGCTCCTGTCTTTTCGGTATTCCCCGATGGCGGCCTGGATCGTCGCGGCGTATTCCTGGGCGAGATCGAGTCGCTTCTTGCCCGCGGCCTTGGCGTCGGCGTCCGTCACGGTCATGAGCACCAAGTCGTCGACGGAAACGTCCGTGGAGGTCTCCCCGTTCGTGACCGAGATCTTGTCGATCCCGACCTGATGGTTATCGGCCAGTTTCGCGATACGGGCCTGGACGAATTTCGCCCGTTCTTCGTGGGAAAGGGAAAACACCCTGGCCTGAATCGAAAAAAGGGTCCGGTTGTCGAAAACCACCGGGGGGCGCCGGCGGCCTGGACGTCTTTGGCCTCCTTGGGGGCGGATTGGCGCGCGTCGCCGGTGGGAACGGCGCACAGCGCGGAAATCAGGAAGATCAGGAACGACAGCCCCAGAATGAAACGTCCCGTGATGCGTTTTTGCGAAGTCATGCTGCGTCTCCTGAAGGGCCGATGGGATTCCGGCCCCGTCGGCGGATGATGCGGATCGGATATCGGTTGCGTTCAGGTTGCCCGGCGTTTCCTCCGGGAATCGGACTTCCCGAGCCAGGATAGCTTCAGAGCGGCTCTTTATCAAATAAAAAATGCTGCCATTTTCGCCGACCCGCGTCCTGCCCGCGGCCGCGGACGGGAAACACGCCCGCCTCGTCGAGCAGCGCGAGGACCGCCTCGTTCCAGCCCCGGCTGCCCGGGTGGGCGGCGCGTCTGGCGCTCGGGAAACCCCCGTCGATGCCACCGCCGCCTCCAGCGTGGGGGATGATCACGGGAATGTCGACCGCGTCGAGCAGGGGGGCGTCGTTTTCGCTGTCGCCCAAGCCGATCGTCAACGGTGCCCGGCCCAGGTTGCTGCGAAAAACCTCCGCGGTCAGGCGGACGGCATGGCCCTTGTCCTGTCCGCCTCCCGAGAGGTGGTGGAACCGTCCGCCACGGACGAGACTGAACCCGCGGGCCTGGGCCATTTTCCTGAAGGCCGCAACGTGCTCCGGGTTTTCGATGATCAGGGGTTCGGAAAACTCCCTGGCCTTGGCCAGGCGGGCCTCCGCCAGCGGCAGGCCCGTCAGCCCGGCGATCTCCTGGGGCGACAGGTCCCCGAATCCGAGGACACCGCAACGCGTCCCGGCCTCGGCCACGAAGCGCCGGAGCTCGGTATACGGAACGCCTCGGGAAAGGACGCGATAACGGTCCTGCCGAACCGCATGAGGAATCGAAAACCGGCGGTACCCCTCGGGGAAGAAAACGGCGGCGCCGTTCTCGCAGATGAAGGGGGCCCGGATGTCCATCGCCGCCTGCAGGCGCTCGACTTCCGCCCGCGTTTTGCTCGTCGTGAAGATCAGCGGGATGTGGTGCTCCCGGAGCGCCGTCAGGGCGGGAGTTGCGTCCGTCCACGCGTAATCGGCTTCGTTCAGCAGGGTGCCGTCGAGATCCGTGAAAATGATGAGGGTCGTCTTCCGGTTCATGGTTCGTGCCCGCTCGGGATTGACCGACGCGCCAATCCAACACATCATACGCAATGAACGGACAAAAGGCGAGGAAAACGACGATTGCTTTGCATATCGCTAAGATATCCATGAAATCTCCCCTTGCCTTTTGGGGGGCGAGGGTGCATAGGAAAAACGGGCGGCCGGGGGATGGCCGGACGGGACGCGGGATCGCCGGGAACACGGGCGTCTCCCGCGCGGGAATCAAGACAAGGGGAAAAAGAGGGAGAACCTGGAGAAGGGGTCTCTTGCGAAGGGAGGGGGCGACAATGAAGAAAACGGCGAAAAGATTCTTGGCGGGGGTCGGCATCGTCCTGGTTTTGGTCATCCTGGCCTTGGGCGGGTATCTCGTCAAGATGAACATGGAAACGCGGAAGATGACGCCGTCGGCCACCGGGGAGATCACGGCCGGCGTGTATGCCGTCCGGGATTCCTACGTCAATCTTTTCCTGATCAAAGGCGCGGACGGATATATCGCCGTCGATGCGGGCAACAGCCTGAAGCGGGTCCGGCAGGAGATGCAGATCCTGTCCATAGACCCGTCAAAGGTGACGGCCGTCTTTTTGACGCACACCGATTTCGATCATGTGGCCGCACTGGACCTGTTTCCCCAAGCCACGATTTACCTCTCGAAGGCCGAGGAGCAGATGATCAACGGGACGACGCCCCGTTTTGTCGTCATCCACAACCCGAAGATCCCCCGTTACGCGCTGCTGGACGACGGTCAAACCATCGATGTTTCCGGGCGGAGCGTGCGGGGCATTGCCACGCCCGGCCACACCCCCGGCGCCATGAGCTACGTCGTCGACGGGGCCTACCTGTTTGTCGGCGATACGATGAGCCTGAAAAACGGGAAAGCCGGTTTATTTAATGAATTTTTCAACATGGATTCGGCCACGCAGGAAGCATCCATCCGAAAGCTGGCCGCTCTGAAAAATCCGAAATTTGTATTCACCGCCCACTATGGATTCACGGACGATGCCGCTCGAGCGTTCGGCGATCGCTGACGGCCGTCGCGCCGGAATGACGGAATGAGCGCGGCCGCGGTCCGGCGTCCCCGGGGATTCCCCGGGGCGGTGTATGGCGGAAACGTGCCTGAACCGCCAGGGCCTTGAAACGGGCAGGGGAGGCGTCCATGAACCCGGATGACATGCAGGAAAAGGCGGCCAGGCTGTTTGGGGTCCGATTGCATTGAAGCCAGGCGATTCTTGCGGTCGGGCAGGAAAAACTGGGGATAGAGGATGAGAATCTGATCCGGGCCATGGATCCTTTCGGGGGCGGGTTGGATGGGCATGGAGAAACCTGCGGGATCGTCATCGGCGGACTGGCCGCCATCGGTTTGCGATTCGGGCGTTCAAAACCCGGCCAGGAGGCCGATATCAGGATGAGGGAATGCTCGCGCCTGTTCGTGAGGCGCTTCCGGGACGAAGTGGCGGACGGCAAAATCCTGTGTCGCGACATCACCGGGGTTGACTGGCGCGATCCCGTTCAGGTAAAGAGCTTCCGGGAAGGCGGAGGACGTGATGCGTGTCAGGCCCTGATCGGCAAGACCGCCAAGATCCTCGGCGAGATATTGGAGCGCTCCTGCCCGGAGACCTAGACGACCCCGCGGATAGGCCCGGGATAGACTTAACGGGCCACGCCATCCCCCCGACAGCCCCCATGTTCATCGCCCCCTCCCCGGCGCCATCCCCGGATGGCGCATCGGCGCCCCTCCCCAGCTGGCAAAGGGGGTGAGAGACGGTCGGGCCGATTCTCGAAGACAAGGAAGGCGGGCGAAGCCCGCCCATGACGTTTTGAAGGCCGCCGTGCAGGATTTCACCGAAGGCGATATTGGCAGGCAAGTCATCAGTTTCAGCGCGCCGATCATGTTCGGCAATCTGCTGCTGTCCCTTTACGGGATCATCAACATGATCTGGGTGGGGAGACTCCTGGGTCATCAGGCCGTGGCCGCCATCTCGGCCTCTCTGCCCATCGTCATGCTCATGCCCGCGTTTTTGATCGGCCTGGGGATGGCGACCAATGTCCTCATCGCGCAGGCATTCGGCCGCCGGGACACGGCGATGCTGAAAAAGATCCTGGCGAATTCCTTTATCGCCTCGATGTCGTTCTGCCTGATGATCTCCCTGATCGGGCTCCTGTTCCGGCGTCAGTTGCTGGACTGGGTCAATGCGCCGCAGGAGATCCAAGGCATGGCGCTGTCCTACCTGACCATCATCATGGCGACGCTGGTCTTCCAGTTCTTCATCAACTGGATGAACGGCATGCTTCGCGGTCTGGGAGACGCCACCACCGTCGTGAAGATCCTCATCTTGCTCGCGGCATTCAACATCGTGTTCGTTCCGCTGTTCATTCGCGGCATCGGACCCCTGCCCCCGCTCGGCGTGGCCGGGGCGGCGTGGGGCACGGCGCTGGCCGCCGTGTCGACCTGCGTCATCGGCTATCTTTATCTTCTGCGCTTCAATCCCTACGTCGATATGCAAAACTGGGACTACCGATTGGATTGGCGGATCATCCGCGAAGTTTTCGTCATCGGCGTTCCCGCCTCGCTGCAGATGATGGTCGTCTCTCTGGCCGGCGTGATCATCATCTCCCTGGTCAACCGTTACGGCACGACGGTGACCGCCGCCTTCGGCATCGGCATGCAGATCGATATGCTGGCCACCATCCCCTTCATGTCCATCGGGATGGCGGTGACCACGATCGCCGGTCACAATCTGGGCGCGAGGAAACTGGACCGCGTCTTCCAGACCCTGCGCGTCTCGGTCTGGCTCGGCCTGCTCGTGGCGTTTGCCTGCACGGCCGTGCTCTTGATTTTTCCCCACGACATCGGGGCCATCTTCCTCAAGGAATCGCTGGAAAAGGCCCGCGTGCTGGAAACGGTCCGCGATTATTATCGGTGGATGGCCTTTATCTTCCCCTGCTTCGCCGTCATCTTCGCCATCCAGGGCGTCTTGCGCAGCGCGGGCGATACCCTGGCCTTGATGGGGCTGTCGTTCATCGCCATGTTCGTCATCCGCATTCCGCTTGCCTATTTCCTGGCCGGCCCCGTGGGGTTGAAGCAGGACGGCATCTGGATGGCGATGCTTTTAAGCAACGCGCTGGCCGTCAGCTTGAACTGGCTGTACTTCAAGCATGGCCCGTGGAAGAAGCGGCGGATCCTGGGAGATCGACGCAAACGCTCGCCGGAAGAAAGGGTGGAAGTCCCTGGCCGCGCCCCTACTTCCGCCAGAAACCGGGCATCAGGAGGACGATGATCGTGTAGATCTCCAGCCGGCCCAGCAGCATGCAGGCGATCATGATCCACTTGCCCGGCAGGGGCACGCCGGAAAAGTTGTCCATCGGCCCGATGCTGCCCAGGCCGGGCCCCACGTTGCCCAGACAGGTCGCCGCTCCCGAGATCGAGGACATCATGTCCATGCCCAGCGCCGCGAGGGCCATTGTGGCCAGGATGAAAATGCCGACATAAAGCATGAAGAACCCCCAGATGCTCCGCATGATTGTCTGAGGAACCGGCGTCCGCCCCAGCTTGACCACCGTGACGGCATGGGGATGAATGATCCGGAGGACTTCCAGGTAGCAGTGCTTGGCCAGAAGAACGACGCGCACGATCTTGATCCCTCCGCCCGTCGATCCGGCCATGCTGCCCAGGAACATGCAGAGCAGAAGAACCTGTTGGGAGAGCGCCGGCCACGCCTCGAAATCGGTCGTGACGAATCCCGTCGTGGTCATGAGGGAGACCACCGAAAAGGTCGCATGGCGAAAGGCTTCGAAAACCGTCGGATAGACCTTTCCCCCGTAGACGTCGAGGACGACGATCAGGATAAGCGCCCCGGTGATGAGCAGGTAGGAACGGAACTCCGGATCACGGAGAAATTCCCGCATCCGGCCGTGGACGAGCTTGTAGTGAAGCGAAAAATTGATTCCAGCGATGAACATGAAACCGATGACGACGAATTCGACATACGCGCTGTGATAATGGCCGACGCTCGCGTTGTTCGTCGAAAATCCGCCCGTGGGCATGGTGGTGAAGGCGTGGCAGACGGAATCGAACCAGGACAGGCCTCCGAAAAGCAGGAGCACGATCTGCATGACCGTCAGGAACAGGTAGATTTTCCAGAGCGTCCGGGCGGTGTCGGAAATTCGCGGGGTCAGCTTGTCCACGACGGGACTGGGGGTTTCAGCCTTGTAGAGCTGCATGCCGCCGACGCCGAGGAAGGGCAGGATGGCGATCGACAGAACGATGATGCCCATGCCCCCCAGCCATTGGGTCTGCGCGCGCCAGAAGAGAATGCCCCTGGGCAGGTGTTCGACATCCTTCAGGATGCTTGCGCCGGTGGTCGTAAATCCTGAAATGCATTCAAAATAGGCGTCTGTCAAATCGGGAATGGCCCCCGAAAGAAGATAGGGCAGGGTCGCCACGAGACCGGCGGCGATCCATCCCAGGGTGACGATGGCCACACCGTCCCGGTGACTCAACGCGTAGTCCTCCTGGCCCCGGCTCCACAGGAAAACCCCGCCTCCGAGGCCGCAGGTTGCGATCAGCGAGAGGAGAATGGCGAGGGCGCTGCCGTCCCCGTAGTAAAGCGCAACCAGCAGGGGCGCCGTCATGGACAGGCCGATGTAGAAGACGAGGACCGCGACCAGATAGGCGATCAAGCGGAAATTCATTAAAAATACTCCAGCTTGACGGTCAGGAGCTCTTCGATCTTCTTCGAGACCTGCTGCAGGGCGAAGATGATCAGCCGGTCGCGAGGCCGGATGATCGTGTCACCGCTGGGAATGATGATTTCGTCGCCGCGGACGATGGCCCCCAGAATCGCCCCCGGGGGGAAGGGAACCTGGGACAGCGGGGTGTTGACGATGTCCGACGTTTCGAGCGCTTCCGCTTCGATGGCCTCGGCCGCCTCTTCCCGGAGAGGGGCCACGGAGATGATGCGGCCCCGGCGGATGTACTGGAGAATCGCGCGGACCGCCGCCATGCGGGGATTGATGACCGTGTCCAGACCGATGGCCGACACGATGTGCATGTAGCTCAGCTTGCTGACCCGGGTGATGGTGCGCCGGGTCCCCAGCTCCTTGGCGAGCAGGGAGATGAGGACGTTGCTCTCCTCGTCGCCGGTCAAGGCGATGAGCAGATCCATGTCGCCGGCGTTTTCCTCCCGGAGCAGGTCCCGGTCGGCGCCGTCTCCTCGAATCACGATCGCCCGGTCCAGAACGGTCGCCAGCTTCTTGCACTTCTCCCCGTCCTGGTCGATGATCTTGACGTTCATGCGACGCCGGTCGAGGGCCTTGGCGACGGCCATGCCGGTTTCCCCAGCCCCGACGATGAGGACGTTTTTCAGGGGGCGGGTCGGAATGTCGAGCCGGTCGAGCGTGGGGTTGACCTCCGCCCGTTTCATCACCAGATAGACGAGATCCATGGGCTGGATGATATCGCGGCCGCTGGGGATCAGGATCTTGTGGCCCCGGACGATGGCGCCGACGAGCAGGTTGCCCTCGTACGCCTTCAGGTCGGTCAGCCGCTTCCCGGCCAGGGGAGACTCGGCGGTGATGAGGAAGCTGACCAGCTTGACCTCGCCGCCCACGAAGTCGATCACCTCCGAGGCGCCCGGCACCTCCATGAGGCCGAGAATCGTGTCCACCATCATGGCGTTCGTATTGATGATCAGGTCCACCCCGAGGAGATCCCGACTGAAGAGGGATGATTCACCGAGATACTCCGGGTTCTTGACCCGCGCGACCTTGACCATGTGCGGGTTGAGACTGCGGGCCAGAAGGCAGGCAATCAGGTTGACCTCGTCGCTGTCCGTGGCCGCCGCCAGAAGCTCCGCTTCCTGAACCCCGGCGGCGCGAAGCGTCTGGGGACTCGTGCCGGAGCCGAGAAATGCCTGTACGTCGAGATTCTCGCTGATCCGGCGGATTTTGGCGGGATCCTGGTCGATCAGGACGACCTCCTGACTTTCATCGGAGAGCTTCTTGGCGATATGGTACCCGACTTCTCCCGCGCCGATGATGATCACTCGCATGATTTCCTCCCGCGATCGGTTGAACCCGGGACGCTATACAACAGACGGCCGGACCCCCCGCCGGGGATGGTCCTCATCGTCCCCCCGATGCCCCGGGGCGGATTCCGCCGCTTCTGGAGAGCGTGCGTCCGATCAAGGCGCTTCCGCAACGCCGGACCCTCCCGCCGCGCGAAATGATTCATCGAATACCAGACCGGTCTTGCTTTGACAAGCGGAAAGCCTTCCCGGGGATGATCGATGCGCGGGCGCAGGGTCCGTCGCGACCTTTGGGACGGCGCCGATGACCCGCGAGCGATATTTCCCTTGATCTTGCCCGGGCAGTGTGGAATGAAAGGGCTCATTCACTTTCCTGGAGGAGGGCACGAAAATCCCATGTCAGGAGCATTGATCAGCGCGCGGATGCGCGCGGCCGTCGGGTCGCCGCTGGCGTCCGGACAACCGTTTGCGGTCGAAAAAGGGTCGATCCGGGATTTGGCGGAGGCCATCAACCATCTCCACCCCCTTTACGTGGACGAGGCGTACGCCCAAAGCACGGGTCACGGCAGCGTGCTGGCGCCGCCGACGTACCCGTCCTACAACCTGGCGCTGGGCGCGCCCCTGGAGGCGCTCACGTTCGAGTTCCCCGTGGGCAGCATCCTGCACGGCAGCGACGACTGGGAATTCCTCGGGGACATCCATGCGGGCGACATGCTCACGCCGCAGGGGAAACTCCTGGACCTCTACGAAAAACAGGGCAAGCGGGGCGGCATGCTCTTCATCGTTTCGGAGATCACCTACACGAACCAGCGGGGCGAGGTCGTGGCGATCTACCGTCCCACGGAAGTCGTGATCGCCCTGCCGACGGCTTAAGGAGAATACACCGGTCATGAAGACGCAACCTTACTTTGATGACATTCGCCTGGGCGAGGAAATCCCGCTTCAGGTGCGGGAACCGCTCTCCACCCGCAGCCTGGTGAAGTGGGCCGCGGCGGTCCGGGACTTCTACGAGGTCCACTACGACAAGGATTTTGCACGCAGCATCGGCCTGCGGGACGTCATCGCCCACGGCCCCAACAAGTGCGCGCTTCTTGGCCGCCTGATGACGGAATGGATCGGCGAGGCCGGACGGCTGCACAGGCTCTCCTGCACGCACAAGGCGAGCAATTTCCCCGGCGAGACCCTGGTCTGCCGCGGGCGGGTCAAGGACAAGTATTCCAAAGACGGCCGGCATTACGTGGAATGCGAGGTCTGGGTGGAGAATCAGGACGGCGTCGTGGCCGCCCCGGGTGCGGCGACGGTATCGCTCCCCTCCCGGGGGTAGAACCGCTCCCGCCGGCGCGGCCGCGAATCCGCGCTTGACAAACACCCCCGATCTTTTCTAAGGTCAGTCCGTCTCAAACGGATGGATGTGAGGAAGAGGGGTGAGAAGCCCCCGCTGCCCCGCAGCCGTGAAGGGAACGAACGCCCAGGACGCCACTGTCGCCGGTCAACGGCGATGGGAAGGCGGGCCAGTAGGTCGCCCGAAGCCGGAAGACCGGTCCATCCGCAAGTCCTCGAGGGAGGCCTCCGCGTGCGACCGACCGTCCATCCCATTGTCACCCCGTTCCGGGTTCTCCGTATCAGCGGCATCCTGTTTCTGATCTGTCTGGCCGTCTTCATCGGGTCGCTCTTCGCCGGTCCGGGACAGGTCGGGGTGCGCACCCTGCTCTCCTCGCTCCTCTCGTTGGGGTCCGGATCGTATGCCGGCGACGCCGATGCGGGGCAGACCATCCTTCTGTCCCTCCGGATTCCCCGTCTTCTCTTCGCGGGGATCGTCGGGGCCGCCCTGTCCGTGTCGGGGGTCGTCTTTCAGGCGCTGTTACGCAACCCGCTCGCCGACCCCTATATCCTCGGCATCTCGGGGGGCGCCGCCGTGGGGGCGATCGCCGGGATCCTGCTCGGCGCGGCGGCCGTTCCTTTCGGCGTCCCCGGCCTCGCCTTCGTCGGGGCGCTGACGACCCTGCTCGCGGTCTTTGCCGTGGCCGGCGCCGGACGGGACCTCCGTTCCCACACCCTGCTTCTGGCCGGGGTCATCGTCAACGCCTTCTTCAACGCCGTCATCATGTTTCTCCTCGCCGTCAGCAGTTCGGGCGACCTCCACAGCATCATGTTCTGGCTCATGGGGGATTTGAGCCTCGCCCGGGGACGGGACATCCTGTCCGTCGGCGCGGCGCTCGTCGTGGGCTTCTCCGTGATCTGCCTGTACGCGCGTCCGCTCAACCTGATCGTGACGGGGGAGGAGACGGCCCGCACCCTGGGCGTCGAACCGGCGACCGCGAAGCGGATCCTCCTCGTCGTGACCTCGCTCATGACCGGGCTGGCCGTTTCGGTGAGCGGCACGATCGGTTTCGTAGGCCTGATGGTGCCGCACCTGATGCGGATGGCCCTCGGTCCGGATCACCGGCTGCTGCTGCCCGCCTCCCTCTTTTTCGGGGCGGCCTTTCTCATCCTGGCCGACACGCTCGCCCGGACGCTGCTCGCCCCGATGGAGCTGCCCGTGGGCGTGGTCACGGCCCTGTGCGGGGCGCCCTATTTCATCTATCTTCTGAGGAGGATGAACGATTAACGCCGTTCTGGACATCGACCGGGTCCGCTTCCGCTACGCCGGAGACTGGGTGCTGACGGACGTCGCCTTTGCCGTGGCCGCCGGCGCGTTTCTGGGGATCATCGGCCCCAACGGCTCCGGGAAGACGACCCTGCTCAAGGTGATGAACGGCCTTCTCCGCCCCCAGGCGGGCGCGGTCCGGTTGAACGGCCGCCCCCTGGCCGGGATGCGGCGCCGCGAGGTGGCGCGGGTGATGGCCGTCGTCCCCCAGGACGCGGCGCTGCTCTTCACCTTCACCGTGGAGGAGATGGTCCTGATGGGGCGATCGCCGCACCTGGGCCGCTTTGGGTTCGAGGGGATGGGGGACTTCCGGATCGCCCGCGCGGCCATGGACCGGACCGGCGTCCTCGCCCTGGCGCACCGGCCCTATGACACCCTGAGCGGGGGCGAGAAGCAGCGGGTCCTGATCGCCCGCGCCCTGGCGCAGGAACCGCGGATTCTCCTCCTCGACGAGCCGACGGCGTATCTCGACATCCGCCATCAGGCGGGGATCTTCGACCTGATGAAGGACCTGAACCGCCGGCAGGGCCTCACGGTCGTCGCCGTCACCCACGACATCAACCTGGCCGCCCTCTACAGCGACGAGGTCCTGCTTCTGGCCGACGGGCGCGTCTTCGGCGCCGGACCGCCGGAGGCGGTCGTCACCGCGGAAAACATCCGCGGGGCGTATGGCATCGGCGTCCTCGTGGATTCCCATCCGGCGACAGGCCTGCCCCGGGTCACGCCGGCCGGGTATGCCGGGGGCGGAGGACCCGATCCGGCGCCCTGAAAGGCGCGATCCTTATTCATCCGGTTTTCCGGGTGCGAAATGGTTTTGCGAGGTTGGGCGAGTGGGCGCCGCACGCGCGTGCACTCGATTCTTGAACGTCCTGCGGCAGGGAGGAAGCCGGTGCGAATCCGGCGCTGCCCCGCAACTGTAAGTGGAACGACCTCCGCACGAGGCCACGGGTTCGCGGTTGAACCCGGAAGGCGCGGACAGTAGGACGCCACGAGCCAGGAGACGCCGCCGCAGGCCAGCGACTCGATTCCCGCGGGGGAAGAAGGGAGTGGGCAGGATGCACAGAGGCAAGCGTGTTTTAGAGGTATTTGTACTGGTCGTGACGATATTGCTGTTTCCGATGATCGTTTTCTGCGATCCCGGAAAGTCGGACCAGGAGAGTTTCTCCACATTGGGTGAGGTCGTGGTCACGGCGACGCGCGACCACGAAAATGTCCAACAGGTTCCGGCGAATGTTTCCATCGTTACCGCCAGGGAGATCGAGCGGTCAGGCGCGGCCAATCTTGTCGAGGTGCTGGAAAGACTGGAGGGTGTTCCATTCCGGAACTACGGCGGCAACGCGGCCCAGTCTGTTATCGACCTGCGGGGGTTCGGCGGGGACAACCCATTCGGGAAGACCCTGATTCTGCTCGATGGCCGCCGCCTGAACCGGCCCGACATGTCCTCCATCAATTGGCTTCAGATCCCCCTGAGTCAGATCGAGCGGATCGAGGTGGTCCGGGGTGCCGGGAGCGTTCTTTACGGCGATGCGGCCGTCGGCGGCGTGATCAACATCATCACGAAAAAGGGCCGGGGCGCGCCCCGGTACCGGGGCGCCGTTGAGGCAGGCAGCTTCGGCTTCCACCGGGAACAGGCGGGAGTCGCCGGCGCCGTTGGCAAGGCGCGCTACGCGCTGAGCGGCGAAAACAGTGTCCAGGAGGGCTGGCGGGACCGGTCGCGACTCTCGTCGCGGGGAGGGACGGTGGATCTGGGATATGCGGCCGGAGAACGCCTCGACGTGTCGCTGACGGCTTCCTTCAACCGTACAGATTACCAGATGCCCGGCGCGCTGACGAAGGCCCAGATGAAGCGGAATCGGCGCCAGTATCAGCCGGCCACGCCCGAGAACTGGGCGAACGCCGCCCCGGACGACGACGGTTTGGACCGTTACGTCAACGTCCATGCGGGACTGACGTCATTTCTGGGCCAAGCGGGCGAGTTCGACCTCCAGGTCCTGTACGGAAAGAAGGAACTGGAGGTCAACATGCCATCCTGGACGGCGGGCCAATATGCGGACATCGATACGGACACCTTCGGGGTCACGCCTAAATACGTCCTGGCACGGGACCTCTTTGGGTGCGGAAACAAACTGACGCTGGGAGTGGATTATTACCGCGAACCTTACAAAAAAATATTTTTCGGCACGCGAAATCGCCGCGAGAAAACCCGTTGGGCGGACCTGATGCGGGAGAGCCTTGGGTACTACGCCCGGGATGAGTTCCGCCTCATGAAGCGCCTCTTGCTGAGCACGGGGTATCGGTCGGAACGGACCGTCATCGAAGGGGAGGCCACAGACCGAATTGCGCCGGCCAACGATTTCCGCGATCGCGAGAAGTCCTATCGTGCCGAGGCCTATGAGGTGGGGCTGACTTGGCTTGCCGGCGAGGAATCGAAGATCTTTGCCAAGGTCGCCTCGGTTTACCGCATCCCGTTTCTCGACGAGGTTGCCTCGTTCAATGGCTTCGGCGGCGGCTTCCTACAGGATCTCGACCGGGAAAAGGGCGTCAGTCTGGAGGCGGGGGCGGTGCTCCATCCGCTGGATCGCCTGAAGATCGGGCTGACTCTCTTCCGCATCGACATGGAGGACGAGATCCAGTACGTCTACGTCACTTCCTGGTCCGGGTACAACCAGAACGTCGGAAAGACGCGGCACGATGGCGCCGAGGTCTCCCTGTCCTGGCTGTGGGAAAAGCGCATGCGGGTCCACGGGACCATCACCTGGCACCGGGCTACCTTTGAAAACGGTCCCAACAAGGGGAAGGACATGCCTCTCGTTCCCCGCTGGCTGGCCAGCGCCGGTGCCGAGATCGAACTGACGCACGGCTGGACCCTGCGACCCGAGGTACGACATGCGAGTCGCGCCTATCTCTCAGGGGACAACGACAACAACACCGAGCGACTGGATGCCTACACCCTTTTGAATCTGTATCTTTCTTGGCACACGTCGTTAGGGAAACTCAAAACGACGGCGTTTGTCGGCGTGGAAAATCTGGTCGACGTGAAATACGCCTCCTTCGGTTCGGACAACCTCTCGTGGGGCGGCGTCAACACATACTACCCCATGCCGGGGATCGCCTTCAAGGGGGGGCTGTCCCTGGAATATTAGCGGCCGGCGGCCTTGCCGCGGGGGATGCCGGCCCCCTTCCGGCTATGCGTCGATCGAAGCGAGCATCGTCCGGAGGTCCGTCGTCGGCTGCAGGCAGGCGTTGCCGGTGCAGACGTAGGCCGTCGCCCGGCCGTCGATGCAGTGCATGTCCCGCGTGTAGGGGGCGAGGCGGCAGATGGGGGGAGAGGCCTCGCCGGCCGGGCGCAGGATGACGACCGTCCGGGGCAGAAAACGGGACCTCAAGGCCCGCAGCAGGGCGCGGGTGTCTTCCGCGGCCGGGTCGCCCACGACCACTACTTCCCGCGCCGGTCCGAAGGCGAAATCGAGAGCGACCATGAATTGGGCATAGGCCCCCGGCGATTGCCGCAGATCGTGATCGAAGGCCGCGGCGGCATCCCACGCCTCGTCCAACAACGCCGTTTCTCCCGTCATGCGTCCCAGCCGCAGCAGGTTCCAGACGGCCACGGCGTTGCCGGACGGCATGGCCCCTTCGAAGATCTCCTTCTGACGGACGAGGATCTCCTCTCCATCCCGCGGCGTGAAGAAGAACCCCCCGCGGGGATCCTTGAAGGCGGTCATCAGGCCGCCCGTCAGGGCCAGGGCCGCCTCCAGATAAGACGCCTCCCCGGTGGCTTCATAGAGTTCGATCAGGGCAAGGGTGAAGAACGCGTAATCGTCGAGGGCGCCCGCAATGCCCGCCTCGCCGTCGCGGAAGCGGTGCAGGAGGGCGCCGTCGGGGCG
This sequence comes from Syntrophaceae bacterium UBA2251, assembly GCA_002347815.1. Lineage (GTDB taxonomy): Bacteria > Desulfobacterota > Syntrophia > Syntrophales > UBA2251 > UBA2251. The sequence goes on from DDXV01000020.1 coordinate 26,295, forward strand.
GCGCATCCGACCGAGGATGAAGGCCGCGGCCCTTTCGGCGGCGTCGACGCAGGCCGGATCATCCAGGCAGGCCCCGGCCTTGGCCAGGGACGCGATCATCAGGCCGTTCCAGTCGGTCAGGATCTTGTCGTCTTTCTGCGGCGGAACCCGCCGCTGCCGGACGGCGAAAAGCGTCTGACGGGCCCGCTCGACGCGCGCTTCCCGTTCCGGGTCGATGATCGGCGACGCCCCGCCCGCCCCTTCTGTTGAGGGCGCAAGATGCGGGATGTTCATGCCCGTTTTGCGTCCCGTGAGTTCGTCGGTGAAGTTGCCGGTTTTCTCGAAGCGGAAGGTGCGTCTGAACAGATCGGCGTCGGCCTCGTCCAGGATGCCGCTGACGTCTTCCCATCGCCACAGGTAGAATTTCCCCTCTTCCCCCTCGCTGTCGGCGTCTTCGGCGGAATAAAAGGCCCCCTCGGGCGACGTCATCCGGGTCAGGACATAGGAGAAGACCTCCCGCGCCGTGTCGGCATACGTTTTCGCGCCCGTCGCCTGGAAGGCTTCCGTATAGGCGTAGGCCAGCATGGCCTGATCGTAGAGCATTTTTTCAAAATGGGGGACGAGCCAGTCCGGGTCCACGCTGTAGCGGTGAAAGCCGAAGCCGATCTGGTCGTAGATCCCGCCGCGGCGCATGGCCTGGAGGGTCTTTTCCGCCATTCCCAGGGCGTGCCGGTTGCCGGTCCGTTTCCAGTAACGCAGGAGGAACAGGAGGTTCTGCGGGGTCGGGAATTTGGGCCGGGAGTCGAAGAAGGCCAGATGGCAGATCTCGTCGCGGATGGTCCAGTCGTAGAAGGGCGTGGGCCGGTCCCAGAGCGCGCTTCCGCGAGCGTCGTGACGACGGCCTCCAGCGCCTCCTGTTCCGCCGCGAGATCGCCGATGAGGTCCATCATGTTCGCCTGCCTCCCCAAACGGCGCCCAGCGGAACCGTCCCTGCCGTCCGGTGGAACGCGCCGTGAAGCTCAGTTCCCCTTGAGCTCTTTCAGGATCCGGTCGGCGCAGAGCAGGCCGCTCTGGGCGGCGCTGTTGATGGCGAGCCCCCGGCCCCGGTAGGTGTCGCCGGCGAAGTAGAGATTGGGAATCCCCGGCGCCTTGAGCCCTGGCTTGAAGTTCCCCACGAGGCCCGGCTGACGGGCCAGGCCGTCGCAGCCGTCCACGTAGTAGGGCAGACGCCATTCCGTCTTCGCCTCGATCCCCGGGAACATGTCCTTCAGGTCTTCCCAGTGGCGCTTAAGGAGCCGTTCCCGCATGAACTTGTCCGAGGCCTCCGCGTGCTCGCAGACCAGATCCGTGTGGAGGACCTGCTTTCCCGCCGGGGCCACGTGCTCGGAGAAATTCGAGGCCGGGAAGGCCTGGAAGGGAAAGCCGGCGTGCCGGGTTTTCAGGGCGCTGAAGAAGCACTTCTTCTGGGGGTCCACCACCGGCTCCTTCAGGCCGATCATGAAGCCGATCAGTCCCGTGACCTCATGCTGGATATCGGTGATCCGCTTGACCCACCAGCGCGGCAGCGGGCTCGATTCGGGGTTGAAGTCCAGGATCTGGGACAGCTTGTAGATGGGCAAGGCGCACACCACCCGCTCGGCCGTCAACAGCTCCGTTTCGAAGATCCGGTATTCCTCCTGGTAGATGTGCTTCTGCGCGGGGACCCGCACGCCCGCGGCCCGGCCATCCGCAACGACCACCTCCTGGACGTCGCTGTTGAGGCGGATCTCCCCGCCCCCTTCCCGGATGACCTCGGCCAGCCCCCGGGTCACGCCCTCCATGCCGTCCAGGGGATAGCTCGCCTGCAGGGCCTGGCGGGTCTTCAGGAGGTTTTCCCGGGCGATGTAGAGGACCTCGCCCGCGGCCATGTCGATGGCGTGCGGGATGGTCGTCATGATCATCCCCAGGTCGGTGAAGAGCTCCCGGACCGGGGCCTGCGGAACGTTTTCATGGAGCCATTCGGCGAGCGACCGGTCGTCCCACGCCTCGATCTCGGCGTCGCTCAGCATCGCGATCCGCTGCATCAGATCCCGGAAGGCGATCTTGTCTTCCCGCGTCATGGGGACGAGCTCCGCCACGCTGACAAACTTTTCCCCGTTCCAGATGTCCACGGTGTCGCTGAAGGGCGCCCAGGCCACCTTCTTCCCCACCCGCTCGTTCAGGGCGTTGCAGGTGGACTTTTCCCCGAGCTCGATCATGTGCAGGCCGATTTCGACCCGCCAGCCCGCGGACGGATACCCGTCATAGCTCATCATTCTCCCGCCAAACTTGGGAAAGCGGTCGAGAACGAGGACCTTCTGCCCGGCCTCTTTGGTCAGGATCGCCCCGACCCCCAGACCGGCGATCCCCGCCCCGACGACAATCGTATCGTACTGTTTGGTCATGATTCCCCTCCTTCATGTGGTTTGCAGCGACGGCCCGGCCGGCCGATGGCGTTCGATCCGCGCCCTGACGAGTGCCTCCAAAGGACGCCCCGCAACTTACCAGATGTCGAGGGCCCTCCTCAAGCAAAAACGTCCCGGGCAGCCCGCCGCTCGCGGCAGGGGGATCGTCCGCCCCGGTATCGGAGAAAACAGGGACCGGGTGCGGGCCGCAAAATTGCCTTGCAAAATGACGGCCTCCGTGCAAAATTCACGGCGCATGCCGCCGCCGGCCGGCGGATCCGTCGCCGGAGGCCCGTTGCGGCGGCGGCGCGATTTTCAAGGACCCAAAGGAACGCGGACGCGTTTTTGACTTCATCGAAAGGATCGCCGGAATGAAAATCAAGTTCATGGGGGCAGCGCGGACGGTGACCGGTTCGTGCTTCATCGTCGAGGCGGCGGGTCACCGCTTTGCCATCGACTGCGGCATGCATCAGGGCAATGCCGAAATCGACCAGCGCAACTGGGAGGTGGACCTCTACGATCCGGCCGGGATCGAGTTCTTCATCATCACGCACGCCCACATCGACCACTCGGGGCTGATCCCCCGGATGGTGCAGAAGGGGTTCCGAGGGCGGATCTACATGACGCCCCCGACGAAGGAGCTCCTCCAGGTGATGCTTCTGGACAGCGCCCACATCCAGGAGACGGAGGCCCAGTGGAAGACGAAAAAGCGCCTGCGGCACGGGGACAAGCGCACCCAGGCCCTCTATACCCAGAAAGACGCCCAGGCGTCCTTTCCCCTGTTCGATGCCGTTCCCTACGAGCACGAGTTCAGCCCCGGCGACGGGATCAAGGTCAGACTGCGCGACGCCGGCCACATTCTCGGGGCGGCCCTGGCGGAGCTCTGGATCCAGGAAAACGGCGCGACGTCCAAGCTCGTCTTCTCCGGCGACCTCGGCCGCCCGTCCCAGCTTATGATGCGGGACCCCAGCGTCGTGGAAGAGGCGGACATCCTTTTTCTGGAGTCCACCTACGGGAACCGGAACCACAAAAACGAGGACGCCAGCCTCGACGAACTCGCCCAAGCCGTGGCCTACAGCTATGAACGGGGAGAGAAGGTGATCATTCCGGCCTTCGCCGTGGAGCGGACCCAGGAGATGATCTATTCCCTGCACCTCCTGGAAAAGAGCGGCCGATTGCCCAAGGACATGCCCGTTTTCGTGGACAGTCCGCTCGCCATCGCGGCCACGGAGATCTTCCGTCGCTACAAGAAGGATTTCGACGCGGAGGCAAAGGCGCTGCTCGCCAAGGGCGAAGATCCGCTGACGCTGCCCGGCCTGCGCTATACCCAGAACACCCAAGACTCGATGAACATCAACGCCGTCGCCGGTCCCGCGATCGTGATCTCCGCGAGCGGCATGGCCGATGCGGGCCGGATCAAGCACCACCTGCGACACAACCTCTGGCGGGAGGGGGCGAGCGTCGTCTTCGTCGGCTTCCAGGCGGCGGGGACGACCGGCCGGCGGATCATCGACGGGGCGGAGAAGGTGCGGCTCTTCGGCGAGGACGTGGCCGTCAAGGCGAAGGTCTTCACGATCAACGGCTTTTCCGCGCACGCCGGCCAGACGCAGCTTCTCGACTGGCTGGCCCACTTCCGGAACCCGGCGCCGCAACTGTTCCTCGTCCACGGCGAATACACGGCCCAGCAGGTGCTGGCGGGCCTGGTCGAGGAGCGGTTCGGCATCAAGGCCGTCATCCCGGACTATCTGGAAGAGACCATCCTCAAACCCGGCGAGGCGATCCAACGCGTGGCGTTTCCCGAGCAGGCCGCGCCCCGGATCGACTGGGCGTACCTCATCGCCGACGTGGAGGCGAAGCTGGCCCACCTGAAAGAACGACAGGCGAAGATCGAAGGCAAGACCTGGGTGGAACAGACGGACCTCCGGGATCGTCTGTTCGAAGTGAACCGGAGCCTGATGCAGCTCATCTCGGAGAGCTGACCGTCCCGGACAGGGGGACCCTCCGATGGCGGAAGACCTTTCCCGGCTGAAGATCGACAAGTCGGCGCAGGCCCTGCGGCCGTCGCGGCGGCGCGCGTTTCTCCTGCCGGCCCTGATCCTGCTCGTCGCGGTTTGCCTCGCCGCGCTTTACGTCCTCGGCGTCCTGAAGCCGGCGGCCGCCGTGCAGACGGCGACGGCCTCTTTCGTCTACCCATCCCAGAATTTCACGGTGCTCAACGCCAGCGGATACATCGTCGCCCAGCGCAAGGCGGCGGTCGCCTCGAAGGCCACCGGCCGGCTGACGTCTCTCCGGGTGGAGGAGGGAAGCCGGGTGGCCCGGGGGCAGGTCATCGCCCAACTGGAAAACGACGATGCGGAGGCCAGCCGGGATCAGGCGGCGGCGAACCTGTCCGTGAGCCGGGCCAACCTGAATCAGGCGAAGACGGCGCTGGAGGATGCGGCGCGGGATTACGACCGCAACCGGCGGCTGCTCGAGAAGGGCATCATTGCCCGCAACGCCTTCGATCTGGCCGAAACCCGATACCGGAGCGCCCAGGCCGCCGTGGCCGGTGCCGAAGCGGCGATCCGGGCCGCCGAGGCCGGGCTGCGGGGCGCGAGCGTCGCCCTGGAATACACCCGGATCCGCGCGCCCTTCGATGCCGTGGTCCTCACGAAGAACGCCGACATCGGGGATATCGTCACCCCCCTGGGGGCGGCGGCCAACGCCAAGGCGGCCGTGGTGACGATCGCGGATCTCGGATCGCTGGTCGTGGAGGTGGACGTCTCGGAGGCGAACATCGGACGGGTGACCGTCGGGCAGCCCTGCGAGATTCAGTTGGACGCCATGCCGGACGAGCGGTTCCCGGGGAGGGTCCATATGATCGTGCCTACCGTGGACCGGAGCAAGGCGGCGGTCATGGTCAAGGTCCGGTTCCTGAACACGGACCTCCGCAGGCTCCCGGACATGAGCGCCAAGGTCGCCTTCCTGTCGCGGCCGGTGGGGCCGGACGAGGGGAAGCCGCGGCTGGGCGTGCCCCGCGCGGCCGTCATGCAGCGGGGAGGCCGGCCGGTCGTCTACGTCGTTCGAGGCGACCGCGTCCGGGAAACGGACATCCGGACGGGCCGCGGGCTCGGGGAGATGATCGAGGTGACGGGCGGGCTGAAGGCGGGCGAAAAGGTGGTGGTGAATCCGCCGGCCGCGCTTGGGGATGGCGGGCGGATCGAGGTGGCGGAACCGTGACGACGGAAGCGCCGGCGCCCATCATCGACGTGCGGGGGGTCAGCAAGTCCTACCGGAGGGGGGAAGTGGTGGTGCCGGTTCTGCACGACATCACCTTCACCATCGCCCCAGGCGAATTCCTGTCCCTCATGGGCCCGTCGGGCTCGGGCAAGAGCACGCTCTTGAACCTCGTCGCCGGCATCGACCAGGCCGACAGCGGCCGCATCGTCGTCGAAGGCGTGGACATCACCCGGCTCACCGAAACCGAACTGGCCCGGTGGCGGGCGAATTCCGTCGGGTTCATCTTCCAGTTCTACAACCTGATCCCCGTGCTGACCGCCCTGGAAAACGTGGAGCTGCCCCTGCACCTGTCGGGGCTTTCCCGGCGGGCGCGCCGGGAGCACGCCCTGACGGCCCTGGACCTCGTCGGCCTGTCCCACCGCCTCGATCATTTTCCCGGCCAGCTCTCCGGCGGGGAGCAGCAGCGCGTCGCCATCGCCCGGGCGGTCGTCACCGACCCGACGGTGCTCGTGGCGGACGAGCCGACGGGCGACCTCGACCGGGTTTCGGCCGGTGAGGTCCTGGACATGATGGCACGCCTGAACCGGGAGCTGGGCAAGACAATCGTCATGGTGACCCACGACCCGCGGGCGGCCGCGCGCGCGCATCTGAAGCGCCACCTGGACAAGGGAGTCCTGAGCGCCGATGATCCTGCTGAGAATCCTGATTAGAAACGCCTTCCGGAACCGCCTGCGGACGGGGCTGACGATCCTCGGGATCACCATCGCGATCCTGGCCTTCGGCCTTTTGCGCACGGTCGTGAGCGCCTGGTACGCGGGTGTGGCCGCCTCCTCCGCCACCCGCCTGGTGACGCGCAACGCCGTCTCCCTCATCTTTCCCCTGCCGCTGGCCTACAAGGACAAGATCCGCCAGGTCGACGGCGTTTCCCACGTGTCCTGGGGCAACTGGTTCGGGGGGATCTACATCAGCGAGAAGAACTTCTTCGCCAATTTCTGCGTGGACCCCCCAAGCTACTTGGCCCTGTATCCCGAATACATCCTGTCCGAACGGGAGCGGAAGGCCTTCCTGTCCGACCGCAAAGGGTTCATCGCGGGCCGCAAGCTCGCCGACCGGTTCGGCTGGAAGCCGGGCGACACGGTGACGCTCAAGGGCGTCATCTTTCCCGGCAATTGGGATTTCGTCCTGCGGGGGATCTACCGCGGCCGGGACCGGACCATCGACGAGACCCAGTTCCTCTTTCAGTGGGAGTACCTGAACGAGACCGTCCGGCAGCGCTACCCCAGCCGTGCCGACCAGGTGGGCTTCTACATGATCGGGGTGGCGAGCCCCGAGCGGGCGGTGGATGTCGCGGGCGCCATCGACCGGCTCTTCAAGAATTCCCTGGCCGAGACCCTGACCGAGACGGAAAAGGCCTTCCAGCTCGGCTTCATCGCCATGACGGAGGCGATCGTCATGGCCATCCAGCTCGTCTCGATCGTGATCATCGTCATCATCATGGCGGTGGTCGCGAACACGATGGCCATGACGACGCGGGAGCGGATCGGGGACTACGCCATCCTGAAGACCCTGGGGTTCGGCGGCCGGCAGATCGCCCTCCTCATCTTCGGCGAGGCCCTGGTCATCACCGGGATCGGCGCCGCCATCGGGATGGCCCTGACCTATCCGGCGGCCCGGGCCTTCGGCAGCACGCTGTCCAACTTCTTCCCCGTCTTCAACGTCGCGCGCGAGACCCTCTGGCTCGATCTCGGGGCGGCGCTCGTCGTGGCCGTCGCGGCGGCGGTGATTCCCACGCAGCGGGCGATCGGGATCCGCATCGCCGACGGCCTGCGGAGGATCGGCTGATGGCGGTGCCCTTCTCCTACAGCCTCCGCAACCTCTGGACCCGGCGCACGACCACGATCCTGACGGTCGCCGGCATGGCCCTCGTGGTGTTCGTCTTCGCCACGATCCTGATGCTCGCCGAAGGCCTCGAGCGGACCCTCGTCGAGACGGGATCGGCGGACAACGTCGTGGTGATCCGCAAGGGGTCGGCCTCCGAGGTCATGAGCGGCGTGGAGCGCGCGCAGGCGGCGGTCGTTGAGGTCCAGCCGGAGGTCGCCGTCGGCCGGGACGGCCGGAAGCTGCTCGCCAAGGAACTCGTCGTGCTCATCGCCCTGCCGAAACGGGGGAACGGAAAGGCCTCCAACGTCGTCCTGAGGGGGATCGGCCCCGCGTCCCTGGAGCTGCGCCCCCAGGTCCGCCTGGTGGCGGGGCGGCTGCCGCGGATGGGGTCCTCGGAGGTGATGGCGGGGCGGAGCGTCGTGAAGGGCTTCCGGGGCGTCGGGCTGAACGAGTGGGTTTGCTGCGGCCTGCGCGACTGGCGGGTCGTGGGGATCTTCGATGCGGGCAACACCGGCTTCAGCTCCGAGATCTGGGGGGACGCGGACCAGTTCATGCAGGCCTTCCGCCGGCCCGTCTACTCCTCCGTCCTCTTCAGGCTTCGAGATCCCCGTGAATTTCCGGCCGCGAAGGCGCGCCTGGAGACGGACCCCCGCCTGACCCTCGAGGCGAAGCGGGAGACGCGCTATTACCTGGACCAGTCGGAGATCATGGCCAAGTTCCTCCGCATCCTCGGCGTTTCCCTGACGGTCATTTTCTCGATCGGGGCCATGCTCGGGGCCATGATCACCATGTACTCGGCCGTCGCCAACAGGACCGCCGAGATCGGGACGTTGCGCGCCCTGGGCTTCCGGCGCCGGAACATCCTGATCGCTTTCCTGATGGAGTCGCTGCTGCTGGGCTTCATCGGCGGGGCGGTCGGCATCGCCTGCTCGTCGCTGACCCAACTGATCACGGTCTCGACGCTGAACTTCCAGACCTTCTCCGAGCTGGCCTTCCGGTTCACCCTGAGCCCGGCGATCGCCGCCCAGGCGATGGGCTTCGCCCTCGGGATGGGCTTCATCGGCGGGGTCCTGCCCGCCCTCCGGGCCTCGCGCCTGAACATCGTCGACGCCCTGCGGGCCGTGTAGAAAACCCGGCCGATCTTCGTTCAAGGGTCTGCGATCGGAGGGGGGTAACGCCCGCGCCCGCTCCGAAATTCCTCCGGCCTTCAGCGGACGGCGGCCAGGGCGGCGAGAAGGGCCTCCACGTTCTCTTCCGTGCACGACGCGCCCATGAGGCCGATCCGCCAGACCTTCCCCTTCAGCGCTCCCAGCCCGCCGCCGATCTCGATGCCGGCGCCGTCGAGGAGCTTCCGGCGGACGGCGGCCTCGTCCATTCCCTCCGGAACGAGGACGGTGTTGATCATGGGCGCGCGATCGGCCTCGGCCACGAGCATCGAGAATCCCATTTTCTGGAGGCCCCGGACCAGGGCCTGGTGCACTCGCCGATGCCGCTCCCACCGCGCTTCCAGGCCTTCCTCCAGGACGATCCGGAGGGCCTCCCGCAGGGCGTAGATCATGCTGATCGGCGCCGTGTGGTGATACACCCGGTCCGGTCCCCAGTACTTGAGGATGAGGGTCATGTCGAGGTACCAGGACTGCACGCGGGTCTTTCGCTTCTCCAGGACCTCGACGGCGCGCGGGCCGAAGGTGATGGGGGCCAGGCCGGGGGGGCAGCTCAGGCACTTCTGCGTTCCCGAGTAGCAGATGTCGATGCCCCAGGCGTCGGTCTCCAGGGGGGCGCCGGCGAGGGACGTCACGGCGTCGACGAGGAAGAGGGCGCCCCGCGCGTGGGCCGCCTCCGCCAGTTCCGGGAGGGGCTGGAGGACGCCCGTGGAGGTCTCGGCGTGGACGACCGCCACGACCTTGGCGGGAGAGGCCGCGAGGGCCCTGCGGACGGCGGCGGGGTCCACGGGGGATCCCCAGGGCGCCTCCACCCGCTCAAGTTCGGCGCCGCAGCGCGCCGCGATGTCGCACATCCGCTCTCCGAAAATGCCGTTGACGCACACCAGGATCCTGTCGCCCGGTTCGAGGACGTTGACCAGGGCCGCCTCCATCCCGGCGCTCCCCGTCCCCGACACGGGCAGGGTAAACCGGTTTTCCGTCCGCAGGACGGCCCGGAGCATCTCCTGGACCTCTTCCATGACGGCGAGAAAGGCGGGGTCGAGGTGGCCGATGACGGGGGCCCCCAGGGCCGCCGTGACGGCCGGCGGGACGTTGCTCGGTCCCGGCCCCAGGAGGATCCGGTGCGGCGGGGTCAGGGGTTCGTAGCGTTTGGACATGCCGGTCTCCTTTCCGTGCAGAAGGCGGTCCCGTCAGCCCCGCCGGGACAGGGCCTCGGGGTTGACGAGGTGTTTCGGGACCTCGCCCCGGAGGGCGGCGATCAGGTTGTTCGCCGCCATGACGGCCATCCGCTCCCGGGTCGCCACGGAGGCGCTGCCGATGTGGGGGACGATGAGGCAGTTGGGCAGGCCGAGGAGGGGGTGATCCTTGGGCAGGGGTTCGGGATCCGTCACGTCCAGGGCGGCGGCGGCGATGACGCCGTCCCGAAGGGCCCCGTACAGCGCCTCCGGGTCCACCACGCCCCCCCGGGCGGTGTTGACGAGCACGGCCGTTTCCTTCATGTTGCGCAGGGCGGCCCCGTCGATGAGGTGCCGCGTCTCGGCGTTGAGCGGCACGTGGAGGCTGACGAAGTCCGATTTCCGGAGGAGTTCGTCGAGGGTGGCGCACCGCTTCGCCCCGGCCGCCTCGCCGGCCGCCGTCTCACCCCGGGGGTGGTGGTAAAGGACCTCCATCTCGAAACCCCGGGCCCTCCGGGCCATGGCCTGGCCGATCCGGCCCATGCCGACGATCCCGAGGACGGCCCCGTGGATGTCCCGTCCCAGCAGGACGAGCGGTTCGAAAGTCTCCCATTTCCCCGCCCGGATGCAGTCCACCCCTTCCACGATCCGCCTCGCCGCCGCCATGAGCAGGGCGAACGCGAGGTCGGCCGTGGCTTCCGTCACGGCGCCGGGGGTGTGGCCGACGAGGATTCCCCGGGCGGTTGCCGCGGGGACGTCGATGTTGTCGAAACCGACGGCGTAATTGCTGATGATCTTGAGCCCGGGGCCGGCGGCGTCCATGACGGCGGCGTCCATCCGGTCGTTGAGAAGGGACAGGATCCCGTCCACCCCCCGCACCTGCTCGAGAAAGGTGTCCCGGGGCGGGGGGAACCGCCCCTCCCAGATCCGGGCATCGCAGGCCGCCCGGATTAGGCCGAGCCCCGCCGCAGGGATGATCCGGGTGACGAAGACCTTCGCTTTTCCCATGGAACGGTCCCTACGACTTCGCGAGGAGGGCGTCGTAGACCCGGCGGTTGAAGGGGGTGTCGATCCCCAGGGCCTGGCCCGCCCGGACCACGTATCCCATGAACGTCTCGATCTCCGTTTTCCTCCCGTTCTCCATGTCCACCTGGAAGGAGGTCTTCGTCTCGTAGGGGAAGCGCGCCACCGTTTCCATGGCCTGGGCGACGGCGTTTGCGGGGAGGCCGATTCCCCGGGCCCGGGCCAGCCGGTCCACCTCGTTCATCATCCCCTCGAGCAGACGGAGGGCCTCCGGGTCTTCCAGGATGCCCCCCAGGGATTTCCCGAAGAGGGCCGTCGCGCCCGCCACCGGCGAGATGAAGAGGAACTTTTTCCAGACCTCCACGGCGACGGCCTCGGTCAGAACGGCCTGGATGCCCGCTTCCAGAAAGAGGGATTCGATCGTACGGAAGGGCGCCGCCGGCCCCGTTTCGGGGCCGAAGAACAGGCTGCCCGCCCCGCCCAGCTGCTGGACCACGCCGGGCGCGGCGATGCGGCTCGAGATGTACACCGTCCCGTTCAGGACCCGGGCGCGGGGCAGGATCTTCCCCAGCCGCTCCGCGGTGTCCACGCCGTTCTCGAGGGGGATGACGACGGTCGCCTCCCCCGTGACCTCCGCGAGGGCCCCGGCGGCGCCGTCGAGATCGTACCCCTTGACCGTGATCAGGACGAGGTCCAGGGGGCCGAGGTCTCCCGGACGGTCCGTGGCTTGGGCCGGTCGAGCGACGAACTCCCCGTCCGGGGTGACGACCCGGAGTCCCTGCTTCCGGATCGCCTCGAGGTGTGCGCCGCGCGCCACGAAGGCGATCCGGTGTTCGTCTCCGGCTTCGTAACGGCGGGCCAGCCGGCCCCCGTAGTAGCCCCCAACGCCGCCGATGCCGATAATCGCGATGTTCATGGGGTCTTTCCTTTCTTCGCGTCCGACGCGAGGGAGGTGATCAGCTCGTAAATGGGCCGGAACATCGTCGCTACTCGCCCTCTTTTGGGGATCATGAACACGAACCCCTTGCGATCGCCGGGAACCAGGGCGATGTGGCGGATCGTTCCCGGATCGGGATGACGGGCGAGATGATCGCGGAACCGTTCCCGCACATTCAAGTTATCATAATAGAGGATAAAATCCAGCTTTCCCCACCGAACCGTCTCCTTTTCCAGCCGGGCTTCGTTGGCGATCTTCGGCCCCCGGAAACGGCTGTAGGACCGTTCGATGAGATGGCCCTCTCCGGGGACGTCCGACTTCAGATGAATCGTGACGAAGAGACGGTCGAACCGCATGGTGAGAAGGGAGATGGGCAGGTAAAGCCACGACTGGCGGGGGAGGAGCGTGATCGTCGCATCCACCCGCGACACCGGACCTTTTCGTTTGAGGAGGAGGTTGGCGTGATACCCCACGACGCCGCCGATGGTCGTGTAGGTCTGGTCGTCGGGATTCACCGTGTCCACCAGGGCCTGGAAGGCGTCGAGGAAAATCTTCCGGTTTCTTCTCCGGCCCTGGAAGTACCCCACCGTCAGGAGGATCGTGGTGACGACGAACAGATAGAACAAGGGTTCCTGCAGGATGTATTCGTGTTCGAACATGTTCAGAACCGCTCCCCGATGTCGTTATCGATCCGGTAGAGGACCGTCTCTCTCCCCTCGTAAAGGGCCTCCGACAGGGGCACCCGTTCCACGGGAACGCCGGGCGCCGCCTTCTGCAGGGCCTGCTCGACCCGCTCCGCCATCTCCCGGTTCCGCTCCGTGACCTTGTTGTTCACCAGCAGACGGAGCGGCAGGTGAAGCTCCGCGAGACCCTCCGCGAGCCGGCAGGATTCCTGGAGGGAAAGAAGGTCGGGGTTGAATACGAGAACCACGCTGCAATCCGCCCCCCGCAGGAGGCCGTTCAGCCGGTTGTAATTCTCCCGGAGGGCGCGGAGCCGCTCCAGGATCGCATCCTCCCCGGGATCGTATGCCAATCTCTCTTCCACCGGGGTTTCCCCTGCCTTCATAGGCCTGCGGATCTTTCCGATCGTGTAGCGCTTTTCGAGAATCGTCTCCCGGATGCGGATCAGCCGGTCGATCCAGGTGAGGGTCACGCTGGGGAGGGCGAGGAAGCGGAGGGTGAGCCCCGTCGGCGGGGTGTCGAAAATCACGTAGTCGAAGCCGGTTTGGGCGTTCAGGGTTCGCTCGATGCTCGTGAGGAGGGCATACTCCTCGATTCCCGGCGAGTACTTGAGGACGGAAAAGTAGTCGTCCAGGTTGAGCACCTGGAGATAGCGGTAGGTCTCCCCGAGGACCCGGGTTTCCCGTTCGAGATACTCCCGGGACAGCTTTTTAAGATCCACCTCCTGGATCGTCAGGGTGTCCGAGATCTTTTTCCCGCCGCTGTCCGCCGTGACGCCGAAAATGTCTCCGAGGTTGTGGGCCGGGTCGAGGGACTGGACGAGCACCCGGGCCCGCCGGGAGATCTGCCGGCCCCAGGCGGCGGCGATGGTGGACTTTCCCACCCCCCCCTTTCCCGTAAAGAACAAAAACTTCATCCGTCGATTCCCAGCATGCCGCACATTTCGGCGAGCATGTCCCCGGCGTCCTCCGCCCGGACGTTCAGGATCCGGATCTCCCGTTCCATGAAGGGCAGGAGCTCCACGGCCAAAAACGTCGGGGGGGACGGCAGGCCGATGAAGGATCCGAGGACGAGGAGGGCGAAGATGTTTTCCAGCTCCCTTGCTTCCACGGCGGTCAGCGCCGCGGCGCTTTCCCGGTGATGGTCGCCAAACCGGATCAGGAATTCCCGCAGGAGCGAAATCGGGGATAATTTCATGCACGCATCCATCGCCGGGCAAAAGGCGCGGCGCGGGATCTTCGGGGTCCCCCGCGCCGCGCCGTCCGTTCATTTGGATTGGACCTGTTCACGGTAGTACTTCTTCACGAAATCCACGATGAAAATGAAGTTCATGATGAGCATGACGATCGAAATGCCCATGACGGTCCAACCCTGGACGGGCGAGCTGGCGATGTTCGCCGGCAGGGGAACCCACATGAACCACACCAGGGCGGCGGTGACCGTCACCCACAGGATCCAGGCGGGGATGACGGCCACATGGCAGAATCTGGACTGCAGCTTCGTATGGACCCAGCACGCCCCGGTCATCAGGGCGATGGAGGCGATCAACTGGTTCGCCGCGCCGAAGGAGGGCCAGAGGATAGTGAAGTTCTTGCTGTAGGCCAGGTAGATCCCGATGAAGGCCGGGATGAGCGAGGCGATCCAGCGGTTCGTGAGAAAATTGTAGAATCCCGACGCCGTCCCCTTGAGGGGGATCGCCATCTCTGAGACGCAGTAGCGGGCCAGCCGGTTCGTCGTGTCGAGGGTCGTCAGGGCGAAGGCGGCGACCCACATCCCGGCCAGCACCTTCACATACTGGGTGGGGATCACCGACAGCCACGTGGCGGCCACCATATCGGCGTAGGACTGGACAAAGAGGTTCGCCTGGGAAAGCCCGAGCTTCGTGGACAGGGGCGTGAACTGGGCGGCCCAGGTGGAGGCGGTCAGGGTGAACTCGATGCCCTTCTCCGCCGCCGCCGTCTGCAGGGCCGTGAACCCGAACCCCGCGATGGCCACCACGACGATCGTCGACAGGAACCCCTCGGTGAACATGGCGCCGTAACCGATGAGGAGGGCGTCGCTTTCCTTGGTGAGCTGCTTGGAGGTCGTTCCCGAGGCCACCAGGGAGTGGAACCCCGACAGGGACCCGCAGGCGATGATCAGCGGGATCGCCGGCCAGAAGGGGGTCGGCTTGCCGCCCGTGAGGATGGGGGAGAAGCTCGTGAAGGCGGGAACCTCGAAACCCCGGAAGGCGAAGACCGCCGCGAGGAGCCCCAGGATGAGTCCGGCGTACAGCAGGAAGGAGTTCTGGTAGTCCCTCGGCTGCAGCAGGACGTTCACGGGGATGGCGGCGGCGATGATGATATAGAAGAACAGGACGTACATCCACGTTTCGTAGGTCGCCGGCATGGGAAACTCCACGCCCAGGAAGATGGCGATGGCGAGCAGAACGATGCCGATGACGCTCGCCAGGGTGAAGTTCATCTTCACCCGGTAGATGAGGACGCCCAGGATGAGGGCCGCGATGATCGACCAGACATAGGCGGAGGCGATGGCGGGCGTCTTCACGAACATGCCGCCGATGACGGCGCTGAAGGCCGCCACGACGAGGATCAGCAGGAAGAAGACGAGCCAGTAGAAGGCGGTTCCCGTTCTCTTCCCCATGAGGTCCGAGGCCACGAACTGGATCGACCGGCCGTCGTAGCGGACGGACGCCATGAGGGCGAGATAGTCATGGACGGCCCCGATGAAAATGTTGCCGAACCAGACCCAGAGAAGCCCCGGCACCCAGCCGTAGGCCATGGCGAGCGCCGGTCCGATGATGGGCGCCGCTCCGGCGATGGAGGAGAAATGATGACCGAACAGGACGGCCTTGCGTGCGGGGATGTAGTCGACGCCGTCGTACAGGCGGGACGACGGCGCCTCGTTGGCGTCGGTCGCCCCCACCACATCCCGCTCCAGTTTTTTCCCGTAGAGGAAATAGAGGAGGACATAAATCGCTAAACCGACCAAGACAATCAGGGTAGTCACGTTCTTACCTCCTTTCTGAAGCCATGCATGTTACGGTTCGGTGCAGGAAGCCCCTGTCCGGACGTTCCGGATGCGGGGACATCCCCTTCGTTGATTCTGGAAAAACGGCTTGACGGTCGGGACGGGACTCAAGAGGGTGGAAACATCGTTTCGAAATCCGGCGGACTTTCCCATGGAGCGGCTCCCTTGGGGTGGATCATGCCAGCATCCTGTTTCTGAATGCGTATACTGTAAACAAGTAAGGCCCGCATGTCAAAGGAAATCTGGCAACCTGGGATCGCGTCTTGCTTTTCCCAATCGGCCGGGGTATGGAACAGACGTGTGTCCGACGGGAGCCGGAGCGGGACGGCCCGATGCGCCGCGCCGCGCGGGCAGACGGGTCCGGCGCGGGAGAACGGACTGCGGACCGGGGGGAAGAGAATGCGGACGAAGCGGGAACTGATCGACCGGGCGCGGGAGCTCGGGTTTTGCGACATCGGATTCGCGACGGCGGAGCCGTTCGACTCCCAGCTCGAGATCCTTCGGGAGCGGCGCGAGGCCTACGCCTGGACCGAGGCCGCGGGGCTCGACCTGACGGCCGGCGCCGATCCCCGCACGATCCTGCCGGAGGCGAAATCCCTGATCGTCCTTCTGGAGAGCTACCTGGATGAGGCCTATCCCCACGCCCTGGAGGGGCACTTCGGCCGCTGCTACCTCGACGACGACCGGGTGACGAAAGACGGGATGTCGAAGCGGCTGGCCCGCTTCCGCGCCTTCCTCCGGGAGGACGGCATCGCCTCCAAGGCCCCCTTCCACCTCCCCCAGCGCCTGGCGGCCGCCCGGGCCGGCGTGGGCGACTTCGGCAAGAACAACTTCCTCTACGCCCGCCGGGCCGCCGGGCGGAGTTCGTGGGTCCTGCCCCTGGTGCTTGTCGCCGACCGGGCCTTCGACCCCGATCCGCCCACCGTCTCCGTGGGCTGTCCCGACTGGTGCCGCAACGCCTGCATCGCCGCCTGCCCCACGGGGGCGATCCGCGGACCCAACCGGCTCGATCCGCGCCGCTGCATTTCCTATCTGACGTACTACGGCGAGGGGCTCACGCCCCGCGAACTGCGGGAGCCCATGGGCCTGTGGGTCTACGGTTGCGACCGCTGCCAGAACGTCTGCCCGCGGAACATCCCGTGGATGGCGCGGGAGCGGCACGTCAACGCGCGCGTCGCCGCCCGGGCGGACGCCTTCGACCTCTCCCGGCTGCTGGCCATGGACAAGGCGTATTTCCTCGCCCGCGTCTGGCCGCACATGTTCTACATGTCCGAGCGCGATCTCTGGCGCTGGCACATGAACACGGCCCGGGCGATGGGGAACAGCCGCGACGACCGTTACGTCGGCGACCTGACGGCCGCCCTGGCGGGGAATGCCGACGCGCGGGTCCGGGCGATGGCCGCCTGGGCCATGGGCCGGATCGGCGGCGATCCGGCCCGCCAGACCCTGGAGGGCCATTTGAGTCGGGAGGATGGTCTTGTGGCGGAGGAGGTCCGCCTGGCCCTCGCGGCGACGAGAGACTGACGGGGTGCTTCCCGATGACGCCGGGGGATCGCCCGGGCGGCCCACGGTCAAGATGTCTTGACCTGGCCGGGGGCGGCGGGAAAAACGTGCCGGGGGATGAACGGACATGAATTTTGGGATCGGGATACTGGCCGGCGCGCTCGGCGCGCTGGTCGGCCTGGGGGGCGGCGTGGTGATGATCCCCATGCTGACCGGCTGGCTCGGATTCTCCCAGCACCGGGCGCAGGGGACCAGCCTGCTCGCCTTGATGTTCACCGGGCTGGCCGGGGCCGCCGCCTATGGCGCCAACCGGTCCGTCGACTGGACGGCCGCTGTCCTGCTCGCCCTGCCCGCCCTGCTGACGGCCTGGGTCGGCGCGCGCTCCTGCAACCGTCTGCCGGAACGGAGCCTTAGGCGTCTCTTCAGCGCGTTTCTCATCGCGATTTCCGCCCTGATGCTCCTCAAGCCCTTCCTGCATCCCGTGACGGGGGCGGTCTCCGTCGGGTTCAAAGCCGGCGTCCTGGCGGCGACGGGATTGATCACGGGATTTCTGTCCGGTCTGCTCGGCATCGGCGGCGGGGCCGTCATGATCGCGGCGATGGTCCTCATCCTCGGCTACGGACAGCACCCGGCGCAGGGGAGCGCGCTCGTCGCCATGGTTCCGGTTGCCGCCGTCGGCGCGTGGTGCTACCGGGGCTTCGGGCGCGCCGATGCCGGCGTTCTCAAGGGCCTTGTCCCGGGCATCCTCCTGGGGGCCGCGGGCGGCGCCCAGCTGGCTCATCTGTTCCCCGACGCCGGACTGCGGATCGTCTTCGTCGCCGTCCTCGCCGGCACGGGCCTCCACGGTCTGCGGGCGAAAGCGGGGGAATCATCGTGTCAGGCTTCGGGGGGGCGGCCGGAATGAAAATGAGTGCAAAAGCGTTCGATCGGGCCGTCGCGCGCGCGGTGGACCGCATTCCGGCGGAGATCCGGGATCTGATGGAGAACGTCGTCGTCGCCGTCCGGAAGCGGCCGACGCAGGAAATGCTCGATGCGGTCGGGATGACCGCGGACGACCCGCCCCTCGGCCTCTACTGGGGAGAATCCCTGCTCGAGCGTTCCAGCTTTTCGCCCGTCCAGTACCCGGACACGATCTTCGTCTTTCAGGAGCCGCTCGAAGCGATGTGCGAAACCCTCGCGGAGCTGGAGCGGGAGATCGAGATCACCGTCGTGCATGAGGTCGCCCATTTTCTCGGCATGGACGAGGATCGCCTGGCAGACCTGGGATACGCCTGAGGGGGTCGTGGCCGCGCGGTCACCGCTTGCCGGGGCCGCCGCCGCGCTTCCGCTTCCTTTCGATTTCCGCGATGGCCCTGCCCGCGGCCGCCTTCACCCGCGGGCCGTAGGCCCGGAGGCTCAGGATTCCGATCTGGCGCTGGATGGATGTCAGCGCCGGCAGGGCGGATTCCTCGCCGATGGCCCCCAGCGCCGCGCAGATCTTTTCTTCCAGCTCTTCCCTGGCCGCCGAGGACTTGACGGGTTTCGCCTTCAGGAGATCGATCAAGACGGGCACGGCCGGCGGATGGCGCAGGCTGCCCAGCAGGGGAACGATGTCGAGCTGGAGCGCTTCCCGCGCCTGGGGAAGGGTCTCCGTCAGGAGCGGACCCCGCTCGTCGCCGCCGATGCCGTTGATACTTTTCAGCGTCTCCTTCTGAACGCGCCGGTCGGCGTGGAGGAGCAGCGGCTGCAGGGCCCGGACGTGGATGTCCCTGCCGATCCGGCCCAGGAGCCGCGCCAGGTTCCGCTGGTAGTACCACACCCCGTCCTGACGGATGTTCGTGAGAACCGCGGAAAGGGCCAGGGTCCCCATGTCGTTGACGAGGTTCATGATCCGGATGCGTTCATCCGCGCTTTCGCTCTTCTGGAGCAGTTCCAGGAAGTGCTCCGCGGCCGGTTCCATGCGGACGAGGAGACGGCCGGCCTCGTCGCTTTCGAGCAGGCCGCCGGCCTTGCTGCTCCGCTGATGATCCCGGGTCTGGAACATCTTGAACAGGATGTCGATCAGGTCCGCCTGCGAGAGGTCCCGCATGACGTCTTCCGCCAGTTGCTGGATCGTGTCGTTTCGCTCCAGCGCGCCGGTGTGAATCTGATGGAAGACCTTCACGATCAAGCGGCAGGGGCTGAATCGTCGTTCCCGGATCAATCCCTGCCCCAGTTCCCCCAACTGTCGGCAGAGCTTCACGTAGGCGGGGGTGGCGGCGGTTTCCCTGCCGATCCACGCGGTGAGCTTTTCCAGATTCCGGACGACCGGTTCGTAACGATTTCCGGAGAGGAGCCCCGGAAGGATCCGGGACAGATCTTCCGCCGCCCGATCGCGGACGGTCGCCTCCCGGCTCGCGAGGTTCGAGAACACCTCGTCGAGGATCTCGCCGGCCCGCGCGCTTTCCCCGCGGGCATAAAGCAGCGCGATCCGTTCTACCGGGGACGCCTCGGGCGGGGCAGCGGGGGGAGCCGCCGCGGCGCCGCCCTTACGCTCCGTCGTAACGTCCCGGTCGGGGGCGCGGCCCCCGGTTGCCGGCTCATCCCGGACGGCCGTCCCGGCGGCCTCGATCGGGCGGTCCCGATCCGCGGCGTCGCCCTGCGGGGCTGCGCCATCCGTTGTCCCGGCCTGTTCGTGCAGCCGGATCATCGTTTCCAGCTCGGCGACCTGTCGCCGGAAGACCCCGGTGTTCCGCCCTCGTGGGGCCTTCCCCTCCTGCGGGTGCGTCGCGGCCGGCGGTCCCGCGGGCGCTTCCCCCGTGTCCAGTTTGCCTATGTCCGGGGCGGCTTCCGGCCCGGTCGCGGTCTTGTCCCCGTCCACGAGGTCGCGGATCTGCCGGTGGAGGCGCTCCTCGAAGCGGCTTTCCGCGCTGCGGGACAGCAGGGCGCCGACCAGGCCGGAGTCCAGTTTGGCGACGAACCGCGCGATCAGAAGCGACAGCTTTTCCGTTTCGGCGGATTCGGCCGTGCGGTTCAGCGCGCCCATCACGGCAACGAGACGGTCCGAAAATTCGCCCGGCGGCACGGCCGTCCCCCGGGAGGCGATCTCGGCGAGACCGGCCTGCAGGACCTTCGCGATCCTTTCGGGATCGCGGGCCATCTCCCGGATCCGGTCCGGGTCGAGCGCCGCGCCGCCCTCCGCGCCGAGGAGATATGCAACGACCGGGTCGTCTTTCGTCCCGCCGTCCGCGGAAACCGGCCGATCCGCGTCCGTGACGACGTAGACCTTCTCGCCCAGACGAATGTGCGGGAGGTCCTGCGCCTCCAAGACACTCCGTATCCCGCCCCGCTCCGCCAGTGCCTCCGGCTTTTCCGACAGGATCTGCAGAAAGGCCAGGAGTTCGTCCCTCTCCAGCCCCCGGGAGAGGGTGAGATAGCGGATGCCGGCGTTCATCAGGAGCCGGAGAAAGGCGGCGACCTGGGGCCGTTCCTGGTCTTTCGGGCCCAGGGGCGTTCCGTTGACGAGGAGGGTTTTTTCCGCTTCGGCGAAAACCACCTCCCCGCCCTCTTCCAGAACCTGCCCCAGGGTTCGATGAAGCTTTTCCAGGGTGTTCTGGATCATGGCGCTCGTGGGCGGATAGAGGCGCAGATTGGTCAGGGCGGTATTGATGGCGATGAGGATCTCGATCGTCCGGTTCGCGGGGCTTCCGTCTGGCATGTCCCTTTCCTTTCACACGCACCCGGTGCGCGCGGGGCGCAAAGGTCGCCCCGGGTTCCGGGCTCCGCGAGATCTTACGGTAAACGCGGGCGGCTGTCAACGACAAGGGGGCTCGCGGGGCCGGGGGAAGCGGGATCATTCCTTCAGACGGTATTGAAAGCGGGCGACGATGTTGAGCCGGTCGAGCCGGAACGGCCGGGGGAGGGGCCCGAACGGCGAAGAGGCCCGGATGACGTCCAGGGCGGCGCGGTCGAGCAGCTCCGAGCCGGCGGAGGTCACCACGTCCGCCCCGGCGAGGCCGCCGTTCGCGGCGATGGAAAAACGGACCACGGTCTCCCCCTCGTGGCCGCGGGAGGCGGCTTCGGGGGGGTAGGTCCAGCGCCGGTTGATCCGGTACTTGACCTTGAGCAGATAGGGCGTGTAGGGGCTGTCCGGGTTCTCCAGGGCGACGGTGTCCTCCTGCGGAACGGGGGGAAGGGCCGCCGGCGTCGCGGGAGCGGCGGCGGCCGCGGGCGGTTTCGCCGCCGGTTCCTCCGTTGCCTTCTCCGGTTCCTTCAGGCTGACCGTGAGCGGTTTCGGGTCCCGGCGTTCCCCGTTCATGTCGATGAATCCCGTGAGCGACAGGACGACCGCGTGGGCAAAGATCGACGCCAGGATGGCCAGGACGAGGAATTTTCTGGAGGTCATGGGCCCGCTCCGTTGAGGTGCGGGAACTATAGCAGAGATGGGGCAGGAATCAACGGGAAATGCGCGCGGATTCTCCTTGATTATCGGGTGAGGCCGTTGTACACAGCACCGGTCCGCTGAAAAACCGTCCGACCATCACGCACCGGAGACACGATCCATGACGCTACGCAGGAAGATCCTGATCATTGTCGGGCTGACCCTGCTCGGCCTGATCTCGATCCCGTGGCTCAGCTCGCACCGCGAACTGATCGTGCCCCTGCTTCTCGTCGGCCTGGCCGGCGTTGCCCTTCTGGAAAGATTCGTCCTGCGCCCCCTTGCGGGTCTCGCCGGGGAGATCATGAGGATCGGCGAGCACGGCGCCTTCTCCGAGCGGATTACATTCCAGGGCCGGGACGAGATGGCGGGACTGGCGGCGGCTGTCAACCGCATGCTCGATACGCTGGAAGAGACGCGGGGCAAGCTCGAAACCGAATCGGCCCGCTATCGGGCGATCATCGAACTCCAGTCGGAATTCATCGGCCGTTTCCGGGCGGACGGGACGATCACCTTCGTCAACGACGCCTTCCGCCGGCTGGTCGGCAAACCGCGGGACGAACTGACCGGAGCGAGCCTCCGCACCCTGATCCCTGCGGACGACTATGAACGGGTCCTGCTGCAGTTGCGCGTCCTGACGCCGGCAGCGCCGGATCTGTCCGACAACGAACACCGCATCGCCTTTCCCGACGGCCGGGCGCGCTGGCTGCTGTGGAATGCGCGGGCCATCTTCGACGCCGAGGGCCGCTTCCTGGAGTGTCAGGCCGTCGGTCGGGACATCACCCAAGAGAAGGAACTCCGGAGCGCCTATCGGCGGAGCGTCGAGGCGATCGAGCAGGCCAAGATCGAATGGGAAGGCTCCGTGGATTCCCTGGAGGGGCTGATCCTCCTGGTGGACGATCAGAAACGGGTGGTGAGGGCCAACCGGACCGTGGAGGACTGGTCCCTGGGATCGGTGACGGCGGCGATCGGCCGGCCCCTGCACGAGATCCTCCATCCCGGCTGTTCCGAATCCGGATGCGGCCTGGCGTCGTTTTTGAAGGCGTCCCTGGGCAGTGTCCGCGCCGGCGAGACGCTCGTGACGGAACTGGACGATCCGCGGCTCGGGAAGACGGTCCAGGTCCGGCTGCGGACCGTTTCCCTCAAGGAGCGCCGCAACGGTCCGTCATCCGCCGCGCTCGCCGTCGTCCTCGTTCTGGACGTGACCGCCCGCAAGCGCGCGGAGGAGGTCCTCAAGGCCTTGAATAGCCGGCTTGAGGAGGCCAACCGACAACTGGGGATGGCCTATGCCCGAATGCGGGACGAGAAGGACCATCTGAAGAGACATCTCTTCCAGGAGGAAATGGGGTTGCTGTTGAACTACGAGGGCCGGATCGAGGGTGTTTCGGAAAAGCTCATGGAACTCCTGGGAAAAGCCCAGGACCGGCTGATCGGTCAAGGTTGGCGGGAGTTGATCCAACCCGCGTACCGGGACGATTTCGCCTGGGAGCTGCGGCAGGCCTGGATGGGGCAATCCCAGACGTTCAGCCTGGAATTTCTCGATGTCCCGGCGAAGTCGCGGATCTTCGATGTCAGGATGACGCGGCTCACCCTGTCCGGGAGCCGACTCGTCCTGCTGACGTTTCGGTAGGCGGAGGCGCCCGATGACGGAAACCCTGGACGAGCGCATGATGGACCTGGCGCTGGAAGAGGCGCGGCGGGCGGGAGCGGGGGGGGAAGTCCCCGTCGGGGCGGTCCTGGTGCGGGACGGGGCGGTCCTCGCCCGGGCGCACAACCGGCCGCTCGCTCTCCAAGACCCGACCGCGCATGCGGAGGTCTTGGCCGTTCGGGCGGCGGCATCGACGGCGGGGAACTACCGGCTTCCCGGGACGACGCTCTACGTGACCCTGGAGCCCTGCATCATGTGCGCCGGCATGCTCCTCCAGGCCCGGATCGCGCGCCTCGTTTTCGGGGCCGCCGATCCCAAGGGCGGCGCCGCGGTGTCCCTGTACCGCCTGTTCGAGGATGCCCGTCTGAACCACCGTGTGGCCGTGACCGGCGGCGTGCGTGCGGCGGCCTGCGCCGAACTTTTGAGTGGATTTTTTCGCGAAAAGAGGGTAGACTCCGCCGCTCACTCGAGAGATGCCGGGTGATTGCGGAGAGATACCGAAGTGGTCGTAACGGGATCGACTCGAAATCGATTTGGGGGCCACAAAGCTCCCACGGGGGTTCGAATCCCCCTCTCTCCGCCAGGAATACCCCGCCGGAGAGATGCCTGAGAGGCCGAAAGGGCACGACTGGAAATCGTGTGTATGCCCACAAAGGTGTACCGCGGGTTCGAATCCCGCTCTCTCCGCCAGACATATCGACAGCGGCCCGCCGGGCGCTGTCGCCGTTTGATGGCCGGGTCCCGTGCAACAGCGGGTTGTGAACCCCGTCAGGTCCGGAAGGAAGCAGCGGTAACAATCCCCGTTGTGTGCCGCGGGTAACCCGGCCGTCTTTAATCCAAGAAGAACGGGGAAACGATGGGTGCGGAATACCGGGTCCTGGCCCGAAAATGGCGGCCGCAGATCTTCGAGGACGTTCTCGGGCAGGAGCATGTCGTCCAGACGCTGAAGAACGCCATTCTTCACCGCCGGATCGCCCACGCCTTCATCTTCAGCGGTCCGCGCGGGGTCGGGAAGACCTCGGTCGCCCGGATCATGGCCAAGGCCTTGAACTGCGAGACCGGTCCGACGGACACCCCCTGCAACACCTGCGTCAACTGCAGAGAGATCACCGACGGCATCGCCCTCGATGTCCGCGAAATCGACGGGGCCTCCAACCGGGGGATCGACGAAATCCGGGAGCTCAGGGAGAACGTCCGGTTCTCTCCCGCATCCTGCCGTTACAAGATCTACATCATCGACGAGGTCCACATGCTCACCCGGGAGGCCTTCAACGCCCTCCTGAAGACCCTGGAGGAGCCTCCGCCCCACGTGATCTTCATGTTCGCCACGACGGAGACCCACAAGGTGCCGGCCACCATCCTGTCCCGCTGCCAGTGCTTCGATTTCCGGCGGATTTCCCTGAAGGCGATCGCGTCCAGCCTGAAGGCGATCGCCGCGGCGGAAGGGATCGCGATCAGCGATACGGGGCTCACCTGGATCGCGGAAGCGGGAGACGGGAGCCTCCGGGACGCGCAGAGCATCTTCGATCAGGTCATTTCCTACGGGGGGGCGACCATCGCCGACGGGGACATCGAGACGCTTCTCGGCCTGACCGACCGGCGCTTCGTCCTCGATCTCTCCCGGGCGATCGTCGCCCGCGATGCGGCCCGCTGCCTGAAGATCGTCGAGGAGGGCTATTTCGCCGGCCTGGACATGAAGGTGTTCTACCAGATGCTCCTCGTCCATTTCCGGAACCTCCTGATGACGAAGATCGCGGGCGACGCCCCGGGTTTGATCGAGGTCTCCGACGCGGATCTGGCGCACCTGAAGGCCCTGGCCGGAGAGGTTTCCCGGGAGACCCTGCAGCGCCTGCTCGACATCCTGCTCGCCGAGGAAGAGGCCGTGCGCCGGAGCCGCGACCCCCGGATCAACCTGGAGGCGGCCCTCGTGCGGATGGCCTATCTCGAGCCGCTTCTGCCGATCGACGTGATCCTCGACCGGATGGAGGGCATCGAGCGGCGCCTGGCGGGCGCCCCGCCGGCGTCCCGGGAAGGCCGGCCCGCGGCTTCCCCGGCCTATGACGGGCCGGCGCCCCCGGCGGCGCGGGCGGTGCGGGAACCGGCGGCCCCCGCGGCCGGACCGGAGCGCCGGGAAGACCTGTCCGCCCCGGATCCCGCGCCGGACGACTGGGAAGGGTTCAAGGCCTTCGTCCGACAGACGAGCTTTCCCCTGGGCAGCAAGATCGAAAAGGGCCGGCTCCTTGACCGGAGCGGCAACGAGCTCAAGATCGCCATGCCGAAGGAGTATGCGTTCCTTCTGGGGCCCGAGGAGAAGAAGCGGCTGGAGGAAATCGCCCGCGCCTTCTTCCGCCTGGATTCCCTGCGGGTGCGGATCGAGATCGTCGCGAACAACGGCCCTGCCGCGGCGGCGAACGGCAACGGCTCCGCACGGAACGGGAAGAACGGCGACCTGAAACGGCAGGCGCTCGACCATCCGCTCGTGAAGAAGGCCCTGGACGTCTTTCCGGGGGCCATGATCCAGGAGGTCATCATCCGCAATTCGGACGGATGATCGCGGGCTGGACGACGTCAAGACATCAAGGAGGTCGGTTCATTGTCACACAACATCGGTAACATCATGAAACAGGCCAAAAAGCTCCAGGAGCGCATGGGCCAGCTCCAGGCGGAGATGGAACAGAAGACCGTCACCGCCACGTCCGGCGGCGGAATGGTGACCGTGACGGTCAGCGGCAAGGGCGAACTCGTCTCCCTCAAGATCGAACGGGACGTGGTCAATGCCGAGGACGTGGAGATGCTCCAGGACCTGATCCTGGCGGCGGTCAACGAGGGGGTCCGCAAGGCCCAGGAGATGGCCCGGTCGGAGATGATGAAAATCACGGGCGGCCTGAACATCCCCGGACTGACGTGAGGGGGATGCCATGACCGGTTATGCCCTGCCCATTCAGAAACTCATCCGCGAGCTGTCGCGCCTCCCGGGGATCGGCGAGCGGACGGCCACCCGCCTGGCGACCCATATCCTCCGGGTCCCGGCCGAGGACGCCCGGCGGCTCGCCGAGAGCATCGTCGAGGTGAAGGAGAAGATCCACCTCTGCCCGGTCTGCTTCAATCTGGCCGAGGGGGAGCAGTGCGACATCTGTCGCGACGGCTCCCGGGACCGGGGGCAGATCTGCGTGGTCGAGGAGCCGGATTCCCTGATGGCCGTAGAACAGAGCGGCAGCTTCCGGGGGACCTACCACGTTCTCCACGGGGTGCTGGCGCCCCTCGACGGGGTCGGTCCCGAACAGCTGCGCCTCCAGGAACTCCTGAAGCGCGTTCAGGGCAACGGCGTCCGGGAACTCATCATCGCCACGAATCCCAGCGTCCAGGGGGAGGCGACGGCCCTGCTCATCAGCCGCCTGGTGAAGGATCAGGGGGTGTCCGTCACCCGGATCGCCCAGGGCGTCCCCGTGGGCGGCGACCTCAAGTACACGGACCGGATGACCCTGGCCCGGTCCATCGAGTTCCGCCGGGGAATGTAGCCCCCGGAGAGGTGGGACCCCTCATGACGACAGCGCGAGACCTTTCCGCCCGGTGCGTCGCCGAAACGGTGCGGGAGCTGTTCCTGACCGCGAACACGGTCCTCCCGGCCGATGTCCTGGCCGCCCTGGAAGGGGCCGGGGAGCGGGAGACCAACGGCCTGGGGAGGTATGTCCTGGAGCGCATCCTGGAAAACGCCCGGGTGGCCCACGAGGAGGGGATGCCCCTGTGCCAGGACACCGGACTGGCCGTGGTCTTTCTCGAAATTGGCCAGGACCTCCACATCGTGGGGGGCGATCTCGAGACGGCCGTTCAGGAGGGCGTGCGGCAGGCTTACCGGGACGGGTTCCTCCGGGCCTCGGTCTGCGATCCCCTGACCCGCCACAATACGGGCGACAACACCCCCGCCGTTCTCCATACGGCCATCGTTCCCGGCGACCGCCTGCGGATCACGGCCCTGCCGAAGGGCGGCGGAAGCGAAAACATGAGCAGCGTGGCCATGCTCGTGCCCGCCGCGGGCGAGGCGGGCATCCGGGCGCACGTGCTCGACCGGGTGCGGCAGGCCGGGCCGAACCCCTGCCCGCCCGTGATCGTCGGCGTGGGCATCGGCGGATCGCTCGACCAGGCGCCGGTCCTCGCGAAGCAGGCCCTCCTGCGCCCGGTCGGCCGGCCCCACCCCACCGACGCGCGTCTGGCGGCGATGGAAGCGGCGCTGCTCGAAGAGATCAACCGCCTCGGCATCGGACCCCAGGGCTACGGGGGCGAGGTAACGGCGCTCGCGGTCCACGTCGAGATGCGCCCCTGCCACATCGCGTGTCTGCCGGTGGCCGTCAACCTCCAGTGTCACGCGGCCCGGCACCGGACCGCCATCCTTTGACAGGGGATCAGGCCTTGAATTTCAACGTATTGATGGAAAACCTGCCCCGCCGCATCGCCGCCCCCCTCGCGCCGGAGATCTGCGAAGACCTGAAGGTCGGGGACCGGCTCCTGATCGGCGGAGTGGTCTACACGGCCCGCGACGCCGCGCATCAGCGCATCGCGGCGGCCCTGGCGCGGGGCGATGACCCGCCGTTCGATCTCGACGGGGCGGTGATCTTCTACGCCGGACCTTCGCCGGCCCCGCCGGGGCGGCCGATCGGCGCCATCGGCCCCACGACGAGCTACCGCATGGATCCGTTCACGCCCCTGCTCCTCGAGCGGGGACTGAGGGGCATGATCGGGAAGGGCCGCCGGTCCGAGGACGTCGTCCGGGCCATCGCCCGGCATCGCGCCGTCTATTTCGGCGCCATCGGCGGGATCGCCGCCCTGATGGCGAAATGCGTGCAGCGGGCGGAGATCGTCGCCTACGAGGATCTGGGGCCGGAGGCGGTGCGGCGCCTCGAGATCGTCGACCTGCCCGTCGTCGTCGTCAACGATGCCCGCGGCGGAGACCTTTTCGCCCGCCCCGCAGACGGATGACCCGCAACCGCCCGTCCGGAACATTCCGCGCTTCCGGACCCGGTTTCCCGGACCGCAAATATCCGTTGACAAGCGGGGAAGAATATAATAGCGAACAACCCTTATTTGTCGGGCATGTCCATGAATGCGATGTCGGAAATACAGGCGACCCCACCCTCCTTCCCGTCTTGCGGGGGGATCCAAGGATGGGGCCTCTGTTTATGAGTTGCAGGATTCCAATCGGGGAGAAAAGCCAATGTTAGAGGTCAGATGGCATGGGAGAGGCGGTCAGGGGGCGGTGACGTCGGTCGAACTGCTGGCCTTGGCCGCGATCGGAGAGGGAAGGTTTGCCCAGGGATTTCCCAGCTTCGGTCCGGAACGGCGGGGGGCGCCGGTCGCGGCCTTCAACCGGGTGGACGAGAAGCGGATCCGGCGGCGCTGCGTGATCGCCAGTCCGGACGTGGTCGTGGTCCTGGACGAGAGCCTGATCGGCCTCGTCAACGTGACGGACGGCCTGAAACCGGACGGGGTGCTCGTCGTCAATACGTCCCGCACGGCCGAGGAGATCCGGAAGGCCCTGAACTACAAGGGCCGGCTCGCCATGGTGGACGCCTCCGCGATCGCCGTGCAGGAGCTCGGCACGCCCATCACGAACACCACCATGCTGGGGGCCCTGATCAAGGCGACGAAGGTGGTGAAGCTCGCGTCCGTGGCGGCCCCCCTGGAGCACCGGTTCGGCCGCATCGCCCCCCGCAACCAGAAGGCGCTGCAGCGGGCCTACGACGAGGTCAAAATCCACTAGTCCTATTGAGATCGAGGTATCCACATGGCACAGAAGAAATGGCCAGAAACCTGGCAGGAAGTCACCCCGGGCTGCATGATCTTCGAGGGCGGGAACAGCCGGGAGTACCATACCGGAAGCTGGCGGGCCCAGCGGCCCGTCTGGGACAACGCCAAATGCATCAAGTGCGGCATCTGTTACATCTTCTGCCCGGAGGCATGCGTGAAGGAGGATGCCCAGGGCTACTTCGCCGCGGACCTGGATTACTGCAAGGGATGCGGGATATGCGCCCACGAATGCTGGCCGGGCGCGATCACCATGGTTGAGGAGGGATAAGGCATGTCGAAACGCATTGGTATGGAAATCGCCCTTGCCACCGCGGAAGCGGTCGCCCTGTGCCGGCCCGACGTGATCGCGGCCTATCCCATCACCCCGAACACGCATATCCCCGAGCACCTCTCCGACATCGTGGCCGAAGGCCGGCTGGACGCGGAGTTCATCTGCGTCGAATCCGAACACTCCGCCATGAGCGCCTGCGCCGGCGCGTCCGGCACGGGGGCCCGGGCCTTCACGGCGACGAGCTCCCAGGGGCTGCTCTACATGTACGAGGTCCTGGGCATCGTTTCGTCCATGCGGCTGCCCGTCGTCATGGCGATCGGCAACCGGGCGATCTCCGGCCCCATCAATATCTGGAACGATCACAGCGACATCATGACCATGCGGGATCTGGGCTGGCTGTCCCTCTTTGCCGCCAACGGCCAGGAGGCGGTGGACATGATGATCCAGTCCTTCAAGATCGCCGAGGACGCGGCGGTGCAACTGCCCATCAACGTCAATCTGGACGGGTTCCAGCTCACGCACATGGTCGAGGCGCTCTTCCTCCCCGACGAGAAGGAGGTGGACCGGTTCCTCCCGCGGCGCAAACCCTACGCGGCCCTGCACCCGGACCATCCCGTCACGATGGGGGCGCTGGGCATGCCGGACATCTTCACGGAGGCCACCAAGGCCCGCGACCAGGCCCTGGTCGATTCCCGGACGGTGATCCTCAAGGTCTGGAAGGAATGGGAAAAACAGTTCGGCCGCCGGTACGAACCGATCGAGGCCTACAAGACGAAGGGGGCCGACGTGGTGATGCTGACCATGGGCTCCATGGGCGAGACGGCCGAGATCGCCGTGGACGAGCTCCGCAGGGACGGCGTTCCCGTGGGGCTCCTGAAGCTGAAGCTCTGGCGGCCCTTTCCGTTCGAGGAGATGAAAAAGGCGGTGCGCGGCGTCAAGACCCTGATCGTCACCGACCGGTGCTGCTCCCTGGGCGGCCCCGGCGGCCCGCTGGCGGCGGAGGTCCGGTCCGCCCTGTACGCGGAGGCCGCACGGCCGGCCATCGAGAACGCGCTCATCGGGCTGGGCGGCCGCGACGTCACCGTGGACGACTTCAAACAGATGTTCCGTCAGGCGGGCAAGTCCAAGGGCATCTATGAATTCTATGGAGTGAGGGGATGATGAGTACGGCAAAACCGATATCGATCGTGGAGAACTTCGAGATCTACGCCCCGAAGCTGGTGGACAAGGAGGAGTTCTTCTGCTCCGGACACCGCGCCTGCCAGGGGTGCGGGGAAGCCCTGGCCATCCGCCTCATGTGCAAGGCCCTGGGCAAGGATACCGTGATCGCCAACGCCACGGGCTGCATGGAGGTGATCGCGACCCCCTATCCGGCGACCGCCTGGACGCTGCCGTGGATCCACGTCGCCTTTCCCTGCGCGGCGGCCGTGGGGGCCGGCGTGGAGGCGGGGCTCAAGGTTCTCAGGCGCAAGGGCGTGAACCCCGACCGCTACATCAAGACCGTGACCATCGGCGGCGACGGCGGAACGGTGGACATCGGCCTCCAGGCCCTTTCGGGGGCCATGGAGCGGGGTCACGACATGCTCTACGTCTGCTTCGACAACGAGGCCTACATGAACACGGGGATCCAGCGTTCGAGCGCGACCCCCTTCGGCGCCTCGACGACCACCGCCCCGGCGGGCAAGGCCAGCATCGGCAACAAGACCTGGAAGAAGAACGTGCCCGAGATCATGGTGGCCCACAACATCCCCTACGTCGCGACGGCCTCGCCGAGCTACCCCATCGACTTCATGAACAAGGTCAAGAAGGCCCGGGCGATCCAGGGGCCGACCTACATCCACTGCCTGTCCGTCTGCCCCACCGGCTGGCGGGCCAAGTCGGAGGAGTGCATCAAGCTGGGCCGGCTCGCCGTGGAGACGGGGGTCTTCCCCCTGTACGAGGTGGAGAACGGCGTCTATCGCCTGACGGTGGAGACGCCCGATCCGCTCCGCCCCGTGACGGATTACATCAAGGCCCAGGGCCGGTTCCGGCACCTGACGCCCGACGAGATCCGGACCATCCAGCGCCGGGTGAACCTGGAATACCGGAAGCTCATGAACAAAGTGGAACATTCCCTCTCGTGGACGGAATGAAGACCGCAAAACCGATCCGAAACAAAGGTGAACAAGGCATGAAGACAGTATCCTTTAGCAGTTGGGGCGGCAAGGTGATCGATAACCGGAAGGGCATGCCGGCCAAGGCCGCCGCGGTTGAAGCGCCGTTGACGATCGACGGGGGCCCGGTTGCCGCCCTCATGGGCTGGAACGGGATCGTCGTCGCGGACCCGAGTGTCGACCTCCTTTCCCTGACGGTGGCCTATCTCGAGGAGGCGAGGAAGCTCTCCTGCGGCGAATGCTCCGTCTGCCTCATCGGCATCGACCGCATGCTCGACCTCCTCAAGGCGCGGGCGGCCGGCAAGGGCGTCAAGGCGGACCTGGACGAGATGGACGAGATCGTCCGGGGGGTTGCGGCGAACGCCAAGTGCAATTTCGGTCGCGCGGCCGCGCTCAACCCCGTGGGCGACGCCCTGAAATATTTCCGGGCGGATTTCGCGAATCCGGCGGCGTCAGCGGGCAAGACAACCGCGAAGACCTACCGCGTGGCCGTGACGGCGCCCTGCATGGAGGCCTGTCCGGCGACCCTCGATATCCCCGGCTACATCGAGCTGATCCGCAACGGACGCTTCGGCGAATCCCTGAACCTGATCCGCGAGCGGTGCATCCTCCCCGGCGTGACGGGGCGGGTCTGCACGCATCCCTGCGAGGACGCCTGCGTCCGCAAGGACCTGGATCAATCCCTCGCCATCCGTCTGCTCAAGCGGGCGGCGGCGGACGCCGATCTGAAGGCGGGCGGGACGCCTCTGGCGGCCCCGGCCGTGGTGAAGAAGGAAAAGGTCGCCGTGATCGGCGCCGGACCGGCGGGGCTCGCGGCGGCGTACCATCTGCGCCTTCTGGGTTACGGCGTGACCCTCTTCGAATCCCTGCCCCATGCCGGCGGCATGGCGGCGGTGGGCATCCCGGATTACCGGCTGCCCAAGGACATCCTGAACTACGAGATCGACCTGGTCCGGCGCCTGGGCGTGGAGATCCGCCTCAACGAACCGGTGGACCGCATCGACCCGGGGAAGCTCAAGAAGGCCGGCTACGCGGCCGTCTTCATCGCCGTCGGGGCGCACGCGGGCAACGCGATCGGCGCCGAGGGCGAGGACGCCGGCTACGACGGCTTCATGGAAGGGGTCGAGTTCCTGCGGCGGATCAGCCTGGGGCAGAAGATCGCCCCGCGCCGGAAGGTCGTCATCATCGGCGGCGGCAACGTGGCCATCGACTGCGCCCGCACCTGCCTCCGCCTGGGGTTCGGGGAGGTGGAGATCCTTTATCGCCGTTCGCTCATCGAAATGCCCGCCCGCGCGGAGGAGATCGCCGAGGCCCAGGAGGAGGGCGTGAAGATCCGCTTCCTCGCCGCCCCCCTGAAGGTCGTCGCGAAGAACGGGAAGGTGACGGCGATCGAATGCATCAAGATGAAACTCGGCGAGCCCGATGCGAGCGGCCGCCGTCGTCCCGTCCCCGTCAAGGGGTCGGAGTTCAGCGTGAAGACGGAGATGATCGTCCCCGCCATCGGCCAGAACCCCGCACTGCCGGCGGTGGCCGGAACGGAGGCCCTGGTGGTGGCAAAGGGCAATACCGTGGCGGTCGACGCGGTCACGCTCCGGACGAACCTCGACGGGGTGTTCGCCGGCGGCGACTGCGTCACCGGACCCGCCACCCTGATCGAGGCCCTGGACATGGGCAACCGTGCGGCGCGGAGCATCGACCTTTACCTGCAGGGCGAAACCCCGGCGGCGGAGCGCCCGTTCGCGGGGATCGACACGCGCGCCCAGCGCACGAAGGGCTTCGTGAGTCCGGCGGCGTCCGTGGAAGCGGCGCTCCTGCCGGCGAAGACCCGCATCGAAGGCTTCGACGAGGTCGAGGGCGGCTTCGACGCCCCGGCGGCGATCCGC
This sequence comes from Syntrophaceae bacterium UBA2251, assembly GCA_002347815.1. Taxonomy (GTDB): domain Bacteria; phylum Desulfobacterota; class Syntrophia; order Syntrophales; family UBA2251; genus UBA2251. Next base: position 59,462 of record DDXV01000020.1, read on the forward strand.
GAGGCCAATCGCTGCCTGCGCTGCTACCGCCTGATGGTCTGGGCATAGGATCCGGGAAGGGGCCGGCCCCCGTGATTGGCGGCCTCCCGGAGTGAAGGATTCTTGACGACAATGAACCCGTCCGGAGCGTTGCCGGGGGGAGAAACCCGCAATTGAGGAACAGGCTATGATCGAAATCACGTTAGATGGATGGAAGGTGAAGGCCCAGGAGGGGTCGACCCTCCTCTCCCATATCCGGGCGCGCAACATCGACCTGCCCACGCTCTGTCAGCACGACGAACTGTCTCCCTTCGGGGCCTGCCGCCTGTGCGCCGTGGAGGTGAAGGTCAACGGCAAATGGGAACTCGCCACGGCCTGTAACACGCCGGTCGCCAAGGGGATGGAGGTCCGGACCGATTCCGAGCGGGCGATCGCGGGACGGAAGCTGGCCGCCTCCCTGCTGTACTACCGGTATCCCGCGACCCGGGCCGTGCGGGATCTGGCGGAGAACCTGGGGGTCGCGGTCGCCGCGGAGGCGGCGGACGCTAAGGAGTGCGTCCTCTGCGGTCTGTGCACGCGGACCTGCCGGGAGATCGTCGGGGTCGCCGCCCTGTCCTTCGAGGATCGGGGCCTCGGCCGCGACGTGGATGAGCCGCGGATCGCCTTCGACGCGAACGCCTGCATCGGCTGCGGGTCCTGCGCCTACGTCTGCCCGACGGGTCATGTGAAGATGGAAGCCACCGGGGACAAGCGGATCATCTGGGACAAGGCCTTCAAGATGGCGACCTGTCAGGTCTGTGGTCGCCCGTTCGCCCCGGAGGATCAGTTGAAATACATCAGCGCCAGGACGGGCGTGCCCATGAGCCGTCTGAAGACCTGCATGAGCTGCCGTTAGGCGACGACCGGTCCCGAACCGGTGCCGTTGCGGTGGGCGAAGGGGCCGATCCGAAGCTCTGAAAAAGACATTCCCCAGTAGCTCAGTCGGTAGAGCGGCTGGCTGTTAACCAGCATGTCCGTGGTTCGAGTCCGCGCTGGGGAGCCAATTTAGTTCGGCTGTAAGAACGTCACCTGTTCTTACAGCCGTTTTATTTTCCATCGCCGCCGTAGCACGCTTGAGTGACACATAATGTCAATCCGGGGAAGCTTGATCACGGTCTCCTCGACGAAGAGCGTGGGATACGCCTTGATTGCCTGCCTGTCCTCTCCCAGAAACATCTCCCTAAACATTGTCTGAAATTCTCCACGTTTTTGGGGAATTCTCAATATGCCAGGATCCCGACATAAGAACGGGTCCGGTTTTCGGGGGGGCGGTTCAAGCCATAGGGGCTGGGAGATTTAAATGTCACAGGGAAAAATATTTTTACGAAAAATTTACTTCTTCGATCCGTTTCTTAACAGCATCTTGATATCTTGAGTGTTATTATACCTAAAAAGGGGTTGCTATAGGATGAGTGTAACCGAAATTTGTCTCGGGATAATATGGCTTATCATCGAAGGAGCTGAAGTTATTTAGGGGTTTCCGATATGAAAATATTCTATATTATTGGATTGATCACCGCTGCAGGTCTTGTCATTTATCTGTTTGTCGCCCTGCTTAAGCCGGAGTTGTTCTCATGACCGCTCATGGAATTTTTCAGATCACAACCTATTTCATCGCGCTTATCGCTGTGGCAATTCCTCTGGGGCGCTACATGGCACGAGTTTATCAGGGTGAACCCGTCTTCTTGAAAGGGATGACTGGCCCCCTGGAAAAATGGATTTATCGGCACTGCCGGATCAATGCGGATGAGGAAATGACCTGGAAGGCGTACGCCGGACGATTGGTCATCTTTTCTGTGATGAGTTGCCTTGTCGTCTATCTGCTGCAACGGCTTCAGGGATTTCTACCGCTCAATCCCCACGGACTTCCCGCTGTGCCCCCCGATCTGGCCTTTAATACGGCGGTCAGCTTCGTGACCAATACGAACTGGCAGGCCTACAGCGGCGAAACGACCCTGAGCTTCTGCACGCAAATGCTGGGGATGACCGTCCAGAATTTCGTTTCCGCCGCTGCAGGAATGGCGGTTCTGATGGCTTTCATCAGGGGTTTGAAACGAACTCTCTCCCCAACCATCGGCAATGTCTGGGTAGATCTGACGCGCACGATCCTCTATATCTTGCTGCCCCTTTCGTTGGTTTTGGCGCTCTTTCTCGTTTCCCAGGGCGTCGTGCAGACGCTGCAAAGCCCGGCCGAGGTCGGGCTGTTGGAACAGGCAAAAGACGGGGCGGCCACTGCGGAGTCCGTGCAGGAGATTCGCCTGGGGCCGGCTGCAAGCCAGGTAGCCATCAAACAGTTGGGAACCAACGGGGGCGGCTTTTTTAACGCCAACTCGGCCCATCCCTTGGAAAATCCGACACCACTGTCCAACTTCTTGGAGATGTTGGCCATTCTTTTGATCCCTGTGGCTTTGTGCATCACCTTCGGTCGGATGCTGGGAGATGGAAGGCAGGGATGGGCGCTTCTTGCCGCGATGATGATGATTCTGATCCCGCTGCTCGGGATCTGCCTGGTGAGTGAGCAGGCAGGGAACCCATCCTTCCGGCAGATGAACGTCGATCAGTCCATCGGTGCCCTCCAATCCGGCGGTAATATGGAAGGCAAGGAGGTCCGGTTCGGCATCGCAAATTCCGCACTCTGGGCTGCCGTGACGACCGCTGCGTCCAGCGGCAGTGTCAATGCGATGCACGATTCGTTCACGCCTCTGGGAGGGCTGGTTCCCCTCGTGTTGATGCAATTGGGCGAGATCATCTTCGGAGGGGCAGGTTCGGGCTTGTACGGCATGCTGATGTTCGTCCTGATAACCGTTTTCATCGCGGGGCTCATGGTGGGCCGCACGCCGGAATACCTGGGCAAGAAGATCGAGGCCTTCGAAATCAAGATGGCAGCGCTCGTCATCCTGATCCCGGCGGCCGTCGTCCTCATCGGCACAGGCGTTGCCGTCGTCACCCGACCGGGGCTTGCCGGAATACTCAATACCGGCCCGCACGGCTTTTCCGAAATTCTCTACGCCTTCTCTTCGGCAGCGAACAACAACGGCAGCGCCTTCGCCGGCTTGAACGCCAATACACCCTTCTATAACCTAACGTTAGGTTTTGCGATGCTCATCGGACGCTTCGGGCTGATCATCCCTGTACTGGCAGCAGCCGGGTCGCTCGCGCAGAAGAAATGCGTTTCCGCCGGCGCGGGCACGCTGCCCACGCACACGCCGCTGTTTGTGATGTTCCTTGTTGCGGTGATTATGCTGGTGGGCGCACTGACCTTCGTTCCCGCCCTCGCCTTGGGACCGATCGCCGAGCATCTGGCCTGGATGCGATCATAGAGAGGGAACATGAACGCAAAAGCAAAATCATTCTCGCTTCTTGACCGCCAGGTCCTGCAACGGACCCTGATCGATGCCGTCGTCAAACTCAACCCCCTGCACCTGATCAAGAACCCGGTGATGTTCGTTGTGGAAGTCGGCTGCATCCTGACGACGTTGCTCATTATTCAAGCCCTCTCCGGCCATGGCGACGAGAGAACTTCCTTTATCGTGGCCATCAGTCTCTGGCTGTGGTTCACGTTGCTCTTCGCCAACTTCGCCGAAGCCATGGCGGAAGGCAGAGGCAAGGCCCAGGCAAGATCGCTGAAAGGCTCACGGCGGGACGTTACCGCCAAGCTTCTTTATGAACCGGATCGGAATGCGATCTTCGACCTCGTTGCCGGATCGCAGCTCAAGAAGGGAGATCTCGTGCTGGTGAATGCCGGAGATACGATCCCCGGCGATGGGGAGGTGACCGTCGGTGTCGCCTCCGTCGATGAGAGCGCCATTACCGGGGAGAGCGCCCCGGTGATCCGGGAAAGCGGCGGAGACCGCAGCGCCGTGACCGGCGGCACCCGTGTGCTGTCGGACTGGCTCATCGTCCGCATCACGGCCAATCCGGGCGAGACCTTCTTAGACAAGATGATCGCGATGGTGGAAGGCGCCAAGCGCCAGAAGACGCCGAACGAGATTGCCTTGGACATCCTGCTTGCCGGGCTTACGCTGATCTTTCTTCTGGCCACTGTGACCCTTGTTCCCTTTTCGCTCTACAGCGTGCGGGCGACGGGACAAGGGGCGCCTATCTCCATGACGGTGATCGTCGCCCTGTTGATCTGCCTTATCCCGACCACGATCGGCGGCCTGCTCTCCGCCATCGGTATCGCCGGCATGGACCGGATGATCCAGGCTAATGTCATTGCCCTGTCGGGAAAGGCCGTGGAAGCCGCTGGCGACGTGGACGTCTTGCTGCTCGACAAGACCGGCACGATTACGCTGGGGAACCGTGAAGCGACGGAATTTATACCCATCGGGGGGATCACAGCAGTACAACTGGCGGATGCGGCGCAGCTCTCCTCCTTGGCCGACGAGACGCCGGAGGGGAGAAGCATCGTCGTCCTGGCCAAGAAGGCATACGGCATCCGCGAGCGCGACATCAAGACACTGGGGGCCCGCTTCATCCCCTTCACCGCCAAAAGCCGCATGAGCGGTGTCAATCTCGACGGGCGGGAAATCCGCAAGGGAGCGGCCGATGCGGTCGAGGTCTATGTCAAGGCGAAGGGCGGTGGCTTTCCCGAAGAGGCAAATGCCATCGTCAATGGTATCGCGGTCCAGGGCGGAACGCCGCTGGTTGTTGTCGAGGGGTCTCAAGTCCTGGGGGCTATCCGCTTGAGCGACGTCGTCAAGGGCGGCATTCGCGAACGCTTCTCCGAACTGCGGCAAATGGGCATCCAGACCGTCATGATCACCGGGGACAATCCACTCACAGCGGCCGCGGTGGCCGCCGAGGCGGGCGTGGACGACTTTCTGGCCCAGGCGACCCCGGAGGCGAAGCTGAACCTGATCCGCGCGTATCAGGCGCAGGGTCATCTGGTCGCGATGACGGGCGACGGGACGAACGATGCGCCGGCACTGGCACAGGCGGACGTAGCCGTAGCCATGAACACGGGCACACAGGCGGCGAAGGAGGCTGGAAATCTGGTGGACCTCGACTCCAATCCCACGAAGCTGATCGAAATCGTCGGGATCGGCAAGCAACTCCTGATGACGCGGGGTACGCTCACGACCTTCAGCATCTCCAATGACGTGGCTAAGTATTTTGCCATTCTGCCTGCGGCCTTCTCTGGAATCTATCCTGACCTGGCGGTTCTGAACATCATGGGGTTGTCGACACCGCAAAATGCGATCCTGTCGGCGGTCATCTTCAACGCGCTTATCATCGTCGCCATGATTCCCTTGGCACTGCGCGGCGTCAGATACCGCCCGATGGGTGCAGCCGCTGTTCTCCGTCGGAACCTGATTCTCTATGGCGCCGGGGGCCTCGTGGTGCCGTTTGCCGGGATCAAGGCCATCGACATGCTACTGACACTACTAAACTGGATTTGAAAGAGGCGACCATGTGGCAACCGATACGAACAGCCATCCTACTCTTTGTCGTGATGACCCTCCTGATCGGGATTGTTTATCCTTTTGCAGTGACGGGACTGGCACAGTTGCTGTTTCCTTGGCAGGCGGGTGGCAGCCTGGTCAAAATAAACGGCGGAAAGACCGTTGCGGAGTTGGTCGGTCAGCCCTTCAGCGAACCCGGGTATTTCTGGGGGAGGCCGTCCGCAACATCCTCTGGAGCTTACAACGGCGCCGCTTCTATGGGGTCGAATCTGGGTCCAACGAATCCGGCCTTAAAAGAAGCCGTCAGGCGGCGAATCATCGCGCTGCTAACCGCCGATCGGGAAAACAGGCAGCTCATCCCTGTGGATCTTGTGACCGCCTCGGGAAGCGGACTCGATCCGCATATCAGCCCGGCCGCCGCACTGTATCAAGTGCCCCGGGTGGCAAAAGCACGCGGCATCGACTCAAGGAAAATCGAGGCATTGGTCCGGATAAATATCCGGGACAGGCAGTTCGGCATTTTCGGCGAACCCACTGTGCATGTCCTGCACCTGAATATGGCGCTGGATGCGATGCGTTGATTCTGTTACACTGGCATCCGTTAATAAACCTAAGCACATAGGGATATCGAGGTGATGGAAACGAAAAGACCTGATCCCGACGAACTCCTGGATAGGGCTGTCACCGAGGAGGAACGCCGGCACCAGGGCAAGCTGAAGATCTTCTTCGGTGCCGCCCCGGGTGTGGGTAAGACCTATGCAATGCTTGAGGCCGCCCAAAAGCGGCGGCTTGAAGGTGTCGACATCGTTGTCGGGATTGTGGAAACGCACGGCAGGAAGGAAACCGACGCCCTCCTCAAGGGCTTGGACATTCTGCCGCATCGGATACATTCCCATCGCGGGCGGGGTATCCATGAATTTGACATCGATGCTGCCCTCCGACGAGCCCCCTCCTTGATAATCATCGACGAACTTGCCCATACGAATGCTCCGGAGTCGCGACATAAAAAGCGCTGGCAGGACGTCCGGGAGCTTCTCTGCGCGGGTATCTCCGTCTACACCACCGTCAACGTTCAGCACCTCGAGAGCTTAAACGACATCGTCCGGCAGATCACTGGCGTCATCGTTCGGGAAACCCTTCCGGATTCTTTTCTGAACCGAGCCGACGAGATCGAACTGATCGACCTGCCCCCCGACGATCTGCTCCAGCGCCTGAAGGAGGGGAAGGTCTACATCCCGGAACAGGCTGAGAAGGCAATGGAGCACTTTTTCCGCAAGGGCAACTTGATTGCCTTAAGAGAGCTGGCCCTGCGGCGCACCGCCGAACAGGTGGATGAGCAGATGATAAATTACCGGCGCGATGCAGGCGTCAGGGACATCTGGCCGGCGGCGGAACGAATCCTCGTCTGCATTGGGCCGAATCCCCGATCCATCCGCCTGATACGCGCCGCAAGACGGATGGCGGCTGGGTTGAGAGCCGAGTGGATTGCGGTACACGTAGAGGCCCCTTCCCATATCAAACCCTCCGCAGAAGACTTGCAGACCTTGGCGGAACATATGCGGCTGGCGGAAAGTCTGGGTGCGCAAACCGTAACCCTGACAGGTCCCAAGGCGAGCGATGAGATCCTTACCTATGCCCGCCAGCGCAACGTCAGCAAGATCATCGTCGGTAAGCCGACCCATCCACGCTGGAAGGACAAGCTCTTGGGTTCACCGTTGGATGAGATCGTCCGGGGAAGCGGAGATATCGAGATCTATGTGATTACGGGAGATTCATCTGAACCGCCGGTAAAGTCGAGCGCCAGATCTCATCCACAGCTGATTAAACCGAGGGAGTGGATTTGGAGCCTCGGGACTGTGGCCATAAGCACCGCGTTGGCCGTTCTGACGTTTCCGTATTTTGAACAGACAGACATCGTGATGATCTATCTGCTCGGCATTGTGATCACGTCGACTCAGACCGGGCGCTTGCCAGCGCTGGCAGCCACCGTGTTAAGCGTTGCCGCATTCGACTTCTTTTTTGTTCCACCACACTTTACCTTTGCTGTCAGTGATATCCGTTTTCTTGTAACATTCGGCGTCATGTTCATCGTGGCCTATATCATCACGCGGTTAACGCTGAAGATCCGTGAACAAGCGGAAACTTCGCGAAAGCGGGAAAGGGGTACGGCTGCGCTGTATGCACTGAGCCGCGAGCTGGTCCGGGAACGCAAGAAGGCCCGGATCATCGAGATCGCCGTCCAACACATCGGCGAGGTGTTTCGCAGCCAGATCGTCATTCTGGTACCGGACGAACAGGGAGAGTTGGGCGTATCGGAAACGGGCGTGGGTACCTTTGCCATCGACCAGAAGGAGTTGGGTGTTGCCCGGTGGGTCTTCGATAACCGCCAATGCGCCGGTTTGGGAACAGACACACTCCCGGGAGCCAAAGCGCTTTACTTGCCGATGATTGCTTCTTCCGGCGTCGCGGGGGTCGTGGGCGTTCTTCCTGTGGATGCCGAAAAGGGATTTGCCCCTGAGGACATTCACTTTCTGGAAAGCTTCGTGAACCAGACCGCCATGGCGATAGAAAGGATTATACTGGCCAAAGAGGCACACGATGAGCGCCTGAAAGCGGAGGCCCAGAAGGTCCGAAATACATTCCTGAGTTCCGTCTCCCACGACTTAAGATCGCCGTTGGCGGTCGTGGAGGGAGCGGCCAGCACGCTTCTGGAGAAAGAAACCTCCCTGAATCGACCAGACCGTCTGGAACTGCTGCGGACAATCCGCGAGGAGACGGATCGCCTGGAGCGCATCATCCACAACGTCCTGAACCTGACCCGGCTTGAATCCGGTGCGATCAACATTCACAAGGAGTGGCAGCCTTTGGAGGAAATCATCGGAGTCGTCCTGAACCGCCTTTCCGAACGCCTCAAAGAGCATCCGCTGGAATTGCATATTCCCCCGGACCTTCCCCTCATTCCCTTTGACACCCTTTTGCTGGAGCAGGTGCTGGTGAATCTCTTGGAGAACGTCCTGCGGCATACCCCGACCGGAACGCCGATTGAAATCACAATCACCCTAAAGAAATCAGCCGTCATGATTGATATCGCCGACCGCGGTCCCGGCATCCCCGCCCTTGAGGAGGAAACCATTTTCAGCAAGTTCAACCGCAGCAACCAAACGCGGATCGGAGCCGGTATCGGTCTGACCATCTGCCGCGCGATCATAGAAGCCCATGGCGGCCGTATATGGGCTGAAAACCGGCCAGGTGGCGGTGCCGCATTCAAGTTCGTGATCCCCATCGAAGGGACTCCGCCCGCCTTGATCCCCGAAAAGGAACTGACATGAAGGAAAGCCCCTCCACGGTACTCTTGATAGAGGATGAACGCCAAATGCGGCGATTTCTCCGAGTCACGCTCCAAAGCGAAAAATATAGCGTGCTGGAAGCAGAAACGGCTGCCGACGGACTGTCCCAGGCGGCGACACGCAGTCCCGACGTCGTACTGCTCGACTTGGGGCTTCCCGATATGGATGGCCTTGAGGTCATCGAAAAACTCCGTGAATGGTCTGCCGTGCCCATCATTGTCATCTCCGCCAGGGAACAGGAAGGGGATAAAATAAAGGCCCTCGATGGTGGGGCGGACGATTACTTGACAAAGCCTTTCGCCGCCGGCGAACTTCTAGCTAGAATCCGCGTCGCTCTTAGACACGCGGCACCGAAACTACAGGATCATGGGGAGGCGGTTTTTATCGCCGAAAACCTCCGGATCGACTTCCTCAAGCGCCAGGTTTATTGCGGCACCCGGGAAATTCATCTCACTTCCATCGAGTACAGGCTCTTAACTGTCCTTGTCAAGAATGCCGGAAGGGTCATGACCCACCGGCAAATCCTTAAAGAGGTCTGGGGGCCTCCCTATGTAGAACAAACTCACTATCTGCGTGTCTTCATGAACCAGTTGAGAAAGAAGATTGAGACCGACTCCACCCGCCCACATTTTTTATTGAACGAACCAGGTGTCGGCTACCGTTTTAACCCGAACCTTGATTAGTTCTAAAATGTTCTGATTTTCGATGTTATAACCTGCGATCCACACAGCAATGTTGGGTTGAGTATTATTGAATCGTAGGGTGCCGGAAAGGATTTCAACGGTTTGTCAATATGGATATTTTATAATCAGGACGGGCTCAGTATCCCTGTTTCGCAGCAACCATGAGTAGTGCCATGATGAAGTTCTTGCAGCTATATGCGCCCTGCCGAGCCAAATTCAATCCGCTGAACTTCAGCGGTTCTTATTGAACGCAAGACCCCGTGGGGTGATCCCCTCGGGGTCTCGTCGTTTCAGGCTTGTTCCCGCCGACTTATGCCCGTTCATTAATCTCATCCGGTTATTCAGTAGATTCAGGCAGTTCGAGGAGGAACCGCCATGCCGGGATCACTTCGATGGTCCCGCTGCCGGCATCGATCCGCTCCTCCTCGTTCCGGGTCACGATGATTCCGGCTTTCAGGCCCAGCTCGGCCATTGCCTCACTCAAGGCCGCAGTTTCCCGTTTCCGCGTCTGCGGCTCCGCCAGCGACTCGCACACCTGGACCAGCATCGGCGCCCGGCCGCGCATCGGGACGATGAAATCGACCTCCCGGCCGGTCCTGGTCTTGTAATAGTAGATTTCCGGGTGAAGACGCCGGAGCGTCGTGAACACGAGGTTCTCAAGGAGATGGCCGGAGTTGACCAGAATGCCGGACGACACCGAAGTGACCAGTGCGTGATCGATGCAGTAGACTTTTTTCGGATTGGTGTTGCTGCGCGCGAGGGACGGGTCGAATATGCGCACGGTGAACAGGAAGTAGGCATCCTCGAACCATTCCAGGTAATCCGACACTGCGGACTTTGGCGCCTTGTGGCCCAGCGACTTGAGGTAGCCCGTGAGATTGTTGACGGAGTACAACGAGGCCGTGTTGTCCACCAGCCAGTGCGCCAGATCGGTCACCGCCTTCGGGTGTGAAACGTCGTGGCGCTCGACCAAGTCCCGAAACAGGATGGTGTGAAAGTATTCCTGGTGGGTCTTGATCCGCAGGTTCCGTCCAAGACCGGCGGCCTCGGGGAAACCGCCGGTCTCCCAGTATCCCTCGAAGGACTTCTGAACGAGGAGCCGTTTTTTCGTCGACAGCGCGCCCTCGCTCTCGATTCCCTTGTAGTCCAGGAATTCCCTGAACGAGAACGGAAACATCTCCCATGAGAGCGCCCGCCCGCGCATCTGCGTGGCGATCTCCTTTGACAACATCCTGGCTGACGAACCGGTCAGGTACACCTCGCATTTTTCCGTGCGCATCATGCGGTCGATGAATGGCTCCCAACCGGGGGCGGCCTGGATCTCGTCAAAAAAGCAATAGACCGTCTCGGTGTTTTTCTTCTCCGGGTAGATGGAGTAATAGGCCTCGGCGATCAGGCCGAGATTGTCCCGCCGCAGGTTGTGGAGGCGGTCGTCGAAAAAGTTCAGGTACAGGATGTTCTGCCGAGGAACCCCGCCGTCCAACAGCCGATGGATAACCTGGAACATGTAGGTGGACTTGCCGCTCCGCCGAACCCCGATGCAGACGGCGGCCTTGCCGTGAACCGACTCGATACGCAAACGCCGGGGCACCCCGGTCTCCATCCGGGTTTCCTGGAAGTCCAGAATGATGGATTTAATCGTCTCTATCATAGGGTCATCCCTGGTTATTGTTATTTCCGGTTACAACATCATCCGGTCATAAATATAGCCGGTTTGACCTTTAAGTGTCAAGGGATATTCCCGGATACAGTCTGAGCTTCCCGACGGAGAACGGTTGTGAAGAGGGTTGCACATGGGGAGCCAAAACGTCGAGGGGCCGTTTCCCGTGAAGTCGGGAAACGGCCCCTTTTCCGTGGTGTCGAGGTTTTGGGAGGTTTGCTGCCGGAGGGCTTTCGCCGCAGGCGGCCCGCGCCTGCCCCCGGGAGCGCTACTTCATCGCCAGCAGGTGCGAGCGGAGGTTCGCGCCGCCCTTGCCCAGTCTCATTTTCCTGCGGAGGTTGTTCCGGTGGGCGTTCACCGTGCCCAGAGAGACGCCCATCACGTGCGCGATCTCGCCCGAGGACTTCCCCTCCTTGACCAGGTTGGCGACCTGGATCTCCTTGGGCGTGAGGTTAGGATAACAGGAGGCGAGGTTGTACACAAAGTCCGAGGAGATGTCCATCAGGTTGGATTCCAGGACGCTCAGGGAAACCCGATCCATCGGCGCCATCTGGCCGTCCTTCAGTCTCTCCAGGTAAGGGGTGATGAGCTCCTGCATGTTGGATTTGAGCCGCGCGGACGTCAGGCGCTGATTCTGCTCCTGCTGGTCCAGAAGGACCTTGAGGGCCGTATTGAGGGCCTCGAGTTTTTCGGCCTGCAGGGCCAGGGAATCCTTGCTTTTCCGAAGCTCATCCTCCATCCGTTTGCGTTTCGTGATGTCCTGAAGGGTGCTCAAGACCAGTCGCTCGCCATCCAATTCGAAGACCTCGGCCGACAGGATGCAGCAATGGACCTCCCTGGACTTGTTCCGCCAATAGATCTCCTTGTTGCGGATCTTGCCGTCTCTTGAAAGCTGATCGAGGATCTCCCGACGCTGTTCCTCCTTCCATTCCCCGAGTTCCAGGGAGTTTTTGCCGAGCAGCTCATCGCGGGTATAGCCCGTCGCCTCGCAAAAGGCCCGGTTGACTTCCAGATATTGACCGTCGGCCGTGGTCACGGCCATCATCGAGGGATTCATGGCGAAGACCAGGGGAAACAGCCCTGCGGGGCCGTTGCCCTTTTGGTCCAGTTCTTTGAGAAACGAGACGTTGATGTCTGCCGGTCCGGCGTTCCGAATGTCGGACTTGCTTTTTCTGGTCACGATCATGCCTTTCCTGAATGTAATTTGCCGAATTATAGTGGGACGTTATTCTTGTGTCAAGAATTCATTCAACCTACAGGGACAGCAGGTGGTCGTGGTCCTTGAGCCAGCGCCGGTGCTCCCGGTGCCGGGGGGAGGCGCCGGCGACGAGCGCCCAGAAGGCGGGGGCGTGGCTCTTTTCGCGGATGTGCGCCAGTTCGTGAACGACGACGTAATCGATGACGTCCTGGGGCGCCATGATCAGTCGCCAGGTGAAGGACAGGCGGTTCATGGGCGAACAGGACCCCCAGCGGTGTCTTGCCTGGCCGATCCGGATGCCGCGGGGCAGGACGCCCAGACGCACGGAGAAAACCGCCACCCGGCCCGCCAGGTACGACATGGCCTGACGCCGGTACCAGCGGATGAACTGTGCCTTGCCGCCGCGGACGGCCGTTTCGTGCAGCATAAATTTCGTGCCCGTGAAAACCAGCGGTTCCTTCCGATCGGACGAGGGGACGATCTCCAGGGGGTAGGAGACGCCCAGGTAGGGGAAGGTTTCTCCGGCGGCGATGCGCCTGTCGTGCGGCTTCCGCGCCGCCTGTTCCCGGCGCTTCCGGGTGATCCAGGGCTGCTTCTTCAGCAAGAACGCCTCGATCTCCCGCTTCGGGGTGTGGCGGGGGGCCTGCACGAGGACCGTGCCGTCGGGGAGGACTTGGAGGGAGATGGTTTTCCGCCGGCGCGCGCTGCGCACCAGGGTATAATCGGAAAGCGAACGAGCATCCATGATGCGTCTTTAGCAGAAGCCGGCCCCTTTTTCAAGCCGGCGTCGACTACCGGTTGCCGCGTCTCTCGACGGCCCGGAATCCAGGTCCCGAGGCGAGGCGGGCCCTTCCGGCCTTCCGTCGAAGGATCCCCGCCGGGCGCATCAATGGAAGGGATTTCAAGATTGCACAAAGGTCTCGAGATGTGGTACCCAAAAATGGGCCAATGGGGGGGGTGCATTAAAAACGATCAAGTTTACCATCACCGACCCGTCCGGGACGATCCGGCTGTCTCCGGAGCCCCTTGTGATCTGCGGGGATGCGGCCCTTCAGCCCACCATCGAAATGTCCCCGAGCGGCGATTCCTGGCGGCAAAGCACGGCCTGTAGGGCGCCGTCCGTTCCGCGTCGCCGGACCGGTCTTCCCGAAACGGTTCATCCGGCCGGGTGACGAGCGATGCGGTGCAGATCTTCGGCGGCTGCGGCATGAGCAAGGAGTACCCCATCGAGAAGCTCTTCCGGGACGCCCGGGCGGGGCTGATCGAGGACGGTTCGAACGACACCCTGTCGATCACGGGCGGGACGATGATTCTGAAGGAGGGGCAATAGGCATGGAGAACGTGTACATCATCGGCGTGGGAATGATCCGTTTCAACAAGTATCCGGACAAGACCGTCCGGACCATGGCCGAGGAGGCGACGGCGCTGGTCCTCGAGGACGCGGGGCTGAAGAAGGCGGACCTCGAGGCGGCCTTCTTCTCGAACACCTTCTGGGGCATGTTCGCCAACCAGCACTCCATCCGGGGGGAGGTCATCCTTCGGGGGATGGGGATGGGCAACATCCCCGTGACGAACGTGGAGAACGCCTGCGCCGGAGGCTCCACGGCCCTGCACCTCGCCTATACGGGCATCCGCGCGGGGATGTACGACTGCGCGCTCGCGCTCGGATCGGAGAAGATCACCCACGAGAACAAGTTCATGTCGCTGTCCGCCTACAGCACCTGCATGGACACGGAGAATTTCGACAAGCACATCGCGAACCTGATGGAGATCGGCAAGACCTTCACGGTCAAGCTGCCGGAGGACCCGTCGGCGCCGGGCGAGGGGCGGAGCATCTTCATGGACGCCTACGCGATGGGGGCCCGCTGGCACATGAGCCGGTTCAACTCCACCCAGCATCAGCTCGCCGTGATCTGCGCCAAGAACCACCGGCACGGATCGCTGAACCCGCTGGCCCAGTTCCAGAAGCCGATGAGCGTCGAAGAGGTGCTGGCGGACAAGCCCGTGGCCTGGCCGCTGACGCGGGCGATGTGCGCGCCGGTCGGCGACGGCGCGGCGGCGGCGATCGTCTGCTCCGGGCGGTATCTGAAGAAGCTCACCGGCGCCCGGCCGGTGAAGATCCGGGCCTCCGTCCTGGGAACGGGGAGCGACAGGCACATTGATGATCCGGACATCGGCGAACGCCTGGTGAAGCAGGCCTATGAAAAGGCGGGTGTTGGGCCGGAGGCCATCGACCTGGCCGAACTGCACGACGCGACGTCCTGGGGCGAGCTCCACCAGACGGAATCGATGGGCTTCTGCCCGATGGGCGAGGGCGGACCCTACGCGGAGTCGGGGGCGACGGCCCTGGGCGGGGCCCGCCCGATCAACACGAGCGGCGGCCTCGAATGCAAGGGCCACCCCATCGGGGCCTCAGGCCTGTCTCAGATCCAGGAGGTCGTGATGCAGCTCCGCGGCGAGGCCGGCCCGCGCCAGGTGGCGGGGGCGAGGATCGGGCTGACGGAAAACGGCGGCGGCAACATCGGCGTCGAGGAGGCCGCCATGTGCATTCATATTCTCGAAAAGGTGACGTGAGGAGGCTATGGAGATGGATGAGATGAGGGACCGGTGCGTCGTGATCACCGGTGCGTCGTCGGGGATCGGGAAGGCGATTTCCGCCTGCTTCGCCCGGGAGGGGGCGCACCTGTGCCTGGGATCGCGGCCGGAGGAGGCCGCGGACTTGACGGCGTGGGCGCAGGAACTCGAACGGACCCATGCGATCCGGACATGGACCTTCCCCGTCGATCTCGCGCTTCCGGACGGGCCGGAACGCTTCCATGCCGCCGTCCGCGGGATCGGCCGCCCCGTCGACGTCTTTGTCAACAACGCCGGCGTTCTCTGGTACGGGTCGTTCGCCGCCCTGTCGCTCGAAAAACAGGTCGAGACCGTCCAGGTCAACGTTCTGGCCCACATGAAACTGATGCACCTCTTCCTCGCCGACATGCGGGAGCGCAGATCCGGGCGGATCTGGAACGTCTCGTCCGTCTCCGCCTTCCAGCCCTCCTGCCACCACGCCGTCTACGGGGCGACGAAGGCCTTCGTCCAGAGCCTGAGCGAGGCGGTGCACGAGGAACTGCGCGGGACGGGCGTGACGGTCTCGACCCTGAACCCGTCGTACACGGACACCGCCATGATCCACGGGGAGGGCTTTCCCCGGCGGCTCTGGTGGTTCGACGTCTCCGGCGTCCGGACGGCGGAGGAAACGGCCCGGATCGGCTACCGCGCCTTCAAGCGGGGCAAGGGGCTGTGCATCACCGGCTGGCAGAACCGCCTGATCCACACCCTGCTTCTGCGGCTGACGCCGCGCAAGCTCATGGCGGCGATCTCCTACTGGGTCCTCCAGGCCAAACCCTCTCCGAGGGACTGACGATCCGGGTCTTGGGGCGATCACGTTCCCGCGGCCGCGAGTCCCTTTCTGCTTCCGTGTCACTTTTTTGTCCCCGCCGGTGCCGAGCCTTACTGAACGCGCGACGCACCGTTCCAGCGGGGGAGCGGCGGAAGATTCCGGCATCTTCCGCGCCGATGCGTTCGGCGTGAAGGAGTCCCCTTCGGGCCAGGTATTCCCGCATAAATAAAGTCAGCAAAATCCAGCATAATCAATATTTCTTGACATTTATACCGCATTATCATATGCGAGCGGCGGCAAGAGGATGACCGGCGGTCAGGGCGGGGGTGTGCGTTTCCCGGATCCCGCCGACGTCTCGACGGCGGACCGGACGGAGCCTCCGCGGGGCGGCGCACCGTTTGGTCGCATCGATTTCGTGTAGGAGGAAAAGGCATGCAATACAAGCTCGACCAGCCGGACAATTTGATCGGATTTCTGGAGGACAGCGTGGCGCGCTTTCCCGAACGGCCCCTGTTCGGCACACGGACGCCCGAGGGGGAGTACGAATGGATCACCTACCGTGATTTCGGACGCCGCGTGAACAACCTGCGCGGCGGGCTCGCCGCGATCGGCGTCGGAAAGGGCGATATGGTCGGCATCATCGCGAACAACCGGGTGGAGTGGGCCGCGGCCTCCTTCGCCACCCACGGCCTGAACGCCCGCTTCGTGCCCATGTACGAGCAGGAGCTCCTCCATGTCTGGGAGTACATCATCCGGGACAGCGGGATCAAGGTCCTGTTCGTCTCGAAACCCGCCATCCTGGAGCAGGTCCGGGAATTTCCCGCCCGGATCGACACGTTGAAGAAGATCGTCCTGATCGAGGGCGAGGGGCCGGATACGATGGCGGCGCTGGAAAAAACGGGCGAGAAACATCCGGTGCCCGCGGTCCGGCCCGCGGCCGACGACATCGCCACGCTGATCTACACCTCCGGCACGACGGGCGACCCCAAGGGGGTGCTCCTGTCCCACGGCAACTGGACCCACAATTCCCATTGCCGCGTCAAGCGCTATCCGGGCTATGACGAGAACGACCGCGTGCTGTCCATCCTGCCCTGGGCCCACACCTACGGTCAGGGGGAGATGCACACCTTCCTGCAGATCGGGGCCTCGATTGCCCTGATGGGGAGCACCGCGACCCTGGCCGGGGACATGGCCAAAACCCGCCCGACCTTCATCGTCGCCGTGCCGAGGGTCTTCAACAAGATCTACGAGGGGCTCTGGGCGAAGATGGACGCCACCGGCGGTCTGGCCCGGAAGCTCTTCGTCATGGGGGTCGAGGCCGGCAAGAAACGGCGGGCGCTGGCCGAAAAGGGGCGGCCGGATTTTCTCACCAACCTCAAATTCCGGATCGCCGACCGGGTCGTCTTCGCGAAGATCCGCGAGCGCTTCGGCGGGCGGCTGCGCGCCGCGATGACGGCGAGCGCCATGATGAACATGGAGATCCTCCTGTTCTTCCTCGACCTCGGGATTCCGGTCTACGACTGTTACGGCATGACGGAGACCTCGCCGGCCATCGCCGTCAACGGCCCGGCCGCCTGGCGGATCGGCAGCGTCGGCAAGCCCATCGAGCAGGTCCGGGTCGTCATCGATTCGTCGGTTGTGGAAGAGGGGGCCCAGGACGGTGAAATCGTCTGCTACGGACCGAACGTAATGAAGGGCTACCACAACAAGCCCGAGCAGACGAAGGAGGTCATGACGGAGGACGGCGGCATCCGCACCGGCGACCGCGGCCGCCTCGACAAGGACGGCTTCCTCTTCATCACCGGCCGGATCAAGGAGCAGTTCAAGCTGGAGAACGGGAAGTTCGTCTTCCCCGCCGCCCTCGAGGAGGACATCATGCTCCTGCCCTCGATCGACAACGTCATGGTGTACGGCGAGAACCGGCTGTACACGATCGCGCTGGTTGTTCCGAGCTTCTTCGCGCTGGAGCGGTTCGCGGAGGCGCACGGCCTGCCGACGGACGTCAAGGCCCTGATCGCGCGGGACGACGTGCGGGAAATGACTGCCCGGGAGATCCAGGACGGCCTGAAGGGAAAGTTCGGCGGCTACGAGATTCCGAAGAAGGTCATCCTCCTGACCGAGGGCTTTTCCCTGGAGAACGGGACGCTGACCCAGACGATGAAGCTCAAGCGCCGCGTCGTCCTCAAGAAGTACGAAGACCTCATCGAAGCAGCGTACAACAAATAATGGCGAACGGCCCGATCGGCTTCTCGGACGGTCGGCCACGGGTCTCGGGCGGATGCCGGTTGTACGCCTTTTTCAGGCGCGTCCGGCGTTCAAGTCCGTTCCGCGAGGCCGTCGGGCGCCGTCTCCCGGCGGAACAGCCATTTCAGCGTGGCATAGGCGAGCGCGGGGTGGCGCAGGGCGGTTCGGACGCGGCGGAGGTTGCTTTGGGAGGCGACGCCGCCGAGCAGGGCGTCGAAGGCGTCGAAGTCGAGCGTCCGCATCTTCCGGATGGCCAGGGCCTCGACGGCCAGTTTCCTCCGGACGCACCCCATCAGTCGCGGCCGGTAGCGTTCGGCTCCGGGCGCGCCGTCCGCGAGGGCCTCGACGGCCAGCACGCCGCTCAGGCAGGCCAGGTCGATGCCCCCGCCGTGAAGGGGCGAGGTCAGCCCCGCCGCATCCCCCGCCAGGAGGATCCGGTCGTAGAGCAGGCATGGCAGGATCCGTCCCGGCACGATGCCGCCGCCGGTCTTCAGAATCTCCGTCCCCGCCAGGCCTTCCGCCTGGAGGAAGTCCGCCAGAAGCGTCTTTAAGTCCGGATCGCCGCCGCGGCGGGGACCCCGCATCGTGTAGATGACCCCGCAATTGGCCCGGCGGGCGTCCTTCGGGAAGATCCAGGCATAGCCCGGCTGGCGTTCCGGGGGCAGGTCGGGGATGAAGCCGACCGCGATCCGGGGCCAGAGGGCGGAAAAGTCGCCCCGGAGCACCGCCTGATAGGCCACGAGGCCGTCCTCGAGATAACGGCCGGAGAATCCGTACGCCCGGGAAGTGACCGAGGGCGCGCCGCTCGCGTCGATGATCCAGTCGTAATCGCGTTGCATCCGCCGAAGGCGTCCGGGGTCGATTTTCGTCTGCACCTCCAGGCGCACGCCGCGGGCGGCGGCGGCCTCCGCGAGTCCCTCCTGCCAGCTCCCGCGGTCCATCATCCAGAGTTTCCGGTAGCGGCCGATCGCCAGCGTGTGGCGCTCTCGGCCGTTGAGGACGACCTCCTCCACGGGGTGGAGCAGGCCCCGTCCGGGCCGGCTCATGATCCCCAGGGAATCGAAGATGCACTCCCCGCAGACGATGCCCTCCCCGATGGCGCGCTTTTCGAACAGATCCGTCCGGAAACCCCGTTCCGCCGCGGCCAGCGCCGCGTAGAGACCGGCGGGACCGGCGCCGATGATGGCGATCTTCATGGTCATTCCCGGCTGCGGCGCAGCAGGAGGGCGCAGCACAACAGGATGTTCTCCTCGGAGTAGAGGGCGAGTTCCTCGCGGTAGAATTCGGTGAAGAGGTCCCGGACGATGGCCTCGTCGGGTCGTTCGTCCCGGCGGAGACGGTCCCGCACGGCGACCGCGCCCTCGCGGGCGGCGCCGAAGGCCGCGTCCGCCGCCGCCCCGGTCAGCGCCCCCTGGTGTGCAAGCCCCAGGATACGCGGCTTGAGGGCCGCCATCCGGTCGATCGTCGCGAGATAGTCGGCGAATCCCGTGAAGAAGATGGGGAAGAAACCGCGGTCGAGGTAGCGATAGCCCAGGCTGTCGGAGGCGATCAGGGTCTCGCGCTCGGGGATGTGGACGGCGAGGTTCCCCGGGGCGTGACCTTTCGCCTCGAGAAAGCGGAGCGTCACCCCGCCCAGATCCAGGACATCCCCGTCGCGCATGACCTCGGATCCCGCCAGCGTCGGCGGCGCCGCCAGCGGCGGCCGGCGCACCGTCACGCCCCGGGCGGCGAGAAACGCCGATATGTAGCGGTCGTCGTTGACCAAGAGCGCCCCGGTCCGGGGATGGGCGCAGAAGGCCTCCGCGCCCGGCCCGGCGATCACCCGCGCGGCGGGGAACGCCTCCCGCAGGGCCGGCAGGCCGTTGAGGTGGTCGCCGTGGGGATGCGTGACGACCAGGACATCCGGCCGGACGCCGAGGGTTTCGAGCTGACCGATCACGAGGTCCGCCGTGGCCGACACCCCCGCCTCGATCAGGGCCGCGCCGGCCGTTCCCCGGACGAGATAGAGATTGAAGAAGGGATGCCCCAGGATCCACAGGCCGTCGGCCAGACCGCCCGGCATCCCGCCCTCCGTCGTTGCCTTCCGCATTTTGCCCACCCTCCGCCAGCCGTCTTTAAATCATGATCTCCAGATCCTCCAGGGGATAGGCCATGCAGGAGTGGATGTAGCCGAACTGGCGGTCCGATTTGCGCAGCAGGACCCCTGCCGGCTGGAAGACCCGGCCGCTCAGAAGCTTCACCCGGCAGAGGCTGCACTCGCCGGACCGGCACTGGGACGGGACGACGATGCCGGCGCGCTCCAGGGCGACGAGGAGAGGCTCGTTCGCCCGGGCGGGGATCGTCCGCTTCCCGCGGATCGCCGCCTGGAACACGTGGTCGGGGGCGACCTCCGCGGGCCAGGCCGGGTCGTCCGCCACGCGCTTCGGCGGGCCGAACATCTCCCGGCGCACCCAGCGCGGCGGGATGGCCAGCTTTTCGATCTCCGGCAGGCAGAAGGCGTACATCTCGGCAGGTCCGCACAGGTAGAAGGTCCGGCCGTCCACGCTGCCCAGGACGTCCCGGATCAGTTCGGCGGTGAGAAAGCCGGTCCGTTCCCGGCAGCCCGCCCGCGGCTCGGAGATGACCGGGACGTAGCGGATGTTTTCGTGTTGTGCCGAGATCTTTCGAAGTTCGTCGGCGAAGATGATGTCGTCCTCGCTCCGGCTCCCGTAAAGGAGCGTCAGCCGCCGGTCGAGGCCCGTTTCGGCGATTTCGCGGATCATGCTCATGAAAGGGGTGATGCCGCTCCCCCCCGCGAGACAGACCATGTCCGGGCTGTGGAAGAGGGGATTGAAATGGAAGGTTCCCGCCGGGGAAGTGCTCGTCAGGACATCCCCCACGCGGGTCCCGTCGAGCAGGACCTCCGAGACGAAGCCGTCCGCGACCCGCCGGACGGTGATGTCGTAATAGGCCCGCTGGCGCGGGGACGAGGAGAGGCTGTAGGGCCGGCTGGTCCGGACGCCGCCCGCCTCCACGAAGACATTGATGTACTGCCCGGCCTGGAAGGGAGGCAGATCCCCGTCGGCGGCCACGAGCCGGAGCGTCCGGGCCGACGGCGTTTCGTCGAGGATCTCGTTCACCCGGAGGGTGAGCCGGGCGGGGTGCAGCCGGTTGACGGCCACCGCCACCTGTCCCTTGCGGGCGACGTAGTCGACGCCGTACTTGCGGCTGACGGCGATCTCCTGCTGAAGCGTCTCGTAGCCGTCGATCTCCTGAAGGAAGTTTTTTGCACTCATGGCGTCACCTCACTTTCTGCGAATGGTTTTGAGGGCGGCGCGGCCGGTTGAGGCCCCGGCCATCAGGGTGGGCTGGAAGCCGCCCTCCGCTGCCCACGCCCCGGCGAGAAAGAGGCCGGGGAGCGCCGGTTTGATCGGCTGGAAGATCCGGCTGTCTTTGGCGTACTGGTCGAATCCGTAGATCGCCCCGCCGGGATGGTTCAGGTAGCGCATGTGGGTGAGCGGCGTGGAGACCTCGATCTCCTCGATGTGCGACCGGAACCCGGGATACTGGGCCTCGGCGATGGCGAGGAGGCCCTCGGCGTAGCGGTACTTCTCCCGCGCGTAGCGTTCCGGCGGAATGGCGAGCCACGGGTCGGCGTACTTCAGGTCCACGATCGCGATCTGCGAGGTCCCCGGGGGGGACGCCTCGGGGTTGGAAATGTTGAAGCAGGTGAGCAGCACCATCCCCGGGGGTTCGTCGAGGGTCCGGTACTGGGCGTAGGCGCGTTCCATGTCCGCGTGGGTGCACAGAAAGTTCGTCTCCTCCCGGATGCCCAAGGCCTCTGGCGGGCAGTCGAGTCCGATGTAGAGGCAGACGACCGACGGCCCCACGGTCATGCCGCTCATCGTTTCGAGCGGCGCCGCCGGGCAGTCCTTCCGATCGATCAACTCCGTGAAGGTGGTGAGCGCCGAGGCGTTGGCGATGATGCATCCGGTCGCGACCGCCTCGCCGTCCGCAGTGACGACGCCGGCGACCCGGCCGTCCGCCACGGTGATCTTCGCGGCCGCGCAGTTGAAGCGGACCTCGCCCCCGTTCCGGAGGAAGGCGTCGACGAGGGCGTTGGACAGCGCCTGCGAGCCGCCCTTGATGTGCCAGGGCTTGAATTCGATATAGGCGTAGAGGATCCCGGCCAGGTCGCCGAAGGGGAGCTGCCGGGGCGGCACCCCGATATAGCACCAGTAGGCGCCCAGGGCCAGTTTCAGGAGCGGGTCCCGGAAATGCTCGTCGAGGACCTCCTGCGCGGGCTTGAGGGCGTACTGGAAGTAGAGCGGGTATTTTTCCCGGGAGACATCCGGGTCTCTCATGAAAAAGATGGCGATGAACTGGTTGAAGTAGTCGTAGACGAGGTCGAAGAAGGACCGGATCGCGGCCTCCTCCGCCGGGAAGCGCTCCGCCAGCGCACGGACGACGCCGTCGCGCGTGGTCGGCAGGGTGAGGTCGAGCGCCCCGGGGAGGGCGATCCGGTACATGTTCTCCATCTGAACAAACTCGACCTTGTCGAGGACGTCGAGCCCGTGCAGGGTCGCGCGCAGCGGCCCCGGCGCGGCTTCCGTCCCCAGACCGCTCAACTGGTGGAGGGCGACCTCGAACTCGAAGCGCCCGCGGCAGAAGCTCGTGGCGCATCCGCCCGGGACGTTGTGCCGCTCCAGGAGCAGGGTCTTCGCCCCGCCTTTAGCCAGGGCTGCGGCTGCGGCCAGGCCCCCGTTCCCCGCTCCGATGACAACCGCATCATATTCGGTCATACCTGTCTTCCCTTTCCTAAAAAATAGGGACAGCGCCCATTTTTCTTGTGCTTCGTTTCTCCCGCGCTCACGCGGGATCAGGCCCGTCCCGCCCTTTCATGGACACCGTGGCGGCGTCCGCCCTGTGCGCGTGCGGGATCCGGATTCCCGATGCGTGCAAAACCCGGGACGGCGCTTCGATGCCGCATCCGGTTTCGAGACGGTCTCCTGCCTCAACGCCGACGGTCAAAGCGGCCACCAGGATCCCCGTTGCGCGCCGTCAGCCCGTCCGGATCCGGGAGAGGTCGAGGGCAACGCCCTCCCAGGCGGCCTCCAGGACCATCCGGAAATCGTCGGAGTCCATCTCCTCAGGGTTGTAGAAGATCGCGCCGTCGCAACGGGCCGCCGCGACGATCTCGGGGAGCCGCTCCCGGGGGATCATCGGGTTCAGGCCGCGGTCCACGACCTCCTTCAGGGTGCGGGGATGCTGGCCCTGGGAGGCGTCGTGCAGGTCTTGATTCAACTGCCGGACGAGGGCGACGACCTTCGCGGCCCGCGCCTCCGGCGGCGTGGCGTCGCAGACCGCGCGGCCGGCCAGGGGCAGGAGGAGTTCGGCGGTCCAACGGCCGGTCTTGTGGAGGTTGTACTCCAGCCCGTAGGGCAGGAGGATCGCCATACAGACCCCGTGCGGGACGCCGCAGGCCGAGCCGGTCGCGTGGCCCAGGCAGTGGACCATCCCCACCATCGAATTGGAGAAGGCCACCCCGGCCAGATTGGAGGCGATCGCGAGCGCCAGACGTCCCGTCCCGTCCGCCGGATTCTTCATGACGGGCAGCAGGTGCCGGCCGATCAGCGCCACCGCCGCGCGCGCGAAGGCGTCGCTCAGCGGGTTCTTCGCGAGGCATGTGTAGGCCTCCATGGCGTGGGTCAGGGCGTCCATCGCCGTCTGCGCGGTGACGGCGGGCGGCAGGGTGAGGGTCATCCGGGGGTCGAGGACGGCGGCGTCGGGCAGCAGGAACGGGCTGATGAAGGCCATCTTGTAATGCTTTTCATGGTCCTTGATCACGGCGGCCTGCGTGACCTCGGAGCCTGTGCCGGAGGTGGTCGGGACGGCGATCAGGGGCCGCAGTCGGCTGCGGATCGTCCCGACGCCGCTGTAGGCCATCAGGTCGCGGGCGTTCTCGGAGACGACGATGTTGACCCCCTTGGCCGTATCCATGACGGAGCCGCCGCCGATGGCGATGAAACTGTCGCAATGGCGCTGCCGGTAGAGCTCGGCGATCCGGCGGACGGCCTTGAGGTCCGAATCCACGGGAACGTCGTCGGCGATCGTCTCCAGCGTCAAGGCGTTCCGAAGGGCGTTCCGGACGACCTCCACCAGGCCGGCGCCGGCGACGCCGCGGTCGGTGACGATCAGGGGGTTTTTCGCGCCCAGTTGGGCGAGAATCGCGGGGATCCGCTCCAGGGCGTCGTGACCCGCCACGATCCGTCCGCCGTTCAGAAATTCGTAGTAGCCGGGCAGGGGGGAAGGGGGCGCGTCCGCCGCGGCGGGATCTCCCGGGAAGGCGGCCTCCGCCGCGTCCGGTCCCGCCGGCTCCGCCTGGGCGTGGGCGCACCCCGCCAGGAGGACGCCGTTGGCGAGCGCCCAGCGGGTCCGTCGGTTCCCCTTGCCCGCCCCCGCGCCGTACCGGTCCAGAAGCGCAAGGCCGGCCCGGGCGTAGGCCTCGCCCACGGGATTCCGGGGCGCCGCCGCGATCACCCGGGCGGCGTGCGCGCGGGCGACCGACAGGGCCGCCGCATCGCGTCCGGCGTCGCCGGGGCGGATCGTGCGGGGATCGAGGGCGACCAGGGCCGCCATCAGCGCCGGGGAGCTGAAGGTCCAGGGCCCCAGCGCGGCCGTCGGGAAGGCCACCGTCTCGCAGTCGATGCCGGTGGGGATCACGACGAAGGGCAGGAGCGGCCGGGTCAGCCGGTTTTCCCCGGCCGCGGCGGCCAGATCGGCCTCCGGGCCGATCGAGACGGCGATGTTGAGGATCTTGGCGGCCGTGACGAGGGACCCGTCGCCCATCACGAGGAGGGCGTCATGGCGGTGCTCCGCGCAGAGCCGCTTCACCCGGGCGATCCAGGCCGCGTCGGGGGACTCCGGCGCGGCTTCGTGGAGCCCGAGGGACATGCCGGAATCCGCGAAGGCCTTGACCAGAATCCGCGTGAGCCCCCGGTCGGCGGTTCCCTGCGTGGCGAGGACGAGCGGGCGGGAGGCGTTCAACGCCCGCAGTTCGCCGGGAAGATGTTCCAGGGCCCGGCTTCCGGAAAAGATCCGGATCGGACAGAAGAATTCGAAATGACGCGGGATCTCCATGGCGCCCTCCTTTCAGCGGCCGAGGACGGCCCCGAGATAGATCCGGGTCCGGCCGGCGAGTTTGCGGGTCCAGGTCCAGCGGGGATAGCGCTTGACGGCGAGGCGGGCGATGAACTTCGGCAGGAGGTACACCTCGACGATGTCGAGGATCCGGACGATGGCGCAGGCCGGGGGGACTTCCCCGTCCACGATCATGCGGTTGCGGGCGGTCGCCACGGCGGTGCTCTCCCGGAAGGTGAACATCAGGATTGCCGCCTCCAGGTGCTTGATCTTCAGGGTGAGGTCGAGGGCGATCCCCCCGGGCCGCCATCCCAGGTAGCGAATCCGGCCCGCCCGCTTGCCCACGATCATCCAGGGGCCCGCGGGCAGGACCCCCATGGCGAAGGTGAACCCCTCCGGCAGGGCTTCGAACTCCCGACGGACCTCGGCATCCACCCGGGCGGCCACCTGAAGCGCCCGTCCGACAAACCAAAGCATGATGGCCACATACGCCCGTTTCAGGGGCTTCCTTCCCGCTGGCGCCTCCCGGTAATCGTTCATCCCTTTCCCTCCTTAAGGCAGGTCATGAAAGATGAGTGTTGCCCTGAAAGAACCCATGCCACGATGGATCCCTGCATACCAACTTTTCGGGGGCAAGTCCATCCCGAAAAACCTCCCGCACCCGCGGGTGTCCGATCCGATTTCCCGGGTTGCGCAACGGACCCGATCTGTGTAGAGTATTTGTTGAGTGCCAGGACATCGATA
>DDXV01000033.1 GCA_002347815.1 Syntrophaceae bacterium UBA2251
ATTTTTCTGGGTGGTGGATCAAGGGGAACGGGTGTAAACCGGGCGTGAAAAACGGTTGACATCTGGAGCAACGGTATTAAAATCAGACTTCGCTTGTCATCGGTTTTTTCAATACGTGTTTCCGTAACGCTGCGGGTGAGAGGGATGGACTATCAAACGGGGATCGATGTGGGGTCCACGACCGTCAAACTCGTGGTCTGCGACGCCCGGGGATATTCCGTTCATGCGGATTACCGCCGTCATCGCACCCGGACCCGGGACACGCTGGCGGCCATGTTGGCGGACGCCCTCGCGCGCCTGGGCGATCCGTCCACGACCGTGACCCTGACCGGTTCCGCCGGTCTCGGGCTCGCGGAGTCCAGCGGGCTGCCGTTCGTGCAGGAGGTGGTGGCGTCCACCCGCCTTGTCCGGCGACGCTATCCCGAGGTGCGCACCCTGGTCGAAATCGGCGGAGAGGATTCGAAGATCGTCTATTTCGACGACCGGCACGGGCCCGATATCCGGATGAACGGGAGCTGCGCCGGTGGCACGGGGTCCTTCATCGAGCAGATGGCCGTGCTCCTGCATGTGTCCCTCGAAGAATTCGACCGTCTCGCGGGGGCGGGAGGTGAGATCCACGCCATCGCCTCACGGTGCGGGGTCTTCGCGAAGACCGACATCCAGGCGCTTCTCAGCGGCAATGCCCGGCGCGAAGACGTGGCCGCTTCCGTGTTCCATGCCGTGGTTCTGCAGGTCATGGCCACCCTGGCGCGGGGCGTGGACGTCCGGGCGAAGGTCCTGTTCGCCGGCGGTCCCCTGACGTTTTTCCCCCACCTGCGCCGGGCCTTTATCCGCCATCTGAACCTGGACGAGGCCGATGAGGTCGTCTGCGACCGTCCGGAACTCCTGACGGCCCTCGGCGCGGCCCTCTATCACGCGGAGGGCCGGGGAGAAATCCGCCTCTCGGAGCTCCGGTCCAGGGTCGGAGCACCGGTTCGCCGGACGGCCGACGACGCGGGTGAAGGCTTGACCGTCCTGTTCCCCGATCCGGACGCCTATGCGGCCTGGGAGGCGGAACACGCCCGCCACCGGGTCCCCCGGGTCGTGCTGGGAGACCTGCGCGCGGTCGACTGTTATCTCGGGGTGGATGCGGGATCGACCACGACCAAGCTGGTGCTCATGGACGAAAAGGGGCGGGTCGCGCTTACGCACTACGCGAACAACGACGGAGATCCCCTCGAGGCCGTCCGCCGGGGACTGGCCGACTTCCATCAGCGGTGTGCGCAGGCGAGACTGAGTCCGCGGATCGTGCGGACGGCCGTGACCGGATACGGGGAGGGCCTCATCCGCGCCGCCTTCGGGATCGACGACGGGATCGTGGAGACCCTGGCCCATACCCGCGCCGCCCGCACGTTTCTCCCCGAGGTTTCCTTCATCCTGGATATCGGCGGGCAGGACATGAAGGCCATGACCGTCCGGGACGGGCACGTCGCCGACCTCCAGATCAACGAGGCCTGCTCTTCCGGATGCGGGTCGTTTCTGGAAACCTTTGCCCGTTCGCTGGACCTGTCGGTGGACGCGTTCGCCCGTCTGGCCTGCGAAGCGCGACGACCCGTCGATCTCGGCACCCGCTGCACCGTCTTCATGAACTCCAAGGTGAAGCAGGCCCTGCGCGACGGCGCCACCGTCGCGGACATTTCCGCCGGCCTCGCCTATTCCGTCGTGAAGAACTCCCTCTACAAGGTCTTGAAGCTGAGGGACCCCGCCGTTCTCGGGGAGCGGATCTGCGTGCAGGGCGGGACGTTCCGCAATCCGGCGGTCCTGCGGGCCCTGGAGGTGCTGCTGGGGCGCCCCGTGGTCCGGGCCGATCTGTCCGAACTCATGGGCGCCTACGGTGCGGCGTTGACGGCCCGGCACCGTCAGCGCCTGACGCCGGCTCGCCGGAGCACTTTCGCCGGGCTGGACGTACAGCTCCCCGCGGGGGCCGTCCGGAAGAGCGGGCATCGGTGCCGCGGGTGTGAAAACCGCTGCCGGGTGACCACCCTTCGGTTTCCCAACGGGCGGCGGTACCAGACCGGGAACCGCTGCGAACGTCACGCCGCGCAGGGCGACGAGGCGGTCTCCCCGGGCGTGAATCTTTTCGAGGCGAAACTCCGGCTCCTATTCGACGTTCCCCCCGGGGCGGCCGCGCCGGGCCGGCCGACGTTCGGTCTGCCCCGGGCGCTCAACCTGTACGAGAACGCGCCGTTCTGGACCACCTTTCTCACGGACTGCGGATTCGGCGTCGTCCTGTCCGATCCCTCCAGCACGCCGCTGTTCGAAGCGGGGGTGGGCACGGTCATGTCGGACAACGTCTGCTTTCCCGCCAAGCTTGTGCACGGGCATATCCTGAACCTGCTCGGGAAGGGCGTGGAGCGTATCTTTTTCCCCCAGGTGGTGTACGAGCACCAGACGGACGCCCGCGCCGGGAACAGCTACAACTGCCCGGTGGTGACCGGTTATCCCGATGTGATCAAAAGCGCCATCGACCCGGCCGGCCGGCACGGCGTCCCCGTTGACAGCCCGGCGGTCAGCTTCCGGGACGCGGGCCTCCTCAAGCGGCAGCTCGCCGCCTTCGTCCGCCCCCTGGGTGTCGGGTCCCGTCAGGCGTTCCGGGCCGTGGACCACGCGCTTAAGGTGGCCCGGGAAAAGAAGCGCCTGCTGCAGGACCGGGCTGCCTCCATCCTGGAGCAGGCGGAACGGGACGACCGGCTCGTCATCGTACTGGCGGGCCGGCCCTACCACGCCGATCCGCTCATCAATCACGGCATCCCCGAACTCCTCGCGTCCTGGGGGTGTGATGTGATCCCCGAGGACGTCCTGCCGCTCACGGAGGAGCACACGCTCGGCGACAGCAGGATCCTCACCCAATGGGGCTATGCCAACCGGATCCTCGCCGCGGCGAAGTTCGTCGTCGGCCGCCGCCGGGTGGAGATGGTTCAGATGACCTCCTTCGGCTGCGGGCTGGACGCCGTGATCGCCGACGAGGCCCGGGAGATCGCGCGCCGGGGGGGGAAGCTCCATACGATGATCAAGATGGACGAGATCACGAATCTGGGGGCCGTGAAGATCCGCCTGCGCTCCCTCCTGCAGGTCGAGGCGGAGCGCCGGGAGGAGGGCCGAAGCCCGGCGACCGTCATGCCGCCGGAGCGCCGGTACCGCGTCTCGGACCGGGAGCGGACGATCCTCGTCCCCTGGTTTTCACCCTTCTACTCCCCGCTCCTGCCTGTCGTGTTCAAGTCCTTCGGGTACCGGTTCGAGGTCCTGCCGCCCCAGGAGCGCGGTGCGGTGGAGACGGGCTTGCGCTTCGTCAACAACGACATGTGCTATCCCGCGCTCATCGTGATCGGGGACATCGTCAACGCCTTCCATTCCGGCAGGCACGATCCCTCGCGAACGGCGGTCCTGCTCACCCAGACATTCGGGCAGTGCCGCGCCTCCAATTACCTGCCGCTGCTGCGCAAGGCCCTGGATGCGGCCGGGTGCGAAGACGTGCCGATCCTGTCTTTTTCCACCCTCGACGGGCAGACCCCTCCCGGGTTCGACATCGACCGGAAAAAGCTCTTGCAGAAACTGTTCCTGACGCTGATTTTTGCGGATGCCCTGGCCCGCCTGTACCTGGCGACCGTTGCCCGGGAGCGCACGCCCGGAGAGGCGACGCGCGTGCACGCCGCATCCCTCGAACGGATGGAGGAGGGCCTGGCGCAGGGCCGCTTTTCGGTGATGCTGCGCCTGCTGCGCGAGGCGGTCGCGGCCTTCAACGCGGTCCCCGTTCATGACAGGACATTGCCCGTCGTCGGGGTTCTGGGCGAGATTTTCGTCAAACACAACGCCTTTTCCAACCACCACGTGGTCTCCTGGCTCGTCGAACGCGGCGTGGAGGTGGTGACGCCGTCTCTGGCGGGCTTTTTCCTGCAGCACTTCATCAACGAGGACTTCAACCGCCGCGCCGCCCTCCGGCGGATGGGCGGCGCGGAACGCCTCACGCTCGCCCTCCTGGACCCCCTGATCCGCTTCCGTCTCCGGCAGGTGGAGGCGGTCCTGGAGGGGTTCCGCTACAATCGCCCCGCCCAGGATCTGCGCGAACTCGCCCGGGAAACCCGCCGGGCCATCAGTCTGGTCAACCAGGCGGGGGAGGGATGGCTCCTGACGGCGGAGATGATCGCCATGATCTCCCACGGCGTTCGACACATCGTGTGCCTGCAGCCCTTCGGGTGCCTGGCCAATCACATCACGGGCAAGGGGATCGAAAAGCGTCTGAGGGCCCTGTATCCGGACGTGAATCTCCTCTTCCTCGACATGGACGCCGGGGCCAGCGAGATCAATGCCGTGAATCGGCTCCATCTTCTGCTCATGGCGGCGCATGAGGCCATGGGGACGAACGACGGGTCCGTCCCGGTCAGGCGGGTGGCGGTCCATGCGTGACCGTGGAGGCGTTTTGGCCGGGGTGCCGGCGCGGTCGGCGTGACCGGGTTCAATCCCGGAAACGACGCAACAAGCCCCGGAGATGCTCCAGAAGCGGAGCGAGGTTTTCCCGCTTCACCCCATCGAAATCTTCCCGCATGAATTTTTTCAGGACTTCATCCTTCTGGATCGCCCGGCCCACGGACACCAGGGCCCGGTCCCGGGCGCTCAGGTTCCGGTGAATCATGCGGCCGTGGAGGGGGAAATACCGGATGTCCTTCCGCATGTCCGCGGGCAGGCTGACGCTGTAGAGGGTCTGGAGCACGGGGTGATCCGGGGGTGTGCCGGACACGGTGTACAGGACCAGGGACTTTCCCCGGATGGCGGACCAGGACGAAACGATGAAAGGCGCCAGGACGATCCGGCCGGTGCGGATGGGACTGCCGAACACGATCACGTCGTACGGCCCGAAATCCGGCGTCGGACACGCTTCGAGATCCGCCATCGCGCTGGGGATCTCCCGGTGGATCCAGTCCGCGTACTGCTTCGTGCTGCCGTAGGTGCTCTGGTACAGGATCAGAACGCGTTCCGGGGATCCGCCGGGCGCCCGGATCGTCCCCGGACCCGCCGAGACGGTGCAGACGGGCGCCGGGGCGCAGGCGCACAGGGAAACCCCCGCCAGCAGCAGGAAGAGCCACCGGGCCCAGCGACGCTCACGGGCGGGCGGAGGTCTGAACGAAAGTGCCGGGATACGCCTCACCAATCCGATGATCCTTGAGATACCGGAGGGCATCGTCGCGGTTTTCGAAACGCCCGACGAGAACCCGATGCCACGGTCCCTTTCCCTCAATGCGGATCGCTTCGACCCGCGCCGTCGGGTACTTCGTCCGCAGCGCACTCGCCTGCGCCTCGGCCTTCGCCTTTTCCGGATAGGCGCCGACCTGGATGCCGTAGCGCCCTTTGAACCCGGCATTGACGCGGGTTCGATCCGCCGCGGGCGCCGTCCCGATTCTGGGGGCGGGGGCGGGTTTTTCCCGGGGTATCGTGATAGCTTTCGCCGGCGGGGTCGGGACGGCGTGGGGTTCTGCCGGCGGCGCAACGACGACGGGTGCGGCGAACGGCGGAGGGGGTGCCGCCTGCTCGAGCGGTTCCGCCGGGGGAGCTGCCGCAGGGAGGGGCGGATCGAGCCACTGCCGGCCGTCGGAGTACTGGGCCCGGGACGTCAGACGGTTGATGCGGAGCGGATAGTCCTTTCCGTCCAGCCGGACGGTCTCGTAATGATAGAGACCCGGCCACAGGAGAGCGAGGATCAGGAGGAGTCCGATCATCACGCCTGCGGCCGCCAGCCAGGAACGGCGCGAGACCGCGGACCCGAAACGCGCCTTGGCGGTTTCCCGGGGAGGGACTTCGTCGTCCTCCGCGGGGGCCTCGTCGTCCCGGGCGGGATTCACGGGGACAGACAGGAGGGTGGGGGGCGGGTCGGTGCGGGGCGGATCTTCCGGCCCGGACATCTCGCGCGCCGCATGCAGAACGCGGAGCCTTTCATAGGCCTCCCGGACTTCCCTTTGCTTTTTTTCCGACGTCTCTTTCCAGGACTGGACGTGGGGGAAACGGTCCGGATCCCAGGCGGCGATCATTTTTTCGAAGGCGAAATGCAGCTCCGCCGGGGAGCAGTCGGGGTCGATCTGCAGGAGGTCGTAGTCTTGGGCCGGATCCTCCGGCCGCGGTGTTGGTGTCGGGTCTTCGGTCATAGAGGCGCTCCTTTGCAGGCATCCAGGCGGGACCGGCCGGTCCGGGCGGCTTCTCTCATCGGGTGGGCACGAGCGGTCCGTCCCCTCTGCCGATCGGTCGCCGCATGCCGCGGTCGGAAAGCGGTGCCTTCCCCGCAGGCGGGGCCCATTATCGTGGAAAGGGTTTTTCGTGTCAATGAAATATCGGGGAAGGGCGATCGGAGCGTCCGACGCCGGCAGGGTGTCGCCGCGCGGGCGGGACAACGACGGCTGCACCGGCCAATCCAGATTCTGAATCGGTCGAGACCAGCTCGGTGGACGTGGAGTAGCGGATCTGCTCGGGGAGCCGGTCATGCGCGGCCAGCAGGGCCCTCTCGGCGCCCTTGCACTTGAGGTGCTTCCCCAGTTCCTGCAGTGCTACGAAGAGCGATTTGAACGCCCCTATGGTTTCTTCCGTCCCTATCTCCGCGAAGTCATCTGCCGATTCCTGGATTGCGGCGTGCTGCGAAACGGCTTTGCCCGGGTGAAATGCAAGGACTGCAATCACGAATACTTATTGGCATTCTCCTGCAAACGTCTTTATCGAGGACCAGGAGATCATCAAGGCCATCCTGCAACATCTCGGTCTCTGGGAATCTCGCTCACGGCCTCCCGCGAAGGCCCATGCGCCTCCCGCGCTGTCAGCCGTTGAGGGCGCGCATGATCACCTCTCTCGCGACAGCCCTGTCTATGGCGATCCCATTTATCCCTGGGAGACTTACGTATAATTCCTCACCCGGTCGAGAATACCGGTGAGGTCTGTCCTTTTTCACCTAAAAAACCCCTCATCGACGCCTTCGATCAGGGAACACAACATCCCTCGTGCCATCCTTCCCTCTCCCTTCTTCCAGAAGCCAATACCCGAACCCAAAGCACCACAACAGGTTGCGATAGATTTTTCTGTCACTAACAAATGATCTGT
>DDXV01000025.1 GCA_002347815.1 Syntrophaceae bacterium UBA2251
TCGGCCTGGTGCCTCCGGATCCGCGCCCTCATCTCCTCGTCCGTAACGGTCGCCGTGGCGATGTACGTGCGGGGCGGCGCCACGCCCTCGGCAAACCTCTGGGCATAGGCGCTCTTTCCGCTCCTGCTCCCGCCGGTGACGACAACGACCTTTGCCATCAGTTCCTCCTCCGTCCCGTTTCGTTCAGTCCTGCGAGCATCCCGCCCCCATCGAACAGCTCGATCGTAGTGAGCGACGCCGGTTTCACGGCGAAGAGAAGATGATCCCGGGGCGGTATCCCGAGAAAGTGACAGATTAGGCTCCTGATGACGCCCCCGTGGGTGCAGGCAAGGACCGTGTCTTCCCGGGCCTTTGCCATCCGCTCCGCAGCGCGGCGGACCCGGGAGAGGAAATGGGCGACCGATTCGCCCCCGGGGAACGCGAAACCGTCGAAGGCGCTCCACTTCTCCACCTCCGCGGGGAAGGCCTCACTGATCTCGTCAAAGGTCCTACCCTCCCAGTCACCGAAATCGACCTCCCGCAGGTCCGGGTCCACCGCGAAATCGAGACCGGTTACGCCGGAAACGACGCCCGCCGTCTCCCGGCAGCGTCGGAGCGGGCTGCAGAGGCAGAGGAGGGAACCCCGACGGGGGAAAAGATCCGCCATGCCCTCGACCCGGCGCACGCCCGCGGCGCTCAACGGGACATCGCTCATCCCGATGTAGCGACCACGGTATTCTTCACCGACATCGCCGTGCCGCAAAAGTAAGACCCTGTGCGCCATACCTCACTCCCGGGGAACCTTCGCCTTGACCGCCTCGACGAGTTCCGACGGACCCTCAAAAACACCGTGGGCCGGCCGCAGCGGACGGCGCAGCGCCACTATGCGGCAGCCTTCCGCCCCGGCGGCCTCTACCTTCTCCCGCACGCCGCCCGCCTCGCCGCCGTCCTTAGTGACGAGGACGCCTATCCCGAACTCCCTGATGACCCTCCGGTTTTCCTCGACCGAGAAAGGGCCGCGACCGGTCACGACGTTCCGCGGCAAGATGCCGGCCTCGGCACAGGCCTTCAGCGACGCATCCTCGGGCAACACACGGACGACGAGGGCGACGTCCGTCTCTCTTGACGCCTGTACGTAGGGCGCAAGGTTTCGGGAACCCGTGGTGAGCAGGACCGGGCGGCCGAAGGAGAAGGCCTTCTCGGCGGCCTCCCGGTGGTCATCCGCAAAAACGACGTCCCCGTCGTCGGAAATGCCCGCCGGACGGATCAGGGTGAAGTAAGGGATGCCCGCCGCTGCGGCGGCCGCCCTCGCCGTCGCCCGCGCCCGCTCGGCGTAAGGGTGGGTGCAATCCACGACGGCCCGTATCCCGTATTCCATGATGACCCGGGCCATGCCTTGTTCGTCGAGGGGTCCCGACCGCCTGGTCACCCCCGCCATGTCCCCGAGTTCCAGGGGTATCTCCGTCGCCGTGGAAACGAGGATACTGTAACCCGCTGCGGCAAGGGCCCCGGCAAGAGCGCCCGTCTCGGCGGTGCCTCCGAGAAGAAGGATCATAGCCGATAGCCCCGCGGCGTAACGAACCGGCCTTGGATGACCCTGGACGACCGATTCCCGATGATGACGACGCTCCGCATGCCGATCTCGAATTCGAGAAAATGGTCGAGGTCGGAAAGGACGACCTTTTCCTCCGCCGCACCCAGATCCGTGGCGATCCCCACTGGCGTCGACCCCGGCCTATGCTTGAGGAAGATCGCACCGGCCTTTTCGACCTGCCTCATCCGCTTTCGGCTCCGCGGGTTGAAGAGGGCCACCACGAGGTCCGCCGCCGCCGTCGCTTCCAGCCTCGCCCTGATAACATCCCAGGGGACGAGAAGGTCGCTCAGGCTGATACAGGCAAAGTCCAGCATGAGCGGGGCGCCGAGCCTCGCGGCGGCGGCGCTGACGGAACTCACGCCGGGGACCACTTCCAGGACGGGCGGATCCCCTTCTCTCTCGGCGAGCTCCAGCACCAGACCGGCCATCCCGTAGATGCCCGGGTCTCCCGATGAGAGGAGGGCGACGACCTCGCCGCCTCGGGCCCGTTCGAGGGCAACCCGACACCGCTCGACCTCTTTCGTCATCCCCGTGGCGATGACTTCTTTCCCCTCCGTCAGGTCCGCCATGAGCTCGAGGTAGCGGCTGTAGCCCACGACCACGGTGCTCTCGGCGATGGCCTCCTCGGCACGCCGCGTCCGGTCAGAGACCCCACCCGGGCCTATTCCGACCACAAAAAGCTTTCCCTTGCCACGGCCACCGTAACGCCGTGCAGGACTGTCCTGGGAAGTATTAATCTCGTCCTCCTTCCTGCCAGCAGGGCTGCCGGTTCCGCAACCGCCGGCAGGTTTACTCGCTTTTGCGCAAAATCGGACCTCGTGAAGGAAAAGGCCGTCAACCTTATCTCCTGAGAACTTATGAACCGAAGGGGAATTCCGAGACGGGCGGCGGCCTCGATCAATCCCTCTTCCTCTGCTTTGATGTCGGCCGAGGCGAGCCACCGCACCCGCGACAGCGCTCCCCCCGCCAGCTCGAGGGCCTCTTCCACCGCGCGGGTCACCTTTTCCGCCTTCACGCCCCGCCGACAGCCGACCCCGACGATAAGGTCCTTGAGGGCCTCCGTAGTCGTGGTTATGACCGGCTCCGCCCCGATGATGTTCGCCACCCGGAGGGCCAACTCGTTCGCCCCGCCCTCATGACCGCCGGCCAGGCTCACGGCATACCGGCCGCCGACGTCCACAACGACGACTGCAGGGTCTTCCCTCTTGTCTCTCAGGTGTGCCGCCGTCGCCCTGACCGCGACACCGCAGGGCGCCACGTAGACGAGGGCGTCGCAGCGATGGAAGATCTCGGCCGTAAGTTCCATAACACCGCCGAACATCCGGGCGCCGGGGAATCCTTCTTCCGGCGCGCCCGCGCTTTCGTGCACGTAGAGGCCGGCGTCCTCCAGCCGACGCACCAGCCGTGCCGCGAGACGAGCGCCCTCTTGCGAGAGGGTGATGACGGCCGTCTTCACGGTTCCTCCCGCGCCTTGCGGTGCTGATGGCCGAACGTCGGGGCATAGAGCCGCGAGTCGGGGAGGTCGCGCGCAAGGGCACGACCCACGATGATGATCGAGGTCTGGCCCGTCCCCGCCCGCCTCGCCTTATCGGCGATGTCCGCGAGCGTCCCCTCCACGACCTTCTCGTCCGGCCAGGAGGCGTGGTAGACGACGGCGGCGGGACAATCCGGCCCGTAGTACGGCACGAGCGTCGCCGCCGTCTCCTCGACCTTCGTCCCGGAAAGGAAGATGCAGAGCGTCGCCCCCGCCTCGGCGAGTCTCTCCAGTTGCTGCTTCGCGGGAAGGGGGGTCCTGCCGGAGGTGCGGGTGAGGATTACCGTCTGGGCGACCTCCGGTGCCGTCAGCTCCGTTTTCAACGCCGCCGCGGCGGCCTGAAAGGCACTCACGCCCGGAACGACTTCGTAATCTACGCCGAGCCGGTCGAGCCGGTTCATCTGCTCCCGCGTGGCGCCGTAGAGCGAAGGGTCGCCCGAGTGCAGCCTGACGACGTCGATGCCTCTTTCTTGGGCGTCCCGGAAGACGGCCGTTATCTCCTCGAGCGACATCTTCGCCGAGTCGTGAAGCTCGGCCCCGGGATTGACGAGGGTCATCACACCGGGACTAACCAGCGACCCGGCAAAGACGCAGACCCGGCAATCGCCGAGGAGCCGGCGCGCCTTCAGTGTCAGTAGCTCGGGGTCGCCGGGACCGGCCCCGATAAAGTATACCTTCATCGCCTACCGCCCTCCGCATGGACGAGAATGACCGAAAGATAGCCTGCCTCTTCTCCCTCTCCCCTCAGACTGCGGACATCCGTCACCACCCTCTGCCCTTCGAGTCCGGCGCGGGAGACAAAAACGGCCCCCTCCGCCACGCCCGCCTCTTCCAGCAGGTCGAGGACCTCCGGGAGGCGCGCCCCGACCTTCATGATGACGACCGTCCCCCCGTTCGCGAGGGCACGGCGGATACCGTCCATGTCGTCCGCGGCGGGCACGACCGTCACGGGCGCCATTCCTTCGCCGACGGCGAACCCGGAAAGGGCGGCGGCGGCGCTGAAAGACGTGACACCGGGCACCGTGACGACGGTTGCATCAGGCACCCGCGCCCGGAGTTCCCGCAGGAGGTAGATGTACGTGGAGTACAGCAGGGGGTCGCCCAGGGTCAGGAAGCAGGCGTCCTCTCCCGTCCTGAGGGCCGCGGCGAGCGCCTCGGCCGCCTCACCCCAGCGCAGAGACAGCTCTTCCTTGTCTGCCGTCATCGGGAAGAGGAGCTCCGTTATCTCCGCGGCGCCGTCCACGTACCGTTCGGCGATGGCGAGGGCGAGGCTTTCCGCCGCCGACCGCGCCCTGGGCACGAAGATACGACGGCAACGGGCCAGGATGGCAGCCCCCTTGACGGTGATGAGCTCGGGGTCGCCGGGGCCGACGCCTATTCCGTAAAGGGTACCAGGCTTCATCTCGGGACATCCTCCCGTATGAAGAGAACGACGCACCGCGGCGAAAAACGAAGGACGCCCAAATCTTTCTTCCCGACCTCGCTCACCTTCTCACCGGCCAGTGTTAGGTCCTCGCAGACGTAAATCCGGTAGCCATCCCCGATGGCCTCCGCCAGCCTGGCGACCCAGCGAAAGGCCTCCTGCCTCCCCGCAAGGACCGCTATCTTCGCCACCCCGCGGAGGCCCTCCGGCGCAGCGGCCGGGTCTTCCCGGTGGGCGTCGATCATCCTCGCATCCGTCCAGTCGAGCCCCAACCTGGCGAAGGCCGCCTGCACGGAACTGACGCCGGGGATGACCCGACAGGCACCGCGGCCGAAACGGTCGATGACCGGCCGGGCCAGGCTGCACAGGCCCGGGTCGCCCGTCACGAGGACGACGATTTTCTTGCCGCTCCTCCGCTCGTCTATCGCCCGGAGGGCTTGCTCGACGTCGGCGCCCACGGCGATCTTCTCAGCCGCGCTTTCGGGAAAGAGCTCGAGCAGCCGCTTCGCCCCGACGAGGACTTCGGCCCCCTCGACGGCCCTCCGTACCGCCGGCGTGAGGAAATCGGGGGAGCCCGGACCGCAGCCGGCAACGACTATCGGATGCTGTTTCACAGCTGCCATGGCTTCAGGTCCCCCTCCCTCCCGATGATATCGCCTTTCATGTCCACGAGGACAACCGCCGTCTCCACTCCCCGGCCGACCCTTTCCCCGACGGCCCGGCGGACCATCCCGGCAAGGACGTTCCCGACCTGTTCTCTCTCCCTTGGTTCGAGGAGGGAAAAGACCCCTTCCACCGTCCCGGAACCCGCTACCGTCCGTCTCAGTGTCCTCGCCGCAACATCGGCGACCCCCGCCGCAGCGCTCTCGGAGCGCGACGAGTGGGTGTCCCACCGGCCGAAGGCCAGCTTTGCCAGTTTGCCCGGATGGCCCAAAATGAGCAAGGCACTGAACGGGTGCTCCCGAAGGATGTCGAGGACGAAGCCCCACTCATTGCCCACCTCCACCACCTGCCCGCATCCCACCCGGAAGTGCCTCTTCGCCGCCCGCTTTCCGATCCGCCCGGGTACAAAGACGGGCGCGGTGACGCCACTTGCCGCCGTCATCGCAAGGAGGCACTGCAAAGACGCCCGGAGGGCCGGACAACTGAAGGGACGCACACGCCCCGACGTGCCGAGGATCGAGAGGCCGCCTGCGATTCCCAGTCGGGGGTTGAAGGTCTTCGCTGCGAGCGTCTCTCCCCCGGGGATCGAGAGGGTAACCCGCACGCCCCGGTCCGTGACGCTGCGGAGGGCATCCTTGATCATCCTGCGCGGGACGGGGTTCACCGCGGCCTCGCCGGGCGCAACCGAGAGCCCCGGCTTCGTTACCACCCCCACGCCCTCTCCCGCCTCGATGACAATAACCCCCGCATCATCTCCTGCATCCCCTGCATCCCATGACACCAAAGCGACGACCGTGCACCCGTCGGTGATATCCGGGTCGTCGCCGGCGTCCTTGCGTACCGCAGCCACGGCCGAAGCCCCCTTCTTCCTCGCATAGAGGACGGGAAGCGTCACCCGTTCCCCGTTGGGGAGAAGGACATCAACGCTCTCCGGCCTCCCCTTCCCGGCAAGGAGAAGGATAGCCGCCTTCGTCGCCGCCGCGGCGCAGGTACCCGTCGTGAAACCTTCCCGCAGCGCCTTCATCCCTTCGCCTCCCTGGGTAGCCGAGTATCCGACCCCCCGGTAAAGAACCCCTTCTCGAACGCCCGGATGATCTCCCGCTTCGCCTCGCCGATAGTGAGGGGGACCTTCTCGAAGGGCATTCCGTCCTCATGCTTCAACCGGTAGACCAGCTCCGAAACCAAGGGAAGCCTCAGCCCCGCCTCCCCCATCCCCTCCGGGGTCTGGAACACCTCCGCCGGCGAGCCGCTGCTCACGACCCTCCCCCCGTTCAGGATGTAGAGGGTGTCGAGGAAAAGGGGCACCATATCCACGCTATGGGTCGCCATCACGACCGTCACGCCTTTTTCTTTGTTCAGACGCCTAAGAAGGTTCATCAGGTGATATTCGCCGAGGGGGTCAAGCCCCGCCGTCGGCTCGTCGAGCAGCAGGATCTCGTGGCCCATAGAGAGGAGCCCCGCGATGCAGACCCGTTTCTTCTCCCCGAAACTCAGATGATGAATGGCCTTCCGGGCGAACCCCTCCATATCCACATCCCGCAATGCCCGGTCCACCCGGCGGACGACTTCCTCCTCCCCGAAACCCATGTTTATCGGCCCGAAGGCCACGTCTTCGAAAACCGTCGCGGCGAAGAGCTGATCGTTCGGGTTCTGAAAAACGATCCCCATCTTGCGGTAGATCTCCCGGGCCGTGATGCCCCTGATCTCCCTGCCGTCAAGGAAAACGTTTCCCCGGAAATCCCGGATCAGCCCGTCCATGACCTTCAGGAGCGTCGTCTTCCCC
>DDXV01000039.1 GCA_002347815.1 Syntrophaceae bacterium UBA2251
AATTCTATTTGCTCTTGACACCTTTAAATAATATCCCTTGACTTTGTCGGGAATGAGCATATCCTGTAACCTACATATTGAGTGGCTAAGGATGTTGAGTAATTGTCGTTCCCATGTAAAAGAAGGAAAGATGACTTACGAGCCCTGGCAATGACGATGTGACAGGGCTTTTTAAATGGGCTTGAAGTTCCATTCAGAAAATACCGAAAATCAATAAGGAGGGGAAAGATGTCAGAAGGAAAAGTGAAGTGGTTTAATGATAAAAAAGGATTTGGTTTTATCGAGGAGGACGGCGGCAAGGACGTGTTCGTGCATCACTCGGCAATCCAGGGAGAAGGATTCAAATCGCTGGCCGAGGGTGATCGGGTCAGTTTTGATGTCACCCAGGGCGCCAAAGGTCCGGCTGCCGAGAACGTTCGCAAGCTGTAGGACCTTATTTGAGGGCCATTGATCTTTGACACGTTTTGTTCCCTCTCAATGTGAACGGGGAATATACCGATCCGTGTATTCAACAGACGAGATGCTGTTGTGTGCGTATTGAGTCATTCTACTGGTTGTTAACGAAAAAGAGAATCTGATGGTCTTTGTGGTGATTGTCACCCGTATGGACCGGATCTTGAATGATGGACTCCAGTAAAAGACGAGACGGCACAGGCGGCTATCGTCTTTTTTTTTAATCAGGATATTCTGATACATTTGAAGGATAGATCAGAACAGGATCAGAACAGGAGTATACAATGGGCAGATCTATGTTCGACTTCGGCAACCAGGGGAAAGAACGGGCAAGACAGCAGAAACAAATGGCCAAGGCCTCCAAGCGCTTAATCGCCAAACAGCAAAAGGCGAATATCCAAGCGGGCACGCCGAACGCAGGCACCGCGATCATCGAGACGGGTCCAGTGGAGGAGATCGTCAAAATCGAGGCATAAGGTTATCTCGATTAGACGGCATGGAGACCGGCGGACGAATTTGCCAAATCCACTTTACCGGGCTGCTCAGCTCCAGCATTTATTCCAAAAAGGCGATGTTCGTTTATGTTCACTAAACTTCTTGCCCGTGGCATATTCATTCTGAGTGGTTGGACGGTCAAAAATAATATGCCGCCGGAAGTCAAACAATGTGTCATGATTGCTGCCCCCCATACCAGTAATTGGGATTTTCTTTATACCCGTCTTGCCTTTTTGCTGTTGGACATTCCCGTCAAGATTACCACCAAAAAGAGTTATATGCGCTTTCCTTACGGTCCCTTTGCCCGTGCTCTCGGTTGTATCGGCATTGATCGCAGTCCTAAGAAAGAAGGCGTGGAACGGCCCAGCATGGTACAGCTAATGGTCGATTTGTTTAAAGATCACGACGATTTAGTCATGCTGGTGACACCTGAAGGCACACGCTCTTTGCGCACCAAATGGAAAACAGGCTTTTACCATGTGGCGGTTTTAGCCCATGTTCCGGTGGCCTTAGGTTATTTAGATTATCAGAAGAAAGAGGCCGGTGTGGGTAAAGTAGTTTATCCGAGCGGCGACATGAAAAAAGACATTCAAGAAATGATGGCTTTCTATAAACGTGTTATCCCGCACACGCCGGAAAATTTCAGCATTGATTTAGATTACGATTCTTAGTTCTGCGCCTTTGGAAACAGGATGAACACAAGGAGGGGAAATATGGGATCCAATCAGAAGCAGGTACAAATCGGACAAAAAGAATCTTTCGGACGAAAGCTGAAGGCCCGGCTGGCTTTACTGTCAGAAAGAGGAATCGAATCTTATGAGATTGATAAAGATCCGCTCGTAAAAAATTTGCGGGCTAATATTCGCGCCATCAATGTCAGGATGCAGGCGTTTGATGCGAGCGTAAAGAAGAACGAAGCCCTGGCAAAAATGAAGGCGGATAAGGCAGCTCCCCCCCAAGAAAGTCCGGAAGGAACGAAAAGAAAAAAGGTGAAGGAAACGCCTGTTGAAGGCAAGGAAAAAAAGAAAAAGAAAGAATAGTTCCTGGACATGATAAAAAAACCGGCAAGAACCCTCATTCTCTTCGCATCTCCTTTTCGAATTGGATACGGTGCTTAATGCCCAACTTGTGTTGGAAATATACAAGCATCCAAAAGAAACAGAAAAACACCTTGCGCCATACATGCACTCTCTGATCGAATGGAACTGATCCAAGTGCGCCGGGCACTTGTCAGTTCTAAATACACGATAAGGAGGATTGTATGATCATCGACAGCCATGTGCACCTTTTCTATGAGAATTCCGATCCCATGTCCTGGTTTATAGGAAGCGCGAGAACAGGGGCGGCCACGTTCGCCAAAAGTACCGGAGAGCTGGGGAATGTTGAAGAGCTCTGCCAACGGCTCGCTCCCGAGATCATGGATGATAATGGAGACAAACTGGTGCCGAGGATGGATGAAGCGGGAATCGAACGGGCAATCATTCTCCCGATTGACCTTCGTTTGCTCAGTGATGAGCCTTCCGCCTTTGATCAGACCCACCCCACCATCGAACAAAAGAATCGAACTTACTTCCAGGCGACACGGAGACACAAGGGACGAATTTATTCCCTTTGCGGGAGTTGACCCACGGCGTCACGGTGCGGCCGATCTTTTCCGGAAGGGGGTGGCGGAATGGGGGATGATCGGGCTCAAGCTTCATCCGACTGCGGGATACTATCCTCATGACCCTCAATGCTATCCAATGTATGAAGCTGCCCGGGAGATGGGAGTTCCTGTGATCATTCATTCTGGAAGCGAGCCGGCACCG
Organism: Syntrophaceae bacterium UBA2251; assembly: GCA_002347815.1. GTDB lineage: Bacteria > Desulfobacterota > Syntrophia > Syntrophales > UBA2251 > UBA2251. The sequence goes on from DDXV01000039.1 coordinate 2,757, forward strand.
TTGAAGTGCATGTACTCCCAGCCCAAGTACATTGATACGGTCGCCGCAGACTTTCCGGAGGTCACCTTCATCGTTGCTCATTGCGGCCATGGTTGGTACAAAGAAGCCATCGATCTCGCTTCAATGAAACCGAATATCTACTGCGATTTCAGCGGGTGGCAGGTTGAATATCTCACCCATCCCGATTATTTCTTCGGACCTTTACGTTATGCGCTCGATTTTCTCGGACCGTGGAGAGTCCTGTTCGGCACGGATGGACCGGCCTATCCCGTCTTTATGAGCAATAAAAACTGGGTAAACGCGATTCGTGAACACAAATCACCCTCCGGAATAAAATTCTCGGACGAAGAGGTCGACCTATTTCTGGGCGGGGCGGCGGCAAAGCTATACGGCTGGCTCTAATTATTTCATTCAAAAAACGCCGTACGGGCTCCCTCTGGCAAGAGCATTGCCGCCAAGGGAAAAAGTGCTTTATAAAACAAAATGACGGGAGGCCTATCGATGAGAGAGACGCGGAAAAACACACACAGGCGTTTATTCAGATGGCAATTGAGCATGGCAATCCTGATCGCTGCCCTGTCCGTCACCGGCCTGATTTCCTGCGAATCGATCACGCACAAGTATAAGATGTATAAAGCCCTGCAACTGCTTGACCCCAGAATCTACAGCGAGGAGCAGAAGGTTGACGGGGCGCGGGTGATGGTCAAAAGCTGTATGAACGTGAAGAGCGGCGAGAAGGTGCTCCTGATCGTCCAAAACGACGAAAAGCGCAAGATACTCGGGAAATATATGGAAGCCGAAGTCCGCAAACTCGGGGCGATCCCCACGGTCGTCATGGTGGAACCCGACGAAATGATGAGCGAGCCTCCCAAACGGGCCTATGATGAAATGATGAAAAATGATGTCATTCTTGCCGCCCTCGGGCTTAATCAGATTCAGATCTTCGCCCACACCAAAGCAAGGAACGTGGCCACCGATGAGAAAAAAGCAAGATTGGGATTGGTGAACACATTCGTTCCCGGTGTTACGCATGAGGATATTATGAAAATCAGGGAGCGGACCGCAAAAGTCGCCCATGTTCTGGAAAACGGCAAAGTGGCCCACATTACCGGGCCTCAAACCGATCTCACGTTCGGCGTAGGAAGAAAATGCGAGCAGTTACGGGCATCCATGTGGGAACCCGGCGAATGGGGCGCCGTCCCTTTATACGCCGAAACGGCGCTGGCCCCGGTTGAAGGCACCGCCAACGGCCAGTATCTCGTCAACGGTTTCTTCGAATACGTCGGTCTGGTCATGGATCCCTTTCTCCTGATCATCAAGGACGGCAGGGTTGTCGAAGTCCGTGGCGGCGGTCGCGAAGCGCAAAAAGTCAGGGACATCATTGCCGCGGCGGATGCCCATGGAACCAACATCGGGGAACTGGGCGTTGCGACCAACCATATCAAGATCTTTGACGGGTTTTCAGGCACCATCATCGACAAGATGATCCTTGGAACGATCCACATTGCCATCGGGAAGAATACAACGTTCGAGGGAGGCAAGGTCTACAGCAACATCCACCACGACGCGGTGAGCGGGGGGATGACCCTTAAAGTCGACAACACGACGATCATACAGGACGGCAAATTCATGTTGGATTAACGGCTCTCCGACTTTGCCTGAGGTCCGATGCGATCGCCTGACGGCCCTTCTTGACACCGGCGCCCGATTCCTCTATACGTTCGGCAACGCTCGCCGGGGTGACGCCAGCCTTGATCTGCATTCAAAATCTCAGCCTGTCGTTCGGGGACAAGGTCCTGTTCGACCGCCTGACCTGGACAATCACCGAGAAGAGCCGGATCGGCCTCGTCGGGGACAACGGCACGGGGAAGACGACGCTCTTCCGGACCCTGCTGGGCGAGATCGACCATTACGACGGGACGGTCCAGCTTCCGAAAAACCGGACCATCGGCTATCTGCCTCAGGACATCGTCTCCCTGGAACCCGTGACGATGTTCACCTACCTGAAAAAGCAGAGCGGGATCGACCGGCTGGAGCGGGACCTCGCGGCGCAGGAGGCCGCGATCGCCCAGGCGGACCCCAAAGAGGCGGCCTATCCGGCCCTGCTCCGGGCGTACGAGGAAACCCTCGCCCGCTTCCAGTCCCGCGACGGCTACGCCTTCGAGGCCCGCGCCCGGCAGATCTGCCGGGGCTTCGGCTTCGGGCCGGACGATTTCGACAAGGACTGCACGACCTTTTCCGGGGGCTGGAAGATGCGCATCCTGCTCGCCGCCCTCCTCCTGGCCCGGCCGGACATTCTGCTTCTCGACGAACCGACGAATCACCTGGACACGGAAAGCATGGAATGGCTGGAGTCCTACCTGAGGGACTATCCCGGGACGATGATCGCCATCGCCCACGACCGCTACTTCCTGGACAAGCTGGCGGGCCAGATCGTCGAGCTGGCCCAGGGACGGATCACGGCGTACGCCGGCAACTTCTCCGCCTACCTCACGGAAAAGGAGCGGCGCCTCGATGCGCTCCGCAAGGAGATGGCGCTGCAGCGGGCGGAGATCAAGCGGACCGAGGCCTTCATCGAGCGCTTCCGCTTCAAGGCGACCAAGGCCCGGCAGGTCCAGAGCCGGATCCGCCAGCTCGAGAAGTTCTCGCCGGTACAGGCCGCGGCCCATGAAAAAACGGTCCGCATCCAGTTTCCCGCCGGCCCGCAGAGCGGCCGCGAAGTGGTGACCGCGCGGGACCTCGCGCACCGCTATGGCCGGAACGAGGTCCTCCGGGAGGTCGGCTTCACCGTCCGCCGGGGGGATCGCCTGGCGCTCGTCGGGGTCAACGGAAGCGGCAAATCGACGCTGTCCCGCCTGCTCGCCGGGATCGAGGCGCCGGCGGCGGGCGAGATCCGCTACGGCGTCCACGTCCGGATGGCCTTCTTCTCGCAGGACGGCAGCGCGAACCTCGACCCCGCGCGGACGGTCTGGGAGGAGGTGCAGGCGGTCAGCTCCCAGGACGACGACCAGCGCAAGCGGAACCTCCTGGGCGCGTTTCTCTTCTCGGGAGACGACATCTACAAGCCCGTCCGGGTCCTTTCGGGCGGGGAGAAGTCCCGCCTCGCCCTGCTCAAGATCCTGCTCACGGAAACGAACCTCCTGATCCTGGACGAGCCGACCAACCACCTGGACCTGAAGACCAAGGAGATCTTCCAGGAGGCCCTGCTCGGCTACGCCGGCACCCTCGTCATCGTGTCCCACGACCGCTTTTTCCTCGACCGCCTCGCCAACCGGGTCATCGAACTCCGGGAGGGACGCGCCCAGGAATACAACGGCAATTACTCCTATTTCATCGAGAAGCGCCGGGAGGCGGAAGACGGCGCGGCGGTACCGGGCGCGGCCGCGGTGAACGGCGTGCCGGCGCCGAAGGACGTCCGTCAGAGGAGCAAGGAGGAGCGGCGCCTGGAGGCGGAGGAGCGGAACCGCCTGTACCGCGCCCGGATCGGCCTGGAGCGCGACCTGGTCGCGACGGAGGAGCGGATAGCCCGCCTGGAGGAGCAAAAGGCCGCGAACGAGGCCCTTCTCTGCCTGCCCGAAACCCACCGGGACGCCCGGAAGGTCCGCGACCTGAGCCGCGAACTGCAGGCGCTTGCCGCCGAGTTGGAGAACCTCTACGCGCGCTGGAACGACCTGACGGAGAAGCTGGCCGAGGTCCGCTAGGCCCCGTCGAGGCCGCCGCGGTCCGTCTTGCGGAACCAGCCGGCCGGATCCGTCAGATACTCCTCGGTGTCCTTGAGCGACGCGTAGTGTTCGTGCTCGATGGAGGCCAGCAGGTCAAAGAAGGCCTTCTCCCGGGGATCGGCGACCCGATCCCGGAGCCCCGCGTAGAATTCCGTCCCCTTGGCCTCGAACGCGATGGCCGTCTTCAGGGCCTCGCGATCGTCGGCGTCGCCCGCCGGGGCACCGGCCGCCTGCTTCAGGGCCCCCTTCAGGACGTCCTTCACGACCGTTCCGTTCACCTTCAGGGGCACTGTCTCCGGCCACTGCCGCTTCGCCTCCCAGGTCTCCTTGAGCGCGTGCAGGCGCTCGTAATGCTCCAGTTCCTCCGCCGCAATCTGCCGGAACATGGCGGCGCCGACGGGGTTCTTCGTCCGCGTGGCGTGGCGCAGATAGAATTCACGCTCCCTGAGTTCGTTGTTCAGGGCCACATCCAGGGCATTCAAACGATCCTTCATCGCTGTCCTCCTTCTGTTCGGGCTCGAGGCCGATTCGGGGAAGACCCGACCCGGCGGACGGGGCATTTTCCCGGACTCGGGCGTCGGGCGCCATGATAATGGCCCCGCCGGCGATTGTCAAGCCGGGCGGCGGCGCGTGGTCGGGTGTTCCGGTTTTTCCGTTGACATCGCGGGGTGGGCTGCTTATACTCCCCCCAAATTTCCAGGGGCGGGTCAGGCCCGGGCGGGCGGCGGCGATGTTCAAGTCATTCCGGCAGAAGGTGGGGTTCGCAAAAAGGAGATTCATCGAGCCGCCCTGTCCGAAGCGCGCGGACGGCCAGGTCTACCTCCACATCGGGTGCGGCAAAAAGAACCTCCCCGGCTTCATCAACATCGATGCCCAGCCGTTTCCCCACGTCCACGTGGTGACGTCGGACATCGCCCGTCTGGACGCGTTCGCCGACGGATCGGCGGACCTGATCTACATGAGCCACGTGCTGGAGCATTTCAAGCGGGCGGAGCTCGACGGCATCCTCGGGGAGATGCACCGGATTCTGAAGCCCGGCGCGAGACTCCGGCTTTCCGTGCCGGACTTCGACAAGCTGCTGGAGGTCTACCGGCTTTCCGAAAACGACGTCCGGTCCATGCACAACCAGCTGATGGGGTCGCAGGACCATCCGTACAACATCCACTTCACCGTCTTCAACCGGCGGGACATCGAGGCGCTGCTGCTGGCCGCGGGCTTTTCCGGCGTGCGGCCGTGGGATCCGTGGGACGGAAGCGAACCGCGCGTGAAGGACCGTTCGATGAAAGTCATGAAGGCCGGGGACCAGGCGATCAAGATCAGCCTGAACGTCGAGGCCGTCAAGTAGGCGTGCCGGACGACTTGCGGTCGCGGGGCGATTCCATGAGCAGACTTCTGGTTCTCACCAACAACGCGGAGCGGGCCAGCTTCCGTCAGAGGATCGGCGCCTACCTCGCGCCGATGCGGGACGGGGGCATCGAGGCGAGCGTCGAGACCCTGCCCCGGGGGATGTGGGCGAGAAGCCGGCTCTTTGCACGGGCGGGGGCGTTCGACGGCGTCCTGGTGCACAAGAAGGGCCTGAATGTCGTCGATGCCCACCTGCTTCGGAAACACGCCCGGAGGATCATCTACAACTACGATGACGCCGTGATGCACAGCGACCGCCGGCCGGAGCGGCGCAACCGCTCGCATTTCGTGCCCTGGCGGAGAATGGTGCGCCTGTCCGACGCCGTCATCGTCGGCAGCGAGCACCTGGCCCGGCTTGGGCGGGCCTACAACCGGCAGGTCCATGTCGTGCCGCTCGGGCTCCGGGTCGGCGACTACGCCTGCGACGCGGCGAAGCCCGGAGACGGGAAGGTCCGGCTGGTCTGGATCGGCAGTGCGAGCACGCTCGACTATCTCAAGGCGCTGAAGCCGGTGCTCGAGGCCATCGGCGCCCGGAGGAAGGACGTCGTGCTGAGGCAGATCTGCGAAACCTTCCTGGATCTGGATTCCATGCCGGTCGAGAAGCTCGCCTGGGACAGCGGGAAGCGCGGGGAATACCTGGGAACGGCGGACATCGGGCTCGCGCCGCTGCCGGACAACCCCTTCACCCGCGGCAAATGCAGCTTCAAGGTGCTGGAGTACGGTGCGGCCGGTCTGCCCGTGGTGGCCTCGCCGGTAGGAACCAATGCCGAGCATATCGTGGAGGGCGTCACGGGCCTTCTGGCCGGCGGCCCGGCCCAATGGGAGGCGCACCTGATGCGCCTCATCGAGGATGCGGTCCTGCGGGACAAGATGGCCCAAGCCGGCCGTCTGAATGCGGCCGGGTACGACGTGAACCTCATCGCCCCCCGGCTCATATCCGTCATCGCGCAGGCCATCGAACGATAGCGGCCCGGGCAGAGACCGGCGCGCCCGACCCGCAACGAAAACCATGACGACCCCATCCGCCCCCCTGCTGCTCAGGCGCGTCTTCCCGCACCGCAGAGACGAAACGATCCAGTGCACCCGTCTGCTCCGGTCCGTCCCCGGCAAGCGGGAGGTCTTCGACGCCTGGTGGAACGACCAGCCGGTCGTGGTGAAGATCTTTTTCCATCCCTGCCAGGCCCGGCGGCATCTGCGGCGGGAATGGCGCGGCCTGAACGCCGTGATGGCCCGCGAGCTGACGTCCCAGAAACCGCTGTTCTACGGCCGGACGGACGCGGGGCGCTGGGCCCTGGTCGTCGAGAAGATCGTCGATTCCCGGCCGGCGACGGACGTGTTCGCGGGCTTGCCGGAAGGCCCGGAACGGGTCGAGCTGCTGAAAAATGTGTGCCGGGAACTGGCGACGTATCACGACCGGGGCGTCTTGCAGCGGGATATGCACCTCGGCAATTTTCTGCTGAGGGGCGAGCGCGCCTTCATGCTGGACAGCGGGCAGATGACCTTCCGCTCACGCCCCGTCACCCGTGAGGAGGGGATTTCGCAAGTCGCGCTGTTGGGCGGCATTCTTCAGGATGACGACGAGGATTCCCTCCGGAGCCTCTGCCGCGCCTACCTCGAGGCCCGGGGATACCGGCCCTCCGACGCCGACGAGGCCGCGATGATGTCCCTTCACGGCCGTTATCGAAAAGCGGCCGTCCTGCGCGGCCTGAAAAAGACCCTGCGAACCAGCAAGCGCTATCGACGCGTGGAAGGCCAGGCGTATCGGGCCGTTTACGAACGGGCCTTTTTCGAAGACGCGGATCTCGGCCCCTGGCTCGAGCGGCTGAACGGCCCGGCGGGCGCCGGGGAAGACGCGAAGCGCGGAAAGGCCCCCTCCGTGTTTACGCTCGAGTGGAACGCGAAGAAGATGGTGGTCCGGCGGTACCGCGAGCGGGGGAGGATCCGCGCGATCCTGCCCGCCTTTGAAACCTCGCGCGCGAAACGGGGGTGGGTGAACGGACACCTCCTGAGAATGCTGGGGATCGGCACGCCCAGACCCGTCTGCTGCGTCGAGTTCCACCGGGGATGCCTCGTCCGGGAGTCCTTCCTGATCCTGGAATGCATCGAGGGGAACACCCTCGCGGAGACGCTTCGGGACCCCGACCTCCCCGCACGTCGGCGCGAAGCCCTCCTTCATCAGGTGCGGCAGCGGGTCCATCGCCTGCACGAACACCGGATCGTCCACGGAGACCTGAAACAGGATCATGTCCTGATTTCCGACCGGGGCCCGGTGCTGACGGACCTCGACCGGATGAAGGTGTGCAGGTGGGACTTTCCGTTCAAGATCCGGCGGGACAAGGATCTGAAGCGGCTCAACCTCGACGGGCCGGGGAAGGAACCCGCCCGGGTTTGAAAGGAAACCCGTTTCCGCCGTTTGAACGGCCGGATCCCGGCAGGTCTTCGCGGGATCGCGCCGGCCGGGACGCTCGAGAGGAGGCTCGGGGGAAGGCTCAGACGTCGCGGGGTTTCGGCCTCGGCTTGATCGGTCTCGCCGGAACCCCCAGGCAGATCGTTTCCGGCGGCAGATCCCTGCTGACCACGCTTCCCGCGCCCACGACCGTCCCGTCGCCGATCGTCACCCCCGGCAGGACGACGACGCCGGCGCCGATCCAGCAGCTTTTGCCGATCCGGACCGGCGATTGAACGTCACGCCGCATTTCAAGCTCCCGCCTGTCGGGGCCGTGATTGGCCGTCACGATCAAAACGCCGGCGGAGATGAGCGTATAATCGCCGATCGTGATCGGCGCGTGTGCCTGCAGGATCACATCCGGGCCGATGCTGACATAGTCCCCGATCGTCACCTGTTCGGGCTTCGTGACCCGGAAGCCCGGTTTCATATCGACCCCTTTTCCCACCCGCATCCGCGAACGCCAGTAAGACAGTTCCCGCTTTTCCAGCCATGAAAAGATGCGATGTCCCAGGTTGCTAAACATTCGACGCGACCTTTCCCCCGCCCCGCATTCCCCAATGACGGGCGGCCTTCTCCTGAAATTCCGTTGCCGCGATCCCGTGACGGCGCCCTAACGGCAGATCGCCCTTCAACGACATCGGCGGCGCATCCCCGGCCCCGCCTTTTCTTAACAGGAAAATGCGGGGCGGATCAAGCTGTTTGAAGCGGGCGACAAACGGGCCTGTGCAAATCCGCGGGCGGCAATTCCATTGACAGGGGCGAGCGTTTTCCCTATACTCGACCCGCCCGGAGGGGAGCGGCGGTTCGCGGACCGCACGGCATGGAAAGCGGGGCCCGCGCGAGGACGCGCCCGACGGGTGCAGAAAAACCACGGGAGGTTCCTGTCCATATGAATTCCAGCAACGACCCGGCGCCCAGCGATTTCATCCGGGACATCATCGCGGACGACTTCAAGACAAACCGGCATGAAGGCCGCGTCGCCACGCGTTTTCCCCCGGAGCCGAACGGCTACATCCACATCGGCCACGCCAAGTCGGTCTGCCTCAATTTCGGCATCGCGGCCCAGTACGGGGGCGCCTGCAACCTCAGGATGGACGACACGGATCCGGCCGGCGAATCCCTGGAGTTCGTGGAGTCGATCATCGAAGACATCCACTGGCTGGGATTCGACTGGCAGGACCGCCTGTTTTTCGCCTCCGACTATTTCGAGCAGCTCTATACGTTTGCGGTCGAGTTGATCCGGGCCGGCAAGGCCTACGTCTGCAGCCTCGACGCCGACGAGATCCGCGAATACCGGGGATCCTTCACCGAACCGGGGAAGGAGAGCCCCTACCGGAACCGCTCCGTGGAGGAGAACCTGGACCTCTTCGCCCGGATGCGGGCCGGGGAGTTCGCCGACGGCGAGCACGTCCTGCGCGCCAAGGTCGACATGGCCTCGCCGTTCATCGTCATGCGGGACCCCGTCATCTACCGCATCAAGCGGGCGCCGCACTACCGGACGGGCAAGGCCTGGGTCATCTACCCCATGTACGATTTCGCCCACTGCCTCTCCGACGCCCTGGAGCAGATCACCCACTCCATCTGCACCCTTGAGTTCGAGAACAACCGCCCCCTGTACGACTGGTTCGTGGATCAGTTGATTTCCTGGGACCATCCCCAGCAGATCGAATTCGCCCGCCTGAACGTGAGCTTCACGGTCCTGAGCAAGCGGCGGCTGATCGAGCTGGTGGAAAACGACCACGTGCAGGGCTGGGACGATCCGCGGATGCCCACGGTCGCCGGGATGCGGCGCCGCGGCTACACGCCCGAGGCGATCCGGAACTTCTGCGCGGAGATCGGCGTGGCGAAAAACGACACCGTCGTGGACATCGCCCTTCTGGAACACTGCGTCCGCCAGGACCTGAACGACCGGGCACCCCGGACGATGTGCGTCCTGAAGCCGCTCAAGGTCGTGATCGACAACTACCCCGAGGGCAAAGCGGAAACCTTCACCTGCGCCAACCACCCGCAGAACCCCGGGCTGGGATCGCGCGAGGTCCCCTTCTCGCGGGTCCTCTACATCGAGCGGGACGACTTCATGGAAGACCCGCCGAAGAAGTACAAGCGGCTCGGTCCCGGGCGGGAGGTCCGCCTGAGAAACGCCTACGTCATCCGCTACGCGAGCCATAGCCGGGACGCGGCCAGCGGCGAGATCACGGAGATCCACTGCACGATCGACCCGGAAACGCGTAACGCGCCGCCCGCGGACGGACGCAAGGTGGAGGGGGTCATCCACTGGCTTTCGGCGGCGCACGCCGCCCCCGCCGAGGTCCGGCTGTACGACCGGCTGTTCTCCGTTCCCGACCCGGCGGCCGCCGGCGACGATTTCGTCAAGTTTCTGAATGCAGATTCGCTGGAGGTCCTGAAGGGCTGCTTCGTGGAGGCCGGTCTGAAGGAGGCGGCGCCCGGCGCCCGCTTCCAGTTCGAGCGGACGGGCTATTTTTGCCTGGACGCGAAGGACAGCCGGCCGGAGAAGCTCGTCTTCAACCGGATCGTCGCCCTCCGGGATTCGTGGGGCAAGGGCCAGGGGAAGGCCTGAGCGGGGGAAGACCGCCCCGGGGAACGCCCGGTGCGCCTGGGAGCGCCCGGGAACAGCCCGGCCGGGTCCCGCGCATCGATTTCCCTCGCGGGCGAACCGCTCATTTTCCGCCTTCCTGCGAACAGGCGCGGCTGTACTTGGAGGGCTGGCGCCGCAGGGATGCCCGCAGGTCCTCCGCCCACAGCGCGACGTCGCCGGCATCGCCCAGGTAACGCCTCAGGAAGAGCAGACGGTCTTCGACGCCGCTCAGTGCCAGGGCCCGCTCGTGCAGGTGATGCAGGTCCCGCAGGCGCCGCCGCCGCGAAATCGCCTTCCGGAACACCGTGTCCTCGTAGTCCAGAATCCAGAGGAAAAGCCCTTCGTCTTGCCGGCCGACCAGCAGGTTGCGGAGCGACAGGTCGCCATGGCCCACCCCGGCGTCGTGCATCCGGCGGACAAAACCGGCGACCCGCCCGACCAGATCCTCCGTCAGGCCCTGAGCGGCGATCCACAGATCCACGCGTTCGGCGTCGGCGATGAGTTCCGTGACGAGCAGCGCCAGGCCGGTTTTTCCGTCCACGGCCCAGCCCAGCATGGCCGGCGCCGGGATGCCCCGCCGGGCGAGTTCGAGCCCGCTTTCGAAGGCGCGGCGGGCCTTGGAAAAGCCCAGCCGATTGAGGCACGTCACGCGCGGGCGATCGTCGTAGAAGAGCTTGACGCAGCAGATCCGCCCCGCGAACCGGACCGCCAGGACGCCGGCCCGCTCGCCGAGGTGGATCCGGCGGATCCCGTCATCGTCGTCCAGGGCCCAGCGATGCAGGCCGCCCGTATAGCGATCGAACACCGTCCGGGCGACCCCGCGGAGCCAGTCCCCGTCCTCCACGTGAGCGGCACGAACCTTCAGCCGACCGTTCATCTTCGCCTCCGACCCCGGACGTGCGGGATTCCTCCCGCCTCGCCCCCCTTCGCGGGGGCATGAAAGACCATCATGCCCCCGCCCGGACCGTCAACCTGCCGCCGTCTTATCCAACGCCTCCATTCCCGCAACGCCCCGCGGGCCGACGTCTTCCCGCGGGCGCACTGTAAATCTGACTGCCTGCGCGTCCCGTATCCACCAGTCCGGCGCGCCGAACCGGTCCGCTATCCGATGCGGCGGCCCCGCTCCCGGTCGGCCTGCTTGCGCGCGTCGACCTTGCGCATATGGCGCGCGATGCGTGCGATCTTCCGTTCGACGAGAAGCAGGAAAAACCAGTCCACCGGCCGTATCCGCCCGGCGCCGCGAAAGGCCCGGTAAATCAGCCGGCGGTCTTCCCGGTCGAAGAGCGGCTCCGGCAGCGTGAAGAACAGCTCCGCCAGCAGCTTGACGCGCCATTTCATCCGCAGCCACGTCCTGCGGTCCACCCGCTGAAAATCGAACAGCGCCAGGGAAACCGCCCCCGTTTCATCCTCTGGACCGATCAGGATATGGGTGGCGTTGAAGTCGCGGTGGTTAAACCCCTGGGCGTGCATCGCGGCCGCCAGGCGGCCGATGGCGGAAAGCAGCCGCTGCTTCCACGGCGTCCCCGCCGGTCCGCCAAACCGCTCCGGGTGCTCCCGGATCAGCCGTTCCAGCGAAACGTAGGGGGCAAAATCCTCCGTCACGAGAAACGATTCGAACCGAAACGGGCCGGTCCGCCGCTCGCCCGCGGCGACGGGCGTGACCGTGGGCAGGCCGCTCTTTCTGAAATCGCGGATATTCTCGAATTCCGCCATCCCGGGTGAGAGGCCGCGCGCCGAGAACCCGTGGCCGATCCAGGCTCCGAGGTCCGGACGCTCGGCCCGGTGTCGCTTGAGGAAAATCCGCCGCGGCCGCCCGTCCTGAACGAGATCGAGCCGGACCACGCTGCGCTCCTCGATCTTCTTGACGACCGTGCCGCCTTCCCGCCGGAAGATCCGTTCGTAATCCAGCAGACCGTTTTCGGCGAGGAGGGACTGGAAGTCGGCGTTCACGACCATGTCCGGCCGGTTCACGATCCTGATCTTCCCGGCGCCGTTGCTCATCCGCGCTTGTCCTCGATCACGTCGGCGTAAAGGGCCAGCAGATCGCGCATATGGGCCTCCATGGTGAAGGAGGAGGCCTTTTGACAGGCTCGCGCTCCCAGGGCGCGCGGGTCGTCGACGGCCAGATACGCGCGCAGGGATGCCGTCAGCTCCCCCACCGAGACGTCCCGCAGGACGAAGCCGTCGCGCCCCGTCTCGATGACTTCGGAGACGCCGTTCATCCGGGTGGTCATCACCGGGGTCCCGCAGGCCATGGCCTCGAGGCAGACATTGGCGAAGGGATCGTATCGCGTCGGCAATACGAACAGGTCCGCCGCGCCGTAAAACCCCTCCAGCGCCTTTTGATATCCCGCGAACACGACGGCGTCCCCGAGACCGAGCCGCCGGGCGCGGGACCGGTACGGGGCCGCGGAATCGGAGCCGGCCACGATGATCCGAATCTTCCGGGCGTCGAGACCGGCCACGGCCTCGAGCAGGACGGACAGGCCCTTGAGCCTGAATTCGTTTCCCGCGAAGAGGATCAGCCGGTCTTCCGGTCCGATGCCGTAGCGGCGGCGCAGGGGCGCGCCGAGCCGCTCCCTCGCGGCGGGATTGAACCGCGACGTATCGACGCTGTTGTAGATGACGCGAACCCTGTCTTCGGAAACCCGGTAATGGTGAAGGACCTGGTCCCGGACCAGGCGTGAATTGGTCATGACGAAGCGGGCGCCGCCGCGCTCGAAGATCCGGCGTTCGAGAAACGTCAGCGCCCGGCGCCGGGGGGTCACGGCCTTGAACCGCCGGAGCCAGGGGTTGGGGTAGCGCTGGGCCATCTGGACGGGGTTGATGCCGTCCGAGGCGCGGAAGATATCCTGGCGCCAGATCCGCTCCATGCTCTGAACCACGTCGAGGCGAAGCGGCGCGATCCGCCGCGAGGCCATGAAGGCGAAGGAGAGGTTTTTCCCGGGGGAGGACAGGGGGAAAAACGGGACGGGATGGAAATGGAGGCCCGTGGGCCGTTCGCCGCCGTGGGCGAACACATGAACGTCGTGGCCCCGGCGCAGCAGTTCGGCCGCGAGGGTGACGGTGTATCGTTCCAGCCCCCCCCTGGTGGAAAGAAAATGGCGGCAGACCAGCCCGACCTTCATGGGGAGACCTCGTAGAGGATCAGGGCGCCGTGCTTCCTGGACGGCCATCGCTCAAGTTCGCGAAACGTGCAGGGGGCTGACGGACGCGCGAAATCGACGTTCGCCCCCCGCCATCCCTGCTCGTCCCGGACCAGATAATCGCAGGGCTTTCCGCAGATGTCATCGGCGGTCACGACATTCGCGTCATGGAACAGCGCCCCGTAATCGAAAAACGTCGCCGAAGGCGTGTTCAGGTTGGCGTAGAACTGGATATCTATCACCCGTTTAAAGGCCCCGCAAACGGTGACCGGCCGGGCATTCGCCTCGCGTTTTGCGATGTAACGGCCGATTTCCCTGTAGACCAGCTTGTCTCGATCGAAGTTCGCCCGCAGGACCGGCGGCAGGAGGGTGAGGAGAACGAGCGCGCCGACCAGGGCATAGCCGGCGGCCGGACGATACCGGAAGCGCCTCGTCAGGAGCGCATGACCGGCCTCGATCCCCGCCCCGATGAAGACGAAGGACGGGAGGATGAAGACGGCGAGATGGCGCTCGGCGCCGTGCCAGATATAGAGCGTTTGGAAATAAAGCAGGATCAGCGCCAGAACCGACATCACCGCCAGGTAGCGGATCCGCCCGTCCGCCCATCGACGGCGAAGCGATGAAACCGTGCCCCCGATCAACACGACGAAGAAAACATAGACCAGGCATTCGACGATCAGGACGACCAGGGCCACCAGGGCGATGATCCACAAGAGGCTTCGGATCCGGTCGAAAAAATAACTGCTTGGCCCGATGATGTAAGACGGTCGGGCCAGGATTTTCAACTCGTCGCGGAGCGTGTCGTATTGGGCAATGAACTGCGCGGGGAGATCCAGGATTCTTTTCGGATTGAGGATCTCGATCACGCTGAGATCCAGATAGAAAGACAGGGCCAGGACGAGGGGCCCCAACAGGGCATAGGGAAGCAAGAAAACCAGCAGGTCCGTCCAGCGTCCTTGCCGGTTCAAAAAGAAAATCCAGCCGGCGGTCGCGACGATGTAGAGCCCCGCCTCGAAGCGCGCCCAGGCCGCGAAGGCCAGGCAAAGGCTGCAGCCCAGGAGCAGCAGGGGCCGCCGCTTCTCCAAGTGCAGGATGAAGAGGTACAGCCCCAGGACCGAAAAGAACCAGAACATCGGATCCCGCAGGGCGTCCCGCGACACCTCCGCGAACGTCGGCAGAAAGGCAAAGACCAGGGCGCCGAGAGCGGCGACGCCGTCCGCGAAAAATCTGCGCAGAAGCCCGTAAAGGACGGCGATCGTCAGGGTTCCGAACAGGATGTTCACGCCCTGGGCGGCGACGATCCAGTCTCCGCAAACGGAATAGACCAGGGAGACCGCGATCGGGTAGGGAGACACGTAGATATAGTAAGCGAGCAGTTGATCGAAGAGGCCGAAGTGGAGCGCCTTGGCCTGCTGAAAATAGAGGTGGCTGTCGGGGCTCAAGGTGGGGAGCCGATACGCGAGGTAGATCCTGACGGCGAATCCGGCGAGCAGAACGCACCAGGCGGCCGGAGACAGTCTCCACGGGGAGGGCAAATCCGACGGAGGCACGGAGGGCATGGAAGGGTTCCTCTCAGGATCTGATTTTATCGGCATGGATGAAGATCGCGTTTGCCCAGATCACCTGGCCGCCGGTCCGGTTGTAGCGGGGCTTGTAGATGTCGTAGACCGAAAACCCCTGTTCGCGCAGGAAAAGATCCAGTTCACTGAACAGGACGCCCTTTTCGTACGCCCCGTTGAACCAGATCTCGCTGTAGACGATCAGCGTCGATTTTTTCAGGGTTTGGGTCGCACCCCGCAGGGCGGTCAGTTCATACCCCTGAATGTCGAATTTCATGAATTCGATCGGCACATCGCCGTTTCGCTCCACCCAGCCGTCGATCGTCACCAGCGGCACCTGAACGACCTCCCGGATCCCGGCGCCGTCCGGGTCGATGTCCCGAAGCCTGTCGGACGGGTTCAGAAGGGACGTATTGCCCGCCGAGGCCGTGATGTTGAGTTCAGCCGTCCCCTCGCGGTCCGAAAGCGCCGAGAACTGGGGATGGAACCGGGGATCCCGCCGGGCGTATTCGATCAGGCCCTCCCGGTACATCGGATTCGGCTCGAAGGCATAGGCGTGGGCCGAGGGGAAGTTCTTGAGGATCCGTTTCGAGGCATGTCCATTGCTCGCGCCCGCGTCGAGAATCCCTCGAACGGCGTGGCCCCGCAAAAGCGCCTTGACGACCTCGTAGGGGTCGTCGAGCGAAACGAGGTTCTGGTCCTTTTTGAGGACTTTCTTTTTCAGATACGCGCTGAACCTGTTGGGCATCCGACGGTCTCTCCCTTCGAAGCGGCATCCGAACGACCCCGCGCGATCCGGCCTGCCGCCCTTTTCCCGCGTTCGGCGTCCCCGTTTCTTTTCTCCGTCCCGCCGCTCAAACCCGACCCTTTCCAACCGGCCTTCCTAGCCGCATCGAGACGCGGCCCGGCTGCAGGGACCGACGCCGGACGCGCGTCTACCGGCAGCGGAGGCGGGCGTCGAACACCGGCCGGATGGTCTGTTCGCCCAGGGAGTTCAGCTCGTTGGCACAGAAGGCGAGGGGATTGGCCTTGCGGAACTCCTTGACGGGGGGACTGGACAGGATTCTCTCGATGTCGAGCAGCAAGGCCTCTTTCCGGTCACTCAAACGCTTTTTGTGCAGGTAGCGCTTCTTCAGGCAGTACTTCAGGAACCGCTCCGCCTTGTCGGAAAGATACCGGCGGTCCTTTAGCGCGGGGTCGAAATCGGGCAGGGCTCGGTCTCGGGCCAGACGGTTCATCTCCGTGAGGATCCCTTCCAGATTCTGCAGGAAAAGCTCTTTCCGGAAGAGGACCGTCCGGGCGGCATCCCGCTTCATCTCCGCCAGGCGCTTCAGGTAGTAGGCCGCCACCTGGCTGAAGGTGATCGTATGGAGCCCCTGCAGAATCTCGTAGAGCGTCCGGTTGAATTCCTCCTTGGGCTTGCGGAAGAAGACCGGCGGGCCGACGCGGATGAACACGTCCTTCGCCCCTTGCACGAGTCGGTCCACCTTGACGTTGATGGGCAGGATGTACACCTTCCGGCCGGTCTCCTGAAAGGTGTTTTCGAGAATCTGGTACACGGAGCTGCGGATCTTCTTCAGTCCGCCGAAACCCCACGTGGTTCCCTCGGGAAAAACCAGGGTCGAAACCCCCTGAGCGCTGCCTTCCCTGAACCGGTTCAGCTGATCGGAGATTTCCTGCTTCAATTCTTCCTTCTTCTTGCTCAAGGCCTCGACAAAGGGCCGGTCGATGGCCGCCAGCTTCAGTTTGCGGAAAATGGCCATGGGCAGGCCCGACTTGTCGATCATCAGCAGGATGCTTCGCAGCAGCCGGCTCCTTTTCCCGTAGTTTGTCGAGAGGTAGCGGCCGCTCAGGAAATCGTTCTTGGCCATGACCATGAAATCCGGCCGGGGTTTCAGGGCATAGTAGACCCGGGAGAGCGACGGAACCTCGAAATAGCTGTCGTGGGTCACCGCGAACATGATCGGGGTCGGGATGCACGAGAGGTTCTCCCGCCCCAGCAGATGCGCCTTGTGGCGCATGAGCTTCGAGGCCAGGTAAAACCCGAACAGAATGAATTCATAAAAGACGCCGCGGCGCCCGGACTTCATCCCTGACGCACCCCCCTCCTTTTCAAAACCGGATGGAAGCTATATCGCAGTCCCCTCACTTTTTTTCAAGATCTTTTTCCTCGAAGCGCCGGCCCCGGGACGGGGCATTCCGGGGTACCGGCGCGAAAATACCATTTGCTATTTTACCCCGCGCCGCATATATTACGCGCGCTTCCGGAATCCGGGTTCCAGCGGGCGCAGAGGCTTCGCCCCGCCGCTGACCGGAGGGTTCCGGAAAGCCCGTCGGATGAATGAAGATGGCCCCTGTATTCCGCTCGCGAATCGCCCGCCTCCCGATCCTCCTCCTGCTGGGACTGCTGTTCCTGATCCCGGCGGCGCCGGCCCGGGGCGAGTTTCCCAAGCCCGTCGGGGCCGTCAACGATTTCGCCCAGGTCATCGGTCCGGAGGAGGCGCGGCAGATCGACGCCCTGTCCCGTGAGGTTCTGGAGAAGACGGGCGCCTCCGTGGTCGTGGCCACCGTCGCCACCCTCGGGGAGGCGGAGATCAACGACACGGTGAACAACCTCTACCAGGCCTGGGGCATCGGCAAGCAGGGCGAGGACCGGGGCGTGCTGATCTTTCTCGCCCTCAAGGAGCGGAAAGTCCGGATCGAGACCGGGTACGGCGTGGAGGGCATCCTGCCGGACGGCCGGGTCGGCGAGATCCTGGACCGCCACGTCGTCCCCCTCCTCCGCACCGGGGATTACGGAAAGGGGCTCCTGAACGCGGCGCTCGCCGTCTCGGAGGTGATCGCCAAGGATGCCGGCGTGACCCTGACGGGCAGCCCGGCCCCCGCGCCGCCGCCCGGCGTGCGGCACCGGAAAGGCATCGACGCCCTGACCCTGCTCGTTCTTTTTCTGATCATGATCCCCCTGCTGGGAACGCGTCAGGGGCGCGCCATGCTGCCCTGGATCCTGCTGCTTTTGATGAGCGGGAGCGGCGGCCGCGGAGGGGGCGGCTTCGGGGGCTTCGGCGGGGGTGGATACGGGGGCTTCGGCGGCGGCGGCAGCGGCGGCGGCGGGGCCGGACGGAGTTTTTAGGAAAGGAGCATCGGATGGCCAGACGACCGAAACACCCGCGGGAGATCTTCGCCGAGATCACGGCGGACTATCGCCGCGTCTTCGGCGGCGGACTGGTTTCCCTGATTCTCTACGGCAGCGCCGCCGGCCCGGATTACGTTCCGGGCCGCTCGGACCTGAACTTTCTGGTCGTCCTCGACGGGGCGGCCATGGACGGCCTGGAGCATGCCTTCGACCTCGTCGGGCGGTGGAAGAAGCGCGGGGTGGCGACCCCGCTGTTCATGACGAAGACCGACATCGCCTCTTCCCTCGACGTCTATCCCATTGAATTCCTCACCATGAGGGAACACCATGTCCTGGTCGACGGCGAGGACGTTCTGGGGGGACTCACGTTCGACCGGGAACATCTGCGCCTGCAACTGGAGCGTGAACTCAAGGGGAAGATCCTGCTCCTGCGGGAGCATTACCTGGGAACCGAAGGCCGGGCGAAGGCCGTCCGGGAGCTGATCCGGGTTTCCGTAACGGCGATGATCTCTCTGTTTCACGGCCTTCTGTTTCTGAAGGCGCTCCCGATTCCGGCCGGCCGAAGGGAGATCGTCCGCGACGCGGCGGAACACTTTGCGTTCCCGGCCGACGTTTTCCTGACGGCGCTCGACATCCACGCGGGAACGGACCGCCTGTCCGACCGGGACGTGCAGGCCCTTTTCCGGGACTATCTCGGCGCGATCCAGGCATTGTGCACGCAGATCGATCAGTGGCGGACCTGACGGATGACCCCGCGACGGCCCTGAACGCCGTCCCGTCGCCGCCCTGGACCCAAACCGCTATCAACACCAAGGAGGAACCCTATGTCCACAGGAAAAAAAGCACTCATCGTCGTCCTGGTCGTCCTTCTCGTCCTCGGGATCTCGCTGTATTCCTTCTTCAAGGGGAACTACAACACCTTCGTCCGCCTGGACGAGTCGGTGAAGAGCTCCTGGGCCCAGGTGGAGAACCAGTTGCAGCGCCGCTACGACCTGATCCCGAACCTGGTGGAGACGGTCAAGGGGTATGCCAAGCAGGAGAAGGACGTGCTCGTGGAGGTCACCAACGCCCGGGCGCGGGTAGGCGGCGCGGCCACCGTTCCGGACAAGATCGACGCCAACAACGCCCTGTCGGGGGCCTTGAGCCGCCTGCTCGTCGTCGTGGAGCGGTATCCGGACCTCAAGTCCAACCAGAATTTCCTGCACCTCCAGGATGAGCTGGCGGGCACGGAAAACCGGATCGCCGTGGAGCGGAAGCGTTACAACGACGCCGTCCGGACTTACAACGTCGCCATCCGGACCTTCCCGGCCAACCTGCTGGCCGGCCTGTTCGGCTTCACGAAGGCGGCTTTCTTCGATGCCCCGGCGGCGGCCCAGGCGGCGCCGCAGGTCAAGTTTTAGGCGGGTTGGATGGGTCGGCGGATCGGGCGGAAGCCCGGTCCACCGGCGGCCCGTCGACGAGTTCCCGAAGCAGATCCTGGGCCATGGGCCCTTCCCGGCGCCAGACCCAGCACGAATCGATCAGGTACTGCTCCATCAGGCGGGAGGACGTGTCGTTTGCCATGGGCTGGGCGGCGTGATGGACCCAGAAACCCTGCACGGCCGCGGGCGCCATCGCCGCGAGCAGGGCGAGCAGGTGGGCGCATCCCCGCCGTCCCCCAACGGCATCCCGGGCCTTCAGCGTAAAACCGGCGGCGATGTTCATCCCGACGAGGCGGTTAAGGCACCGCGCCGTTTCCAGACAGGCGTCGCGCGGCACGCCCGGCATCTCGACCTCGATCTGCGTGATGGCGAAGGTCAATCCTTCGATCAGCATCCGGATGATCATGTGATGCACCGTGTGGGGCGACCGGATCTCGCCGGAAACGCCGTAATCGTAATAGGGTCGCAGCCGTTTCTCGACGAGCTCCCCCGTCACGAGGATGCCCCGGTCCCCCGCCGGATAGGTCAGGATTTCCAGGGTCCGGCTGTGAACCTTCTCCCCCGTCCGTTGCTCCAGAAGCCCCATCGCCCCCCCTTCCCGCGGATGATGAATGATCCCTTGAAAATCCGGCCATGGTCAGCGACCCCGCAAATCCGGCGCTTCGCTTTTTCAGGCGCGGTTGATGAACGATCCCTGGAAAATCCTGCCCCGAGGCTCCGAGGCTGTCCGCGCCGGCTCAGGCCGTCGCCGTCGTCCAGATCCCCTTGCAGGTGACGATCCGGCAGGTCTCGCCGGGGCGGGGCGGAAGCTTGAAGGCGTCGATGGTATACTCCGGGTCGAAGGGCAGCTTGACCCCGAACTCGCCCCCCGGTGTGAACGGCTGCGGCAGGATGGGCGGGATCGCGCGCCCGGAGACGGCCTTGAAGATCGCCTCCGTGGTCCGGTGCGCCGCCAGCTCTTCGACCGTTTTCAGGGTCGGGGGCATCAGCACGATCCGGCCGGCTTGATGCTCGGCCAGCGCCTGGGACGGGGTCATCCAGACGGAGGCCGTCAGTTCGGCCTCGTCGTGGACGGGCCTTTGCCCCGCCGGCAGCCGCGCGAGAAAAAAGCGGGTGTCGAACCGCTTCGACTCGATCTCCGGCGTCATCCAGTGGGCGTAAGGCAAGAGCAGATCCAGGGCGAAACGGAGCCCCTCCCGGGCGGCCAGATCCTTGAGGGTCATCTCCCCCCGGTGCAGCACCTCCCGGTAGGCGGCGAAGCGCCGCGCCGTCTCCGGCGCATGGAAATCGACCGCCGCCCCTGAGGCGTCCACGGCGAGCAGGACGCCGGCCTCCTCGAACATCTCCCGGATGGCCGTCAGGTGAAGTCCCAGGGCCGTCTCCGGCGGCAGGGCCGGCTCCTGGAGCCGTTCCGGCAGCGCCTCCGGCCCGAGGCCATGGAGGTGCGCAAGGAGATCGGGATGGCTGTCCCCCTCGTCGAGACGCCCCCCCGGGAAGACATAGGCGCCGCCCATGAAGGCCTGATTGCGGTGACGGCGCATGAGAAAGATCTCGTACGGACCGCCCTGCCGATCCCGGACCAGGATGACGGTGGCGGCAGGCCGGAGTTCAGGAATTGCACCCATTTGCTTTCGCTCCTCGTTCTCTCGGGGGGGCGCGCGTGAAACTCCCCCCGGCAGGATCCCTCGACGGGACAGGCGCCCCGGACGTCCCGGCCCTACTTGGCCGTCATGCCGCCGTCCGCATGGAGGATCTGGCCCGTCATGTAGGCCGAGGCGTCCGATGCGAGAAAGACGGCGAGCCCCTTCATGTCATCCATGTCGCCGATCCGATGCAGCGGGATGCCGCTCAGGACCATCTCGTAGGCGGCGGAAAACTCCGGCTTCTCGATGTAGGCCATCATGTCCGTCCGGAAAAACCCCGGGGCGATCGCGTTGACCCGGATCTTGTAGGGGGCGAGTTTCACGGCCAGGTTCATCGTGAGCAGGTCGATGGCCGCCTTGCTCGAATTGTACGCCACCGCGGGATGGGCCATCTCCTCCGATCCGCGGGACCCCATGATCGACGAGACATTGATGATCGTCCCCCCGCCCTGCTCCTTCATCAGACGGGCGATCTGCTGCGTGATGATCCAGACGGCCCGCACGTTGACCTTGAAGATCTGATCCCACCGCTCCAGCGGATAATCGAGGGTGGGCGCGCCCCAGGTAACCCCGGCGTTGTTCGCGAGGATGTCGATGCGCGGGAATTTTTCGCGAACCGCCTGCAGCATGTGCTGAATCTCCTCGTCCTTGGCCAGATCGCAGGCGACGGGCACCACCTGCACGCCGTACGCCTGGGCGAGTTCCTGGGCCGTCGCTTCGAGATTCTTCATCTTGCGGGACGTGATGACGACATCGGCGCCGGCCTCGGCGAACCCCGCGGCGATGAACTTGCCGATCCCCCGACCGCCCCCGGTGACGAGCGCGGTTTTGCCTTTCAAACTGTACATTTCAGAAAGCTTCATGAAGACCTCCCTGCCTGAATGAATGTTTCGCCATGGATGGACCCGATCTTCCGGCGACGGGCGATGGCTCCCGGCTTCGACCGCCTTCCGGAGCGGTCGTCGAACGGTCGCCGCCGCCTGAAGCATATAGTAGCGATGCTCCGCTCCTGTCAAGCCCATAATGCCCCGGACCCGTTTCGCGTCAACGGCGATCCCGCCTTGACACGGTCCGGCCTTTTCATTATACGTTTGTCCGGACATGATGGAGGAACGGACGAGATGAGCGCCTCCCTGGACGCCGCCCGTACGCGGGCGAACGCGGCCCGGTACCGTCCCGGACAGCGGGCGGGACACTACGAAAGCTTCTTTCAGCGGGCCAACCACCCGGACCGGCCGCTGGCCTTCTGGATCCGTACACCCTGTTCAGCCCCGAGGATCGCCCGGAAGCGGCCCTGGGCGAGCTCTGGGCCGTCTTTTTCGACGGGGAACGGAACCGCCACTGGGCCGTCAAGCGGGAGGTCCCGATGGGAGACTGCCGGTTCGACGCCCAGGCCTTCTCCGTCCGCGTCGGCGAGGCCGTGCTGGGGCCCGGCCATCTCAAGGGCGCCGCGGCGTCGGGGGGCCACCACCTTTCTTGGCAGCTCGCCTTCGACGGGGCCCAGCCCCCCCTCTTCCTCCTCCCGCTCGGCCTCTACAATACGGGATTTCCGAAGGCCAAGAGTCTCGTCGGCCTTCCCTTGGCGCGGTACCGGGGCTTCATCGCCGCGGACGACCGGCGGATTGAGATCGACGACTGGGTCGGCAGCCAGAACCACAACTGGGGACGGCGCCACACGGACCACTACGCGTGGGGGCAGGTGGCCGGCTTCGACACGCACCCGGAGAGCTTTCTCGAGGTGGCGACCGCGCGGATCCGCATCGGGCGCGTGTGGAGCCCCTTCCTGACGACCCTGGTCCTCCGCCACCGCGGCGAGGAGATTCGCATGAACAGCCTGCCCCGGATGCTCAGGGCCCGCGGGTCGTTCTGCTACTTCCTCTGGAGCTTTCGTTCCGAGGACCGCCGGCACCGCGTGGAGGGAACGATCTCCGCGCCCCGGGAGGCCTTCGTCGGCCTGAACTACCTGAACCCGCCGGGGGGCAACAAGCACTGCCTGAACACCAAGATCGCCGCGTGCGAAATCAGGGTGACCGACAAGCGGGGCGGCGGCACGGCAACGCCGGACGTCCTGTTCACCCGGAACCGGGCCGCCTTTGAAATCCTCACGGACGAACGGGACCACGGGGTGGCGATCCAGGCGTAGGATCGGAAAGGATCTCCAATGCGTGAAAAGGTGCTTCGAGCGGACGGACCCACCGGCAGCGGCCGGGTCGTCTCCTACCCGCTGGGGGATGGACGCCGTCTGTTTCTCATCCGGACCTACTGCCCGGACCGGATCGGCCCCGGGCCGACCAACCTCTATCTCATCGAGGACGAGGCCCTCGTCCTCGTCGATACCGGCCTGCCCACGGACATGGCGAAGCAGTTCTTCTATTTCTGGCGGCGGCAGCCGATTCCGCACGGGATCGAGGCGCTGCCGGACGACTTCAGCGAGCGGGAGCTGACGAGCGCCCTCGCGCTCACCGGCCACCGGATCGAGGAGATTGACGCGATCGTCCTGACCCACGGGCACATGGACCATTACCTCCTGGGCCGGAAGATCGTGGCGCAGTCCAACGCCAGGGTGGCCGCCCATGTCTCCGACACCGTGATGATCTGCAACCCCTGGGGGATGGCCCGCTTCATGGCGGAACGCTGGCCGGTCCTGATGGCGATGGGCATGCCGCCGCCGGCGCACCGCCGGACGCCCGAGGCGCAGCGGCAGGTGCTCCGGATCGACCTCTCGCTCCGCGTCGACGAGCCGATCGCCGCGGACGGGCCCCTGACCGTCGGCGACGCCGTTTTCCCCCGCCTGACGGTCCGCCACTTCGCCGGCCACTCCCCGGGGGGCATCTGCCTGCTCGTCGACTCCGAGAACGGGGCCGGCCGGCGGATGCTCTGCGGCGACACCCTCCTGTACCCCATCACGCCGCACCCCGACGACCTGGTCGCCTATCTCCGGACCCTGAAGGCCATGAAGGCCCTTAAGGACATCTCCCTGACGCTCCCCGCCCACGGCAAGGCGATCCGGCGCCTGCCGGAGCGCCTGGAGGCGATCGAGCAGCATCACGAGCGCCGCCTGCGGCTCACCTACGAGGCGTGCCGCCGGCCCCGCAGCATCTGGCAGATCGCCACGATGACCGGCTATTTCGACGTCCTCGTGGAACCGACGCAGTTCAACCCCCTGGCCGGCCAGGAGGCCTGGGTGCATGCCGAACTGCTGTATCTGGTGGGCGGGCTGCGCCGGACGCACATCCGGGAGGGGGTTCATTATTTCGAGAACTCGGGGGAGACCTTCGCGGCGGTCTACGAACGCGTCCGGGAGTTGATCAACGACGAGCAGTCCACCCTTCTCACGAGACGATAGGGCATTCCGATGCTCCTCATCCACCCCCCGGTCGTGAAGCCGGCGGAACCGCCGGCGGGCATCGCCCGGCTCGCCGGGTCGCTCCGGTCGAACGGCGTCGCCTGTCACCTCTGGGACGCCAACCTGGAGGGCCTTCTGTCGCTGATGGCGTCGGCGGCGACGCCGGGGGAGCCGACGGACAACGACAACGCCTGGACGCGGCGGACGCGGCGGCACGCCGACGCGCACCTCTCCGCCCTCCGGCAGTGGCCCCTCTATCGGCAGCCCGCGCTCTACCAGCGCACCGTCCGCGACGTCAACCGCCTCCTCCATGCGGCCTCCCCCCCCGCCATCCGCATCAGCCTGAGCGATTACCGGGACGCCGGCCTCTCTCCGCTCAGGAGCCGCGATCTCGTGAGAGCGGCTGCGGAGCCGGAGCGCAATCCCTTCTTCCCCTTTTTTTCGGACCGCCTGACCCGGCTCGTCGAGACCCGGAACCCCGGCGCCGTCGGTTTTTCCCTGAACTACCTGAGCCAGGCGCTCTGCACCTTCGCCATGATCGGGCACTTGAGGCGCCGGCATCCGGAGATCGAGATCGTCGTGGGCGGCAGCCTCGTCACCTCCTGGGCGCCCCACCTGAGAAACGGAAGCCCCCTGAGGGCGCTCGCGGACGACTGGATCGCCGGACCGGGCGAAGCGCCCCTTCTCGCCCGTCACGGCATCGCGGCGGGCGACGGTGCGGAATGGCGGCCGGACTATACCGGGCTGCCTCTCGCGGACTACCTATCCCCGGGGACGGTACTGCCCTTCAGCGCCTCGCGCGGCTGCTACTGGCGCCGGTGCTCCTTCTGCCCCGAGCAGGCGGAAAAGACCCCCTACCACCCTCTCACCGCCGCGCAGGTCCGGGCGCAGGTGGCCGACCTGCGCGACCGGACGCGACCCGCCCTCCTCCACTTTCTGGACAACGCCCTGAGTCCGGCCCTGCTCGGCGCCCTGGCGGACTGTCCGCCGGAGGTCCCCTGGTACGGCTTCACCCGCTTCACGCCGGAGCTGGCCCGGACGGAGTTCTGCCGCGCCCTCCGGCGGTCCGGCTGCGTCATGCTCCAACTGGGCCTCGAGTCCGGCGATCAGGGGGTGCTCGACAGCCTCGCGAAGGGCATCGACCTCGCGACCGTCTCGCGCTGCCTCACGAGCCTCCGGACGGCGGGGATCGCCGCCTACGTCTACCTCCTGTTCGGCGTCCCCGCCGAGACCCCGGACGCCGCGCGTCGCACCCTGGAATTCACCGTCCGCCACGCGGACCGGATCGGCTTTCTCAACCTCGCCATCTTCAACCTCCCCGTGCAGGGGCCGGAAACCGCCCCGCTGGAAACGGCGCCCTTCTACGAGGGCGACCTGTCCCTGTACCGCCGGTTCTCGCATCCCCGGGGCTGGAACCGCGCGGACGTCAGGCGGTTTCTCGAACGGGAGTTCCGCCGCCATCCGGCCCTGACGCCCATCCTGCAACGCGATCCCCCGTTTTTCACCTCGAACCACGCCCCCTTTTTCGTCATGACGCCATCCCCGTCCCCTTCCCCCAACCCTTCCGGAAAGGAGCCCGAACCATGAAAAAGACCAAGATCATCTGCACCATCGGCCCCGCCTGCGACAGCGCCGAGATGATCGAGAAGCTCATGCTGCACGGCATGGACTGCGCCCGGCTGAACTTCTCGCACGGCCTGGCGGAAGAGCACGTGGAGAAAATCCAGCTCTTGCGCGAGGTCTCGGAGCGGGTGGGAAAGCCCGTTCCCATCCTTCAGGACCTCGCCGGTCCGAAGATCCGCATCGGCCTCCTCCCGGAGGCGGGGGTGCGCCTCGTTCCCGGACAGACCTTCGTCCTGACGAGCCGGGAGATCCCGGGAAGCGAAGCGGCGGTTTCCCTCTCCTATCCGGATCTGCCCCGGGAGGTCCGCGAGGGGGACCGGCTGCTTCTGGCCGACGGCCTGATGGAGCTCGTCGTCGAGGATACCGACGGGACGGACATCCGGTGTTGCGTCATCACGGGAGGCGTCCTGACCTCGCACAAGGGCATCAACCTCCCGACGGGAACGATCCACGCCCCGGCCCTCACCGCCAAGGACCGGGAGGACCTCGCGGTCGGCCTGGCCCACGGCGTCGACTACGTCGCCCTGTCCTTCGTCCGCACGGCGGACGAGATCCGGACCGTCCAGGAACTGATCCGGAACCGGGGGCTGACCACCCCGGTCATCGCCAAGATCGAGAAGCACGAGGCCCTGGAGGTGATCGAGGAGATCCTCGACGTGGCGGACGGCATCATGGTCGCCCGGGGCGATCTGGGGGTGGAGATTCCCCTGGCCGAGGTTCCCCTCATCCAGAAAAAGCTCATTCATCTGGCCAATGTCCGGGGAAAGACGGTGATCACGGCCACTCAGATGCTGCGCTCCATGATCGACTCCCCCCGCCCGACCCGGGCGGAGGCCACGGACGTGGCCAACGCCGTCCTGGACGGGACGGACGCGGTCATGCTCTCCGAAGAAACGGCGTCGGGGGATTATCCGGTGGAGGCGGTGGAATTCATGCTGAGGCTCATCGAGCGCGCCGAGACGGGCTATCCCTATGCGGATTTTCTCCAGGCCCAGCCGGATCCCGGGGTGTCCGCCGCCGTGGCCAAGGCGTCCTGCGTCCTCGCCAACCACCTCGGGGCGCGCTGCATCATCGCCCACAGCCAATCGGGTCTGACCGCCCGGGCCCTCGCCCGCTTCCGGCCGCGGCAGCCGATCATCGCCCTGTCCCCGAACGAGGAGACGGTCCGCCGGCTCGCCCTGGTCTGGGGTTGTCAGCCGATCCAGGTCCGGGATTTCAAGGACACGGACGACCTGATCGAAAAGGCCGCGCAGGCCGCCCTCGCCGCCGACCAGCTCGCCCCGGGCGAGCTCGCGGTGATTACGCTGGGGCACCCCCTCTGGACGACCGGCTCGACCAACATGATCCGGGTGAAGCAGCTCTGAAGGCGGCGGCGACCTCAGCCGAAAACCTGGTGGTTCAGCAGTTTCCAGGCTTCGCTGCGGACGAATTCCATCACCCGGTCGCCCTCGAAGCGGAGGATCCCCTCGCGGCCGAGATTGTGGAGGACCTCCCGGATGTCCTCGGGGTCCTTCCCCGTATAGCGGACCAGCTCCGTGACCGGGTCCTGCCCCCGGGCGAGGGGCCATTCCTTGAGAAAGTACAGGATCGCCATCAGTTCGATCCAGGCCTCGGTCAGTTCCTCGAGCGCCTCGTTCGTATGCTTGATCCGGCGGGAAGACGCCTGCAGCATGAACATCGAGACGTCGTCGCTCTCCCGGAGCATCCGGTGAAAGGTCTCGCTGTCGATCACGGCGAGACAGCTGTCGGACGCCGCCTCGGCGGAGGCGGTCCGGGAGGCGTCGATCAGGGTGGCCATTTCCCCGAAATACTCCCCCGGCCCCATGTCGGTGAGGACCTTCTTGATCTGCCCGGCCTGCTTCTGCACCAGGATCCGCCCCTGCAGGATGTAGTACATCTCGCTCCCGGTGTCGCCCTCCCGAAAGACGAAGCTCCCTTTGGGATACACCCGGCCGAACCGGCGCAGGAGGCGTTCGTCGACCGATGGCCGGGCCTTCCCCGGCTTGAGGAGGGCCTTTTCCAAGAGCAGGATGTCCCGCCGCTGGTAGGATGCGATCAGCTCGGCGCAGAACAGCAGGATCAGGGCCACGTAAAAGACCCAGATCACGAGGACGACGACCGCCTCGAGCCCTCCGAAGATCACGTGGTAGCGCGTGTAGTTGGCGACATACCAGGCGAAGAAGTGCTTCGCCACCTCCATCAGGGCCGAAAAAAGCAGGCTCCCCATCAGGGCCGCCCCCCAGGAGACCCGCGCGGTGGGCGTCGCCTTGTAGACGACGGTGAAGAAGGCGACCGTGATCGCGTAGGGCAGGATGTACCGGAACAGGACGCCGTGAAGCAGGGGGAGATAGGCAAAGCGCTCCATCAGCAGGGGCTGTCGCGCCAGGAGGCTCCACACATACGCCAGGCCCACGCTCGCCCCGATGATGATCCAGCCCAGGAGGATCAGGGCGACGGCCAGGAGCTTCGACAGGACATAACTGCGCCGGACGTGCGAACGGAAAATGATGTTCAGCGCCGTTTCGATGGCGTTGAAGATCATGGCGGAAAACCAGACGAGACTGATGATCCCGACCCATCCCAGGATCTGGCGCTTCTGGTCGATCTGGCCGAGCTGTTCGAGGAGGCTCTGGGACAGGTAGGGGCTTACCCCCTGCGCCCCCTGAACGAGCTGCTGCTGGATCTGCGGATTCGAGCTGAAGACGAGGCTCGCCATCAGAATGGTGAGGATGAACAGCGGGATGATGGAGAGGATGGCGTACAGGGCGATCGCCGCCGCCTGATTGGTGTCGCCGTTGATCTGATAATTCCGGAGCGTGTCCCGCAGGATGTCCCGTACGGTCGCGAACCCCAGGCGGAGACGTTTTATTTCCGGTTTTTCGTGCTTTTGCATACGCTCCTGAAGGCCGTCGAAAATCGCGATCCCGCCGGCAGGGGCCTTCCCGGCCTGTTTTTGCATCGCGCGATCCCGAACGTCCGGGGCTGAGTTTTTAAACTATACCCGGACCGGACCTGTCAAGAGAAAAGGAGCCGCAATTCCTGTTGCAAACCGGAGGCCCTTGGGCTAGTTTGGCGCCATGCGCATCCGGCTTCCGATCCTCCCCCTGTGCCTTGCCGCCCTGCTGGTCTGTTCGGCCGCCTGCGGGCAGCGCCCCTCTGAACCGGGCCCCGCCAAACCGGGCGCGGAAGCGCCCCCGGCCCACGGCGACGTCATGGTCGAAGGCGCCATCGGCGACGCCTCCAACCTGATCCCCCTGCTCGCCTCCGACAGCGCCTCGCACGACATCGCGGGCCTGGTCTACAACGGCCTCGTCAAATACGACAAGGACATCAACATCGTGGGCGACCTGGCCGAATCCTGGGAGATCGGCCGGGGGGGGCTCGAAATCACCTTTCACCTCCGCAAGGGGGTCCGCTGGCACGACGGCCGTCCGTTCACGGCGGAGGACGTCCTCTACACCTATCAGGTCACCATCGATCCCAAAACGCCCACGGCCTACGCCGGCGATTTCCTGCGGGTGAAAAAGGCCGAGGTCCTCGACCCCTACACCTTCCGCGTCCGCTACGACCGGCCCTTCGCCCCGGCCCTGATGAGCTGGGGGAGCGCCGTCCTGCCCAAACACCTCCTGGCGGGCCGGGACATCGCGCAGAGCCCGCTCGCCCGCCATCCCGTCGGCACGGGCCCCTATCGCTTCAAGGAATGGGTGACGGGCCAGAAGATCGTTCTCACCGCCAATCCGGACTACTTCGAGGGGCGACCCTACATCGACGGCTACGTCCTCAGGATCATCCCCGACACGGCCACGATGTTTCTGGAGCTGCGGGCGGGCGGGATCGACCGCATGGGCCTGAGCCCCCTGCAGTACACCCGTCAGACGGAGACCCCCCTCTTCCGCCGCGATTTCAACAAGTACCGCTACCTGTCCTTTTCCTACACCTACCTCGGGTACAACCTGAAGAACCCCCTCTTCGCCGATCTCAGGATTCGCAAGGCCATTGCCCACGCCGTCAACAAGGACGAGATCATCCGGGGCGTGCTTCTGGGGCTGGGCCGGCCGGCGACGGGTCCCCTGAAACCCGGGACCTGGGCCTATAACCCGCGGGTGGAGCGGTATCCCTACGATCCGGGAAAGGCCCGGGCGCTCCTCGCCGAGGCGGGGTGGCGGGACCGGAACGGCGACGGGGTGCTGGACCGGGACGGCCGCCCCTTCCGCTTCGAAATCATCACGAACCAGGGCAACGATGTCCGGCAGAAGACGGCGGAGATCCTCCAGCGGCGCCTGGGCGAGGTCGGGATCGAGGTGAAGATCCGCGTCCTGGAGTGGGCCGCCTTCGTCAACGACTTCATCAACAAGCGCAAGTTCGACGCGACGATTCTGGGCTGGACGATTCCGATGGATCCCGATCTCTACGACGTCTGGCACTCGTCGAAAACCGGCCCGGAGGAACTCAACTTCATCTCGTACCGCAACCCCGAGGTGGACGCCCTGCTCGAACGGGGGCGAAGCACGTTTGACATGAAGCTGCGGAAGCGCTGCTACGACCGGATTCAGGAGATCCTCGCCGACGAACAGCCCTACCTCTTCCTCTACTGTCCCGACGCCCTGCCCATCATCCAGGCCCGCTTCCGGGGGATCCGGCCGGCCCCCCTCGGCATCGGCTACAATTTCATCCGGTGGTACGTGCCGCGCGGGGAACAGCGGCTGGTGATGACGCCGTAAGCCGGCGGAGGCCGTCAGGCCTCCCGTTTCAGACGGTCCAGCAGATACTGCCGGAAGATCCGGTAATCGGCGGGCAGGGGAAGCGCCTCCCCCGTGCGTTGATCGAGGTCCCGCATGCCGGCGGGCGGGACCGGATCGATCCCCAGCAGGGCGCGGATCTCCTCCGGGAATTTCGCCGGATGGGCCGTTTCGAGCACGAGGCACAGGGGATCGCCCCCCTCCCCGCGCTGTTCGACGAACCGCTCCAGCCCCCGCCATCCCACGGCCCCGTGGGGCTCCAGAAGGATTCCGTATCGATCGTACACCCGCCGGATCGTCCGGCGCGTCTCGTCGTCGGAGACGCTGACGGAAAAGATGCGCCGGCGCATCTCGGCCACGTCCGGCGGACGGTGGACCCGGCCGTTCCGGTCCACCGTCCCCCCGTACAGATCGAAAAAGCGCGCCAGATTGCTCGGATGGCCCACGTTCATGGCGTTCGACAGGCAGGCCCGGGACGGCTGGACCTTTTCGTACACCCCCGTGGCCAGGAAATTCGGGAATTCGTCGTTTTCGTTCGTCGGCATGACGAGCGTCGCCACGGGCAGGCCCATCCGCCGGGCGTATTCGCAGCCCAGGGCGTCGCCGAAGTTTCCGGAGGGCACGGAGACGACGACGGCCTCGCCGTCCTCGGCGAGCTGGGCATAGGACCAGATGTAATAGACGATCTGGGGCAGGATCCGTCCGAAATTGATCGAATTGGCCGACGTGAGATGGAAGGCCGCGAGATCCGGATCGGCAAAGGCCTGCTTGACCAGGGTCTGGCAGTCGTCGAACTTCCCGTCGATGGACAGGGCCTGGACGTTTGCGCCGATCGTGTCCAGTTGCCGCTTCTGGCGGCCGCTCACCTCCGCCCGGGGGTAGAGGATCGTTACGTCGATGCCGGGGACGCCCTTGAAGGCCTCGCCTACGGCGCTCCCCGTATCGCCCGAGGTGGCGACAAGGACGTTCAGCCGGCTTCCGGCCTCGCGGAAATGGCCCATCAGGCGGGCCATCAGGCGGGCGGCGAAGTCCTTGAAGGAGGCCGTGGGCCCCTGGTCGAGGCGCAGCAGGTATTTCCTTCCGGTGACGCGCTCCAGGGGGACACCGAAGGAATAGGCGTCTTCGACGAGGCGCTTCAGATCGTCCCGGCCGATCTCGTCTTTGAGAAAGGCCTCCGCCACGAGGAAGGCCGCCTCGGGATAGGGACGGCCCTTCAGGGCGAGGATATCCGCGAGCGCCAGGGTCGGGATGGCGGCGGGCATGAAAAGCCCCTCGTCGGGGGCCTGCCCCATGAGCAGGGCCTCCCGGAACGCGACCTGTCCCCTGAAAGGGGTGATCCCGGGGATCCCGTCGAGTTCGCGGTTCGTGCTGTAATATCGTATGGTTGCTGAGGACATGCCGACTTCCCTTCCTTCCCGCGGCGTTGCCGCCGCCTCCCGGCGCCCGCGGCCCCTCCGGATCGGGGCCGGACCGGCCGTTCTTTTTACCAAATCCGCCGTCCGGAATGCAAGGCCCGATCTTCGCCGGGAGGCCGGAAGCGGGGCGGCGCCCCCTTTCTTCTTTCCGAGGCGCGGCGTTTGACGCTGCGATCCGGATACAGAATCGCCTTTATAAACGGGGGCCGATGTGATAGAGAAGAACGCCAGGGCGAAACCGTCGCCCTCCGCAACCCGCCCGGGTCGGGCCATCCGGCCGATATCGGGTGGGCGGAGGGGAGGCCGGGGCGTCGATTCCGGCCCGACGATCGTCCCGGCGAGGAGCGTCCATGAGCGACCCCGAGAAGGCCGTCCGCCTGACCGAAACCGTCCACGGGGCGGGGTGAGCCTGTAAAATCGGTCCGGGCGACCTGCACGAAGTCTTGAAAGACCTTCCCTTCATCGCCGACCCCAACCTCATCGTGGGGATGGAGCACGGCGAGGACGCCGGGGTCTACCGTTTGCGGGACGATCTGGCCATCATCCAGACGGTGGATTTTTTCACCCCGATCGTGGACGATCCCTATCTGTTCGGACAGATCGCCGTGGCGAACGCCCTGAGCGACGTGTACGCCATGGGCGGGCGACCGCTCACGGCGCTGAACATCGTCTGCTTCCCGATTCACAAGCTCGACACGGCCATTCTGAAGGCGATCCTCCGCGGCGGCCTGGACAAGCTGAGGGAGGCAGACGTGCTCCTCGTCGGCGGCCACAGCGTGGAGGACGACGAAACCAAGTACGGCCTGGCCGTCACCGGCGTGGTCCACCCGGAGAAGGTCCTCCTCAACCGGGGCGCCCGGCCCGGCGACCGTCTGATCCTGACCAAGCCCCTGGGCACCGGTATCGTCAGCACCGCGATCAAGGGCGGCGTCGCCGCGCCGGAACTCGTGGACCGCGCCCTCCGGACGATGACGGCCCTCAACCGGCGGGCGGCGGAATTGTTGTCCGCCGCGACGGAGGTCCACGCGGTCACGGATGTGACGGGATTCGGCCTGCTGGGGCACGCCCTGGAAATGGTCGAGGACGGCGACGCGGGCCTGGTCATCGACGCCGCGCGGGTCCCGGTCTTCCCGGGCCTCAGAGACCTCGTCGAGGGCGGCATCGTCCCCGCCGGACTCCATCGCAACCGTCAGTACCGCGAACGCCAGATCGAGGCGGCGGACGCCTGTCCGGCGTGGCTGCTGGACGTCTTTTTCGACCCCCAGACGTCGGGGGGGCTCCTGGTCGCGCTTCCGGAGAAGGACGCGGCGGCCTACCTCGCGAACCTGCAGGCGAACGGCCTCCGGGAGGCCGCCGTCGTGGGCCGGGTCGAGGCTTCGCCCCGGGGGCGGGTCCTGATCCGCTGAGGCGCAAACCGGCGCCCTTGCGGACGCCAAGGGTGCAGAGCGTTGAGCCCCCTACCTCGACCACCGCCCCGCGTGACGGCGGGACCCGGGTTTCAGGCCGTGCCGCCCCGGTCTTTCCCGCTTGTAACGGGCACGGATTTGTGTTAGTCGGAGTGCTCGGCGTCATCATCGAAAGGACCGCTGCGAGGACGAGGCCCTATGAAACGTGCGGAGTCAATCCTGTCCAAGGAAATCACGCGGAACAACCTCAACCGGCTGATATCGCTCGTCCGCAAGAACGACAGCCTCGCGATCCTCATGTACGGGGCGCCCGATCCGGATGCCGTGGCCTCGGCCATGGCCCTCAAGGAAATCGTGAGCAAGACCGTCGGCCTCGCGAAGTGCACCTTCGTCTCGACCGATCCCGTCGCGCGGCAGCAGAACGTGGAACTCATCCGGGAGATGAAGATCTCGATCGAGCTGCTGGACAAGGTCCCGCTGGCCGACTACCGCCTCGTCGCCCTGATGGACGCCCAGCCCCCCTTCTTCGGAAAGGCCCTGGAAAACATCACCCCCCAGATCGTTCTGGACCATCACCCCCGCGAGGGCGAGTGGCGCGCCGAGTTGGAGGACATCCGCCCCCGCTACGGGGCCCTGTCCACGATTCTGACGGAATACCTCCT
Source organism: Syntrophaceae bacterium UBA2251 (assembly GCA_002347815.1). Classification (GTDB taxonomy): domain Bacteria; phylum Desulfobacterota; class Syntrophia; order Syntrophales; family UBA2251; genus UBA2251. Next base: position 37,021 of record DDXV01000039.1, read on the forward strand.
GGCGGCCCAGATCAAGATCTCCCGCCGGCTCTACACGGCGCTCCTCTACGGGATCAAGACCGACACGAACAGCTTCGAGCGGGACGCCATCCTGGAGGACGTCAGCGCCTATTACCTCACCTTCGCCCGGGCGAACCGGCAGCTCATCCGCCGCATCGAACTCAACCAGATCCCCGATCGCTTCATCAAGTACTTCGACCACGCCTACCATTACCGCCGCCGCTACCGGGACCGGATCATCTGCTATCTGGGACGCGTGGAGAATACGGACGTCTGCGTGCAGGTGGCCGATTTCTTCCTCAACCTGATCAACATCTACTATGTCGTCATCGCCGGGATGACGAAGGATCGCCTGGTCATCGTCTTCCGGGGGGACGGCTATCGTCAGGACTGCGGCGCCATCGCCCAGAAGGCCTTCGGCGCCTACGGGAGCGCCGGCGGTCACAAGAGCGCGGCCCGCGTCGAGATCTCCCTGGACACCCTGCGGGACCTGCTCAAGAACGACCTGACCCAGGAGGGCGTGGACCATTTCCTCGTGCAGCATCTCCGGGGCAAGCGCATAGACAAGGAGCCATGAAAGATTTCGGCCTCTCGAAGGAAACGAGCGTCGGCACCTACCTGGACCCGATGAGCGGCTTCCATGAAAAGGCGTCCGTCTTCGAGATCCGCCGGGACGAGATCAGCGGCGTCACCAGCCGGATTCTCCCCTACCGCTTCAAGATGCCGCAGAAGCCCGACCTGAGCGGCTATCTGGAGAAATCTCCCCCCGCCATCTGCCCCTTCTGCCCCGAGCTGATCGATCCGCTGACGCCCCGCTTCACGGCGGACATCTGTCCGGAGGGGAGATTCCGGCGCGGACGCGCGACCCTCTTCCCCAACGCCTTCCCCTATGACCGGTACAACGCCGTGATCACCCTCTCCGACGAACATTTCGTCGGCCTGGACGCGTTCCGCCCCGAATTGATGCACGACGGCTTCCGCCTCGCCTGGGATTACTTCGAGCGGATGGCGCGGATCGAGCCCAGCCTCCGGTTCGCCTCCCTCAACTGGAACTACATGCCGCCCGCGGGCGGCGGGCTCATCCACCCCCATCTCCAGACGATCATGGGGGAAAAACCGACGCGATTCGCGGCACGTCTCCTGGGGAGCGCGGGCGCCTATCGGGAGCGCACGGGGCGGAACCTCTGGACGGATTTTCTGGCGCGGGAAAAGGACCTCGGGGAGCGTCACATCGCCCGGACGGGGCCCGTGACCTGGCTCGCCAGCTTTGCACCGAAGGGCATGGGGGGAGAGGTTGTGTTTTACTTCGGGGAGAGGACGGCCTTGCGCCAGGTTTCAGCGGCGGATCTGTCGAGGTTTCTGGACGGATTGGCCTGCGTTCTCGGATATCTGCATGCAAACAACTTTATCAGCTTCAACCTGGCCCTCTACGGGGCCTGGGAGGAAAATCGCGACTTGATGGTCCAGGGGCGGATCAGTCCGCGCTTCTCCATTCCGCCCCTGGGGACGAGCGACATCAACTACATCGAAAAATACCACGACGAGGTCATCTGCCCCGTCGTTCCCGAGGACCTCTGCCGGGAGATCCTCCCCTTCTTCGCGGCCGTCCTTCCCTGACTCATTCCTCCGAACCGCCCTTGGGGGCCGCTTCGGTCTTGGGCGTTTCAGCCGGCGCGGCCGACTCCGACGCTTCCTTCTTTTCGGTGTGGGGAACCTTCTTGCCGCCGTAATCCGTCACGTACCAGCCGGACCCCTTCAGGTGGAACGAGGACAGGGACATCAGCTTGTTCACCGGCCCCTTGCAAAACCGGCAGGACTTGACCGCCGGATCGCTCATATGCTGAAAGACCTCGAATTCCTTTCCGCATTTCTTGCATTTGTACTCGTAAATGGGCATCGATAAACCTCCAACAGGGTTATTGATCGAGATCGCCGATCCGGTAGCGGTCGCTGAAGCAGTCCAGCACCAGCCCCAGTTCGGGATTCGCCGCCGGCTGAAGCATGCGCCGGGTGATCTGATGGACCGTTTCCTCCTCCTCCTCCTTGACCTCGCACGGGGCGTCGAAAGGGATCACCCCCTCGTCGAACCGGATGACGTGCACCAGTTCGTGGGTCGCGATATAAAGGAGCAGCGGGCTCAAGCGAATGAAGGAGTGGGCCCGCTTCACGGCATCGAGGATGCGGTCGTCCTGGAGGCAGATCCGGTAGAAATGCCGATCCCCAGAGCCGACGTCCCCGGTTTCCTTGCCGTATTCATACTTGCACAGATGGGCGAACGCCTGACCCTGGACTTCATGCTCCTTCAGATAGGCCTTCGTCCTGACGTCATACCGATGGGCCTTCAACGCCCCCGGGCCGAGACGAAAATAGCCCGAAGCGAGCGCCTCGGCGCGGACAAACGCCCGATCCGCAAGGGATATCTGTTCTGGGCTGAAATACATGGCTCCCGACGTCTCCCCGGAAAACCTTCACCACCGGCGGCACTCGTAATATAACCATTTTCCCCTGCCTGTCAACCGGTTTCCAGGGCCCGGGGCGAGGAGGGATCGCGACGTTCAGGGCTCGGGCCGGGGGGGTTCCGTATCGGCGAGAAACGGGAGGGGCTTCGCCATACGGTACACCAGGGCCTGGCAGGAGACCAGCAGGCGGCCGCCTTCGTCTTCCACCCGGATCTCGTAGACGGCGGTGCGGTTCGACCGGTTCAGCTCCTTCGCCTCCGCGGTGAGCAGGGCGCCCGGATGCGGGGAGGCGAGGTAGGTGACGTTCATGCTCAGGGCGACCGCCATCGTGCCGTGGGAATTGGAGGCCGTCTCGAAGGCCTCGTCGACGAGCGCGAACAGGGCCCCGCCGTGGGCCATGCCGAAGAGGTTCTCCATGTCCGGGGTGAAGCGCATCTCGACGCGGGAATGGCCGTCGTCCAGCGCCAGCAGCTTCAAACCGAATTTTTGCGCAAAAGGTTCCTCCGCCACCCGGCGGAAGATCGCCTCACGGACCCTGTCGTCCACGACATCGCCCTCAAACGCCCTCAGGGAAGGGAAACCTCGATCTCACATCCGGCCGTAAAGAATTCGGCCACATCCTCCGCCCCCAGGGTCAGCCCCGAGCGGACGGCGCGCTCGAAAGACGACCAGCGGCTCCGGTACTGGTAGATCCCGCCGGCCATGGTCTTCATGTTGATGTGGCTCATCGCATAGGGGCTGGCGACGATCAGAAACGTCTCCCGGCTGCCGGGTGGGGGCGAAAGTACGAACCGGTCCCCCTCACCCGGCGCCTGGTAGCGGACGCCCTTCCGGAAGGACGACAACTGCCGGTAGTTGTTGGGAAGGATCTGTTCGATGGCGCCGCCGGCCGTGATCCGCACCAGCTTCGCGTAGAAATCCCGGTTCCCCTCGAAATAAACCGTCACCGGTTCTCCGGCGCGATACTGCTTCTTGTCCGTCCAGAGCCGGACGTTCAGCAGGCCCGCCCGATCGATGGCCGCCTGCCGCGACGCCGCGTCGCTCCCGGACGCCGGGCGGAAGGTGTAATCCACCTCCATGTCGATCCGCCAGCGGGGACGTCCGGTTTCGTCCGGCCCCAGGGTGCGCCGATCGAGGACGCGGACCGCCCCCTCCGGCGCCGTCCGGAGGATCTCGTAGCCGAACCCGACACCCCGGAACTTCCGCTCGAGGAACTGCTGCGCCCGCCTCAGGGCCGCTTTCCGGGCCTCACCCACGGCCCGGTTCAGCCGCTCCGTCTCCGGAACGTTCTTCCCCCGGTCGCCGGACACCTCGGCGGACTGAATCAGGGAATACCGTTCCGCAAGCTCGGGAACCCGGGACGGCGCGGCGCGCTTCGCCGCCTCCGCGGGAGATCCGAAGGTCATTGCCAGGAAAAGGCTCAAAAAACAGGCCCAAACACACAGACTCGCCGGCTGCCGTTTCGACATGATTCCCCTCCTTTTCCGCCGGGTCCGGCCCGGCCGTTCGGTGATCCCCCTCCGGTCAAGATTTCGGCCCGCTATTTCGGAATGGGCACACTGCTCAGGAGATACTTCAGGTCGTCGTCCTCGAAGCGGATCGCAAAGCCCGCAAAGGGGGAGCTGTTGGACCGCTTGCTGATGAAGTCGTCCCAGCCGGCGGTCAGATAGATGTGCTTGAACACCTGGAACTCCATCCCGGCCTTCAGGTGGGCCCGGTCATCGTCATCGGAATTGAAGTCGAAGGCCTCGAAACTGAGCTTCAGGCGGTCATTCAGCATCAGATAATCCAGACCCACGCCGCCCGTGGACTCCAGCACGCCGCCCCGCAGGACGACGTTCCGGAACCGCTTGGCCACCTGGGCGTTGAAGAGAAGCCCGTCCTTTTCCCATTCCTCGGTACGCGTCATCACGCCGTTCGTGATCCTCTCCTTGACGGTCCGGCGCCCGCGGGGATCGGCCACGACCCCCACGAGGTAGTAACGGTCCTCCTTCGGCTGGATCCGGATGTCCACGTAGCTCTTGCCGTCGCTCTTGTCGAACAGATACTCGCCCCGGTAGTTCAGATAGGTCCTGAACTGCTCGGATTTGCTGACGTAGCGGTTGATTCCCTTAATGGTCTCGTCCAGGTTCCTGGCGGTCTGCTCGTCGTTGATGAGCTTGCCGATGGTCCCCTTGCCTTGGTTGATCTTGTCCGAAACCTCCTGGAGGGACGTCATGGTCTGGTTCAACTTCTGGGCCGTTTCCTGATTCTTGACCAGCTGTCCGAGGCTCCCCTCGCCGCGGTTGATGCTGCCCGTGATCTCGTTCAACTGTGCGAAGGTCTGCTCCATCTGCTTGGAGGCGTCCTTGAGGTTGTCCATGACATCGGCGATTTTCGCGTCGTTCGTGACGACGACCCGGTTGAGGTTGTCCGTCAGCTGCCGGGCGTTGCCGAGGGTGAACCGGAGGGCCTCCTCGTTGTTGACGACAAGGGCGTTCAGATTCTTCGTCAGCAGACGCGCATTCTCCACGATCTCCCCCAGGGAGGCTTCGCCCCTCTCCCCGCCCATGGCCTTGTTCAACGACGAGGTCACGCCGCGAATGTCAGCCGCGATCAGGGTGATCTGCCGGAGGAGCCGGTCGATGTCGGCTTGGCTCTCGACCCGTTGGATCTGCTCCCCCTCCTTCAGGAAGGCCTGCGTGTTGGTGCCCGGGGCCAGTTCGATATACTTGTCCCCCAGAACGCCATGGGTCTTGATCGTGGCCGCGGCGTCGTTTCCCAGCTTGACGTTCGGCCGGATGCGCAGCGTGACGACCGCCTGGCCGTCCTGAAGCTGGATCTCCTCCACCCGGCCGATCTCCACGCCGGCGATCTGCACCGACGCGTCCCGATCCAGCCCGGCGACGTTCGGAAAGACCGCGCGCACCGTGTAGCCGTTCTTCAGGCCGAACCCCTGCTGCCCCACCCGGAAGGACATGTATCCCAGGATAATGAGCCCGACCAGCACGAACAGGCCGACTTTCGCTTCAGAACTGATGTTCACCATTCCTGCCTCCGGCGTTACACGATTTTGATGGGGCCCTCGATGCTCCCCGACAGAAATTGAGCGATGACGGGGTTGGCGGAGGTCCGGATTTCGTCCGGGCTCCCATGGGCGATGATCTTTCCCTCGTAGAGCATGGCGATCCGGTGTCCGATCTCGAAGATGGACTGGATGTCGTGGCTGATCACCACACAGGTCAGCTGGAAGCGCTTCTGGGTGTCGATGATCAGACGGTTGATCGCCTCCGTCATGACCGGATCGAGCCCGGTCGTCGGTTCATCGAACAGGACGATCTCCGGATTCAGCGCCACGGCGCGGGCCAGACCGACCCGCTTGCGCATCCCGCCGCTCAGCTCCGCGGGCATCTTCTCCTCGACGCCCGTCAGGCCGACGGCCTGAAGGCGTTCGGAGACGATCCGCCGGATTTCATCCTCCCGGTAAGGCGTGTGCTCGCGCAGGGGGAAGGCGACGTTTTCCCCCACCGTCATGGAATCGAACAGGGCCGCCTCCTGGAAGAGCATCCCGAACTTCTTCCGGATCTCGTTCAGGTCCCGGTCGTTGAGCTGGGCGATGTCCACGTCGTCGATGAAGATCCGTCCGCTGTCCGGCTTCATCAGTCCGATGATGTGCTTGAGGAGGACGCTTTTGCCTCCCCCGCTGCGGCCGATGATCACCGTCGTCTTTCCGCGCTCGATCTCAAGATCGACGCCGTCCAGGACCGTCTGCCGGCCGAACGACTTATGAACGTCTTCCAGACGAATCAAATCCCCTCACCCTTTTTTTCTTCGCCTTTCGTCTTTCGCCTTTTGCCCTTCGCCTAGAACATGATCGCCGTCAGAAAATAATCGCTGATCAGAATGGTGATGGCCGCCAGAACGACGGCCTCCGTCGTGGCCCGCCCGACCCCTTCGGCGCCCCCGCGCGCATTGAAGCCCTTGTAACAGCCGATGAGCGACAGGATCAGTCCGAAGCAGGCCGCCTTGACGAGCCCGTTGTAGATATCCCCCAGATCCACCAGTTTGGTGATGTTTTTGATGAAGATGCCGGAGTTGATGTCGAGCAGGTGGACGCCAACGAAATACCCCCCCAAGATCCCGCAGAAATCCGAAACGACGGTCAGGAGGGGCACCATGAACACGCCCGCCAGAACGCGCGGAACGATCAGGTGTTTGACGGGGTTCGCCGCCATGACGGAGAGGGCGTCGATCTGCTCCGTGACCCGCATCGTTCCCAGTTCGGCCGCCATGGCGGACCCCGCCCGCGCGGTCACCATCAGGGCGGTCAGGACCGGCCCCAGTTCCCGGGTCATGCCGAGGGCGACGGTCGACCCGACCAGCGCCTCGGCGCCGAACATCCGGAAACCGTGATACCCCTGCAGCGCCATGACCATCCCGGTAAAGGTCCCGGTCAGAACCACGACGAAGATCGACTTGACGCCCACGAATTCCATCTGCTTGAAGATGTTCCGCGCCTTGAGGGGCGGCCGGAACATCCAGGCCATGACGGAGAGGAAGAGGAGCAGGATCCGCCCCATTTCCTCCACGTAGGACATCATGGCCTTGCCCAGTCCATCCAGGGCAGCGGAAATTGCGTTCATCTACAGGGGTCCCTTTTTGTTGGCGTGCACCTCGACGGCGGCGGCAATGATGGCCTCGATCAGACCCGCCTGCGTGATCCCCGAGGCCGCCGCCTGGTGAAACAGGACGGTGGAGGGCGTCATGCCGGGAAGGGTGTTCGGTTCGAGGACCACCACCCGTCCATCCGCCAGGACGAACATGTCGATGCGGGCATAGCCCCTGAGGTCCAGGGCGCGAAAGGTCCGGACGGCGACGTCCTGGATCCGCGCGAGCGTCTCTTCGGGAAGCCGGGCCGGGGTCTTGTTTTCCCCCTGCCCGTAGAGAAACTTGTCTTCGAGGGACAGGACCTCGGCGGTCGCGATCGTCTCCGACGGCGTCAGCGCCCGCGGGGCGTCCGTTCCGATCACGCCGCAGGTGACCTCCATCCCCGCGAGGTACTCCTCCACCAGGGCCTGCCGGTCCCACCGGAAGGCCCTGGTGAGGGCGGCCGCCAGTGCCTCCCGCGTCGAAACCTTCTCCACCCCCGTGCTGCATCCCTCCCGGGCGGGTTTGACGACGCAGGGGTAGCCGATCCGGCCCTCGATGTCCGCCAGGATCTCCTCCTGTCGCCCCCCGGACCACGCGGCGATCTCCAGGGGAACCGTCTTGGGGACATCGATGCCCTCGAGCGCGAGAACCTTGCGACTGGCGTACTTGTCCATGCCCAGGGCCGAGGCCAGCACGCCGGATCCCGTGTAGGGGATCTTCAGGAGTTCCAGCAGTCCCTGCATGCACCCATCCTCGCCGTACTTGCCGTGCAGTCCCAGGCAGACGACGTCCACCCGCGCCCTCAGCGCCTCGTACGGAACCGGCGTCGCTTCCGCTTCCAGGTCCTCCTCGATGTCCCGGGTGCTGTTGCGCATGAGGAGCTTGAGCGGGATCTCCCAGAGGCCGGCCCGGCTGTCCATGAAGATGGGAACCGGCTCATAGGCGCCGCGGTCGATCTTGCTGAAGATGTTCCGGCCGCTTTCAAGCGAGACTTCCTTCTCCGAGGAGATCCCCCCCATGACGACGCCGACCTTCAATTTTTCTTTTCCCGTGTTTTCCATGCCTTGAAATCTTCGTCCCCTTTAGAATCCGAGCGTCAGGCCCGCATAAGGACCCGTATAGAACACATCCATCATGTAGTTGTTCTGGTCCACCTTGAGCTGGACCAGTTTGTAGCCGGCATGGATGTCGAGGAACGGAAAGGGGGTGAGGGACAGGTCCGCCAGGGCTTCATAGGCGTAGTTTTCGGAATCGGACGCCCCCGCCGTCGCCTGGGCCCTCAGCTCGAGCAGGTCCGCCAGAAGCCCGACATGAACGCCCAGCCCGAGCATGGGAATCCAGGAGTCGAAGGATTCCGTCCGGTCGAACCCGGTCCCGGTCGCGTTCAGCTTGAAGCTGCCCGTGGAGTACTTGACCTGGGCGATGCCGCCCAGTGAAAACCCCGCCAGAATGTTCTCCATGTCGATGAAATCGTACTGGTACTTGAGGTCGAACATGGAGTACGACATCTCCGACTCGACCGCCGTGCCGCTCAGGAAGGTGGCCCCTTTGAACTTGAGATTCGAAGCGAGGATCTGGCTTTCCTGGTAATCGAAGGGGGTGAACATCAGGCTCAGGTGGTGGCGCCCCACCCCGCCGAAGGCTTCGACCGAGTAGGTCGCCTCGTTCCCGATATCCAGCACGTCCTTCGTGTCGATCTTCGTCCCCTCGTCCCCGGAGGTGGTCGCCTGGACGTCCAGATTCTTGAGTTCAGGAAACCACACCCATCCCCGGGCGCCCAGTTCGAAGGCGGACGCCGACGTCGCCATGACCAGCACGAAGGCGATCACGCATCCCCCTATCCACCCCCTCATCCGCAGCTTCATCACATCCTCCTTTTTCGGATTTTTTCCGATTTCTCCCGGCCCCTCCGGGAGGCCGCAACGGAACGCGCACTGACGACGCCCCGCAGGGTCCCGGGCGGAACCGGACCATCGCCTCTTTCTATATGATTGTTCGATGCGCTTGTAAAGACCTATAGCGGGCCGCACTTTTCCTGATGGATCCTCCGGGCGTTCTCGATCAGGCGCGAGATGATCATCGACGGGAGCATCCCGGAAGAGGCGGCCTGCTCGAAGAAGAAGGAAGACGGGGCCATGCCGGACGAGGAATTGGGATCCGTGATCAGGATCCGGCCGTCGGCCAGATAAAACCCGTCGATCCGGCCGTAGGAACGAAAGCCCAGGGCCCGGAAGGCGCGCAGGACCTCGGTTTCGATCCGCTCCACCATGGCCGCGGGGATGTTCTTGGGCGGCGTGAACTTCCGGCAGCGGCCGGGCATGTACTTGTCGTCATAGGTAAAATATTCGCTCTGGGGCATGATTTCCGTCACCTCGAGCGGCCGGGCCACGCCGTCCTCCTCCAGAACGATGCTGGAGAATTCGATGCCGTCCAGAAACTCTTCCGCCAGGACGGCCCGGTCCCATTCCAGCGCCGCCTCGATTCCTTTGTCCAGGTCGTTCCCGTCCCGGATCACGGTGACGCCGACGCTCGATCCCTCCCGGATTGGCTTGGTGAAAAACGGAAAGGGAAAGTGCTCGCATACCCGTTTCCTGACGGCGGCCCGGTCCCTCCGCCATTCCTCCTCGCGGACGAGGAGGCTGTCCGGAACGCCGATGCCGGCGGCCCGCAGGATTTTCTGCTGGAGGTGCTTGTCCATCCCCAGGGCCGAGGCCAGGACACCCGGTCCGGTGTAGGGGATCCGCAGGAGCTCCAGGAGGCCCTGGATGCACCCGTCGTCGCCGTACTTGCCGTGGAGGGAAATGAAGGCAAAATCGATCTCCCGGGCGAGCCCCTCGTACGGGATGCGCCGGGCCTCGGTTTCGAGGCGTTCCACGATGTCCGTCGTGGTGTTCTGAGAAACGAGCTGCCAGGGAATCACCCACAAGCGCCCGTCGGCGTCCATGAAGATCGGGACGGCCTCGTAGGCCTCCCGGTCCAGATTGTCGTAAACATTCCGGCCGCTGTTCAGGGAGACCTCTTTCTCCGAGGACATGCCGCCCAGGATGACACCCACTTTCAGCTTTTCCATTTTTCCCGCTCCCGGCAACGTCCGTCTGCCGTCCGTCCGCCCATCACGCATCCCAAATGAAGGTCACGCCGCTTTTGGGGAAAATCCATTCATCGGCGCGGACCGCGAGGGCGATCGACTTCCCCTTTTCGCGGACGACCTCGGGATCGGGGTGCTTGCCCGCAAAGAAACTCACCTCCCGGACGTTCTTGAGACCCGTCCCGGCATAGTTGAAGGAGATGTTGAGCCCGCGCGTCGGGTAGACCAGATAGACGGAGAAGATGTTGCCGCTTCTCGATTTCTTCGTGATGATTTCGATTTCGACCTTGACCGGCCGATTCAGCTTTTTCCGGAGGACGTCGCCCCCGCACCAGACTTCATAGCCCCGGTCGGTGTTTTCGGCCCGGATCAGAGGGATCGCCTCCCCGTCGATCCGAACGGCATCGACCCGGAAATCCCGGGCCGCCACGAGGTCCTCGCCCCGGCTCAGAAGCCAGCGGTACTCGCAGCGCGGGTCGTCGAAAAACTGTTCCAGCTGTTCGTTGTTCAGGGCGCAGCCGATCATGAACACGGAATTCCGGATGGTCTTGACGTATTCGACATGGGTCGTTACCTGGAAATAGTCGCCGCGCGCGTGCGGCTTCCCGCCCGCCTCCGGCGGCAGCGCCCGCACGGAGATGTCGTAGCGGAAGTCCGTCCGCAGTTCGAGCTGCCGGTCCTCCTTGCCGAAGAGGGTTTCGAACATCTCGTAGTAGATCGCGTCGCCCAGTTCGACGTTTCTCGCCCGGGTCTGGAAGCAGTTGCGGATGATGCTGTCGATGCGGGTCAGGGACCGCTCCTCGTCGGGGATGAAGATCCGGCGCAGGCGGGGTTCGACGGAGTCCCGCATCCCCTGGCTCAGGAAGATGCGCGGCGCGCGCTTGCCCAGCGCGCAGAGGATCTCGTAGCTGATCGTCTTGACCTTGTCCGCGATTTCATTGGCCGAGATGGACTCGTCGCCCTGGCGCCCGAGCAGGACGACCTCGTCGCCGATCCGGCAATCCTCGACATGGGTCACGTCGACCGTGCACATGTCCATGGAAACCCGGCCGATGATGGGCGCGCGCCGCCCGCCGATCAGGACCTCCCCCTGGTTGGACAGAATCACCCCGTAGCCGTCCCCGTAGCCGACGGGAATCGTGGCGATCTTCGTCGGCCGCTCCGTGACGTAGGATCTCCCGTAGCCGATGCCGCGCCCCGCGGGAAACTCCTTGACGAGCACCACCCGCGTCTTGAAGCTCATGACCGGCTTGAGATAGGCCCGCGTCTCCGTCTCGAGCGACGGGTAGACCCCGTACGACATGATCCCGGGCCGGACCATGTCGAGATGGAAGGCAGGGTAGTTCAGAACGCCGCCGCTGTTCGACATGTGGCGGACGGGAATCCGGATGTTTGCCGCCGCGAGTTCGTCCAGCAGGCGCCGGAACAGCTCCCACTGCATGTCGTTGTAATCCGTCAGTTGCTCGCTCGACGACAGGTGGGTGAAGATCCCCTCGACCTCCAGATGAGGACACGAAACGATCTGGCGGATCATGGGCAGCGCCCCCTCGTAGAGGGTGCCGCCGCGCCCCATGCCCGTATCCACCTCGATGTGGACCGGACGCCGGGCGCCGGCCTTCCGGAAGCGCCGCTCGAGTTCCCGGGCAAAGCCGAGATCCGAGACGGACGGGGTCAGGTTGTACTTGATGATTTCGTCGATCTCGGAGGCCAGCGAGGGGCTCAAGATGAGAATCGGGGCGCTGATGCCGCTGACGCGGAGCTGCACGCCCTCGTCGGCGTTGGCCACCCCCAGCATGGACGCTCCGTTTTTCAGGGCCACGTTCGAAATCTCGATCGCCCCGTGACCGTAGGCATCCGCCTTGACCACCTGAAGGATCTTCACGTCCGGGCCGACGATCCGCTTCAACTCCTCCCCGTTGTGGGTGAAATGGTCCAGGTCGACCTCGACCCAGCTGCGATATTTCTCTTCCGCGGGAACTGACATATCGATACCGGCTACTTCCGCGTCATGGTGCAGACCCCGTCCCAGTCCTCGGGCGGGGGTTCCTTCTGAAGCTCAACGCACCGCTCGAGATAGAGTTCCGCGGGCGAATCGCCCGGTCTCACTTCCAGGACCTTCCGGAAGGCGGCCATCGCGTCATCCCAGCATCCCTGCCGGTAAAGGGCCAGGGCCTCGTCGAACAGACGGATGAGGTCCCTCCATTTCGCCTCGTCCCGCTTTTCGCCCAGGAGTTCATAGATCCTGACCGGCAGTTTTTTCCCCTTGACCCGGACCATATCCAGTTCGCGGCAGCAGAGCTTTTCCTTGACGGCCGCGTACGTGTACTCGCTGATCACGATGTTGGTGCCGTACTCCTTGTTGATCCCTTCGAGCCGGGAGCCCAGATTGACGCTGTCCCCCATGACCGTGTAGTCGAAGCGCATCTCGGAGCCCATGTTTCCCACGACCATGTCGCCCGAGTTGATCCCCACGCCGATGTTAAGCACCGGCCGGCCCTCGTCGGTCCATTTCTTCTGGAGCGTCTTCAGGGCCTCCATCATCCCCAGGGCGGTTCGGCAGGCCCGCAAGGCGTGGTCGGGCTGGTCCAGGGGGGCGCCGAAAACCGCCATGATCGCGTCTCCCATGTATTTGTCCAGGAGCCCTTCATACTTGAAGACGATGTTGGTCATGGCCGTCAGGTATTCGTTCAGCAGGTGAACCAGTTCCTCCGGCGACAGCTTCTCCGAAACGGTGGTGAATCCCCGGATATCCGAGAACAGGACGGACAGGTCCTTCTTGTCTCCCCCCAGCTTCAGCTTATCGGGGTCCTTCAGCATTTCGGTGATGACGGAGGCGGTCAGATAATACTGGAACGCCCCCCGGATCTTCTTCTTCTCCCGTTCTTCCGTCACGTAGCGGTAGACCGTGATGCCGAGATAGATGGTCATCATCGTCAGGACGGGGTAGATGAGGTTGAGCCAGATGTTGAGCCGGGAAAAGATGACCGCGTTGAACACGACGAAGACGGTGAGCGCGGCCAGGATCAAGAGAACGCCCTGCACCGCCTTGAGCCGCGGCGCGGCCATGCCGATGAGCAGGCCGCAAAGGACGATCGCGCACATGTCGATGAACATCGTCCACGCGGAATGGAGGAGGAATCGCTGATGCAGAATGTTGTCGATCGCCGTCGCATGGATCTCGACCCCGGGGTAAACGGCGCTGAAGGGCGTCACGCGCAGATCGTAGATCCCCGTCGCCGTCGCGCCGATCAAGACGATCTTGTCCTTGAAGGTTCCCGCCGGCAGGCGGTTCGCGTAGACATCCGCGGCGGAATGGTGGGGGAACGTCTTCGCGGGTCCCAGGTAGTTGAGGAGCAGCCGGCCCGACTCGTCCGTGGGAATCTCGATCGAACCGAGCCGAATGCTCTCGACGCCGAATTCGGCCAGATTCAGGGTCAGCATCGGCCCGTCGAGATACTGCATAAGGGTGGAGAGGGCCAGCGACGTATAGTAGCCGTCGCGGAACTTGATGACGAGCGGCGACCAGCGGATCGTCCCGTCGGAGTCCGGAAATGCATTAAAATAGCCGCTGTTCTGCCCCGCCGCGGAAATGGCTTTCAGGTTGGTCACCGCGGCATATGCCGGCACGATGGGGGAATCATTCGATTCGGGCGTCATCTTGACCGTCGCATAGCGGGAATTGCGGATGTACTTCTCCCCCTCGCTGATCTGCCGTTCGGTCATGTGTTCGGCGTCCCGCTTCTGAATGTGGAAGAAGTACCCGAGGGTGACGTTCCTGGCCCGCGCAATCGCCTGCGCCAGGGCGGCATCCGTATCGGCCCCTTTCTGTTTTCTGCCGATCAGCGAGGACAGTTGCCGGTCATGGATTCCCAGGCGCTTCATCTCGCTGCCCAGACTGGCCAGGGTTTTCAGGCTGGAATTTTCGTCCGGTTCCGCGAAGACGACGTCGAAGCCGACCGCCTTGGCCCCTCCGGCCTTCAGGCGCTCGACGACCTTTGCCACGGTCGTCCTCGGCCAGGGCCAGCGCCCGAGCTCGTTGAGGCTTTTTTCATCGACGGTGACGATCACCGTCTCGCCGCCTGACGGCAGCTCGCCGCGTGAAACCATCCTCAGATCGAGGGCCTTGAGCTCCATAAACTTGATGAAGCGCACATCGACGAAAAAGAGCGTCAGGGCGATGAGGATGACGAGCACCGTGATCTTGAAGGGCGTGACCGTGAACAGTTTTCGAATCCGTTCCCCCATGAATGACCTCCTTCCCCTTCCCCGGAGTGTCCGACGCCAACGGTTGAGGCGTGCCCGCAACCGCGCCATCTCCCTGTTCCGGCACGCCCAGGCCTTCGCTGTCTTGGATGGCGCATCATATGCAGAGCCCCCCGTAATGTCAAGGCAAACGTGGGGGTTAGGGCATGGCGGACGGGATGGCGGCGCGCCGTCGGAAGACCGATCCCTGCGGGCGGCGGCGGGCGATAATCGCTTGACAAGGAAAAGTGCTTGGTATAAAGCGGGAAAGCCGTTCGACAGGGCGTAAGACTCGAAAAAGCCGGAGTAACTCAGTGGTAGAGTAGCTGATTCGTAATCAGCAAGTCAGGGGTTCAACCCCCCTCTCCGGCTCCAGAAAAAAGAAGGGGTTACGAATAATTCGCAACCCCTTCTTTTTTGCGCTGCTACCCTATTGCTACCCTTTTAGGCCATTATCTGTCAGCAATGTCCGGTTAAGAACTT
>DDXV01000079.1 GCA_002347815.1 Syntrophaceae bacterium UBA2251
GGGGGGGGGGGGGGGGGACATCCGGCCGTCGACCAAAGGGGGGGCAGACGGCGGCTCAGAACTCGATCTTGATCAGGTATTCCACGTTGGGCGGTTCCTTGAGGGCGGCCGTCATCATCAGGGTCATCAGTCGACGGACCTCCGTGTATTTGTCAAATTCCTTGTGGTCGATGAGAATCCAGCGGAGGGCGAGATGGGTGTAGGCCCCCTGAAACATGTACCAGAAAACGCGCGGATTGATGGTTTCCCGGAAGCTCCCGTCCGTTTTCCCCGCCTCGATCACCTCGCCCAGCATCCGGGCGAATTCGTTCTGTCGCGGCTGAATCGCCGTCTGGTAATAGCGGCGGTTGAAAAGGGTGTCCATGAAGTAGATCGTCATGAAGTCCTGAATGGACAGGAAGCTCAAACCGAAGGAGCGCATCAACCGCCACAGTTTCTCCGCCGGGGGAGAGATGCCTTTGTTCTGGAAAATATTGGCGACCCGGTCCAGGTAGGCGTTGAGGTTCATATCCGCGAGGGCAAACAGCAGGTCCTCCTTGCCGGAGAAGTACTCGTAGATGGTGCCCTCGGCCACCTGCGCCGCCTCGGCGATGGCCGCGATCTTGGCGTCGGCGTAGCCGTCCCGGGCGAAGATCTTCTCCGCCGCGAGCATGATGGCCCGTTTCCGGTTCGCGACGGCGGGCCGGACCTTCATCGTCAGCATGGGAACGAGCAGGGCCATGATGTCGTCGAGATCGCGGCCGCTGTTTTCGATTTCGCCGGTCACGGTGCAGTTGAGCGCCTCGATGTCGATCGTTCCGAAAACGATGTGCCGGACCAGCCTCAGGTCGAGGTCGTTCCGGAAGACCCCCTCCCGGGCGCCCGCCTCCAGGATGTTCGTCAGGATGCCTTCGTACTCTTTCATCAAGAGATACGCATCCGATTTGTAGAAGTCCTTGTTGGACCGGCAGCGGAACAGGAAGTTGGTGACGTGGTTCCGGTGCGAATCGTTGTATTGCAGCATGTGCCAGATCATCTTGCTCAACTGGGACTTCGGATCGACGATGCCTTGGAGCTGCTCGCGCAAAAGGGAGAGTTCCTCCCGGATCCGTTCGGCGACCACGGAGAAGATGATGTCGTTTTTCCCCTTGAAGTACTTGTAGGCGAGAGAATCGGCCACCTGGGCCCGCTCCGCGATCTTCGCAATCGTCACCTCCTCGATGCCGCTCTCCAGGATCAGGGCCTCGGCGGCATCGAGAATGCGTGAGCGGGTCTGCTGTTTTTTCTTCTCCATGCCTGAGCGTCCCGTAAAAATT
This sequence comes from Syntrophaceae bacterium UBA2251, assembly GCA_002347815.1. GTDB lineage: Bacteria > Desulfobacterota > Syntrophia > Syntrophales > UBA2251 > UBA2251. Next base: position 1,296 of record DDXV01000079.1, read on the forward strand.
CAAAGGGCGAGATCCGCGCGACCTTTGGGGAGTCACATAACGGGCCGGTCGGAACGCGCCGCTTCGACGAGGGCGGTCGCCACGCGGACGGCCTCCACGCCGTCCCGGGCGTAGGCGGCGCCGATCGAGGCGGCGAATCCGGACGTCACGACGGCGCCCCCCACCAGGAACTTCGCCGTCAAGCCGGCGTCCGCGGCCCGGGCGATCACGTCCTTCATCCGAACCATCGTCGTCGTCATCAGGGCCGACAGCCCGATCACCTCCGGCTGGCGCTCCTGCGCGGCGGCGACGATCGCCTCCGCCGTCACGTCCTTGCCGAGATCCACGACGTCGAAACCGTGGTTGCGCAGCATCAGGACGACGATGTTCTTCCCGATGTCGTGAATGTCGCCGGCGACGGTGGCCATCAGGACCGTCCCCCGATGGGCCCGGACGTTCCCTTCCTGACGGAGGAGAGGTTCGAGGCGCGCGAGCGCCGCCTTCATGGCCTCGGCCGCGGCGATGAGCTGGGGGAGAAAATAGGTCTTCTTGTCGTACCGGTCGCCGACCTCGACGATCGCCGGGATCAGCCGGTCGTCGACCAGCCGGTCGGCGGGGATCCCGGCTGCCAGGGCCGCATCGATCCGCGCAACGATTTCCTCCCGGTTGCCGTCGAGGATGGCCTCCCGCACCCGTTCCTCCGGAGAGCCCTGGACGTCCGCCGGAGGGAGGGCCTCCGCGCTCGGTGCGGCTTGGGTCGCGTGGGCGATGTAGGCCGCCGCGTCCCGGTCCCGGCCCAGCAGGACGTCGCCCGCCCGCCGCGCATCGGCCAGCGCGTCGCTCGAAGGATTGGCGATGGCCATCGTCAGGCCGGCGGCCTGGACCATGGTGAGAAAGGCGCTGTTCAGCCGGTCTCGCCCGGGCATCCCGAAGGAGACGTTCGACAGGCCGAGCACCGTCCGGGCGCCGAACCGCTCCGTGCTCCAGGCAACGGTCTTCAGGGTCTCGGCGGCGGCCCGGGGGTTGGAGGCGACGGTCATGACGAGGCCGTCCACGACGAGATCCTCTTTGGTGAACCCGTGGCGCCTCGCCGCCCGGTAGACGTCGCGCACGATTTGCATGCGTTTTTCCGCCGTGGCGGGGACCTCGCCGTCGGCGAGCGGCAGGAGGATGAACATCGCCCCGTAACGGGCGGCCAGCGGAAGAAGTTCGGCCATCTTCTCCGTCTCGCCGGAGATGGAGTTGATCAGGGCGCGGCCCGGATACAGCCGGAGCGCGGCGGCGAGCGTGTCGACCCGTGCGGAGTCGAGGCACAGGGGCAGGGGCGTCGCGGCGGCGAGGAGGCGGACGACCGCGCGGATGGTTTCGACCTCGTCGATGTCGGGAACGCCCACGTTCACGTCGAGGAGGTCCGCGCCGCGTTCCTCCTGCTCCCGTGCCATCCGGCGGACGAGGGCCAGCTTGCCCTCCCGCAGCTCCTGCTGGAGGGGCTTCTTGCCGGTGGGGTTCAGGCGTTCCCCGATGACGACGAGGGGATCGCCGGGGGCGAAGATCCGGTGGGCGCGGGCGGAGCTGACGGCGGCGAGCGCCCTGCGCCGCGGCGGCTGCGGCGCCTCTCCGGCCAGGGCGGTGCGCAGGGCGGCGATGTGGGACGCGGTGGTCCCGCAGCAGCCGCCGATGAGGTTCGCCCCGGCGGCGGCGAGTTCCAGCGCGGCAGCGCCGAAGGCCTCCGGCGCCATGTCGAAAAGCGTCTTGTCGCCGACAAGCCGCGGCATCCCGGCGTTCGGTTTGGCCATGAGCGGGACGGTCGCGTAGGGCTTCATGGCGGCGATCAGGGGGACCATCGCTTCCGGCCCCGTCGAACAGTTGCACCCCACCGCGTCCGCTCCCAGGGCCTGCAGGGTGATCAGGGCGGTCACCGGATCCGTGCCGTTCAGCGTCCGGCCGTCCGCCTCGTACGTCATGGAGACCATGACCGGCAGGCGGCAGAGGTCCTTCACCGCGATGAGCGCCGCCCGGGCTTCCTGGATGTCGAGCATCGTCTCGATGACGAAGAGGTCGACGCCGCCCTCCAGAAGCCCCGCCGCCTGTTCCCTGAAGATGGCCACCGCCTCGTCGAAGGGCAGGTCGCCGAAGGGCTCCACGAAACGGCCCGTCGCGCCGATGTCCCCGGCGACGAGCGCCCGCCTTCCCGCCACCCGCCGGGCGACGCGGGCGAGGTCCCGGTTGATCGCGTGGACGTCGGTGCGCCCGTACGGGGCAAGCTTCGGACGGCTGCCGCCGAAGGTGCAGGTGTAGAGGATCGCCGCGCCGGCGTCGATGTAGGCGCGGTGAATCCCGCTCAGGGTGTCGGGATGCGCGAGGCACCACGCCTCCGGAGAGACCCCCGCGGGCATGCCGACACGCTGGAGTTCCGTTCCCGTTCCCCCGTCGAGAACGACGAGGCCGTCCCGCCAGAGGCCGCGAAAGGTCTTACGCCCGGACATATCGACCTCCCGAGGGGCGCCGCGCCGCGGCGGCAACAGGTATTTCATTGAAAACACGGTTATATTCCACGGATGGAGGATTCCTTTCCCGACAGCGTCTCATAACCGGATCGACCGGCCTTGTCAATCCTCATCTTCCGCACCGGTCCGATCGCCGGTGTCGCGGACAGGCAAAAGCCCCATAACCCTCGTGGGTTATGGGGCTCGCGAATTTGAATGCAACCGGGTTCGGCGGCGCGTTGCCGACCGATCCACCGTTTCGATGATTGCCCAGTGCGGCGGATCCGCCGCCCTTCCATCGTCGCGTTAGGCGTCTTCAGGAGCGCTTTCCCGGTCTCGATTGACCCGGGGGATTCCATCACGGCGACGGGCGCCCGCGGACCGCCTCGCCGCACGACGGTCTACCGGCGCGCCAAAACCTTTCCCCTGACCCCCAGCACGATCTCGTTCAGGGGGATCGTCACGCCCGCCCTTTCCATCCCCTTCCGGACGATCGCGGGCAGCCCCGCACAGCAGGGCGCCTCCATGACGGCCGTGGTGACGCTCCTGACGCCGGCGGTCTTGAAAATCTCGGTGAACTTTTCCACGTAGGCATCGACGTCGTCGAACTTCGGACAGCCCATCATCACCGTCTTCCCCTTCAGCCAGTCCCGATGCAGGGCGGGAAAGGCGACGGCCGTGCAGTCCGCGAGGACCAGGAGGTCGGCCCCCTTCAGGAAGGGGGCGTTTGCGGGAATCAGCCGAATCTGGATCGGCCAGTGCTTCAGCGCCGACTCCTCCTCCGGACCCCGCCCGATCTGCGCGGGCCGGTTGGCCGCCTCGCAGGCGGCGGGCGATGCGAAGAGCTGGACGTGCGTCGACGGGCATCCGCACGGCAGCGCGGCCTTTTCCCGCTCCGCGAGGTGGCGCTGGGCGGCCGCCTCGTCGAAGAGGGGCGCCTCGCGCTCGACGATGCGGAGCGCCCCGGTGGGACACTCCCCGATGCAGGCGCCCAGGCCGTCGCAGAACGTCTCCGAAACCACCCGGGCCTTGCCGTCGATGATTTGCAGGGCGCCTTCGGCGCACCCCGTCACGCATTGACCGCACCCGTCGCAGAGCGCCTCGTCGATGTCAATCATCTTGCGCACGCTCTTTTTCATGACGCTACCTCCACCGGGAATCATCGTCCCTGCATCATCGCCTCGACGTCCGCCCCCACGTCCGCGATCGGCCGGATATTGAACTTCTCCACCAGGACCTTGAGGACGTTCGGCGACACGAACGCCGGCAGCGTCGGCCCGAGGCGGATGCCCTTCACGCCCAGGGAAAGCAGCGCCAGCAGCACCGCCACCGCCTTCTGCTCGTACCAGGCGACGTCGAAGGAGATCGGCAGTTCATTGATGTCGTTCAGTCCGAAGGCCTCCTTCAATTTCAGCGCGATCACGGCCAGCGAGTAGCAATCGTTGCACTGCCCGGCGTCCAGCACCCGGGGAATGCCGCCGATGTCGCCCAGGGCCAGCTTGTTGTAGCGGTACTTGGCGCAGCCCGCCGTCAGGATGACCGTGTCCGGGGGAAGCGCGCGGGCGACGTCGGTGTAGTAGCCGCGCGTCTTGTGGCGGCCGTCGCAGCCGGCCATGACGATGAAGCGCTTGATGGCGCCCGACTTCACCGCGTCCACCACCCGGTCGGCCAGGGCCAGCACCTGATGATGGCCGAAGCCCGTCACCAGCTCGCCCGTCTCGATCTCCGTCGGCGGCGCACACGTCTTGGCCAGCGCGATGATTTCCGAGAAATCCTTCATCCCGCCCCGGGGCCGGTCGGGGATGTGTTTCAGCCCGGGATAGCCCACGACGCCCGTGGTGAAGATCCGGTCTTTGTAGGCCTCCCTGACCGGGATGATGCAGTTGGTCGTCATCAGGATCGGGCCGTTGAAGGACGTGAATTCCTCCGCTTGCCGCCACCAGGCGTTTCCGTAATTGCCCGCGAAGTGGGCGTAGGTCTTGAACGCCGGATAGCTGTTCGCCGGCAGCATCTCGCCGTGCGTGTAGACATCCACGCCGGTCCCCTCCGTCTGTTTCAGGAGCTCCTCCAGATCTTTCAAGTCGTGGCCGGAAATCAGGATGCCCGGGTTGCCCCGGACGCCGATCCGGACCCGGGACATCTCGGGGTTCCCGTAGGCGGTCGTGTTCGCCTTGTCCAGAAGCGCCATGACGCTGACGGCGCATTCCCCGGCGCGCATGACCATGGCGACCCTGTCGTCGATGCCGAGATCGCGGGTCGTCGACGCCAGCGCCTCCATGAGGAAGCGGTCAATCGTTTCGTCCTCGAAGCCCAGCACGGCGGCGTGCTCCGCGTAGGCGGAGATGCCCTTGAGGCCGTAGATCAGAAGCATGCTGAGCGAACGGACGTCCGGATCCTCCATGGAGAGGATGCCGACCTCGGCGGCCTTTTTCGCGAATTCACCGGCATCGTCGGAAAACCACACGGCCGAATCGTGCCGGACGTCCTGCGCGTCCGCCCCGCAGGTCTTTTTCAACGCGTCCCGCACGGCGAGCGCCTCGCGGATGAGCGCCGTGATCCGGTCGTTGTCGAAGTTCACGTTGGTGATCGTCGCGAAAAGCGCCTCCGCGACAAAGCGCCCGTAGCGTTTGTCCAACGGGCCCTTCTGTCCGGCCTTCTCGGCATAGAGGGCGATCCCCTTCAGGACATGGATCAGCAAATCCTGCAGATTCGCGGTTTCTTCCGTCTTCCCGCACACCCCCCGGACGCCGCAGCCTTCATTCTTCACGGTTTCTTGACACTGAAAGCAGAACATGTGAAACCTCCTTTCTCCGATTCGATGTCGTTGCGTTCATATAACCGAAACCGACACGCGCGTCCGGAGCCACCTTCTGTTCTTCGACCGGCAACGGTTCGTCCGGATGATCACCGTCAAGCCGTCCCTGACGATGAACCTGCTGGTCCTGCTCGCCATGCGCCTCCGGGAATTCACCCTCCAGGTCGAGAACCTGTCGCTCCGGGAAATCCCGGGGCGTCTGGCCGCCCACCTGCTTCACCTTTCCCGGGAGCAGGGGGACCGGGACGTCGTTGCGCTGAACCTCTCCAAGGCTCGGCTCGCCAACCTCCTGGGCACGGGGCCGGAATCCCCGTCCCGCGCACTGGGAACCCTGAAGCGCAAGGGACTGGTGGAAGAGGACGGCCCCCGTCTCCGCCTGCTCGACCGCGACCGGCTGGAAGCGCTCGCCGAAATGGGGAAGGACGCGGGGTAAGATCGCCGGGCGCGATTGGTGTGCCCCTCCGACGAGGATGGCGTCGCCCACCCCCTCCGGCGACCGGCCCGGGTCCGTTAATCTTGCATCCTATTTAACCCAATGAATCATCAGCGGATAGGGTCATTATCGGAAAGAGAGATGGACAGCGACGGCCATGTCAAAAAAAATCCTGGGCACGAAACAAGCGGTTATTGGTTTCATCTACAATGTTGCAATATCATTATGTTTGGTAATGTGTTTCTTTCCAATTGAAAGGTTTAACGTTGCAAATCAGCCGTGCGGCGTAGCCGGTCGGCTGGATAAGATTGTTAGCGATTTTATTTTGGTTTTTCACCTTTAGGAGGTTGTAATAATGTTGCTTTATCACCGATTTTCGCGAAGCT
>DDXV01000075.1 GCA_002347815.1 Syntrophaceae bacterium UBA2251
ATTTGTTAGTGACAGTTTTTTGTGTAAAATTGTTGCGGCGGTCGTGGATTGACGGGAATTCAAGGGGGATGCGCGGGTCGATTCAGGGAAGCCCGGCCACATGGCCGGGTTTCCTTTGTCCGGCAGGCCCCGGCTGCATCCTTCTGAAGGGGCCGCGACTCCCCCGGCGCGCGCCGGCGTCCGTCGGGCTCCGTCGGGCGACCTGTCCGGATTAGTTTTGGTAATCAACAGGTTGCAAAGTCGTGCGAGGGCTGGAGAAAACGATATTTGGCTTGACAAGCCGGGACCTTTGCGTTACGTGTAGGCGCTAAAAAAACGCCTGTTCGACGGGCGCGGACGGCAGGAATGACGGTCCGGTCTGTTTCCTGGTGAAAAAACCCTCCGGAAACGGTTCGTTGACGTAACCACGCTGAACGGGGCGCAGCCGCTCCGATTCCCGCCCGCCGGCATGCCCCCGCATCGGTTTCAAGGGAGGCCAAGGAGGATTCAAGACGTGTTGCATGCAAAAGAGACGCTGGAACAATCCGCGCGCCTGACCCGCCAGTGGGAGGACGAGGTGCGGCGGGCGGTGGCTGAGAATCCGGATCAGAAGGCCCGCTGGTCGACGGTGTCCGACCTGGAGATCAAGCGGCTCTACACGCCGGAAGACCTCCGGGACATGGATTTCGCGCGGGACGTCGGCGTGCCGGGCGAATATCCCTTCCTGCGGGGGAACCAGGCCACTGGGTACCGGGGGCGCTATTGGACCTACCGGATGTTTTCGGGGATGGGGAGCGCACAGGATACGAACGAGCGGTGGCACCTGCTGCTGAAAAACGGGCAGACGGGATTGAGCACGGCGTTCGATTTTCCCACCCTGATGGGTTACGACAGCGACTCCCCGAAGGCCCGGGGCGAGGTGGGCAAGTGCGGCGTGGCGATCGACACCCTGGAGGATTTCCTGGTCCTCATCGACGGGATTCCGCTGGACCGGGTGACGACCTCCATGACGATCAACCCGCCCGCGACGATCCTGTGGGCCATGTATTGCGCCGCCGCGGAGGTCAAGGGCGTTTCCCTGGACCGGATCGGCGGGACGATCCAGAACGACATGCTGAAGGAGTTCATCGCCCAGAAGACCTTCATGTGCCCCCCGGAGCCCTCGGTCAAACTCATCAGCGACACCATCGAGTTCGGGACGAAGCACGTCCCCAAGTGGAACACGATCAGCATCAGCGGCTATCACATCCGCGAGGCGGGCTCGACGGCGGTTCAGGAGCTGGCCTTCACGCTCCGGGACGGGATCGAGTACGTGGAGGACGTCATCCGCCGCAAGGGCCTGGACGTGGACGCATTCGCCCCGCGGCTCTCCTTCTTCTTCAACGCCCACATCGATTTCTTCGAGGAGATCTGCAAGATGCGCGCGGCGCGCCGGATCTGGGCGCGGGTGATGCGCGAACGTTTCGGCGCGAAGAACCCCCGGTCCTGGTGGATGCGCTTTCACACCCAGACGGCCGGCTGCTCGCTGACCGCCCAGCAGCCCTACAACAATGTCGTCCGCACGGCGGTGGAGGCCCTGGCCGCGGTCTTGGGCGGAACCCAGTCGCTGCATACGAATTCGCTCGACGAGGTCCTGTGCCTGCCCTCGGACCACGCCGTGGAGATCGCGCTCCGCACCCAGCAGATCCTCGCGGAGGAGACGGGGGTGGCCAACACGATCGACCCCCTGGGCGGGTCGTATTTCATCGAGGCCCTGACCAACGAGATGGAGGCCAAGGCGCTTGCGTACATCGCCAAGATCGACGAGATGGGCGGAATGATCGCGGCCATCGACAAGGGGTACCCGCAGATGGAGATCGCCGACGCGGCCTACCATTTCCAGCAGCAGCTGGAGTCCGGCGAGAAGGCGATGGTCGGCATCAACCGCTACGCGACGGGCGAGGCCCAGGAGATCCCCTATCTCGAGATCGACGAGGCGGTGGAGAAGCAGCAGGTGGCGCGCCTGGCCGCCGTGCGCCGGAAGCGCGACGGGAAAGCCGTGCGCCGGAGCCTCGACGACATCCGCCGGGCCTGCCGGCAGGGGGACAACGTCATGCCCTACTGCATCGAGGCGGTGAAGAACCTGGCGTCGGTGCAGGAGATCTGTGACGTCTACCGCGAGGTGTACGGCGAGTACCGCGACCCGGGGTTGTTTTAAGCGCGGCCCGGGGAAACCCGATCCCGCCCGCGCTCAGGGGAGATTTTGGGGAGGCGCAGGGTCGAAAAAGGTCCGGCGCGCCGGGGGATCCCGATTCCCGATGGACGGCGGCGGGTTTTAAAGAGAAACGATCGAGGTAAGCTATGTCGAGAAAGATACGCATCATGGTGGCCAAGCCGGGGCTCGACGGCCATGACCGGGGGGCCCGGGTTCTGGCCCGGTGTTTCCGGGATGCCGGCTTCGAGGTCATCTACACCGGGTGCCACCAGACGCCGGAACAGATCGCCGCGGCGGCCATCCAGGAGGACGTCGATCTGGTCGGATTGAGCTGCCTGTCCGGGGCCCACCGCTATCTCTTCCCCCGGGTGGTGGAGCTGCTCCGGGAGCAGGGGGCGTCGGACATCACGGTGATCGGCGGCGGCATCATTCCGGAGCAGGACTTCCCGCTGCTCAAGGACGCCGGCCTGAAGGCGATCTTCACCCCGGGCGCCACCCTGGAGGAGATCGTCGCCTGGGTCCGGGAAAACGTGGGGCCCCAGGGTTGACGCGGTCCGGCGCGGATCGACCGGCGGCGCACAGGGATGACGACATGGACAAGGCATCGAAAATCAGGGCCGGGGACGTCCGCACGGCGTCGCGGCTGATCCGGAACCTGGAGGATCAGCTCCCCGAAGCGACGGAGACCCTGAAGCACATCTTCCCCCATACGGGCAAGGCGCACATCGTCGGGATCACCGGCGCCCCCGGGGCGGGCAAGAGCACCCTGACCGACGCCCTCATCTCCTCCTTCCGCCATCAAAATCGAACCGTCGGCGTTCTGGCCGTCGACCCGACGAGCCCCTTCACCGGCGGCGCCATCCTGGGCGACCGCATCCGCATGCAGCGCCACGCGGAGGATCCCGGCGTCTTCGTCCGCAGCCTCGCCACGCGCGGCGCCCTGGGCGGTCTTTCGAAGGCCGTGGGCGACGCCGTGCACATCCTGGACGCCATGGGCAAGGACATCATCATGGTCGAGACCGTCGGCACGGGCCAGCAGGAGGTCGAGATCATCAACCATTCCCACACGGTCGTCGTCGTCATGGTGCCGGGCATGGGCGACGAGATCCAGGCCATCAAGGCCGGGATCCTGGAGATCGCCGATATCTTCATCGTCAACAAGGCGGACCGCGACGGGGCGCGGCAGCTCCACCGGGAGCTGCAGATGATGCTCGACATGGCGAATCTGAAACCCGGCGCGTGGCGCCCCCCGATCGTCATGGTGGAGAACGTCTTCCAGCCGGAGGCGTTCACCGAGCAGATGGAGGAGGCGTCCCGCCAGATCGACGCGCACTACCGGTATCTCATCGAGAGCGAACGGATGGAGGACCGGATGCGCCGCCAGGTCCTGGTGGAGATCAACGAGGCGATCCGGGCGAGCATCCTGGAGCCGGTGCTGAAAGACCTTGTCGCAAGCGGCGAACTGGACCGGATGATGTCCGCGCTCTTCAAGAAGGAGTCCGACCCCTACTCCCTGGCCGAGCGGGCGGCGAAGCGGTATCTGAAGAAGGAGTTCCTCGCGTGACGGAGCCGATCCGGAACAAGAAGGCGGTCAAGTCCCCCCGTTCCGTCCGGTGCAAGGCCGCTTCCGCAATGCCGCGGTCGGAGGCCGCTCCGGCGGTCGCGGCGTCGCCGGGTCGGCCGCGCCGGGGCCTCGTCATGGTCGTGACGGGCGACGGCAAGGGGAAGACGACGTCGGCCCTGGGCCAGGCGCTGCGGGCGCTGGGACACGGCTACCGCGTCGCCATGTTCCAGTTCATGAAGGGGCGCAAATACGGGGAACTCCTGGCCGCGGAGAATCACCTCCCGGGGCTCGTCATCCGCCTCTGCGGCCTCGACAGCTTCGTGATGCGGGACCGCCCGGCGCCGGTGGACGTGGAGATGGCCCGCGAGGGGTTCGCGCAAGCGCGGCAGGCGGTTCTTTCCGGGGCGTACGACATGGTCATCCTGGACGAGATCAACGTGGCCGTCGATTTCAGGCTGCTTCCGCTCAAAGACGTGCTCGACCTGGTCGCCGAGAAGCCCCCCGCCCTGGACCTGATCCTCACCGGACGCTACGCCGCCCCGGAGCTGATTGCCGTCGCCGATACGGTCAGCGAAATCCGGGAGGTCAAGCACCATTACGCCGCCGGCGTCAAGGACCGGGCGGGCATCGAGTACTGACGGGCCGGAAGGGAGGCGCGATGCCGAAGGCAGAGATGTCCCGCGAACAGCTTCTGATCGTGATCGCCGACCGCGGCAGAAGATCGAGACCCTCGAGCAGGCCGGGAGCGCCCCCCGCTTCGACGAAAACTTCTACAAGACGCTCGCCAACAGTTCCCAGGCCGGCGTCTACATCATGCAGGACCGCAAGTTCCAGTTCGTGAACCCCCACATCCAGGATTACGCAGGCTACTCGGAGACCGAGATGCTGGGGATGAACCCCGTCAGCATCATCCATCCCGTGGACCGCGCCCAGGCCCGGAAGAACGCCGTCCGGATGCTCAAGGGGCAGCGGTTTTCGCCGTACGAATTCCGGATCATCACCGGCGACGGCCGGATCAAGTGGATTCTCGAATCGGTCACCGCCATCTCCTACAACGGCCGGCCGGCGGTTCTGGGCAACTCCATGAACGTGACCAAGCAGAAGGAGGCCCGCAACCGCCTGGAAGAGCTGGAGGCCCTCGAGTCCTCCATCCTGGACGCCATCCCCCATGCCGTGATCGGCCTGCACAACCGGGAGTTCATCTTCGCCAACAACGCCGTCCGGTCCGTGTTCGGGTGGCGCCCGGAGGAGCTCATCGGCAAGGGCGTGCGCCTCCTGTACCGCGGCGACGAGGACTCCGAGGCGATCGCCGGAAAGTTCTACGCGACCCTATGGAGCATGAGTGCAAGGAGCTTCTCGAAGGCATGGGGATCGCCACGACGGGCTACCTCGTGGCCGGCTCCGAAGACGAGGCGGTGGAGATGGCCAATGCCGTCGGCTACCCCGTCGTCCTCAAGATCGTCTCCCCCGACGTCGTGCACAAGACCGACGCGGGCGGCGTGAAGCTCAACCTCAAGCACGCCGAAGACGTCCGCCGGGGCTATCAGGCGATCGTCGGCGCCTTCAAGTATCAGCACATCGTCGGCGTCTCCGTCCAGAAGATGGCCGCCCCCGGCGTCGAGGCCATCATCGGCGTCACCCGCGACCCCAGCTTCGGCCCGGTCCTGATGTTCGGTCTGGGCGGCGTGTTCGTGGAGGTCCTGAAGGACGTGACCTTCCGGGTCCTGCCCGTCACCGAGGCCGACATCGCCGAGATGATCGGGGAGATCAAGGGCTACCCCCTGCTCAAGGGGCGCCGGGGCGTGTCCGTGGACATCCCGGCCTTGAAGGCCCTGCTTATGAAGATCTCCGAGCTCGTCATGGCCTTCCCGGAGATCGGCGAACTCGACCTGAACCCGGTTTTCCTCTACCCCGAGGGCAACGTCGCCGTAGACGCCCGGATCTTCGTCCGGGACGCGGAAGACGCCGCACCGGCCCGCGCGGCGAAGAAACAGAACATGCGCGACTTCTTCTACCCCAAGAGCATCGCCGTGCTCGGCGCTTCGGGCGTGCCGGGGAAGCTGGGCTACAACGTCTTCCGCAACCTGATCTTCCATGAATTCAAGGGGAAGATCTACCCCATCAACGCGAAGAACGACTACGTCCAGGGGGTGAAGGCCCACAAGAACATCCTGGACGTGCCCGATCCCGTGGATCTGGCCATCGTCCTGGTTCCGGCGGGCGCCGCCCAGGCCGCGGTGGAGGACTGCTGCAGGAAGGGCGTCCGGTTCCTCGTCGTGGAGACGGCGGGTTTCGCCGAGACGGGCGAGGAGGGCAAGAAGGTTCATGCCCGCATCAAGGAGATCATCGAGGCGAACGGCTGCCGGGTGCTCGGCCCCAACTGCTCCGGCGTCATCAACACCCACCACAACATGGTGCAGTCCATCGGTCTGATCGAGGAACTGGGCAAGGGCAACGTCGGCATGGTGGCCCAGGCCGGCGCGTACGCCGCGGGGATCATCACGGGACTCCGGCACGTCCTGGATTTCGGGATCGCGGCCACCATCGGCAACAAGATGGACATCAGCGAGGCCGACCTGCTCGAATACCCGGGTCAGGACGACCACATCGACGTCATCGCCATGTAAATGGAGGACATGAAGAGCGGCCGCCGATTCATCGGCGTGGCGAGCGAGGTGACGAAGAAGAAGCCCCTCATCGTCCTGAAGAACGGCCGGACCGAGGCGGGCAAGAAGGCCGTCTCCTCGCACACGGCGTCGCTCGCCGGCAACGACACGATCAACACGGCGGCCTTCCGGCAGTCCGGCGCCATCCGCGCCCGCGACAACGAGCACATGTTCGGCCTCATGAAGGCCTTCAGCAAGCAGCCCCTGCCGAAGGGCGACGGGATCCTCGTCATCACCTGCACCGGCTCCCTGGGCGTGGCCGCGACGGACGTCGCGTACCTGAACGGGATGCGCCTGGGCGACCTCGAACCCCATCTGAAGACGCGCCTGATGGAGCTCCTGCCCGACTATGTCAAGACGCTGAACCCCGTGGACTACTCCTTCAGCATGGATCCGGAACAGCTCGTCAAGACGATCGAGATCGGCGTCGAGAGCGAGGACATCGGCGGCTTCATCGTCGTCATCCAGGGCGAAATCCTGGACCGGTTCGTCGAGCCGCTCAGGGCCGTCGACGCCAAGGGCAAGCCGATCCTGTCCTGCGTTGCCTGCAAGGAATTCATGATGGACGACGTGATCAAGATGGAAAAGGCGGGCATCCCCGTCTGCTCCACGGTCGAGATGGCGACGGAGGTCATGGCGGACATGTACCGGTTCGGGTTAAGGAAGGCGAATCAGGAGCAATAATCCCAGCAGTCTTCTCCCCCTCTCCCGGCGGGAGCCGGTTTTCCGAAGCGAACGCCGGGGGAGGATTTATTCCAGGATTCGGCGGGCCTGGTCGATGTCCTTTCGGATCTGGGCGACCAGCGCGGCCGGACCGTCGAACTTGACCTCCCCCCGCAGGCGCTCGATGAACTGCACCTCGAGGGGTTCGCCGTAGATGTCGCCGGTGAAGCCGAGGAGATAGACCTCGATGGACCGGCGCCCGTCGCCGAAGGTGGGATTCTCGCCGATGTTGAGGACGCCCGCGTACGACCCGGCGGAGACGCGGGCGCGGACGGCGTAGACGCCCCGGGCGGGCACGAGGACCTTCTCCGGTTCGAGGTTGGCCGTGGGGAAGCCGAGTCCGGCGCCGCGCCGGCGCCCCACCACCACGCGGCCCGCGAGGTTGTAAGGCCGGCCGAGCATGGCGGCGGCCTGGGAAACCTCTCCCGCCAGGATCGCCTCCCGGATTGCCGTGCTGCTGATGATCGTCTCCCCGATCTTGAAGGCGTTGACGACGTCGACCGCAAACCCCAGCTTCCGCCCCATCGTCTTCAGGAACGCCTCGTTCCCCTCCCTTCCCCGGCCGAAGGTGTAGTCGTGCCCGATCGTCACCTTGCGGACCGCGAGCGCCCCGATCAGGATGTCCTCGACGAACGAGGTTGCCGTCCGGGCCGCGAAATCCAGGCTGAAGGGGACCAGCCACACGGCGTCCACGCCGGCCGCCTCGATGAGGCGGAGCTTCTCCGCGGGCGTCGTGATCAGGTAGAAGGGCCGGTGCTCCGGGTGGAGGACCTGCTTGGGGTGCGGCTCGAACGTCATCACGACGGCGGGGCCGCCCAAGCGCCGGGCGTCGGCGATGACCTTCTCGAAAATCTGCCGGTGTCCGATGTGAACCCCGTCGAAGTTGCCGATGGTGATGACGGCGCCCTTCAGGTCCGGGGGAACGTTCTGGAGGGTGTTGACGATTTTCATGGGGGGCTTCGTATCCTTCCACTGCTTTTTGCGGGGCTAACATATGCACTGCACGCCGGAATATCAAGGCAAATCTGAGGCGCCCGCGAAACGTCGTCGTCGCCGTCCGGGGCTGTTGACCCCAATTTTGCTTGACAAGCCTCGCCCGCTCAGGTAGGGAATAGCCGCTCTTTGTCGAAGGCGCGCCGAAGTGGCGGAATTGGTAGACGCGCTAGGTTCAGGGTCTAGTGGGCGTACGCCTGTCCGGGTTCAAATCCCGGCTTCGGCACCATTTGAAACGAAGAGGCGAAGGGGGTTGACTGAGGCATCGGTTGACCCTCTTTCACATTGGGGCGTTTGGCTTCATTTTCTCCCGGAAAGGAGCAGGCGATGAAACTGAAAAAAATCGGTTCCATTCTGGCGGTCGTCTCCGTGGTGTTGATGGGTTCGATGGGGTTCGCCCGGTCCGAGGCCCCGCCGGTCCCGGCCGGCGGCACGGAGCAGGTAGTCCGGGATCAGGCCTCGCATCCGGCCGCCCCTTACGTCGAGGCGGCGGAAATGTTAGCTTTGGCGGCCACGGCTGTCAACGTGGCGGAAACGTTAGCTTCGGCGACCCCGGTTGTCAAAGCGGGGGAGACGACCGCTGCGGCGGTTCCGGTCGTCAAGGCGGCGGAAACGCCGGCCAGGGCGGCGCCCGTCGCCAGCCGCGCCTGGACGGTCGGCCCTGAGCTGTACTACGCCGACTACAGGGAATCCAGCGGGATTGAACAGGACGGGATGATGTACGGGATCGCGTCTTCCTTCACCTACCGCAAGGGGCTGATGGCGCGGGGCGAGGTGAGGCTCGCCTACGGGGAGCTGGATTACGACGGCTCCACCTGGGGCGGCCGCCGGCTGTCCATCGACAACATCCCCAACCTCGTGTTCGAGTTCCGGGGGACCGTCGGCTACGACTTCGCGGTTTCCAGGAACGTGACGCTGACACCCTACCTGGGGTTCGCCTTCCGGTACCTGGATGACAACGCGCAGGAGAAATACTACGGCGGCTACGAACGGGAATCGAGCTACATCTACAGCCCCGTCGGCCTGGAGGCCGCCGCCCGGTTCGGCCGGGGCTGGTCCCTCGTGGCGGTCGCCGAATACGATCTGTTCTGGGTCGGCCGGCAGGAGTCGCATCTGAGCTACTACGACCGCCGGCTGAACGACATCGAAAACGAGCAGGACAGCGGCTATGGCCTGCGGGGGTCGGTGTCGATCCGGAAGACGGCCGGCAGGGTCACCTTCGCTCTGGAGCCGTTCATCCGCTACTGGGACATCGACAAATCGGATCTGGATACCCTCACGTGGAAAGGGACGCCCATCGGGCAGGCATACGAGCCCGCGAACGAGACGACCGAGGTCGGGCTCATGTTCAACGTCGTCTTTTAAGCCCTGAAGTGGTGACGCCCGGCGGCGACTTTCGACCGCGCCTGGCGCCCTGGCCCCGGCTGACGCTCCCGGAGGCGGGGCTCATATTCAGGGTCGTCGGTTTCTACCGGCACACTCCCGAATGACCCGCCTCAATCGCCCAGGACGATCGTCGCGTCCACGGCGGCCATGCCGTCGGGGCCGACGACGAGCAGCGGGTTGACGTCGATCTCGCGGATGCGGGGATGGGCCAGGCCGAGATCGCCCAGGGCGACGAGGATGTCGGCCAGCGCGTCGCGGTCGACCGCCGGCATTCCCCTGAACCCGTCCAAGAGCGCCTGACCCCGGATCCGGGAGATGAGCCCCAGGGCGTCCGCCTTCGACAGGGGCGCCATCGCGAAGGCGGTGTCGCGGAACGCCTCCGCCAGGATCCCGCCGAGGCCGAACATGACGCACGGCCCGAACTGCGGATCGCGCAGCAGCCCCAGGATCAGCTCGATCTTCCCGTCCATCTGTTTCTGGACCAGGACCTTCCCCCGTCCCGCCATCGCCCGCTTAAGCTCCCGGTACGTGCGGGCCGCGGCCGACCGGTTGCGGACGCCCAGCCGGACGAGGCCCATTTCCGTCTTGTGAACGCCCTCCGGAACCAGGCCTTTCATGACCACCGGATAGCCGAACCGCCCGGCCGCGGCGGCGTCGCCGGCCGCCGTCATCACGGCCT
The DNA here is from genome assembly GCA_002347815.1 of Syntrophaceae bacterium UBA2251. Lineage (GTDB taxonomy): Bacteria > Desulfobacterota > Syntrophia > Syntrophales > UBA2251 > UBA2251. The sequence continues at coordinate 10,185 of DDXV01000075.1, forward strand.
CGTCCACGGTCGGGATGCCGTACGCCTTGAGTATCCGCTTGGAGACAAACTCGTCGAGGGGACCCGTCGCTTCCGCAAGGGCGTCCTTCAACTCAGGCGTCAGCGCCTGCGCCGGTTCTCCGAAGGGGCGCGGCACGGGGGCGGGGGTGGCGCGCGGCCCCAGCACGGCGGCGAGGCATTCGGCCAAGCGGTACAGCTCCTGGAAGACGGGGATGCGGTTCCGGCGGCACTTCTCCTTGAACTCCAGGATGCTCTCCGGCATGCCGACGACCCAGACGAACACGGGCTTGCCCGAGGCGTGCGAGGCGGCGCCCGCCCGGTCCGGGTCGAACCACCGGTTGCCCGGCGCGGCGAAGGTCGTCACGATGACGGCGTCCACGTTCGGGTCCGCGATCAGGGCGTCGAGCCCTTCGCCGATCACGTCGATGCCGCTCGTCATGTTCTTTTCCATGGCCGGCCAAAGGTCGACCGGGTTTTTCACCGGCATCCAGTCGGGGAAGAGGCCCTCCAGGGTCGTCCGGGTCGCGGGCGACAGGTCGGCCACGTCCAGCTCCATCGCTTCCAGGAAATCGGCGGAGAGGATTCCCGCCGCCCCGCTGTAGCTCAGGATGGCGACGCGCCCGCGCCCGCTTCGGCTTTCGGGGCAGTACGAAAGCGACCGGCAGAGGTCGATCATCTGCGTAAAGTCGTTCGCCTCGACAACGCCGGCCTGTTTCAGCACCCCCTCGATCACGCGGTGGTTCCCGGCGAGCGAGGCCGTGTGGCTCATGGCCGCCTGGGCCCCGCGGGCGCTCTTGCCGCCCTTCAGGACGACGATCGGCTTGTCCGTCGACCGGCAGAGCTCGACGAACCGCCGCCCGTCGGCGATCGATTCCAGGTACAGCCCGACCACGTTCGTGTCCGGATCGTCGAGCAGGACGGGCAGGACGTCGCACTCGTTCACGTCGAGCTTGTTCCCGATGGAGCAGGCCTTGCTCACCCCCGCGGTGTGGTGCCGCATCATGTCGCCCAGGAACCCCGCCGAGATAAGGCCGCTCTGGACGATCAGGGACAGCTTGTCCACGAGCAGGGCGTTCCTCAGATCATCGGCGTACATGAACGAATAGATGGCGCCGCTGACGGCGTCCACGAGGCCCATGCAGTTCGGCCCCCAGAGGCGGATCCCCGTTTCCCGGGCGATCTCCGCCAGACGCCGCTCGATGGCCTGCCCGCCCGCGCCCGTCTCGGCGAAGCCGCCCGACTGGATCATGACGCCGGGGACGCCCTTGGCGGCGCAGTCCTCCACGGCCGCCACGACCTGCGCGGCCGGGACGAAGACGATGGCCAGATCGACCGCCGCCGGGATCGCCTGCACGGTGGGGTAGCAGACGAGCCCCTCGATCCGGTCGTATTTCGGATTGACGGGATAAACGCCGCCCTTGTGGGTCCCGATCAGATTCCGGACGATGGTGTTGCCGCTCTTGAAGGGATTGGGCGTGGCCCCGATGACCGCAACGCCCCGCGGGTGAAAGAAGAAATCCATGTCAGCGCTCGCTTTCTCCAATGGGGAAGGGTAGATTTTGGGTGCGGTATATAGGGGAAGCGGCCCGACGTGTCAATGAATAACCGCATCCGCCTTGAGGCGCGGCGTCAAAAGCTTGGGCGACGGCCGGGCCCGGTCGCCCCGGCGATGGGCGGTTTGGGACGCTCAGGCGGCGCCCGCCGGGCCCGCACTCAAAATCGGGTTGAAAAGCCCGCCTGAATCTTATATCTTATACCGCCCCGCGGGGATCTTCGGGAGGGTTTCTTGACGGGATCCCATCGAAGAAGTTTCTGCATGGTCGTTCCCGGCTGGGCATTGGAGCGCAGAATGCGGCGGGAAGCCCTGCTCGATCTGAACGATCGGATACGCGCGGGGATGACGGTCATGAAGCGCGGCGCCGGCGGCGCTCCCGATTTCGAAGAGAAAGGAAGCCGTGGATATGCCCCCTGCCCCCTGGAAGGTCGTTTCCTGCAAGTGGGACAAGTTCTACCGCGTGTTCAGCCTGCGGACGGACCGGGTGTGCTCGCCCCGGACCGGCGAGGAGCACGATTTCTTCATCCTGGAATCGCCCCCCTGGGTGAACGTCATCCCGCTGACCGACGCGGGCGAGGTCGTCCTGATCCGCCAGTACCGCCACGGCCTGCGCGAGGTGACGCTGGAGATCCCGGGCGGGCTGATCGAATCCGGGGACACGCCGGAGTCGGCCGCCCGGCGCGAACTCCGCGAGGAGACGGGCTGCACGGCCCGGGCGTTGGTCGACCTCGGCCACGTTCACCCCAACCCGGCCATCCAGAACAACCGCTGCTTCACCTTCCTCGCCCTCGGCGTCACGCAGTCCGGCGCGCAGGAACTGGATGAGAAGGAGGACATCGAGGTGCTTTTCCGGCCGCTCGCGGAGATCCCCGCGATGATCCGGGACGGGCGGATCACGCACTCGCTCGTCATCGCGGCCTTCTACCGCTATTACCGGGAGTACATTCCCGCACAGGCGGGAGGGGCCCTCCCGTGACCGCGGCGGACGGAGCGGAGCATTGGAGGCAGCAGAAAGTCGAAATCCGGCCTTCTGTCAGGCGGAGCGTGTCGAATGCGGACGGGGCATCCATCCGTAACATTCACCCTTCGACAAGCTCAGGGTGACATTCGGCAGGCTCAGGGTGACCGAGGGTATGTTTTTGAGGCAGCAATAAAAAGGAAGACCATGGAAAATTACTTCAAGAAGGCGGAGGAGACGGTCTACAACGAGGCGAAGGACGACGGCCGTCTGATCCAGGGGAAGTCCCTGCAGGAGATCAAGGCGATCGCCCTGCGCCAGGACGGCGTCATCCAGACGCAACTGGGGTCGGTCGCGGCCGATTCGGAGCCCATGTCCCGTTCGGCCCCCCACACGAGAAACAGCGTCGACCACCCCTTCGGCCCGGAGGAGGAGGCCCTGGCGGAGGCGGCCGTCCGGCACCTGAAGCAAGAGCGGATCATCGCCCTCGACACGATCATCGGCGACGGCCGGGACGGCGTCACGGCCCGCTTCCTGATTCCCGAGCCCTACGCCCAGATCGCCTACGGACTCAAGCTCCTGTTCGAGGACAACCCGGCCGCCCGCGTCGTCGAGGACCCGACCTACACGATCCTCTTCTTCACCGACGATGCCTTCGAATACAACAAGTTCAAGAAGCTCAAGGACAAGGACGTCGCCGTGCGCCTCTGGATGGGGGACCGGCGGGGCGAGCAGGTCAAGATCTGCCGCAACACGATCTACCTGGGGGAGGGCAAGAAGGGGGTCTTCCAGTTCGAGGGCTGGCGCACCAAGGCCATCGACCGGCAGGGGCTCTTCCTCCACCTGGGGGCGCGGAAGGACCACCTGTGGATCTATGACCTGGAGACGGAGCGGCCCGAGCTGCAGGAGCGGGTCACCGGCGTATCCGGCCTGACCGCGACGGGCAAGACGACGACCCTGTGCCGCAAGCTGGCCAAGCTGCCCCGCGAGACGTCGGAGATGATCGGCGACGACGGGGGGACGCTGGGGCTCGACGGCAGCTACGCCGCCTTCGAGTCCGGCGGGCTCTACATCAAGACGGAGGGGCTCGACGAGAGCCAGCCGGAGATCCTGCGGGCGGCGCTCGCGCGGGAGACCTTCCTGGAGAACGTGGCCATCTCCCGCTACCCCTACATGCCCGACTTCAAGGACATCCGGAAGACGGGGAACGGCCGCGCCGTCATCCGCCGGGCCTATCTCGACCTCGCGAGCAAGAGCCTCCGGGCCGACAAGGTGGACACGATCATCATGCTCACCCGCAACCCCCTGGCCAACGTCATCTCGCGCCTCACCCCGGAGCAGGCGACGATGCAGTTCATCTACGGGGAGTCCATCGAGAGCACGGGCGGGAACCCCGAGGAGGCGGGGACCTTCAAGCGGGTCTTCTTCCTCGACCCCTTCGTCGTGGGCGACCGGATGGAGCACGCGCTGCTCTTCTACGACATCCTCCGGCGCAACCGCATCCGGTGCTACCTCGCCAACACGGGCGCCCTGGGCGACCCGGAGCAGAAGGTGACGCTCCGACAGTCGCTCGCCGTCTACAGCGATATCCTGCGGGTCCAGCTCCGCTTCGGCTCCGACCCGGACCACCTGGGCTATCACTTCCCGATCAAGAGCGACCGCGCCAACATGGACCTGATGAGCGCCCACGCCCGGTTCCCCGATCCGGAGCGCCTGAAGAAAAAGGTCGTCGATTTCCTCAAGGGGCGCCGGGCGTACCTCGAGGCCTTCGAGGCGAAGTGGGGCGCGCTGCCCGGCCCCATCCGGGAGTCGCTCCCCTACCGGCACGACCAGATCGACTTCGCCTACCTGGAGACGGAGGCCTCGAACGGCGGGGAATGACGCGGAAACCTAAAAGGGATGCTTGCGTGCAAAAAAACGCCCCGGGGGCCGGATGGCCGCCGGGGCGTTCGTCTGAGGCCGCCTTGGCGGGCGACGGTTAGGTTAGGTGTCTTTTCTCCGTTACAACCTCCACGCCTTCCCTTAGAACTTCAGGGTCAGCTTGTGCATGAGCATGTAGTCGTCGTCGGTTTCAACCGCTGCTGCGCCGCGCTTGAACCAGTCGCCCGTCATGAAATAGGCGCCGCCCACCATGTACTCGAGGTTGTCATAGATCTTGTAGCTCGCGGTCACGTCGATTTCGGAGCCGTACTCTTCGTCCTGGTTGGCCACTTGGGGCTCATCCGCTTCCGCATAGGTGTAGCTGAACCGGACGTCCAGTTTCGGCGTGGGCTTGAAGCCGACAAAGAGCTGACCGAAAATGACGTTGTCTATGTAGCTGCCGAGATCGGCCACGCCCTTGGTGCCGGCGAACTGCGTGGCGTAGTCGTCGTTGAAGAGCATCAGGCAGGGTTTGAAGTCGCTGCCGGCTTTAAGCGCGATGAGCATGTTGCCTTCCACATCGTCTGCCGTGGTGATGTCGTCACCCCGGGAATATCCGGCATAGAGCCCAAAATACACGGGGGCCAGATCCGCCCGGATGTGCAGGAAGGCGCCATAAGCTGAGATGTCGGCGTCCTCCTTAGCCGCACCGGCTCGCCCGACGTAGCCCGGGAGCCCGGCCGCAGCCGCACCCAGCTTTGCCTTGTTGTCCCATTCGAGCTTACCGCCGATGTACATCCCTTCAAATTCGACGTACACCGCACCGAAATTGAGGCGGGCATAAGGATCGAAAACATAAATCCTCTGCACGAAGCCATTGTCAGACCCGGGGGGAATCCCAACCGCAAAGGGCCGGCCGGTATGATCCTCAATGTACTGGATAATCGCACCCACGTCACCCATCTTGCCCAGCTTGTAGACAAAGCCAAGGTCGTAGATATCCTGGTCGGCGTCGCTCCACCGGCCGATATCGCCCGCGACATCCGATTCGCTGCCCTTCTCGATCGCGGCGATGATCGCCAGGTTGCCGATGGGAAGGATGTACTTGATCCCCGGGCGGGTCGTGCTGCTGTTCCCCACATCCGTGCCGAAGTTCACGAACTGCTGATAACCGACGTTCCAGAGGCCGATCGCGCTCTTGAAGGTCACATAGGCGCGCTCGAACTCGATGTTCGACTGCTCTGTTGAAGTGCCGGTCTCCATGCGGCTTTGGGAGTCCCCGCCTGCCGGGGGAGCATTAAATGGTGCGGCACGGCCGGCGCCGTAGCTCTTGTCGCCCCACTTCTTCTCCAGGGCGTCGAAACGGGTCGTCAGGGTCAGGCCCTCGGCGACCACGAAGTCGGTCTGGATGCGCAGGCGGTTATCATAGAAGGATGCGCTTTTCTCGGGCTTGTTTGCAATCAGCAATGCCGGGGTGCCGGCCGTAGCGGCATTTCTTTCCAACGCGGACGGGTTGTTGTCGTACCAGCCGCGGACACGGTACTCGCCGCTAAACTTCACATCGATGGCGAAAGCCGGGATGCTGAAGGCGGCGAGAAGTCCCATGGACAGTAAAACGATCCAAAACTTCTTCATTTGTTTTCCTCCTGTTTGATGGTTCATAACATCGATCCCCCGTACGGGCATACGGGGCGATCCTGGATCAAACTTCCATTCAATCAGAATTTCTCATCATTTTCCCGCCGGGCCTCACCTCCTTTTCTTGAAGTTCTTTATGCCTGCAAAAAATGTTTACGACCGTTAACACCCGGCCCCCGGCCTGTCAAGGCCTAAAATCCCGGCCTCGGTGCGGCGGCCCCGCAATGACGGGCCGCGCGGGGGCTTTTTCATCCTTTATGCAATACCGGCGCCAAACCGGCGTTTCCGGAGAAATGGGCGCCGGGCCGCCGTGCCGGGATCGGGAAGGGCGGCATCAGGGGGCCGCGGCGGGGGCGGCCCGCCGTCGCGGCGGCCGCCCGTCCCTAAACCCTTGATTTATTAAAGCAGGGGAACGCCCGTCGCCCATCGGGCGGCGGCACGGGGGCTTGCACCAGTCGGGCCGGGAGGCGTCGCCGGGTGGGATCGGCCCCGGCAGAAAATCTCCCCCCGTGAAATGACCGTCCGCGGGGCGATCCGGCTTCCGGAGCGCTTGGACCACCCGGGGTGTGTCAAAAAGGCCACAGCCGCCCGACGGCGATTTTTTTGCCCGGGCTCGATGACGCGGGGCGGGGGCGCCACGATGTTTTTTGCCCCCGTCCGGGGAGGCGGAGAGGGGCCGCCCCGCCGTCCGCGGAAAAGGCGCGACGCGGCCGGGTGTGACGACCGAACATCGGCCCGCCCGGCCGCCCTCGAAAGTCGCGTTTTTCGGACGTCCGCGCGTTGACACGGCGGTCAAAATATTTCTTGACATCAGGGGAGGATTGAGATAGTGCAAGGCCGCGAAACGGCGTGACCTATGGTCAGATAGTGACCGCAATTCACAAGCGTTTGCCGGGGCCTTCAGTCTTGCGCCCCATCCATGGCCGGTCCCTGAAGACCTTTGAAAAAAAGGGCGTACTTCCAAAAGGAATCCCTTCACTGAGATCGCCTTGTCGCTCCGCTTCCCGCGATTGAGCCGCAGTGGGAACGCGGAACGAAGACGGACCGGATTCGCCGGTCCGTTCCGACCGCCGGGTCAGGGCCGGCGACGCTCCGCACAGGACTTTGAGGTTTAAAGCAGCATATAAAATCCAATGAAAAGAAATTGAAAGGGAGGTTGAAAAAAGATGGGAGAAGAAACCGTATTGAAGGACCTTTATCCGGTGCTGGAGAGGGTGAAGGAGATCGCCTACATCAACAGCAGGGCCCAGTATGACAAGCTGTACGCCGAATTCATGGCGGATCCGCCGGCCTGGTGGGCCAAGATGGCGGACGAGTACCTGACCTTCTTCAAGAAGTGGGACAAGGTCGAGGACTTCAACTTCGACATCCGCAAGGGCCCCATTTACGTGAAGTATTTCGAGGGCGCGAAGCTGAACGTCTCCTACAACTGCCTCGACCGGCAGCTCGAGAAGCGGGGCGACAAGGTCGCCATCCAGTGGGTGGGCAACGACCCCAGCGAAGAGCGGGCCATCACCTATAAAGAGCTGTACACCGAGGTCTGCAAGTTCGCCAACGTCCTCAAAAAGCACGGGATCAAGAAGGGCGACCGGGTCTGCATCTACATGCCGATGGTCCCCGAGGCCGGGATCGCGATGCTCGCCTGCGCGCGCATCGGCGCGATCCACAGCGTCGTGTTCGGCGGCTTCAGCTCCGACGCCCTGGCCGTCCGGATCCAGGATTCCACCTCCCGCATCCTCATCGTCTGCGACGGCACCTTCCGCGGCGCCAAGGCCGTTCCCCAGAAGAAGGACGCCGATGTCGCCCTGAAGGAGTGCCCCACGGTCGAAAAGTGCATCGTCGTGAAGCGCGTCGGCGACAAGATCGGCAAGATCGACTGGGTGGAAGGCCGCGATCTCTGGTGGCACGAGGAAATGGCCAAGGTCGACGACAAGTGCGAGCCCGAATGGATGGATGCGGAAGACACCCTCTTCATCCTCTATACCTCCGGCTCCACCGGTCAGCCCAAGGGCGCCCTCCACACCACGGCGGGCTACCTGCTCTTCGCGGCCTGCACGCACAAGCTGGCCTTCGATGTTCATGAAAACGACATGTGGTGGTGCACCGCCGACATCGGCTGGGTCACCGGTCACAGCTACGTCCTTTACGCGCCGCTGTGCAACGGCGCCACCTCGATCATGTTCGAGGGCGTGCCCAACTACCCCACCTACAGCCGCTTCTGGCAGATCGTCGAGAAATACAAGGTCACCCAGTTCTATACCGCCCCCACCGCCATCCGCGCCATCGCCAAGGAAGGCGACAAGTGGCTGGAGGGCATCGACCTGTCCTCGCTTCGCATCCTGGGTTCCGTCGGCGAGCCGCTCAACCCCGAGGCGTGGAACTGGTACTACACCCGTATCGGCAAGGGGCAGTGCCCGATCGTCGATACCTGGTGGCAGACCGAAACGGGCGGCTTCATGATCCTGCCGCTCCCCGGCGCGATCGACATCAAACCGGCCATGGCGACCCTGCCCGTCATGGGCGTCCTGCCGGCCCTGGTGGATGACGTTACGGGCGTAGAGCTGACCGAGACCGTCGCGCGCGGCGCCCTCTGCATGAAGCGCGCCTGGCCGGGCTTCACCCGGACGATCTACGGGGATCACAAACGGTACGAGGAAACCTACTTCGAGCCCTATCCCGGCTTCTACTTCTCCGGCGACGGCGCCCTCCGGGATGCCGACGGCTACTACCGGATCACCGGCCGCATCGACGACGTCATCAACGTCTCCGGTCACCGGATGGGCACCGCCGAGGTCGAGGCGGCCCTGAACTCCCACGAGAAGGTCGCGGAATCGGCCGTCGTCGGCTATCCGCACGAGATCAAGGGCCAGTCGATTTACGCCTACGTGACGGTCAACACGGGCGTCACGCCTTCCGAGGAACTGCGGAAGGAACTCGTGGCCTATGTCCGGGAACTGATCGGACCCATCGCGACCCCGGAGAAGATCCAGTGGGCCGACGGTCTGCCCAAGACCCGGAGCGGCAAGATCATGCGGCGCATCCTGAAGAAGGTGGCGGCGAACGACATCACCGACCTGGGCGACACGAGCACCCTGGCCGATCCGTCCGTCGTCGACGACCTGGTGAAGAACAGACTGTAGGCGAAGGGCCGATGGTTCTGAGGGCCGCGTGTGAAGGGCCGGGGGCCAAAGGCGACGGATATAAGGTGAAGGGCGTCGGGCGCGGGGTGAACCCCCTGCGCCCGGCGCCTTAGACTAACCATCACAAGTGCTGGATGCAGAGGCGGGCCGCTTTCCGGCGGCCGCCGGCGGCATTCGGGAAGGAGGAAGACGTGAATATTGTTGCATGCGTAAAACAGGTTCCGGATACGGAAGCCCAGATCAAGGTCAAGCCGGACGGATCGGGGATCGATGAGGGCGGCATCAAGTGGGTCATGAACCCCTACGACGAATTCGGCGTGGAGGAAGCCCTCAAGATGAAGGAAAAGTTCGGCGGCGACGTGACGATCGTGTGCTTGGGCCCCGCCCGCGCGATGGAAACGATCCGTACGGCCCTGGCGATGGGCGCCGACAAGGGGATCCACATCAACGATCCCGCCCTGGAAAATGCAGACGCCTACACGACCGCGTCCGCCCTGGCGGCGGCGATCAAGGGCGTTCCCTATGACGTCATTCTGTGCGGGCAGCGCGCCATCGACGACGACTCCGGTCAGGTCGGGAGCGTGCTCGCCGAACTGCTGGGCATCCCCCAGGTTACCGTGGTCACGAAGGTGGACGTGGACGGCCAGAAGGTCAAGGTGGTCCGGCCCATCGAGGGCGCCCAGCTCGTGATCGAAAGCTCCCTGCCGGCCGTCGTCACGGTCACCAAGGGTCTCAACGAACCCCGCTATGCCTCCCTGCCGGGGATCATGAAGGCGAAGAAGAAGCCGGTCGACGTGAAGGACGCCGCGGCCCTGGGCATCTCCGCGGACGCCAAGGCCAAGGTCGGCAAATTCATCCCGCCTCCGGCCAGGCCTCCTGGAAAGATTATCTGCGCCGACGATACGCCCGAGGGCAAGGCCGCCGAAGTGGCCAAGCTGCTCCGGGAAGAGGCGAAGGTCATTTAATTTTATCAACCATTCATGGAGGAATAGCGAAATGGCAAAAGGTGTATGGATTGTTGCGGAACATAGAGACGGCGCCTTGAGGAAGGTCAGCTTCGAGCTGGCCAGCACCGCCCGGAAGCTGGCCGACCAGACGGGCGACGAAGTGGCCGCCGTCGTCGTGGGGTCCGGCGTCGAGGCGATGGCCGCCGAGCTCGGAAAATACGGCGTGGACAAGGTGTTCGTGGCGGATAACGCCGCGTTCGAGCCCTACACGACGGACGCGCACGCGGCCGCCGTGGCCAAGGCCGTGAAGGATAACGATCCGGCGATCCTGCTCGTGGGCGCGTCCGTCCAGGGCAAGGATCTGGCGGCGGCCCTCGTCGGCAAGCTGGCGGCGGGGCTCGCGACGGATTGCACCGACGTGAAGATCGCCGACGGCAAGTTCGTCGCGGTCCGGCCCATGTACGCGGGCAAGTGCTTCGGCGAGGTGGTCTTCAACGCCGCCCCGGCGATGGCCTCGCTCCGTCCCAACGTGTTCCCGATCGTGGAGACCGCCAAGGCGGGCGCCGTGGTGAAGTTTGACGCCGGCGTCGACGCGGGCGCCCTCAAGACGAAGGTGGTCGAGGTGCAGAAGGAGGCCTCCGGCAAGATCGACGTCGCCGAGGCGAACATCATCGTGTCCGGCGGGCGCGGCATGAAGGGCCCCGAGGGCTACGGCATCCTCGAAGAGCTGGCGGGCGTGCTCGGCGCGGCGGTCGGCGCGTCGCGCGCGGCCGTGGATGCGGGCTGGCGTCCCCAGTCCGACCAGGTCGGGCAGACCGGCAAGGTCGTGTCCCCGAACCTGTACATCGCCTGCGGCATCTCCGGCGCCATTCAGCATCTGGCCGGGATGAGCTCCTCGAAGTACATCGTGGCGATCAACAAGGACAACGAGGCCCCGATCTTCGCGAAGGCCGACTACGGCGTGGTGGACGACCTCTTCAAGGTCGTACCCGCCCTGACGGCGGAATGCAAAAAATTGATGGCGTAAACGACATTGAGGGGCGGTAGGGGATACCCACCGCCCCTCAAACATATGAAACAGGGGTTAGGCGTCAGGCGAGAGAGGCAGGCAACAGGCGTCGGGAAGCAGACGACAGTCAACAGGCGTTCAAGACCCAAAGCCTGTTGACTTCGCTCCGACAGCCAACGTCTGAAGCCCGGTTTCCAGCGCCGGAAGCCCAATCCCCAACGTTCAAAGCCTGTTTTTTCTGGAGGAGTTATGGAGCACATCCCGTTTTCCGTGGGCAATGAAGGAAGGCAAGTCTTCTGGAATACCGAGCATTTTGAATTGTGGCTCTTTCTGTTCACCTTTGTCGCCCTGGGCATCTTCGCCTATGGCATCTACCGCCGCTGGCAGATGTGGGCGGCCATGGGCAAGCCCGAGATCCGGTGGGACGACACGAAGGAGCGCCTGAAGCTGCTGTGGCGCGACGGCTTCCTGCAGGTCAAGACCTTCAAGGACCCCTATCCCGGCATCATGCACGGGCTGATCTTCTTCGGATTCGTGGTCCTGATCTTCGGCGCCGCCTTCGACGCGACGGAGTTTCACATCACGGAGCCCTTCGGCGTCGCCTTCCTGCGCGGGTGGTTCTACCTGATCTTCTCCTTCACGATGGACCTCTTCGGCCTGGCCGTCCTGATCGGCGTCCTGATGGCCCTCCATCGCCGCTACATCTCCCGGCCCGACCGCCTGTCCTACCGGGGCGAGTCCGACAGCACGGCGGATGACGCCATCGCGCTCTTGCTGCTGCTCGGGATCATCGTGACCGGTTTCGTCATCGAGTCCCTCCGGATTCACGTCACGCGGCCCTCCTGGGAGGTCTGGTCGTTCGCCGGCTACGCGCTCTCGAAGGCCTTCGCCGGCGTGCCCGCGGAGACGGCCAAGGCGATGCACGCCTGGACCTGGTGGATCCACACCTTCATCGTCCTGGGCTTCATCGCCTACATCCCCTATTCGCGGCTGCTGCACATGATCACGGTTCCGGCGAACCATTTCATGCAGAACCGCAAGCCCGTCGGGACGATCGAGCCGATCCGCGACTTCGAGAACGCCGAGTCCTTCGGCGTGGGGCAGCTCGAGGAGTTCACCTGGAAACAGATCTTCGACGCCGACGCCTGCACGAAGTGCGGACGCTGCCAGGACGGCTGCCCGGCCTATCTGACCGGCAAACCGCTGTCCCCGAAGAAGCTCACCCAGGACCTGAAGACCTACTGGCTGGAGAAGGCCCCGGCCGCCGTGATGGCGAAGAAGCTCGCCGACGAGCCCGCCAGGTGGCCCTACCTCGGCAAGAAGTGGCCCATCCTGAACACGGTCGACTTCATCCTCGACTTCCTGCTGGCGAAGACCAAGGGCGTGCCCGCGGGCGCGCCGGCGGAGAAGGCCCTGGTCGGGGAGGCCATCGAACTCCACGAGCTGTGGGCCTGCACGAACTGCATGTACTGCATGGAAAACTGCTCCGCGTCCATCGAGCACGTGCCGAAGATCATCGCCATGCGGCAGTACAAGGTCCTGACGGAGGCGGACTTCGCCCCCGAGCTCCAGTTGACCTACCGGAACATGGAAAACAACTCGAACCCCTGGGGCGTGGGCTCCCACCTGCGGGGCGACTGGGCGAAGGACCTCGGCATCAAGACGCTGGCCGAAGACCCGAACGTGGAATACCTGTTCTACGTCGGCTGCTCGGGGTCGTTCGACGACCGCGGCAAGAAGGTTTCGGTCGCCTTCGCCAAGATCCTCAAGGAGGCCGGCGTCAGCTTCGGCATCCTCGGCGCCGAGGAGAGCTGCTGCGGCGATTCGGCGATGCGGGGCGGCAACGAGTACCTGTACCAGACGCTCGCCCAGGCCAACATCGAGGTGATGAACGGCTACGGGGTCAAGAAAATCATCACGACCTGTCCCCACGGCTACAACGCGCTCAAGAAGGATTATCCGCACTTCGGCGGGAACTACGAGGTCTATCACCACACGGAGATCCTCGCGGACCTGATCGCGAAGGGCAGGATCAAACTGAAGAAGTCCATGGAAGGGGTCTTCACCTACCACGACTCCTGCTTCCTCGGCCGCTACAACAACATCTACACGCAGCCCCGGACCGTTCTGGGCGCCGTCCCCGGCATGAAGCTGGTGGAGATGGAGCGGAACCTCGCGAAGAGCTTCTGCTGCGGCGCCGGCGGGGCGAGGATGTGGATGGAGGAGGAAGGCCAGCGGATCAACAACACCCGCGCGGCGCAGGCGATCGAGGTCAAGGCCGACGTCATCGCCGTGGGCTGCCCCTTCTGTCTCACCATGATGAGCGACGGGATCAAGGACAACAAGAAGGACGAGGAGATGAAGTCCCTGGACATCGCCGAGATCGTCTGGAAGTCCATGGATCTGGAAGAAGAACCCGAACCGGTCGATGTCTGCGCCGCTCCGGCGGAGTAGGGCTCTCCACCGTACGAACCGGGGGGAAGCGCGAAAGCGCTTCCCCTTTTTTTATCTGGAATTTTTGCATGCGTTCTGCTATGCTAATCCGCGATAGCATCCTCATTCGGAACGTTTGAAAATCGCGATGACCCGGCGCGCGGGGCCTTTTTCAACGATTCTCCACCGCGCCGCGCTGATGCGAAAAAACTCGCGCCTGAGTGCGTAAGACCGTTTTCCCGGCGGAGGCTCGGCTCGAGTGGGCAGGGGCGACCCGAGAAATCTCTCAAACGTGCGGCCTGGATCGGGATTTCCCGGTTGCCCGAAGAGAGGGGATGCATCAGAGGGGTGGGGTGCGACGGGGCTTGCCCGGTCGGACCCCAACATTCGGAAGTATCCATCCATTGCCTTTTGCTTGTCTCCGCAGTCGTGGTTTGAGACCGTTGCGCGGCAGTATGTTTTGTCGTTTCGACCGAAGGGAGAAATCTTTAAGAGACCGCCATTATTAAGATTTCTCGTCTCTGGCGCTCCTCGAAATAACACGATGCGGAGGTTTCGGTTTGGGCAATGGCATGATGCAAAGGCTTCGGTTTGAGTGTGGAGTCGTCGGACGGCTCTCGTGATTCATAGTGGACATCTTTGCGGGGTGAAAACAGAAAGGAGCAGGAGTATGGCGACGTATCAGGAAAAACCGTGGTTGAAGTTCTACGAAAAGGGGGTGCCGGAATTCGTCAAGTATGAAGACATTTGCCTGCCGGAGATGCTGGACCGCTCGGCGCAGCAGTTCCCGAACAACACGGCCCTGATCTTCCAGGGCACGACCATCACCTTCAGCGTCTTCAAGGACATGGTGGATCGCTTCGCCGCCTGCCTGACCGATTTCGGCGTCAAGAAGGGGGACGCCGTGGCGCTCCTGCTGCCGAACGCCATCCCCTGCGTGGTGGCCTATTACGCCATCCTCCGGATCGGGGGCATCGCGGTCATGAACAACCCCCTGTACTCCGACGTCGAGTTGGAGCACCAGTTCAACGACTCCGGCTCCAAGGTCCTCGTCACCCTCGACGCCCTGGCCAACCGGATGGTCGCCCTGCGCCCCAAGACGGAGATCAAGCAGATCGTCTGGACCTGCATCGGCGACTACCTCTCCCCGGTCAAGCGCGTCCTCGGCCGGTGGCTGAAGAAATACCCGTTCGGGGACGTGAATCCGGCGCCGGACGTCTACCGCTGGAAGGATTGTCTCGCCAAATACGCCCCCAATCCCCCGAAACCCAAGCTTTCCTTCGACGAGATCGCCATGTACCAGTACACGGGCGGCACGACCGGCGTCTCCAAGGGCGTCATGCTGACCCACGGCAACCTGAGCAAGCAGGTCCAGCAGCTCGTCGCGTGGTTCCCCAAGTTCGAGAAGGGCAAGGAGATCATGCTGGGGGCGCTTCCCTACTTCCACGTCTTCGGGCTGAGCACGGCCATGAACCTGTCCGTGTCCCAGGGATGGGCGCAGATCCTGGTTCCGCGGCCGCAGCCGGAGCCCCTCCTGGAGGCGATCAAGAGTTTCCGGCCGACCTTTGCCCCGCTGGTGCCCACCATGTACATCGGCATGCTCAACCACCCCGGCATCAAAGACGTCGACATGAGCTGCCTCAAGGGGGCCTTCTCCGGAAGCGCGCCGCTGCCGGTGGAGGTCATCCATGACTTCGAAAAACTGACCGGCGCCGTCATCGTCGAGGGCTTCGGGATGACGGAGACCACGCCGGTGACGCACGTCAACCCCTTCGCCGGCGGCGCCCGGAAGGTCGGCAGTATCGGCGTGCCGATTCCCGATACCGAGTGCCGGATCGTCGATCTCGAAGACGGCGTCAAGGACATGCCGATCGGCGAGCGCGGCGAGCTGATCGTCAAGGGGCCGCAGATCATGCTGGGGTACAAGGGCAAGCCGGAAGAGACGGCCAACACCCTGAAGGACGGCTGGATCTATACGGGCGACATCGCGACGATGGACGAGGACGGCTACTGCTACATCGTGGACCGGAAGAAGGACATGATCATCTCCGGCGGCTACAACGTCTACCCGCGCGACATCGACGAGGTCTACTACGAGCACCCGAAGGTCCAGGAGGCCTGCTCCATCGGGATCCCCGATCCCAAGCGGGGCGAGAACGTGAAGCTCTTTATTGTCCTGAAGGAGGGCGAGACGGCGACCCAGGAGGAGATGATCGAGTACGGCAAGACGAAACTGGCCGCCTACAAGCTGCCGTCGGAGGTCGAGTTCCGCAAGGAGCTTCCCAAGACCAACGTGGGCAAGATCCTCCGCAAGGAGCTGCGCGCGGAAGATCTCAAGAAGCGCGGGAAGTAAGGGATTTCGTGAAGACAAAAAGGCGTTGGGACGGGAACGCGTTTCCTGAAACCCAACGCCTTTGTTTTGTCGCCCGGCATCGCGTTACCGCCCGGGCCCGACACAGGGTCTATTGCCTGAAGCCCGCCGTCTTTTTTGTCTGAGGCTGCCGGGAAACCGGCAGCCTGTTTTCTTATCTTTGTCCCAAGAGCTTGCGCGCCACGACGACGCGCTGGATCTCGTTGGTGCCCTCGTAGATCTGGCAGATCTTCGCGTCGCGCATGTGCCGCTCCGCCGGATATTCCTTGATGTACCCGTACCCGCCGAAGATCTGCACCCCCTCGATCGCCGCCTTCATCGCGACGTCGGAGGAGTAGTACTTCGACATCGCCGACTGCATCTCGAAGTCCATGTGGTTGTCCTCCATCCAGGCGGCGCGCAGGAGCAGGAGCTCCGCCGCGTCGAGTTCCGTCGCCATATCGGCCAGCTTGAACTGGATGGCCTGGAAGGTGCTGATGGGCTTGCCGAACTGGACCCGCTCCTTGGCGTAGGCCAGCGCGTCCTCGAGGGCCGCCCGGCCGATCCCGCAGGCCTGGGCGCCGATGCCGATCCGGCCCGCGTTCAGGCCCGCCATCATCTGCTGGAAGCCCTGGCCGGTCTTGCCCAGGAGGTTGGCCGCGGGGACCTCGGCGTCCTCGAAGATCAGCTCGGAGGTGCCGGAGGCCAGGATGCCCATCTTCTCCTCGATCTTGCCGACCTTGAAGCCCGGGGTGTTCTTCATGTCCACGATCAGGTTGATGACCCCCTTGTAGCCGATGGAGGGGTCGGTCGTGGCGGCGAGCACGCAGTAGCGGGCGACCGGGCCGTTCGTAATGAAGGTCTTGGCGCCGTTGACGATGTATTTGTCGCCCTTGAGTTCCGCCCGGCACTTGAGCGAGGCGGCGTCGGAGCCCGCGCCGGATTCCGTGAGCCCGTAACAGCCCTCGACCTGGCCGCCGGCGACGGGGGTCAGGTACTCCAGCTTCTGTTCGTGCGTCCCGAAGGTCTTGACGGGGTGGCCGTACAGGGTGTTGTTGACCGAGACGATGACGCCGCAGCTCGCGCAGGCCTTGGAGATTTCGATCATGGCCATGACGTACGTCACGTTGTCCATCCCGGCCCCGCCGTACTCCGTGGGGACGGCGACCCCCATGATCCCCATCTCGCCCAGCTTCCGGCAGATCTCCTCCGGGTGACGGTGGGTGTGGTCCAGTTCCTCCGCGATGGGCTTGATCTCCGCCTCGGCGAATTTCCGGACCATGTCGCGTACCATTGCCTGTTCTTCCGTGGGTGCAAAATTCATGTCTCATCCCTCCCGAATCGATGGGTGAAGCGGGGAGGCAGACCCGCTTCGCCCGGAAACATTACTTGCCGGTAAAAACCGGCTTGCGTTTTTCGAGGAAGGCCTGCATGCCCTCCTTCTGGTCGTTCGTGCTGAAACACTGGGCGCAGCACTCCACCTCGAGGCGGTTCGCGTTGTCCAGCGCCAGATCGTAGCCGAAGTTGATGCTGTGCTTGGCCATCTTGAGGGCGAAGCCCGGGAGCTGCGTCAGCTTGAGGGCGAACTTGCGCGTCTCGTCCATGAGCGTCTCCAGCGGATAGAGCCGGTTGACGAGGCCGATCTCGTAGGCCCGCTGCGCCTTGATCTGCGCGCCGCCCATGATGAGCTCCTTGGCCCGGCCCATCCCAACGATCCGGGGGAGCCGCTGGGTGCCGCCCCAGCCGGGGATCAATCCGATGAGGATCTCCGGCTGACCGAAGACGGCGGTTTCCGCGGCGAAGCGCATGTCGCAGGCAAGCGAGATCTCCGTTCCGCCGCCCAGGGCGAAGCCGTTGACCGCGGCGATCGAGGGCTTCGGCATCGTCTCGATGAGCCGCAGCGTCTCGTGCCCGAGCTCCATGAAGGCCAGGGCCTGGGGGGCGTTGAGCGACTGCATCTGGGAGATGTCCGCCCCGGCGACGAAGGCCTTCTCGCCGCTGCCCGTCAGAATCAGCGCCTTGACCGCGTCGTCGTTCTTGCAGACGGTGGCCGCGTCGCGCAGCTCCGTCATCGTTTCCGCGTTCATCGCGTTCAAGGCCTTGGGCCGGTTGAACGTGATCGTCGCGACGCCCTCCGCGACGTTAAACAGGATGTTCTTGTAGTCCATCGATCACTCCTTCAAATCTTTGAAAATCACGATCCATCCACGCGCCGGAGATGTTTCGATCCCGAAAAATCTCCGAGGCGCGCTTCCGGAATCCGATGTCCGGGTTGCTCAAAGGCTTCGCCCGGCGTCTAGACGCGTTCAAGGACGATGGCCATCCCCTGGCCGCCGCCGATGCACAGGGTGGCGAGCCCGAGGGCGGCATTCCGCTTCTTCATCTGCATGGCGAGGCTGTAAGTGATCCGGGCGCCCGTGCAGCCGACCGGGTGGCCGATCGAGATCCCGCTGCCGTTCAGGTTGGCCTTGTCCAGATCGACGCCGAGTTCGCGGATGCAGGCGATCGCCTGGCAGGCAAAGGCCTCGTTCAGTTCGACCAGGTCCATGTCCTTCATCGTGAGGCCCAGCTTGCCCAGGACCTTGCGGGTGGCCGGGATGGGGCCGAGGCCCATGTACGCCGGATCGACGCCGCCGGAGGCATAGCCCTTGATCCGGGCCAGGGGGGTGAGGCCCAGTTCCTTCGCCCTGTCGGCGCTCATCACGACGACCGCCGCCGCCCCGTCGTTGATCCCGGAGGCGTTCCCGGCCGTGACCGTGCCGCCGTCGCGCTTGAAGGCGGGGGGCAGCTTCGCCATCTTCTCGAGGGTCGTGTCCATCGGCCGCTCGTCCACCTTGAAGACGGTGTCGCCCTTCTTCGAGGGGATGACGACGGGGACGATCTCGTCGTCCACGGCGCCGGAGGCGATGGCGGCCCGGGCGCGCTGGTGGCTCATCAGCGCGAGCTCATCCTGCTCCTGGCGGGTGATGCCGTATTTGGCGGCGATGTTCTCGGCGGTGAATCCCATGTGGTACTTGTTGAAGATCTCGTACAGGCCGTCATGGACGACGATATCCGTGATCTGGCCGAAGGGCATGCTCATCCGGTAGCCCCAGCGGGCGTCGGGCAGGGCGAAGGGGGCGTTCGACATGTTCTCCATGCCGCCCGCGACCAGGATCTCCGCGTCGCCGGCCTTGATGATCTGGGCGGCGAGCGTGATCGCCTTCATGCCGGAGGCGCAGACCTTGTTGACCGTGATCGTGTTCGTCTCCTCGGGGAGCCCCGCGTAGATGCTCGCCTGGCGGCCCGGATTCTGGCCGAGGCCGGCCTGGAGGACGTTCCCCATGATGCATTCGTCGAAGTACGCGGGCGCAAGCGTGTCGGCGTAGTCGTAGTACTTCTTCTGGATCTCCGTCATGGTCACGTCCTTGAAGACGTCAGGACGGCAGCCGTTCACGAAGTCGCTCACGACGGGACGCAGGCCCGCGCGCTTGATGGCCTCCTTGATCACGAGGGTGCCCAGATCCACGGTGCGCACCCCTTTCAGGGACCCTCCGAAACTGCCGACGGCGGTCCTCGCTCCACTCACAATGACGACATCTTTCATCACAAACTTCTCCTTTCAAAGATAAATTGTCTCAAGGCCCTTTGCCCCGTTTATACCCTGATCAGCATGGCATCGCCCTGGGCGGCGCCGGAGCAGATGCCGCAGACGCCGATCCCCCCGCCGCGGCGGCGCAGCTCGTAGGCCAGGGTCATCAGGATCCGGGCGCCGGTCGCGCCGATGGGATGCCCGTAGGCGATGGCGCTGCCGTTGACGTTGACCTTCCGGAACATCTCCTCCTTCGACATGCCGAGGATCGCGCGGGCGCTCACGAGCACCACCGCGGCGAAGGCCTCGTTGATCTCCACGAGGTCGACCGCCTCGAGGCCCATCCCGTTCTGCTCCAGGACCTTCCTGATCGCGAGACCCGGCACGGTGGCAATGTCCTTCGGCTGCTGGGAGACCTCGGCGTAATCGAGGATCGTGCAGATGGGCTTGAGGCCCAGCGCGTCGGCCTTCGCCCGGCTCATGAGGAGGCAGACGTCTCCGCCGTCGTTGACGCCCGGGGCGTTGCCGGCGGTCACGCTGCCCGGCTCGCCGGTCACGGTGCTCTTGTGCCCGAAGACCGGCGGCAGCTTGGCCAGGCCCTCGGCCGTCGTCTCCGGACGGGGGCCTTCATCCTTATCCATCACGACCGTCTTTTTCCCCTCGCGGACCTCGACGGGGAAGATCTCGTCGTCGAGCCGTCCCGCCTGCATCGCGGCGACGGCCGCCTGCTGGGAGTGGAGCGCCCACTCATCCTGGTCGGCCCGGCTGAAGCCGAATTCGTCGGCGACCTCGGAGCCGTGGAGGGCCATGTGGCGGTTGTAGAAGGCGCACCACAGGCCGTCGTTGACCATCAGGTCCACGGCCGGCTTGGAGGGCAGGCCCATCCGGGCCCCCCAGCGCATATCGGGGAGGCTGAAGGGGCAGTTGCTCATGCTCTCCTGCCCGCCGGCGATGCAGATCTCGGCGCGGCCGAGCTGGATCATCTGGCAGGCGAGATCGACGGTCTTGATCCCCGAGGAGCAGACCTTGTTCACGGTGATGCTGGGCACGGACTCCGGCAGCCCCGCCAGGATCGTGGCCTGGCGACTCGGAACCTGGCCGGTGCCGGCGGGGACGACCTGCCCCATGAAGACGTAGTCCACGTCCTCCGGCTTCACCTTTCCGCCGGTGCGCTCCAGGACTTCCTTGATCGCGAGCGCGCCCAGTTCCGGGGCCGTGAAGCCCTTGAGCGCCCCGCCGGCGCGGCCGTAGGGCGTCCGGCAGGCCTCGACGAGGACGACCTCGCGCAGGGCTTTGAATGCATTTTCGATCTTGCGGCCGGACCCGGAAAAGTCCGTCCGCCGTTCGCCGTAGGCCGCCACCGGCTTGCCGCGGTAGAGCTCGGCCATCTTGTGGTTGAGTTTCTGTGGGGTTTTAGTCATCTTTCTCCTCTAGCGCATTTACAAATTCCACTTCCCGGGGGACCTTGTAGCTCGACAGGTACGTCCGGCAGTGTTTCATGATTTCCTTGTCGTCCAAGGCGGCGTCCGGTCTGCGTTGGATGAAGGCCTTGACGATTTCGCCCCGGATCAGGTCGGGCTTGCTCTCGATCCGGGCCTTTGCCACGGCCGGGTGCAGCTCGATGGCGATTTCCACCTCGCGGGGGTAGACGTTGAAGCCGCTCGTGATGATCATCCGCTTCTTGCGCCCCGTGATGTAGATATAGTCGTCCTCGTCCATCTTCGCCAGGTCGCTCGTGTGGAGCCAGCCGTTCCGGAGGACCTGGGCCGTCGCCTCGGGGGCCTTGTAGTACCCCTTCATGACGTTCTCGCCCCGGATCACGAGTTCGCCCTCGACACCCCGGGGAACCTCCCGGTCGTCTTCGTCGAAGATCTTCGCCTCCGCGCCCGGAATGACCGTGCCGATGGAGCCGACCTTCTGCATCTTTCCCCGGCGGACGACGGAGCAGACCGGGGAGGCCTCCGTGAGCCCGTAGCCCTCCCGGAGGATGACCTTGAACTTGTCCTCGAAGAGCGGGATGAACTCGGGCGGCATCGCGGAACCGCCGGTGATGCAGAATTCCAGAGAGCCGACGTCGTATTTCTCCGCCCCCTCGTGGAACAGCATGCCCAGGAACAGGCGCGGAACGGCGGCCAGGTACGTGATCCGTTCCCGGGCGATGGTCTGGAAGATGCCGTCCAGGGTGAAGCGCTCCATGAGCACGATCCCCGCCCCGGTGCGCATCGCCGCCAGCATGTTGGCCACCGCGCCGAAGGAATGAAACAGGGGGATGATGGCGAGCGACCGGCTGTTTTCCGTTCCGCCGTAGATGTCCCTGAGCAGGGCGGACTGGGTGTAGAGGTTGCGGTGCGTGAGCATCGCGCCCAGGGGCTTGCCCGTGAGCCCCGAGGTGTAGATCATGACGGCCGGGTCGTCCGGCGCGATCTCTGGGGATTCGAGGGCGGGCGCTTCCCCGGCGAGGATCCGCCCGAAGGGGGAATCCGGACCGTTGGCGACCAGGAGGTGGCGGCAGGCCGGGACGACGTCGCGGATCTCTTCATAGCGCCGCGCCGAGGGCGCGGTGGTGATGAACGCGAGGGCGTCGCTGTCGCCGAGCAGGTGCTTGAGTTCATGCGCCGTGGACTGGGCGTTCAGGGTCACGGCGACGGCCCCCAGGTTCACGATCGCGAAGTAGGCGATGACGAATTCGGGGCAGTTGGGGAGCATCAGGGCGACGTGATCGCCCTTCCCGATCCCGAGACCGCGCAGGTGATGGCCCAGGGCGCGAACGGCCCCTTCGAATTCCCCATAGGTCCAGGTCCGGCTCTCGTGGATCAGGGCGGTATGGGCGGGATAGCGTTCAACCGCGTCCCGCAATAGGTCTCCCAAGGTCATGATCTTCCGTAACCCCCGCAATTTTTGGCCTTTCCCTTAGCATAGGGGCGGTGTTTTTGCCAACAAAAGATGGGGGTTGATTTTCTCTTGACATCTCTTGATTTTTTCCTTGCCCCGCCTGTCCGATTGCCCTATAATGCGCCCGTCCTCCCGGATGGCGGGGGCAGATCAAGGTCCGAATCACCCGAAAAAACAAAAAGGAGAAGGGCATGAAGAAAACGATTCTGGCGGTGCTGTTGGTTCTGTAGCGCTTCATCTGATCCGACTTCAATGCCTGGACGGTGCGCGACGGGGACGGTCCTTGTCGCGTCCGCAGGGCCGAAAGTCCTACTTTTAAGAAAGAGGGAGGGAGTGCTGATGAAGAAGATTGCATTTGTAGCGGTGGTGTTGGGGGCGCTGTTGTTTGCGACGGCGCACGTCTGGGCGGCTTCGCCGGCCGGAAAATGGAAGAATATCGACGATGAAACCGGGAAGGCCAAATCCATCATCGAGGTCTACGAGCAGAACGGCAAGATCTACGGCAAGATCCTGGAATCCCTGAAGCCGGGCGGCGCCAAGGGAGAGGTGTGCGACAAGTGCGAAGGCGCCGACAAGGGCAAGCCGATCATCGGATTGGTCATCGTCAAGGGCCTCACCGCCGACGGTGACCAGTACACCGGCGGCACGATCACGGATCCGAACAAGGGCAAGACCTACAAGTGCAAGATGAAGGTCATCGAGGGCGGTAAGAAGCTGCAGGTCAGCGGCTGCATTTCCTTCCTGTGCCGCAAGCAGATCTGGCTGAAGGCGGATTAAGGGCAGAAAGGCCGAGGGCCGAAGGCGCTGGATCCAAGACCGAGGTCAAGGGCCGGAGCCGAAGGCAAGAGGCTGACAGGGACAATCCGGCCACCCGGCCCGAAAGCGCGCCGGGTGGCCGTTTTGATTTGCGCCATAACGGTGGGTTCGAAACAATCGTCATTCCCGCCGGCGCCGGCGTGACAAGAATCGGGAATTCTCATTCATTTTAAATGGTTGTATATTTCAGTTTTCGAGAGGCGGCATGACGATCATCATCGACGGCAAGAAGGTGGCCCAGGACCTGAGAGGCGAGATCGCGGCGGAGGTGCGGCGGCGGACGGCGGCGGGGGGTGTGACGCCCGGGCTCGCCGTGATCCTGGTCGGCGACGACCCGGCCTCCCAGGTCTACGTGCGGGGCAAGCAGAACGCCTGCCGGGAGGTGGGCTTCCTCTCCCGCGAACACCGGCTTCCGGCTGAGACCGGCGAGGCGCACCTGCTCGGCCTGATCCGGGAACTGAACGCCGATCCGGCGATCCACGGCATCCTCGTTCAGCTCCCCCTGCCGGCGCAGATCCGCACCGAGACGGTCATCGAGGCCATCGACCCCGCCAAGGACGTGGACGGGTTCCATCCGGTCAACATCGGCCGCCTCTTCGCCGGTCAGCCCGGTCCCCGGCCCTGTACGCCCGCGGGCATCATCGAGCTGCTGGACCGCTACGCGATCGGCATCGAGGGGAAGGAGGCGGTGATCGTCGGGCGGAGCAACATCGTCGGCAAGCCGCTCGCGCTGATGCTGCTCGCGCGCCACGCCACCGTCACGATGTGCCACACGCGGACGCGCGATCTCGCGGGCGTGACGCGCCGGGCCCAGATCCTGGTCGCCGCCGCCGGCCGGTCGGAGATGATCGGGGCGGACATGGTGGCGGAGGGCGCCGCCGTCATCGACGTGGGCGTCAACCGGATGCCCGACGGCAAGCTCAAGGGCGATGTTGCCTTCGCGGAGGTCTCGGCCCGGACCTCCCACATCACGCCCGTGCCGGGCGGGGTCGGCCCCATGACGATCGCGATGCTGATGAGAAACACGCTCGAAGCGGCGTACCGAACATCGGGTTCGATGGATTGACGGCAGGCGTCGGACATCCCTGTCGAATGTCGGGGTGGGCCGGGCGAACCGTGTCGGGAAAGGCGGTCCTCCCCGTGGACGGGCAGGCGGGAACGGTCGCTCCCGGACCGGCCGGCCCAACGGTTTTGATCTCTCCCCCGCGGCGGATGGTCAGTTTCTCGTCAGCGCGGGCATGATGCGGTCCCGGGATCCGGGCCCTGGCTGGGGCTGGGTCTGCCAGCGGCGATGCACCCAGAGCCACTGGTCGGGATACTGCCGGACCAGCGCCTCGATGACGCGGGTGAAATTCTGGGTGTTGACGATCGCGTCCGTTTTCCGGTCGCCCGTGTCGACGAGCGGAACCTCCTCCCCGATGACCAGCCGGTAATGTCCGTTCGGCTTCCGGACCATGAACGCCGGAATCACCGGCGCGCCCGTGTGAAGCGCCAGCAGGGCCAGGCCGTCGGTCGTGCAGGCCGGACGTCCGAAAAACTCCACGAACACCCCCTCCCTCCGGTTCCAGTTCTGATCGATCAGGAGGCCGACGGTCCCGTTGTCCTTGAGTGCGCGCAGCATCTGCCGCATGGACTTCTTCGTCGGGACGGCGACGTTGCCGGTCGACGAGCGGACCGAGGTGACCAGGTTCTCCAGGAAGGGGTTGTCCAGGGGGCGGTAGACGAAGGTCAGGGGGCGGAAGAGGAGCGAGACCGCCACCGCCTGGAATTCCCAGTTCCCGAAATGGGCGCCGAAGAGCAGAAGACCCCGGCCCTTGCCGGCGGCGGCGGCATAGTGCTCGGCGCCGTCGACATCGACCCGCTCGCGGATGCGCTCCGCCGTGAGCCAGGGGATGTCGAAAAATTCGGCGGCGACCAGGGCCATGTTCCGGAAGGCGCCCCGGGCGATTGCGACCAGTTCCGGGACCGGCTTCTCCGGGAAGGCCCGCTTCAGGTTCTGGAGGGTCGCCAGGCGGTGCTGGGCATCCAGGTGGTAACCCGCCTGAAACAGCGCGACGAAGACGCTCTGCCGGATACGGAGGGGAATGCGGTGGAAGCAGGAGACAAGCGCGCTCGTGTCGGGGGAGTTTTCGGTCATCGATACCCTGTGGCTCTATGCCGTTCCCTTGCAGGCGGGAATCCGTAATCTATTGAAAAGACGGGATTCCGGGCGTGGCGGGAATGACAACCTGAGGCTTTGTGTGAATGCATCCAACGTGGGCGGAAGTATAGAAATTACGGCCGGGGATGTCAACCGAAAAGGACCGCATGAACAAAGCCGGAGGTTCCTTCCCGTTAACATCTGACATAAAACTCTTGACGTTGACGGGGCGCCCCTGAATCTTATTGCTTGACAACCGGGGGCGATTCACTTAGGGTCCATCCAATGTTCACGGAATGAACGCTTGAAGGAGCGGGGGATGCCGCCGGAACCGTCCGATCGCATCGAGAACGAACAGGTGCTTCACATCCTGCGGGAGATCAAGAAATCCCCGGAGATGACCCAGCGTGAACTCTCCTCCCGGCTGGGGATCAGCCTCGGCAAGGTCAATTTTCTCGTCAACGCCCTGATTCAACGCGGGTTGGTCAAGGTGGAGAACTTCCGGAGTTCCACCAGCAAGAATGCCTATCTGTACTATCTGACCCCCCGGGGCATCGAGGAAAAGACCCGGACCACCTACTACTTTCTCAAGAGAAAAATGAAGGAATACGAGAGTCTGGAGGAGGAGATCCGGCAGCTGCAGGAAGAGGCGCGGGAGAGCGGCCTGACGGCCGAGGAAACCCGAAAGGGCGCCGACGCGCCGTAAGGCCTGGCGATAGCCGCCCGGCGGGTGGCCGGCGGGTAGAAAAGCGGCGAGGGGCACTCGCCACAGGGGGCAGGGGGCGCCTCGGGCACCCCTGGGAATCCGCCCCGGATTGTGAATCGATTTGCCCTCATGGATTCGTCTTCATGGAATCCAGAGGGCGGAGCTGTATGTATAGAAACCTCTCAGTCCATGGAGGGTGTGACTCACTTATAAAAATGCAAACATCAGACAAAAAAAGAATGTTAATTACAGGCATCAGCGGATTGCTCGGGAATAATCTTGCCTGTTATTTCAGGGAACATTATGATGTTCTTGGTTTGTATAACACACACCCGGTGACAATCAGAAATATAGCGACTCAACAGGCTGATATCTTATCTTTGGATTCTTTAGAAAACGTAATTCAAAATTTTCAACCAGACATAATTATACATTGTGCATCATTAACTGATATCGATTATTGCGAAGTCAACAAAAGTAAGACGCATTTTATAAATGTTATAGGCACAAAGAACATTATTGACATTGTTCAGGGAACCAAAACAAAGATTATATATATCTCTTCCGATTCCGTGTATGAAGGAACCTGCGGGAATTATTCTGAAGATGATCAGGTAAACCCTCAAAACCACTATGGACTGACTAAATATGAAGGTGAACTGGAGGCCCTTAAGAAAGCAGACTCTCTTATTTTAAGGACCAATATATTTGGTTGGAATATACAAGATAAGTTCAGCATAGCTGAATGGATACTTCATGAATTGACTCAGAAAAACGAGATCAAAGGGTTTCAAGACGCTTATTTCTCGTCTATATATACTTTTGATCTTGCTGAAGTACTGCATAGGGCGATTAATAGGAATTTGTCTGGAGTATATAATTGTGGAAGCAGCGATTCAACATCAAAATATGAATTTGCGTTAATGATTGCTGACTTATTTCAACTGGACAAGAACCATGTGTGCCCAATCTCTATCGATGAGTTTCCATTTAGGGCTAAAAGAGGTAAAAATCTTTCTCTAAATATCAGCAAAATATCTAAGGATATAGATTTCACACTTCCTTTAATTGGAGATACTGTGAAAGCCTTCTACTCTGATTGTCAGAATGGTATTAGAAATAAATTAGGGAGTAGAAAGATACTGCATGGAAGTGAAAATCGTTCCTTGAGTTACGGAAAACAATTTATTGATGAGAATGACGTCCAGGCCGTCATCGATATTTTAAACTCGCCATTTCTAACTCAGGGGCCCGTTGTAGTGGAGTTTGAGAATGCTTTGTGCGTGAAGACAGACGCCTCTTATGCAGTAGCATGTAATTCGGGCACCTCAGGATTGCATATCGCCTGCATGGCTGCCGGTGTTGGACCCGGTGATGAGGTTGTGACATCGCCTGTGACTTTCGTGGCGTCAGCAAATTGTGCAGTCTATTGCGGTGCAAAGCCAGTGTTTGCGGATATTGATTCACAAACCTATAACATGTCACCAGTAGAGCTGGAGAAAAAAATAACAGGGAAAACGCGTGCCGTTATCCCTGTTCATTTTGCCGGACAGAGTTGTGATATGGAGAGCATTAAGAATATAGTGACGCAGGCTGAAAAGAAATACGGGAGAAAAATCTTTATTATTGAAGATGCCTGTCACGCACTCGGTTCCGAATATAAAGGAACGAAGGTTGGGTCATGCCGGTACGCTGATATGGCTGTCACAAGCTTTCATCCGGTCAAGCACATTACTACGGGCGAAGGTGGGGCAGTATTTACAGCGGACAAAATGCTGGATGGAAAATTACGAAAACTCCGTTCACATGGTATAACAAGTAATCCAAGCGAGTTTCTAAATTATGATATTGCATTTCAATCGGTTGGCGAAACAAACCACTCTTCAGTTAATCCGTGGTATTATGAGCAGGTAACACTAGGTTACAACTATCGCATTACTGATATTCAGTGTGCCCTTGGATTGTCACAACTGAAAAAGCTCGAAGCCTTTAAAAAAAGGCGCCGTGAGCTTGTGAATTTTTATAATAAAAGTTTCTCAGGGTTGGAAAACATAAAAACTCCTTATGAAGCTGGAGATTGTCTAAGCAACTTTCACCTTTATGTGCTTCTGTTTGAGTTTGAAGAAATCGGCATGAGCAGGGCTGCCCTGATGAAAAGATTGAAAGAAAAAAACATTCAAACACAGGTTCATTATATACCTGTACATCTGCAGTCATTTTACAGAAAAAACTTTGGGACTACCTGGGGACACTTTCCTAAGGCCGAAAGTTATTACACAAAATGTCTTTCCATCCCCTTGCATCCATCCTTGAGTGACGATGATGCCGGAAGAGTGGTTGATGAAATCATAAAATTAACGGGGAAAAACTTATGAATATTCAGAAAAGTCTTGCAATGCAAGAGAGAGCTAAACAAGTCATCCCAGGTATGACCCAGCTCCTATCAAAACGCCCGGACATGTTTTCCTACGGGGTCTGGCCCGGATATTTCAGCAGGGCGAAGGGAGTCGAAGTCTGGGACCTGGACGGGAACCGCTACATCGACATGAGCATCGCGGGCATCGGTGCCAATGTCCTGGGTTACGCCGATCCTGATGTGGATGCGGCTGTCCGCGCGGCCATCGACGCGGGAACCAACTCTTCCCTAAACTGTCCGGAGGAAGTCGAGCTGGCGGAACTCCTGTGCTCGCTCCACCCGTGGGCGCAAATGGTGCGCTATGCGAGAACTGGCGGAGAGTCGATGGCTGTGGCCGTCCGCATTGCCCGAGCCCACAGAGGGAAGGACACGGTTGCATTCTGCGGCTATCACGGATGGCACGACTGGTACCTGGCTGCTAACCTAGGAACGGAAAACGCCTTGGGCGAGCATCTGATTGCGGGGCTGAACCCTGCCGGTGTCCCTCGCGGGCTGGCTGGAACCGTTCTGCCGTTCCGCTACAATCACCTCGAGGAATTGAATGCGATTGTCGATCGGCACCGGGACGACCTGGCGGCGATCGTGATGGAGCCCATTCGCGGCGTGGAGCCGGAAGAAGGGTTTTTGGAGGGCGTCAGGGACCTGGCCGACCGATCGGGTGCCGTCCTGATCGTCGACGAGATTTCGGCGGGACTGCGGATGAATTCAGGCGGAGCCCATCTGGTTCTCGGTCTGGAGCCCGACATGGCCGTCTTTTCAAAGGCGCTGGGGAACGGGTATCCCATCGCAGCGATCATCGGCAAGAGCGAAGTCATGGAGTCGGCGCAGAGAACGTTCATCAGCAGTACCTATTGGACTGAGAGGATCGGGCCCGCAGCGGCATTGGCGACCTTGAAAAAGCATCAGCGATTGAATGCTGGTGCTCGTTTGATGGAAATCGGTCGGCTGGTGCAGGCAGGCTGGAAAAGAATTGCCGAGGCAAGCGGCCTGGAAATCGAAATCGGGGGCATTCCACCCCTGAGCCACTTTTCCTTCCGGCATGAAAACGCGCTTTCTCTGAAGGCGTTGTTCGTTCAGCTCATGCTCGAAAAGGGATTCCTGGCCTCGACGCTGTTCTATGCCATGTATAGCCACGAGGAAGCGCACGTTACGTGCTACATCGACGCCGCGGGCGAGGTTATGGCGGAGATCCGTCAAACGCTGGACCGGGGTGATATGGAAAAGCGCCTGCAGGGAAATCCTGCGAGCAGCGGTTTCAAGAGGATTGCATAATTTGGAGCAGGCAGCGGGCGATCGACTGGTTTTGGGAACCGCTCAGCTGGGAATGGCCTATGGCGTGGCCAACAGGACGGGACGTCCCGACCGGTCCGAAGCGGTCGGCATCGTCGGAGAGGCATGGGAAAGCGGGATTCGTGAGTTCGACACGGCCCAGGCTTACGGGGACAGCGAACGCGTCCTCGGGGAATCGCTGCGCCACCTGAATATTGCCGGCCAGGCAAACGTCATCACAAAGTTTCACCCGTCCCTGGATCACCTCAGT
This sequence comes from Syntrophaceae bacterium UBA2251, assembly GCA_002347815.1. Classification (GTDB taxonomy): domain Bacteria; phylum Desulfobacterota; class Syntrophia; order Syntrophales; family UBA2251; genus UBA2251. The sequence goes on from DDXV01000075.1 coordinate 40,156, forward strand.
TCCGCTGTGCTCGAAAACTCCCTTCAGGAATCCCGGACGAGACTCGGAGTCACCCGGATTCATGGCGTGCTTCTCCACAGAGAAGAAATGCTGGATCTGTGGAATCGAGGTTTGGCGGAGATATGCTTGAAATTCGTTGCGCAGGGGCTGGTCGGCAAGGTGGGTGTCTCCGTATATTCACCGCAGCGGGCGGTTGAAGCCATCAAAACGGAGGGTATTGATATCGTTCAGGTACCGACGAACATCCTGGACAGGAGATTTGAAAAGGCCGGTGTCTTCGAACAGGCAGAGGCGAGAAACAAGGATTTGTACGTGAGGAGCATTTTCCTTCAGGGGTTGGTTTTGATGAAGGCTCAGGAATTGCCGGCGCGCATGTCCTTTGCCGCGCCGGTCGTAGAAAGGATCGAGGCGCTCGCCGGCGAGTTCGGTTTCACGCGGCATGAGATGGCCGTCGCCTACATCCGGTCCGGATTGCCCGGGACGAAGGTCGTGTTCGGAGCGGAAACGAGGCGGCAGGTCAGGGAAAACATCGCGGCGTGGCTCAAAGAGGGCCCCCCGTCGCTGCTGCAGAAGATCAGGGATGACTTTCCGGATGTGGGCGAGTGCGTGCTGAGCCCGCATCTGTGGGCCTGAGGACGGGCCGGGTTGTCGATTTCCGAGGATCTCCCGGCCAGGCAAGCGATCGAGTATGCCTTCTGAGAGGGAAACCATGCGGATTGCGATCATCCCCGCGCGAGGTGGAAGCAAGAGGATTCCGAAGAAGAACATCATGCCCTTCTGCGGAAAACCGATGATCTGGTATTCCATCCGGGCAGCGAAGGAATCGGGCCTGTTTCAGAAGATCCATGTCTCCACGGACTCGGAGGAGATCCGGGAGACGGTCGAGAGCATCGGCCTGCCGGTCGATTTCATGCGCGACCCGGCCCTTGCCGACGATTTCACGGGCCTTGTTCCCGTGCTCAAATGGGTCGTGGACGAGTATCGCCGCAGGGGGGAGGTCTATGACGATGTCTGCTGCATCTTCTCGGTTGCCCCCCTCCTGCAAAGCAAAGATCTCGTTGATGCGTTCGATCTGTTCCACAGGCATGAAGAGAGGTATCCGCTCCTGGTGATGACCCGCTATCCCGTGCCGATCGAGTGGGCTTTCCGCCGCGACCGGGAGGGAATCATGACGGCGGTGTCCCCCGCCCGGCTCGGCGAGCGGTCCCAGGATCTCCCGGAGGCCTATTACGAGAGCGGGCCTTTCACGATCTGGAGCAGCGCCCATCTCTCGTCCGCGGATCCGGTGTCCGGCAGGATCATCTCCTACGTGATGCCCGGGGACAAGGTCGTGGATATCGATACCCCGGAAGACCTCGCGCGTGCCGAGCTCCTGTTCCGGCTCCTGGAAAAGGGGCGGTGACCGGTCATGCCCGCGAGTGATCCGTACAGGATCGGGCTCAAGCTCTACTCCACCAATACGGATCTGATCGGCGAAGCGCGGGCCCTGAAGGGCGACTTCTTCGACTATGTCGAATTGTATGTCCTGCCGGGTTCCCATGACGACACGGTCCGCGCCTGGCAGGAATTTGACATTCCCTACGTCATCCACGCACCGCATTCATTCCACGGGGTAAACCTCGCCCGGCGCGAGCTCTGGGAGACAAACGCCATCCACATCCGGGAAGCGCGGGACTTCGCCGATGCGCTGAATGCCGATCTCATCATCGTCCACGGAGGCAACAACGGTACAATAGAAGAAACAATTGAACAAATAAAAATGATTAATGATGCCAGGGTGATAATTGAAAATAAACCCAGAATAGGTATTCATAATGAGGTTTGTATCGGATGGTCACCACGAGAATTTATGCAGCTTCAGAAAGCGAATTTATCAAATGGTTTTGCCCTTGACTTCACACATGCGATTTGTGCTGCCAGAGCTATCAATACGGATGAATGGAAATTCATCAATTCACTGCTAGTATTTGAACCGAAAATATTCCACTTATCTGATATTGATAGCACGTCAATACAAGATATGCATTTGAATCTTGGTCATGGCACACTGAATATCGCTAAAATATTGTCCTTAATCCCAGACAATGGATTTATAACAATAGAAACACCGAGACGTGTATTAGAAAATCTGAGTGAATATGTGGCTGATGTAAAATATGTACAATCAATGATGCCTAATAATGATTGATTCAAAATTGGATCTGAAAGTATGAAGAAATTAATAAATTTAAATGGTTCTCTTGTCGGTAAATGTCATCCCTGTTACATAATTGCAGAGATCGGCTCTAATCATAACAGGAACCTTGCAAAGGCAAAACAACTCATCGATGTAGCAAAGGAATCTGGTTGTGATGCTGTAAAATTACAATCTTACACTGCAGACGGCATATACTCTGTCTATACACCACGAATATCGGAGATGGAAGGAAGAAGCAGAAAAGGAGAGACACCCTATGAGTTGATAAAGAGGATTGAAATGCCCTTAGAATGGCACTCGGTTCTCAAAGATTACTGCGACTCTGTCGGGATTACTTTTTCTTCGACTCCCTTTGATGAAAGAATGGTAGATATTTTGGAATCAGTGAATGTCCCATTCTATAAGGTGGCATCCTATGAAATAACCCATTATCCAATGTTGCGAAAAATAGCACGAATTGGCAAGCCCGTGATCTTGTCGACAGGAAACAGCGGATTGGAAGATATCGAACGTGCAGTCAATCTTCTCGAGGGCGAAGGCCTTCACGATTATGCCCTCCTTCACTGCGTCAGTCAGTATCCTGCCCTATACGAAGATGTCAATCTGAAGTGTATGCTTACGCTTGAGACAGCATTCAACTGTGTCGTGGGTTTTTCCGATCATACAACAGATTATCTGTCATCAGTGGCAGCCGTAGCTATGGGAGCGTCCATCATTGAAAAGCACATAACACTCAATAAAAAGGACTCCGGTCCGGATCACCCTTTTTCACTTGAGCCTAAGGAACTGAAAAAATTTATTCGCGCGGTAAGAGACACGGAATTGCTGCTTGGCACCTCAGTAAAGAAAGTCCGAGAGAGCGAAGAGGAGAATCACCGGATTGGCAGGCGAAGCATTATTGCCGCAAAAGACATCAAGGCCGGCAGTGTGATCACTCTTGAAAGTATCGTGATCAAGCGGCCGGCTTTGGGTTTGCATCCGTGTCTTATTGACGTTGTGGTCGGCAAGAGAGCAATTAAGGATATTCCTAAAGACATGTGGATTACATGGGACTGTTTATTGTAAGTATCTTATTTCTTAAATTATGAGCCAATTGCAAAAGTCGAAATTAAGCTTAATTTACCTTCGCCGGCACATGAAGCACGGTGCTGACCCGACCCCGGATTTCAATATTAAACGGAGGGCGACAGCCATCCACAATAAATTACATAAATAGTCAGCGATGTCCGGTTAGGAAC
>DDXV01000013.1 GCA_002347815.1 Syntrophaceae bacterium UBA2251
ATTATAAATTTGTCGCACACCCCCGCCCCTCTTTCCCCTTGACAAACGACGGCCGAGTATTTATACTTTTGGAGTCAATAAGTACAAACATACAAACCCGGGGAGGGAGAGACATGAAGGCCAACATCAGGGACGCCATCCTGGAGACGGCCCAGCGCATGATCCGCCGCTACGGCATCCAGAAGACCAACCTCGACGACGTCGCGCGGGCGGCCAAAGTCGCCAAGGCCACGATCTACAATTACTTCGGCAGCAAGGAACAGGTCTACGCGGAGGCACTGGACCGCGAGATCGGCCTGCTGACCGCCCGGATTACCGCGGCGATGGACGCCGCCCCCTCCCCGCTCGAAAAGCTGAAGGTCTTCCTCAGGGAAAGCCTAGCGATGGTCAGGGAGGAAACCCTCCTGTTCACCGGCGAACATGACCCGTCCTACCGCTTCCTGTCCCGGATCGCCACCGCCCGGGAGCGCCTCTTCTCGGTCCAGGTCCGAATCCTGCGCAGCATCCTCGAACAGGGGGCACGAGAAGGGGTTTTCTCCGCCCCGGACGTTGCCAAGGCGACGCGGATCGTCGGATACGTGGTGCGGGGCTTCTCCACTTCCGCAACCCCGTCCGGCGAAGCGCCCGCCCGGGACGCGGATCCCGGCGTAGAGGCCGCCGCCCTCTACCAGATCCTCTGCAACGGCCTGACCGTCAGGCAAAGAAAGGCTTGAGCGCCATGCCCCTCGGACTGCTCGAACAACTCTACGTTTTCGCCCTCTTTGCGGTTACGGGATGGGCTCTGGAGTGCGTCTACCGCTCCTGGCGGGCCGGGCGCTTTGTAGATCCGGGTCTGCTGAAGGGCCCGTATCTGCCGATCTACGGCTTCGGGGCGGTCCTGCTGAACGGGGTCCGGCTCCAGGCCCCGGACGCGCCGCTCCTGTTCTTCGGCACGGCCTTTGCCTCCACCTTTCCCGGCCTGGGATCGCTCCTGTTCTCGAAGCCCGTGGTCGTGGCCGGCCATATTCTCGCCCAAGGCCTCGTTTTCCTCGTCGCGACGACGTCCCTGGAGTTCTTCACCGGCTGGTCCCTGGAGCGGTTTCTGAATGTGCGCCTCTGGGACTACGCGGACGAACGCTGGACCTTCGGGAACCACGTCTGTCCGAAGTACGCCCTCTTCTGGGTCGCGCTGGCCTTCGCCCTGCAGTACGCCTTCCTGCCGGCCGCCGTGGCCCTCTACGCCCTTTCCCCTCTGCCCTGGACGATCCTTGCGATCGCCCTGCTGGAACTCATGACGGTCGATTTTGCCGTCACCGTCACCCGGTTCCTCACCCGGAATCGGGCGACGGACGGACGGCGCGACGCGCAAGTCCGTATGCAGGCCTTTCTGGAGATCGTCGCGTCCCTGCTCGACCATCCTGAGGTCCGCGCCCTCGAAGATTACCGCCACCACTACTGGAAGAACCGCCTGGAACACTCCCTGGAGGTCGCCTGGATCAGCTATTGCCTCGCGCGGCGGCTGGGCCTCGACGCCGCCATAACGGCCCGGGGCGCCCTCCTCCACGACCTCTTTCACTACGACTGGCTGCGCGAGGGGCCACGCGGACACGGTTTCCGCCATCCCCGGATCGCCCTCGAAAACGCCCGCGGCATTACGGAACTCACCGCCAAGGAGGAGAACATTATCCTCCGTCACATGTGGCCGCTGACGCCGGTCCCGCCCCTCTATCCCGAATCCTGGATCGTCTCCGCGATCGACACCTTCTGCTGCACGCGGGACTATCTGGCCGGCGCCTCCGGGGATCTTCGCCGGCGCGTCGCCGTCGCCATTCAGCCGGTCCGGCGCTGAGGCGGGACCTCTGAAGGGTCACACCGACCGCACCAGTTCGATCCTTCCCAGGCCGAAGGTGGTTTCCTCCCCCAGGTGGACCTGTTCGGCAAAACGGAGCAGCGGGAAGAATTCCGCCCATCCGTCCCCGTACCTCACCTCGCCCGTCAGGCCGCCCTGGAGCAACTCCCGATCCCGCCGGTTCGTGCCGTCGACCGGATTGACCGCTTCGAGCGCCTGGCCGAGCGTCTGCACCCGCGTGGCCCTTTCCGTCAGTCCCCGATAATCGAGGGCCGGTTCGCCGTTTCCGAAGGCATGACACAGCGAGGCGACGCGCTGGAGGGTCTCCCGGACAAGGGCGTCAAAGGGCAGCGAAACGTTCTCCGGACGTCCGGACTTGAGCTTCAGAGGGGTGCGGAGACGCACCGTCAAGGACCCGGAAAGGTCGGCGGGCACCGTAGCCAGATCGTACAGCAGGCGCTTCCTCAAATCCACGGTCGCCGCCTCGTCCAGGATCGGCTGTCCTTCCCCCGCATACAGGACCCGCTCGGCCGCCCGGACCGTTTGCAGCAGAAAGCGGCCCCGGCGGCCCTCCACGGACCGGCCCACGCCCATCCGTCCCATCTGCTGGAAGGCTTGGACGAAATAGGGAATGCTCTCGTTGGCCTTGCCGAAGAGGAGCAGTTCGAAGGCAAAGGCCTCCCGGGGATGGAAGCGGATCTGCACGCTGTCCGGCGGCTCGATGACACAGGGATGCGTGGACGTCGCCAGCCGGTCACGCGCTTCCCTCGCCCGCTCCTGATCCTGTCGCACCACGATCGTCAGGGGCCTTCCCGGCAGCCGCGCAACCGACCGTGCGGGACGTGACCGGACCGTCGAGGGCGCACGGCGGTCCTTGTGCTCGGCGCCCCCGAAGACGAGGGGATACAGACAGCGCCGGGACAGGGAACAGCCCGAACAGTCCACCTGTTTCAGGGCGCAAACCACCTTCTTCAAGGCCGGACCGAAGGCGCCACGGAAATCGACCCCCTTGAATTCGGAAAGGATCGCCTGATCGATGAAGACAGACTGGAAGAGATACCGGCCCAACAGCATGCTGAAAAGATCCTTAGACAAGGGATGAGAAAAATTCCTTTTTTCCTGTATAGCACAAGGCCATGGACCGCACAACGAATAACGGGATGGCGGGCTCATTTCCGCGACTTTCCGTCGCGCCGCTCCGGCCGATGATTGAGAAAAGCCGGACGGCGTTCGCGGCCGGAGGACGAACAACGCCGCCGGACCCTCGGCCCTGTTTCCCGATAGACTTTTGGGAAATTTAGCGATAGGATCGCCGTCAACCCCTATCCAAGGAGGAATCCATGCTGACGTCGAAGGGATTCTGGGTGTTCATGATGACGGGCACCGTCGGACTCTTTCTCCTGATCGCCCTGGTCGGGTACGGGGTGCTCACGGACCGCGGGCTCGAGACGACGATCATTCTGGCCCTCTTCGGGTTGCTCCATGTCGCCGAGATCCCCCACGGCATCCGGGTCGGACGGTCGCGCGGCATCGGCGCGGGGACGGCGGCGTTCAAGACCTTCCTCTTCGGCTTCACCTGGTGGCTGCCCCTGAAGCGGGGCGTCATCGACGCGTGAGGCCGCGATGAACCTCTTCCGTTACGGACCGAACAAACCCTTCGTGCGCATCGCCGTCAAACTGTCGTGGCCGCTGATGACCTGGGCGAGGAAGTTGAGCGACACCCCGGGGTTCAGGTGGATCATCAACCCCTTCTTTGCTTATCCCCATAACGAACTGACGACGATCCCGATCAACGTCGCGATCCCGGCCCCGGACAGCGTCGTCCTGCCGCGCCGGATCGTCGCGGAGGTTGTCCGCCGGGCCGGGGAGATCTTCATCCTCGACGAGTGCATCTGCCGGGGAAAATTCGACTGCAAAAATCATCCCAAGACGATCGGCTGCATCGCCCTCGGCCGGGCCGCCCGGCGGATCCACCCGTCCCACGGTCACACCGCCACGGCCGAGGAAGCCGTCGCCCACGTGGAGAAGGCCGCCGCCGCGGGCCTCGTCGCCAACATCGCCCACGTCTGGATCGACCCCGTCGCCTTCGGTCTGCCGGATTTCCGCCGGCTGATGTTCATCTGCTTCTGCGACGACTGCTGCTGCCTCTACCGGACGCACATGAAGCGCCGGGGCCCGAACCTCGAGCGGGCCAGCAAGAAACTGCCGGGGCTGGAGACGGTGATCGACACCGACGCGTGCGACGGTTGCGGCCGTTGTATCGCGACCTGCTTCGTCGGGGCCATCGCGATCGAGAACGGCAAGGCCGTCATCGGCGCGTCCTGCAAATCCTGCGGCCGGTGCGCGGACCTCTGCCCGACGGGCGCCGCCCGCCTGGTCGTCACGGAAAGCGAGGCCGACATCTTCCGGCAGGTCATGGAGCGAATCGAAAAGGTGGCGGACATCTCATGAGCGCGGACGCGGTTGCGCCAAACGGGAGCGGGATCGCCGGCGCGGGCGAAGCGCGGGTTCGGATCTGCGAGGTCGGCCCCCGGGACGGCCTGCAGAACCTCGCAGCCTGCATCCCGACGGCGCGGAAGATCGACCTCATCCGGCGCCTGGCGGACGCGGGTCTCAAGCACATCCAGATCGGGGCCTTCGTGAACCCGCATGCGATTCCCCAGTTCGCCGACATCGAGGCCGTGGCCGGCGGCGTGCGGGATCTCGGGGGTGTGACGTTGAGCGCCCTCGTCCCCAACGTCCGGGGCGCGCGCCGGGCCGTTGCGAGCGGCATCGACACGCTCGTGTTCTTCTTTTCGGTCAGCCGCTCCCACAACCTCGCCAACGTCCGGCAGACCCCGGAGGCCTCCCTCGCCGCCCTGGAGGTCATCCGGACGGATGTCCTCCCCGGCAGCGGGGCGACGCTGCGCGTGGATCTGGCCACCGCGTTCGGTTGCCCCTTCGAGGGGCGGATCGCCACGGAGACGGTGCTGGCGTACGTCCATCGCGTCGCCGAAGCGGGCATCGGAGAGATTACCCTGTGCGACACGGTCGGCGTCGGCAATCCCCGCCAGACGGAGGCGCTCGCCCGCGCCTGCCGGGAGGCCTTCCCGGAGATCGCCTTCGGCATGCATTTTCACGACACCCGCGGCCTGGCCCTCGCCAACGCCCTCAAGGCCTGGGAGGCCGGCATCCGCTCCTTCGACGGCGCTCTCGGCGGCCTGGGCGGCTGTCCCTTCGCCCCGGGGGCGACGGGCAACGTGGCCACGGAGGATCTGGCCTATCTGTTCTCGGAGATGGGGATCGAGACGGGCGTTTCCCCCGGAGCGCTCCTCGCCGCCGGCGGCTTCCTGCGCGAGATCATCCCCGGCCTCGCCCTCACGAGCGCCCTGGCCCGGGCCGGCCTGCCGGTCCGTCATCCCTTCCCGGAACATCCCGCGGCCGGGGATGGTTCATCGGCACGGAAGATCCGCTGATTCTGGATTGAGAGGCGTGACGTACGATAAGATGAACCTATCGAAAAAAGAAAACCGGTCCTTCAAAACCGCAAACCGTTGATTACGGATGTAAGGGGCTCCATTGTCAAAACAACACAGTCACCCGATGAGAATTGCGGCTTTTTCCGACACCCACGGCAATATAAGCGACATGCGGGACGCCATCTGCCGGTTCGGATCGTTAGATCTGCTCGTCCATCTGGGCGACGGCAGACAGGCGGCCGAGGCGGCAGGGATCGCGTTCCGCGGCGTCTGGGGCAACAACGACCACGGCGGGACCATGCTCCCGGACCAGGCCGTGATCGAACCCCAGGGCTGGCAGTTTCTCCTGACCCACGGCCACGAGACCGGCATGAACCCCTACAATCCGGAGCCCGTCTGGCAGACATACCTCCGGGAGATGGCCGCGCGGGCAAAGGATCTGGGAGCCCATGCGTTTCTCTTCGGCCACGCCCACAAACCCGTACTCCAGCAGGAGAACGGGATCGCCCCTTGCAACCCCGGCGACCAGCACACCGGCACAAGAACCGGCCCGTCCTTCGCCCTGATCGAGCTGGAGGCGTTATCGGCCCGCTTCCGGATCTTCAGGAAAAACAAGGCCGGAGACTGGGATCTCCTGCGGGAACTCCGGCACATGAAAAGTTAGAGCGCCAGTATTGCGATAAATCCTTCACGTTCAATCTGCAAGCTTCAACCCGCCTAAAGATTTTAGGCCGTCCTGCATAGATCCGGAAAAAACTCAAAATCGAGGCCGCTCTACGCCATTCTACAGGCCTTGAGCGTGATCATGCTCTTAATAACTGTGATTAATCAAGCATTTAAGGATGACGGCCGCAAAACAGGCAGCGCAAAGAGGATCAACTCTTTGATTTTATTCACTTATTTTTCAGACATTCTTAGGTTGACACATAAGTCATGGGTTGTTATGATCAATCAACATCAAGGGAATTCCTAGATATCCTGTTTTAAACTAATCCAAGTCCCTTCGGAATCTTTGGCGATGCTCGTAATTTTATGAGCAATTGCCAGGCGATCCTATTTTCGGAAGAGGTACGAAACGATTTTCATGGAGGATTGTGGCAAAGATAGAGATTAAAATCGGATCCCGGAAGAGCGAACTGGCCCTCTGGCAGACCCGCTATGTCCAGGACCGCTTGAACCAGGCAGGCCTCTCCACGTCGGTGGTCACCGTCGAGACCCAAGGAGACCGGATGTTGGATACGAGCATTGCCAAGATCGGCTCAAAGGGCGTCTTCACCGAGGCCCTTGAGGTGGAGTTGGCAACGGGCGCCATCGATATCGCCGTCCACAGCGCCAAAGACATGCCCTCGACGCTACCGGAGGGGTTTGAACTGATCGCCTTCAGCGAGCGGGAACAGCCGGCCGATGTGTTGGTGAGCCGCAACCAAGCGCTGACTCTGGGGGACCCCGGCCGCCCCATCACCATCGGGACCTCCTCGGTGCGACGCCAGGCGCTGCTCAAACGTCATTATCCCCATGTGCGAACCGTGGATATCCGCGGCAACCTCCAAACCCGCATCCGGAAGATGGACGCGGGCCTCTGCGACGGCATCATCATGGCCTTTGCGGGGATGCACCGCATGGGCATGGATGCACTGATTGTCCACACCTTTCCCCTGGATCGCTTTGTGCCTCCGGTCGGACAGGGCTGCATCGCCATGGAGGCGGCGGCCTCTCTGCCGGCGGAGAAGCGAGCGCTGATTCGTGCCGCGGTCAACCATCGGGCGAGCGAGGCGTGCCTGCTGGCGGAGCGGGCCTTTCTGCGGCAGTTGGAAGGGGGCTGCTCCATTCCCGTCTTTGCCCTGTCCGCTCTCGAAAACGACGAGGTATGCCTTTCCGGCGGGCTGATGAGCTTCGATGGCCGGAAGTTTCTATCCGGGACTCGGACCGGCCACCGCCGCGAGGCGGCAGAGATAGGCAAGGGACTGGGAGCCCACATTTTACAAGCCGGCGGCGCGGCGATCCTGGCCGAAATCCGACAACATCTGGAGGCATAACAGACGCATGGAGTCCCATAACAGCATCCAGTTGAACAAGCCACGCCGCGGTGACGGCCCGGCGATGCGGGCGATCGCCCGGGACACGGGCGTTCTTTCCGTGAATTCCGCCTACTACTACGCGATGATGGCCCGTTGCTTTTCCGACACCTGTTTGGTGGCCAGGTCCGGGGAACAGGTTTGCGGCTATATCGCGGCCCTTTTTCTGCCCGCGCAGCCCGAGACGCTCTTCGTCTGGCAGATCGGGGTGAGCAGGGCGGCCCAAGGCAAGGGGATCGGCAAGCAGATGCTGATCCGACTGATCGAAAGGGCTCGACCCACATTCCTCGAGGCGACCATTGCCCTCGACAACCAGGCGTCTCTCCGGGCGTTTCAAGCAGCGGCTCGCCAAATGGCGGCCGACGCGACCTTTTCCGACAAGCCCTTCTTCACCCAGTCGGACATGGGTTCCGCCGATGCACCGGAGCACCTGATGCGGATCGGGCCGATCCAACTTCTGAAACAGAATGCATAAGGAGGATGTTTTGCGTATTTTTGAAAACTTGGAATCTCGCGTCAGGGGGTACATCCGGTCGTTTCCCGTCATCTTCCACACCGCCAAGGGATCCATCATGGTCGATGAGCAAGGGAAGGAGTATATTGACTTTTTCGCCGGCGCCGGTACCCTGAATTACGGCCACAACAACGAGCAGATCACCCAGGCGCTCATCGAGCACCTCCAATTGGGCGGCGTGGTGCACGGTCTGGACATGGCCACCACGGCGAAGAAGAACTTCCTGGAAAAATTCTACAACACCATCCTGCAACCGCGGAACATGGAGTATAACTCATCTTCTACAGTTGC
>DDXV01000047.1 GCA_002347815.1 Syntrophaceae bacterium UBA2251
TCCTCGACCAGATGCAGTTCGACATCATCGAGATCGACAAGACGATGACCGCCCGGCATCGTCCGGTCATCGTCATCACCTCGAACGCCAAGAAGGACCTCTCCGACCCCTTCCTCGGCCGCTGCAACTTCCATCACATCGCCTTCCCCGACCAGGAGATGATGCGCCGGATCGTCAACGTCCACTTCCCCAACTTGAGCGACGAGATGCTGGACGCCTGCATCGCCGCCTTCTACCGCATCCGGGAATTCAAGGGGATCGAAAAGAAGCCCGCCACGCGCGAACTGATCAACTGGATCCGGGCGCTCAAGACCGACCCGGATTTCCGGGTGCGCGCCCTGGAGAAGGGCGAAACGCCGTTTTTGGGAATCCTGTTCAAGAAAAGCAACGACTTGCAGATGGCCACCCAGCAGGCGGCCCGGTCCAGTCTGCGGTAGGGGCGAAACGTGTTCGTCGATTTCTTCTACACCTTGCGGGACCGGGGCATCCCCGTCACCCCGACCTCTTTCTTGAGGCTGCACAAGGCGTGCAGCATGGGGCTCGTGAACTCCCTCGAGGATTTCTACACGACCGCCCGGTGCGTCCTCGTCAAAAGCGAGCGCTACTTCGACCTCTACGACCAGATCTTCTCCCATTATTTTCAGGGGATGACCCTCGAGACCTGGGATGACCAGGAGATCACGGCCGCCGCGCGGGCCCTGCTCGAGGAGTGGCTGCAGAACCCCAAGGAGATGGCCGACGCCCTCGGGCTCGACGCCGAAAAGCTCAAGGCGATGACGCCGGAAGAGCTCATCAAGTACTTTTTCGACCGCCTGAAGGAGCAGAAGGAGGCCCATCACGGGGGAAACCGCTGGATCGGGACGGGCGGCACGTCGCCGGTCGGCCATTCCGGCCATCACCCCGGCGGGATGCGCGTCGGCGGCCGGTCCGGAAACAAGTCGGCCATCAAGGTGGCGCTGGAGCGCCGCTACAAGGACTACTCCCAGGAAGGCCCCATCACGGAATCCCAGCTCAGCGAGGCCCTGAAGCGCCTGCGCCGGATGATCCCGCACGGGCCAAAGGACGTGGTCAACGTAGAGAAGACGATCTACGAGACCATGCGCAACGGCGGCGAAATCGACATCGTCTTCGACCGGAGCCTGAAGGACCGCCTCAAGGTAATCCTCATGATCGACAACGGCGGCTGGTCGATGGATCCCTACATCAAAACGGTCCAGACCCTGTTCAACTACGCGCGCTCCCAGTTCAAGGACCTCAAGATCTACTACTTCCACAATACCGTTTACTCGAAAGTCTGGGCCGACCCGCGGCGGCGGCTGAAACCCGAACTGCTGGCCGAGTTTGTCCGCCGGGACCCGGAGACGCGGCTGTTCATGGTGGGCGACGCCAGCATGGCCCCCTACGAACTCATGCACGTCAACGGGTCGATCTACATGGACGACCGGCAGTCGCTCGCCAGCATGGACCGGCTCAGGGTCCTGCAGAAGACCTTCCGGCACAGCGTCTGGATCAACCCGCAGCCGGAGGAGGAGTGGAGCTACACCTGGACGGTCGGCGCGATTGCGGAGGTGTTCCCCATGTACCCGCTGACCCTGGACGGCCTGGACAAGGCCGTGCAGTTTCTCGTCAAGAAGAACTGAAGGGGCGGCTGCCCGTTGAACGGAAGAATCGAGCGCACGCGCGAGGAGGACAAACGATGAAGGCGAAAATGGGGATCGGTCTCGTGGTGCTGACGGCCCTGCTTTTTTCCCTCTGCCCGGAACTGCCGGCCGGAGCGCCGCCGGCCGTGGGCGGAACACTCCCCAACGTCGCGTTGCCCGGGCCGAAAGACGGCGCCGACCGGCGTTATCTGGGCCTGTCCGGCTCCTTCAAGATCCCGGAAATCAAGGCCCAGGCGGTCATCGTGGAAATCTTCAGCATGTATTGCCCCTACTGCCAGAAGGAGGCCCCGGTCGTCAACCAGCTCTTCGCCCGGATCGAGGGGAACCCCGCGCTCAAGGGCAAGATCAAGATGCTCGGGATCGGCATGGGCAATTCCCCCTTCGAGGTAGGCGTCTTCAAGAAGAAATACGGGGTGGCTTTCCCGCTCTTTCCCGACCCCGATTTTGCCATCCACAAACGGATGGGCGAGGTGAGAACGCCCTACTTCATCGTGACCAAGATCCATCCCGACGGCAGCCATCGGGTGGTCTACTCGAAGCTCGGGGCGTTCGAGGGGGTGGACGCGTTCCTCGCCGCCATTGTCCGGGATGCGGGGATCAAATAAGCGCAAACCCTGGAAATCCTGATCCCGGCTCGCGGCAGGGATATGTTTCGTCCCTGAACCTCCCCGCATTGATGCGGGGGCAGGGGTTTTCGAAAAATCTCCCGGGTGCGCTTCCGGGATCAGCATTCCCGTTGGCGTGAAGGTATCAAGTGGTCATTCCCATGAGGAGGCGCGTGGCAATGAAGAAAAAGGGTCTCATCGGGGCGGTGTTTTTTTTGGGTGCATTTCTGCTGCTGGCGGCCGGAGCGCCCGTTTACTCGGCCTCCGAGGCCTTCAAGGACAACATCTACAACACCGGTCATCTCAAATCCAGGGACAGCGTGCTCAAGGTGAAGGTCGGCCAGCGCGCCCCGGACTTCACCCTGAGGGCCGTCGCGGGCGGCCCTGTCTCCCTCGGGCAGTTCCGGGGAAAGAAGAATGTGGTGCTCTCGTTCGTGCCGGCGGCCTGGACGCCGGTCTGCTCCGATCAATGGCCCGGCTACAACATCGTCAAGGACCTCTTCGATGAGCACGACGCCGTCCTGCTGGGGATCACCGCAGACAATATCCCCACGCTCTTTTCCTGGACGAACCAGATGGGAACGCCGTGGTTCCCGGTCCTGTCCGATTTCTGGCCCCACGGAAAGACGGCGGCCCGGTACGGCGTGCTGCGCTCGGACGGCACCACCGAGCGGGCCCTCTTCGTCATCGACAAGCTGGGCGTCATCCGCTATATCGACGTTCACGACATCAACCAGCGCCCTTCGCTCGAGGTCCTCATGGGCGAACTGGAAAAGCTCCCGTAGCGTCTTCCTTCCGGCCCTGCCGTCTTCGCTTACCGGGCGGTCGCCCCCCCCCGTCAGCGAAGGAGATAAGACAGGGTGATCCCGAGGTACGTTCCCACCACCCAGCCGATGATCCCGGTGATGACCCCGGAAAGCACGATTTCCTTGTTCTTCAGCGCCGCGGCGACCATGGGCACGAGCGGCGGGGAGCAGATGCCCGCGACGGAGGTAATAATCACCGTATCGGCATCGATCTTGAACAACGCGGCCAGGGCGGCGTGCAGCATCAGGCAGGCCAGGACCGTGAAGGTCACGTAGGCGATCATGATCGGGGCGGTGGAGACCAGGCGGTTGAAGTCCGCCATGGAACTCACCACGAGGCAAAAGATCAGGATGAAGTAGTTCCCCGCCTGGTAGGTCATTGCGATCTTCCGGATGGCCGGCACGAATGAAAAAACGATGCCCAGGGTGGAGATGGTCAGGATCGCCGTCACAAAGGCGACGCCCTCCGTGAAGATCAGAAAGGACAGGCCACCGGCAACAAAGATCAGCACCGCCAGCCCCAGAGCGCCCAGCAGCGGAACAATGGTTTTCCTCGCGAAGATCCCGGTGTACGAATCGAATTCGAACTCCGTTTCCGGCGCCGTGGTTTCGGCCGGCCTGAAGGCAGGCAGGAAGCGGAGGAAGAGGCGTTGCCCGACGGTCATCAGGATGAGCAGATAGACGGAAGACACGATCACGTCGGAGGTGTGGGCGGCCAGGTACAGGGTCTGATCGGTCCTGAGCGCCGTGGCGATGGCGCCGAGATTCACCGTCCCGCCCGTGTACACCCCCACGAACATGCCGGCCAGTTTCCAGGTCTCTTCCCCCACCCAGCCGCGAAAGACGAAAAACCCCAGGGTCGCGACGATCAGGATGGACAGGATCTGCAGCATGAAGGACAGGAGCGATTTCCCCGCGAGCCTGCTCCAGCGGCGGACGTCAACGGAAAAAAACATCAGCGGCAGCGCCAGACTGATGGTCACCAGCATCAGGGGATTTTGCAGGGCGGCGATCCCGGCGGGCATCACGCCGATATTGCCGAGGATGATTCCGGCGATATAGCAGATCACGACCGCTCCGAGCTTGTTGAAGAGGGCATATCGCCCGGCCAGCCAGATCGCGACAACGGGAAACAGAAGGTAAAAGATGATGAGCAAAGCGGCCGCCATAAGACCTCCTTCGATCATGATCGTCACGTCGTCAGAAAATGCCTTCCGGAAATGGGTTTCCGCCAACCGTTTGCAAAAGAACGCCGGTTCGGGCTGTCGCCGGAAGCAACCCGGATCGGACAATCACAACCAGACACGATCATCGGGAAGCGCTGCGCAGGATGGCCTCGATCATGGCCTCGCTCATTTTCATCACATCGCTGACCAGGCTGGCCTCCCCCAGGGAGAGGGATTTATCGGTGAAGATGACCTTCCTGTGATCGATGCTGATCACCTTGTAGTTCGTGATGATCAGCGACCCCCGCTTTTCAACGCTGCCCGCAATCACGACATTCAGTCCCAGCCGGGTGCCGATGTTGATCACGTCCTCGATCTGGTCCGTCTGGTGAAGATCGTTGGCGACCAGGAACGTTTCCAGGTCTTTCCGGTCCAGCAGGTCGAACGATGCCTGCATTTTCGGGGCATTGGTCAGCGTGCCGAGCACCTTGATGGCATACTGGGAAGCATCCATGCTTGAAGATGTAAAATGGAAAACCGCCGCGCTGATTCGCGTGGGGAGTGCAGGAAGCGCCTTGACCGGCGGACTTTCAACCGGCACTGTTTTCTCGGGCACGGCGACGGGCCGGGCGGGAGGCGCCGGCGCCGGTTCCAACCCCACCGAAAACGCGCAACGGGCGGAGACCACGTACCCGCTGCGGCGATAGTCGTAATAGGCCCTCGCCTCGTATTTCCCCGGCGGGGGGGCGTCGAAGGTCAGGACACCCTGACCCACCCCCTCCGGCATGTACTGGTACTCTCCTGCGTCCGTGTCCGGAGACCCCGCCGGCACGATGCAGATCCAATCCCCGCCGTCGCCCGGAGAACCGGAAAAATGAACCTGGATCTTCTCGCCGGAACGATAGCGGTCCTTGTCGGTCGCGACCCTGGGTTCGCCGCGGGCCAGGTTTGGCTGGAAGAAAAAGGTCACCAGGATCAAAAGTATCAGGGAGGCGACCGGCCTTGTCTTCAGACTCATCAGGTGCATCTGTTTCCTCCTCCGAAGTCGGGATCCACCCGTTTCTCCCCATCGGACGGCGATGCATGACCCCCTGATCCCGGTCTCCGGCAAGGAACCGCCCGGAACGGTCAGTCCAGACGGATCCGCCGGTAGGTCCCCTCCCCGCCGTCGTAGAGGGCGCATTCGCCGTCCTCCACCGCCCCGACGACGGCGATGTAGCGCTCGTCGGCCCTCATCGGGACCGGAAAGTCCGGGGGGATCGCCTCCCGGCTCACCCGCCCGGCCCGCCAACGGAACAGGACCGGCGTGTGGGCGTGGCCGCAGAAGAGGATGCGGTGCGCCGTCGACTGAAAAACCGGGATGGCCTTCGCCGTCGTGCCGTCGTCGACCGGTTCGTAGAAAGACCGGACGGAATCGTAAGGGAGGGAATGGGCAAAGCAGAGGCCGTCGGCAACCAGGGTCATCGGCAGCGATTTGAGAAAGGCCCGAAGCTGGACTTCCGCCGGATCCGGACCGGGGGGGCGCTGCTTCAGGATCGTCTCCACCAGAAAATCGTTGTTTCCCTTGACCGTCATCATCCGGTACCGTCGCAGGGCCTGCATGACCCTCACCCAGGAGGATTCCTGCACCGTGTCGCAGAAGTCGCCCAGATGAATCAGGCGCTCCGCCCCGGCGGCCAGGAGCGCGGCCGCCGCCTGCTCCGTCCGTCCGAGATCGCCGTGGCTGTCGGCCAGAAGGCCGATCCGCCACGCCTCGGCCACCGATGTCCGCATGAAATCCGTTCTCCTGATGAAGCAATAAGGGTTTTCGTATAGCACAGATTTCCGGCGGCGGAAAATGCTTTCTCCCCTCGTCCGGGGGCGCCCCCTTGACGGCCGGAAGTTTCTTGACGTATACAGACCGAACAACCTTAGTCTCTAAGTCATAATATTCGTGCACGATCTGGCAGAACTTTTGGTTCAAACGGTTGCAGGGTTTGCCAGTTGCGGTACGATAAAGAGCTCTTTGAGTTTAAGAGCAGTAACGATCACACGGCGGCCAATTTCCGTGAGATAGTATTTGTAGGTTCGCCCGACCCGTTTGACCAAGCCATGGACACGGAGGTTTTTGAGACGACGGGAGATCTGTCCGGGGGTAAAGTTGCGCAGATGATGTCGGAGATCTTTGTTTCTCAGCCCATTGATTGCATACTCTCCGCGGATGATAATTTCACAGAGTTGCTGGTCATTCATGGCGAAGAAGTTGAACCCTTTGTATGTTCGTCTATGGAGCTCTTTTGGTTCCGTGACCTGATGAAGGAGTTTTTGGCCTGCTGAGGGATCATCAATCTCTGAGATAAAGGCAAGATAGCGTTTATTGGCGGAGACCAGCAGTGAGCGCAAATCATTGAGACTGTAGATGGATTTCTTGAGATTGGCCAGCTTGAATATTTTCTGTCCGTTTTTCTGTTCCACCCATCGGTGGTGCTTGAAAAAGGAGGGATCGTTGACAGTGGTTTCGATGCGAAGAACAAGACCAAACTTGTCATACATCTTGATGGACACCGGTCCCATATGATGCTTGATGCAGGTTCCTTCTATACGGGTGCTGAAATTGTTGCCCACTTCATCCTGATAATGACCGGTGAGCTTCCGTCCAAGGAATGTGGCGATTTTGTCGGGTTTCACGGTGTGTATGGCCGTTCTGGTGATGGCTTCATAGATGACCTTCAGATCAGCCTGTCGTTTGAACACCACATCCGTGGCATACTCGACCTGCATGAGGCTCCAGTGATAGGTAACGTCCAGTTGTTTGATTACCGGGCAATAGAGCCCGGCATATTCATCAAGACGATGATGAAGTTTGGCAATATCCAGGCCGTCCGATAGCGTCTGAGCCTTTTCAAAATTTTCGATGTCCGTGAAGGCGTTATCAAGGAGATGACAGGAGATGCCGTTTTGAGTGAGCTGATGGGCAAGCTTTTGATGGCCGTTGAAGTAAAACTGGAGACGGAAGGGACACCAGGTCGGCACCCGGACATAACAAAGCCCCAGTTCCTGGTCAATAAAGTAGAAATAGTAGTGCAGGCACTTTCCCGTGTCCGGTTTCAAGAAGGTCTTGCCGGTCGTTTTGTTGTGCCACGGTTTATAGGATTGACAGGCCTCCATGGCAGACAGAATATGAACAAGACCCGGATGGCTGCCACGGCGCTCCAGAGCTTTGGCAATGATGTCTTCCTTGCGGATATGGGTCTTGCGGATGAACTCGATCTCAATCCCGTTCTCTTGCGCTAACCGCTCCGCATTGGCGCGAATAGCGTCGCGCAGAGGTTCTGCAAAACGAGGATAATCGAAGATGCGAATCTGATGGGCGTAGAGATAACCTGTCATCCCTTCCGCAAAGCAGAAACCGGGGAGAATCCCTTGGATGAGGATCCGGTCATAGCAGGAAATGACCCCTCGAATCTTGTCGGCATATCGCTCAATAAGAGACATGGCAGCACACCTCTCAAAGTTGTATGTCGCCATACCGTAAACAAAATCGGCTGTCTTGCCAAGGATATTGTGTTATCATGAACACCGTCGTTTTAACCTGTTTGGTTCCGGCTTTGCCGGGTTAGGTGGAGGAGGATACTTCATCCCGTGGAGACGGACACCATGAAACGCCCGCGCGCCCTCGTGAACGGGGCGACCGCAACCGCCGCGCTTCTCCTGATCCTCGCACTGGCGGCCTGCGCCCCGTACAAGGCCTGGCTCAAGGGGCAGGCGGAAAACCACGCGACGAGATACATCGCGTTCTGGGGAGAGGCGTGGCAAAGCGCCCCCCTGACCGCGAGGCTCGCCCCGGCCCCCCCGGCCCTGGTCGAGAAGATCCGCCTCGAAAACCGCCTCTACGGATTCCCGGAGCGCCCCGAACCCGTCTCGCCTGAACCCGTCTTCACCGAGGCGGTCCGGCGGATCGGCGACCTCCTGCCGGAGCGCGTCCGGAGCCTGGCGGAACAGCGGATCATCGGCATCTACCTCGTGAACGGACTGGGGGGAACGGGCTACGCCGAGGCGATTCTGGACGCGCAGGGGAAGGAGCGCTACGCCGTCATCGTCCTGGACCGCGACGTCCTCCTGACGCGGCGGGCGAATGCCTGGGCGAGCTGGAAGGAGAACAGCTTTTTCCGGCCCGAGACCGGCACGGAGACCGCACTCGAGCTGATCCTGGAGACGGGCGAGGAAGACTCCGTCGTCAACGCGATCGTCTTCATCCTCCTCCACGAGATGGGCCATGCCCTGGGAACGGCGAGCGGCGTCCACCCCTCGTGGAACGGCCCCGCGGAGGTCTCCGACGCCTATCCCTTTACGGCCCTGTCCTGGCGCCGGCAGGGAAGCGACGTCGTCAGCCGCTCGGACGCGGCGTTCCCCCGGCGTTCCGCCCTCAAGCCCTACGCCTTCGCCGGGGCGACGCTGTCGCTGGACGAGGCGCCGGATCTCTACCGCGCGCTTCAGGCCCACTCCGACTTTCCGTCCGCCCAGGCGGCGGTGACCCTCTGGGAGGATTTTGCGGAGAGCTTCGCGACGTACCTGCACGTCGTCCGCCAGGACAAGCCCTACGAGATCCGCATCCGTCGCCCAGGCCGTCCGGAGCAGGTCTTCCCCTCGTGCTGGCGCGAGGCGCGCTGCGACCACAAGAAGGCCTTCATGCGCCGCTGGTTCGAAAACCCCGTATCCCCGGCGCCGGCGGCGCCGCAATAGGCGACGGCGCAAAAGTGTCCGGATGCAGCCCCCCCGAAATCCTGAGCCGTGAGGCGCAGCGGCGGGGAGGCCGATTGGCGAAGGATGGGCGAAACGAAGCCGATGGCCGCTTTTCGACCGACGGTCAGCGGAGCATCTCCACGAAGGCCTCCACCCGCGTCCGGACCTGCTGGCGGGAGCCGTCGCTATAGTCGTGCTCCAGGTAGAAATTCCGCACGCCCAGACCGTTGAGATAGTCCCGGACGGCGGGAATCTCGTAGCCGTGGGTGTCGCAGTACATGACGCTCTGGAGGATGACGCCGTCCACCCGCCAGTCGCGGATCAGGGCGGCGAGATAACCGAAGCGGGCCTCCAGATCCTCCCGGTAGGGTCTGCCGCCCGCGTCGTCCGCCTGGCGGTACGTCCGGGGACAGCGGATATCGGCGAGGTAGTGCCGGGCCAGCGCCGTCAGCGGATCGCCCTCCGTCTCCACATCGGTCGAGAAGGCCCGCGTCCCGACGCAGATGTCGTCCGTGACGACCTCGGCGCCGGCCGCCGCGACGAGTTCGAACAGGGACGTGTCGTCGATCACGCTGCCCCAGACGAGGAGCCGGGGCGCCCCGGACGGCGCCGGGAGCGGCCGCTGACGGACCTCGGCGATGACCGCCGCCAGGAGGTCGTTCCCCTCCTCGACCGGCAGGCCGGTGACCGCGAGGGCGGTCCGCTGCGCCTCGACCCCGGTCAGGCGGGGCGGGACCGTCCGGCGCAGGTCGTAGAGGTCCCTCAGAAGGGCCCGCTGCCGGTTGTGCGCCGCGATCGCCGCGCGCAGGGCCGTCCCGTCGAGGCGCCGGCCGCTCAACCCCTCCAGGTCCTTCAGCAGGATCTCGATCTGGGTGCGGAAAAAATCCAGGGCCGGCGCGTGCACCGTGTGGGGAACGTCCAGGAAATGGACGAATGCGGGCGCCGTCACATAATCCCGCCACAGGTGCACGGACATGGAGCCGACATCGCAGATGTGCGCCCCGACCAGACCGTCGAGAAAGGCGTATTGCCCCTTCATGCCCAGGTCGATCAGGCTCCGGAGAAACGGGCAGACCGCGGGCATCAGAACACGGTTGCCCTCCGTCACCGGTTCCCGCCGGTCGCCGAAGACGCGGAAGGGGACAAACCCCAGGGCCGTCATCAGCTCCACGGGGGGATAGAGGCACAGGTAGCCCATGAGGCGCGCGCCGCCCTCCCTCAACTCCCGCGCCCGCAGGGCCCGGTCCCGATAGAGCCGCTCCGCGCGCGCCAATCCGTTGTGCTCGTCCGTCATCATCCTGTCCTCGTCGGTTGTCTTTTGCGTCAGGCTGCGCCCGCGCCCCCGAGGCATCGGATGCCCGGTCGCACCCGGGCGTCGATGCCCCCCGTCTTTCCCGATCCTACCAGTCGGATCCCGCCTGCCGCCGCTCCTCGCGGTAATGGTCCATCGTCGCCTCGAAGGCCTCCGCCTGGATCAGGGTCCGCTCCGGGTTGAACAGACGGATGTCCACGATGTCGCCCTCGGCCAGGAGCGACGGCACCCGCAATTTCCGCATGAGGACGTCCTGCGTCGCCTGGAGGTGGGCGCTCGCCGTCCGGCAGGTCAGCAGGGGATGGAGGAAGGCCCCGTCGCATCGGTACGTCCGCGCCGAATCGAGATAGGGGGCGACGAAGGCATAGGAGACGCCGTCCGAGAAGGCCTGCCGATGGCGCAGGTGGAAAAAACGCATGCAGATGCGGGCGATCCGCTCCAGGGGATCCGGGACGGCGGACAGGTCCATGGGGACGACCGGATGGTAGGCATAGCTCTCCACGACGAAGTTCCAGCCCCGCTCGGCCAGGTTTTCGAAGAACTTCAGGCTGTGCCAGGGGGGGAGCTCGGCGAAGAGCAGCCGGTATTTCTCCGGAACGGCGATCCCGGCCACCCCCTGCGCGACGCGCTCGGCCACCTCCCGGTGCATGTCCTCGTAGAGTTCGAGGACCTTCGGCAGATGCCCCGTCAGGAAGAGGCACCCCGGCATGGCGCTCCAGAAATCCCCGCTGTGCATGGGGCAGGGGCGATGCTTGCGCAGCTCGTTGACCTCGTGGAAGACCCGCTGGATCTTCAACGCGAGATCGACGACGGCTTCGAGCTTCGCCCAGTCCATCTTCCGACCCAGGAGCCTCTCCAGAAAGGCCACGAAGGCGCGCAGCTCCGCCACGACAAAGCGGACGGCCGCCTCCTCCGCCCCGTCCTCCTGAAACTCCTTCACCCCGAGATGGGGCAGCTCGAGCACCCACTGCGGACAGTCGAAGTACCGCCCCAGGGCCTGGAACCACTTGTACCGGGCGTCGCAGGCCGTTCCCGCCCCGACGAGCAGGGTCGGCCGGGCCATGCCCCCGAGGGGGGCGTCCGGCGGCACCCGGCCCGCCTCGTCCACCATCATCCGCTTCGTGTAGCCGAGGGTGGTCCGTGCATACCCGCACAGGTGGGCGGGAAACCCCTCCGCCTCCGCGAGGGCCAGATACCCCTCCGCCTGCCCCATCGAGGCGGCGATGGTAGCATAATTCTCCGGGTAGACCACCTCCACGTCCATGGCCTTGAGGAGGATGTCCCCCTCCCACCAGTTGAGCATCGACCAGGCCGTGGGATTCCCGGCCTGGCTGGCCATCAGGGTGGTGAGATACGCCTCGTTGACGACGTTGCGCAGGGGATACATGCTCTTGAGGCGGTTGATCGCCTTGCCCGGCTTCGGGGGCTTGAGCTCCGATTCACCCATGGTCGGTTCCCTCCTTCCTGTGAGCCCGCGGGAAACCCGTCCGGCGGGACGGGGCGGTTTCCTTTATAGCCGTTTTTGCCTCCGATGACAAAACGAAAATCATTTCCGGTTTGCCGCATCGTCGTTTTATGGTATATAGGACACCCTCCGGAGAAACAGTTCCCGCGGAGGGAACCGTTCGTTCCGGATCGAAAGGGGAAAGGGATGGCCATCAGGACGCATGAATTTTTCAACTTCTATTCCCACCTGACCGGCGGCGTCGCGGCGGTGGTCGGGACCGTATTTTTGAGCCTCGTGGCCAGCTATTCCGCGTCGGCGCTGATCACCGCCCTGATCTACGGCCTGTCGGTCATTTTCCTCTTTTCGGCGAGTTCCTTCTACCACGCCTTCAAAAAGGCGGAAAACGAGGTCTCCTTCTGGAGGAGGATGGATCGCCTCGCCATCTTCTGCATGATCGCCGGCACCTACACCCCCGTCTGCTACCTCTACCTGGACGGCGCGTGGCGCTGGTCCATGATCGCCATCCAGTGGGGGCTGGTGGGATTCGGGCTCGTTTCGCAGCTCTTCTTCCCGCGGGCGCCCCGGGTGTTCTACGCCGTGATTTATCTCGTCATGGGCTGGCTCGCGATCATTCCGATCCGGCAGATGCTGGCCAGCATGACCGCCGTGCAGACGTTTCTGCTGTTCGCCGGCGGTCTTTTCTTCACCCTGGGCGGGATCATCTACGCGACCAAGAGGCCGCGTCTGTTCCCCGGCGTTTTCAGCTTCCACGAGCTTTTCCACATCATGGTCCTGCTCGGCGGCGGATTTCACTATGCGATGATCTACATCGTCTACTTCGAGAAGGTCGTGTAAGGTCGCTATCCGTGTTCGACCCACGGGCGCGCGTATCCTCCCCACGCATGAACCCCGAACCTCAGCCGATTCCCGCCGAATGCCGGCGCCTCCTGGACAGGGAAGTCCGCCTGTTCGAGGAGGAGTACGCCCGGCACTTCCTGGCGGGAGAAACCAAGCCCCGCCGGATCGGCGCGCCCTATCTTCTCCACAGCCCCGTCTCGACGCGGGGGGTCCTCCTGATCCACGGACTCATGGCCGCCCCGGAAGAGGTCCGTCCCTGGGCGGAATTCCTGCATGCACGGGGATACACGGTCTATGCGCCCCGGCTCGCCGGACACGGGACATCCGCGCCGGACCTGGCGCGGCGGGGTTACCGCGACTGGCGGGCATCCGTGGAGCGCGGACACGCCCTCCTGAAGACCTGCTGCGAGTCGATCGTGGTGGCCGGCTTCTCGACGGGCGCCGGGCTGGCGCTCGATATGGCCCTCCGCAGACCGGGTGAGTTTGCGGCGGTGATCGCCATCAGCGCCCCCCTGAGGTTCAAAAGCGTCTCTTCCGCCTTCGCCGGGATGGTCGACGGGTGGAACGTCCTGATGCGCGTTCTCGGCGGGGACCGTCTCCGCAGGGAATTCGTCCCCAACGATCCCGACAACCCGGAGATCAACTATCACCGGTGCCCCGTCCGGAGCATCGTCCAGGTCAAGGCGCTCATGCGCAAGGTCTACCGGGCCCTGCCCGGACTGTCCATCCCCGCCCTGATCATGCAGGCGAACAACGATCCCAAGGTGGCGGTCCGGAGCGGCCGGCGCCTCCACCGGCGCATCCGATCCGCCGGGAAGACCTACCGTGAGGTGGATTTCCCCCTGCACGGAATCGTCCGGGGCGAGATCGGGCTCACCGTGTTCGCCGACGTGGAGGCGTTTCTGAACCGATTGACATGGAAATCGGACGGGACCATCAGCGAAAGCTAGGCGCCGCATCCTTCGCAACCCGCATAAATTCACCACCTCCCGAATTCCGCAGCAATTTTCGCTTGACATGCCTCGAGTATTTTTCTAAGGGTCAGTGTATTGATTGGTTAACCAATAAGTTGGCCAATCAACCAGCAAACATTGATACGACCATTCCTAGGAGGGGAAAGTATGAAAACGGGCAAGGAGTACATTGACAGCATCAAGGCGATGAACTTCGAGTTGTACATCGACGGCGGTAAGATCAAGAACCTTTACGATCATCCCAAGATCCGTCCGGCGATCGATGCCGTGGCGGAGTCGTATGATTTCGCTTTCAACGCGGAGCTTCAGGAACAGTTCGTCACGACCTCACACCTCACCGGTGAGACGATCTCGCGCTTCCAGCATGTCCCGCAGAGTACGGATGACCTCATCCGGAAGGTCAGTATTACCCGGTACGCCAATCGCCATCTGGGCTGTTGTTCGTTCCGCTGTGCCCAAAACATTTTTGCGCCTCTGCTCTACATCACAAAGAAGATCGACCATGACAAGGGCACCCGGTACCACGACAATGCCCTGAACTGGATCAAGATGATGCAGAAGGAGGATCTCCTCGGTTGTCCTGCCATTACGGATCCAAAGGGAGATCGGCGCATTCAGGCGTGCAAACAGAGCGATCCGGAAATGTACTTAAAGGTCGTTGAGAAGAACAAGGACGGGATTGTCCTGAAAGGCGCGAAACTCTGTCAGACCGGCGCCATCCTGGCCCACGAAAAAATTGTGTTGCCCTGTACAACGCACCGCAAGGGCGACGAGGATTATGTTGTCGTCTGCGCCGTTCCCGGGAACGCCCCCGGGATCATCAATATTTCCGTTCGACAACCCCAGGATGACCGGCGCATCCCGGGCGCAGAGATCGACCTTGGGAACATCAAATACGGCGTTCATGAATGCGTGGTGATTTTCGACAACGTCTTCGTCCCCTGGGAACGCGTGTTCATGTGCGGCGAAGTGGAGTATTTGGATGAATTCAACAACATGTTCGGGGCCTGCCACCGGCCGACCACGGGGGGGTGCAAGTCCGGCTGGGCCGATGTCCTGATTGCCGCGACCGACCTGATGGCGGCCAATAACGGCATCCGCAACGCGTCGCATGTTAAGGACAAACTTACGGACATGTACTCCCTGTCCGAAACGATTTTCTCCTGCGGCGTGGCTGCCGCCGCAAAAGGGTTCAAAATCGGAGATGCCGGTTACCTGCCCGATCCGATCCTCGCGAACAACGCCAAGTATTACATCTCCAAGGCCGTCTACGATTTGATCCGTCTGGCCGAAGATATCACGGGTGGCATCCTCGCCTGCTGTCCCGGAGAGAAGGAACTGACAAACCCGGAGATTGCCCCCTATCTGGCTCGTTACCTCAGGGGTGTTGACGGTCAGCCGGCGGAGCATCGGGTTCGGATCGTCCGCCTTATCGAAAATATCTCCTGGGGACTCTGCTCCATTCTTCACTCCGCCACACACGGGGGAGGATCCGGGCAGGCCTGCAAACTGCTCCTCTACGAGTTCTCCCAATACGCTCCTTACCGTCAGGAGGCCATTGAATCGGCCAAGCGTCTCTGCGGGATCACACCATAGTCTTGCGTCTTGGGTACGTACGGAAAGGTCTCTCACCGTTAGGAGCTTCCGTCCCTTTCTCAGGGGATAAGGTTTCAGACCGGTTAGAGGGTAGACAAGAATTAGAATAGGCAACCATCAAGAAAGGAGGAGAACTATGATTTTAGATCCATTGCACGAGAATCTTTTGCGGCGGGCGGTTATCGGCGATTTGGTCAGCCGTTCGGCGGCACGATTCCGGGACAGAACCGTATTCATTTACGGGGGGGAACGGATCAGCTTCCAGGCGCTCAACGAAAAAAGCTGCATGGCGGCCAACGCCTTCAAAAAACTCGGAATCAAGCGGGGTGACCGCGTTGCCTTCATGACCCACAATTGCATGAACTATCTCTACTGCTGCTTCGGTCTGGCCAAAATCGGCGCGATCACGGTTCCTCTGAACTTTATGCTGCGAGGTGAGGAGATCAGCTACATCATCGGCGATGCCGAACCCAAGGCCTTTTTTGTGGAGGACATTCTGACGGAATACGTCCTGGCAGTGAAAAAGGAATTGAAGGGTGTTGAACATTTCGGCTGGCTCGATTTCGGCAAGAAACCCAAGCCTGACGGCTGGCTCGATACCGGTGAATTTTTCAACGGCACCTATCCAGCAACGGAGCCGGAAGAAGTCATCCATTCCGACGACGTGGCAACCCTTATTTATACGACCGGGACGGAGAGCTTTCCCAAGGGGGTCATGACCACGCATCTGAATTACTACATGTCGCTCTTTCACCTCATCCCGGATGCCAACTTCACCCGTGACGACGCATTCATTATCGACATCCCGATGTTCCATGTCGCGGGAAACACCGTCCTGTTGGGCGCGTTGGCGACGGGAGCCCGGGCAGTAATCACTTATGCCCCGGACCCATTCCAGACCCTGAAGTTCACCCAGGAGGAGAAGCTTACCTACTGGGTATATCCGCCTACCCTCTATGCCGCCATTCCCACGATTCCGGGATTCGAGAAGTATGATCTATCCTCACTGAAAAAGTTCGTTTCCTTCGGCGCAGTCATCCCCAATGTGGTCATTGAGCGCTGGAAAAGCATCAATCCGGACATTCAATGGCGAAATTACTGGGGACAGACGGAAAGCTCGCCCGTGGGAACAACCTCCAGTCCAGAGTCTTTTGACCAAAAACGGAATGCCATCGGGATTCCCGATACCGGCACTGCCGTAAGGGTTTTTGACGACAACGATCAAGAAGTGCCGACCGGGCAGATTGGAGAACTTGTGATACGTTCGGCTGCGGTGATGAAAGGATACTGGAAAAAGGATGACCTGACGGCGAAGACCTTGGCCAACGGCTGGCTCCATACCGGAGATTTGGGCTATATGGACGAAGACGGCTGGATCTATTTCGTCGACCGCAAGAAGGACATGATCAAGACGGGAGGAGAAAATGTCTCATCCCAGGAAGTTGAAGGCGCTCTTCTCCGGCACCCGAAACTGGCCATGGCAGCGGTCATCGGTTTGCCGGATCCTTACTGGATGGAACTTGTTACGGCCGTAGTTGTTCCGAAACCCGGAATGGAAGTCTCTTCAGAAGAGATCATCGCCTTCAGCAAAGAGGCCATGGCCGGATACAAAGTTCCCAAAAAGGTTTTTGTCCGCTCGGCGCTGCCCCTCACGCCCACGGGCAAGATCCTGAAGCGGGAATTGCGGCGGGAATATTCGGAAGAGGCAAAGAAATAGGAAGAGCAGGCAAATAACGCTTCAAAAAGACTCTATAAACAAGTAGAGGTCAAGTTATTGAACGGGTATGATCGCCACCCCTGAAAACGGGCCGGTGACCATGCCCGTTTCTCTTTTGTGCCCGAGGACGAATAATTGCTTGACAACGGTGGGTGAAAGTTACATTGAAGGCTTCGATAATGTAAAGGAAAAGGCGTACATGCATGGAAAAAGACGCGCAGTTGAAACGGGACAGAAACAAGCGAATCCTGACGGACATTCGTCGCGAGCAGCTGACCGCGGCAGCGTACAAGGTCGTCAGCCAGAAGGGATATAACAATTTTACCATCGCGGACATAGCCAGCGAAGCCGGACTGTCCGTCGGCCTCGTTCATTACTACTTCAAGAACAAGCAGGATCTCTTGCTCCACGTCTTTAAGGAAACACAGAAAAACGTTCGAAGAAATCTTGCCGCGGAATTGGAAAAGGCCTCGGACCCACGGGGAAAGCTGGAAATCTTTATTGACCAGAGTTTTCTATTGTTCCAGAGGGAGAAGGACTACTTCTCCCTGCTCTTCGAGTTTTGGACGGAGATTAACCGTAACGAAGCCATCAAGAAAATGGTTCGGCGACTTTACCAAGCGTATCGAGCGGAATTGTCCATTATCCTCGAAAAAGGCATTGAAGAAAAAATATTTGCGGAAATGGACATTCAGTACACGACCACCTTGTGTGTTTCAATCGTCCAGCATACGATTATTCAGCATCTCATCGATGATACGGCATTCGATTTTAACGAATACGCGGGCCGTATGAAGACCTTCATTATGGAAACCATTCTCAGGAGCGCACATGCAATGGATGGGCTCCCCGTACCGAGGTAGGGGCATCTGCGTGCTGCTGACGGCATCTTTCCAGATGAAAAGCCAGGTCATCCATCTGACGCCTCTGAAGCCCTTTGATCTCCCTCTGCCTCGCGTCATTGTGCCAACGCCACGGCCATTTTTTTCTGGATCGCGTCGGCCTCGGCGACGATCCGCTCGATGAGTTCGGCGACCGCCGGTTCGTCGTGGATCAGGCCGGTGACCTGACCCACCGGCAGGAGACCGCCCTCCAGGTCGAGCATCACGGGCTGGAAGCTGCGCATAAGCCCATGAACCACCGCGAAAGCGACGTCCCTCCGTTGACATCCCGGGGCGGATTTTCTATAGTGCAACCGATCCATGCCGTGAATCCAAAACCCGGGATGTCCGTCATGACCCTGTCCGACTCCGGCCGCAACGAACCGTTCATCGGTCTCAACATGTCCTGGGAGCCGCCGGGCGAAGCTGCGGCCCCGGCCCTGCGCGTTCCGTTCCCGTACATCGAGGCCGTCGTCCGGGCGGGGGGCGTCCCCCTGTGCCTGCCGATCGCGGATGACCCGGGGCTCCTGCGCCGGTCGGTCTCCGGACTGGACGCCTTCCTGTTCATCGGCGGCGCGGATTACCGCCCGGAACACTACGGCGGCCGGCCGCAACCGGCGCAGGAACTGGTGCCGGAGCGGCGGGACCGCTTCGACTTCCTGCTGGCCCGGCACATCCTCGAAGAGACCGACCTGCCCGTCCTGGCGATCTGCGGGGGCTGCCAGCTCCTCGCCTTGGTCCGCGGCGGGGGGCTGATCCAGGATCTCCGGTCCGACTGGCAACCCTTGACCGGGCGCCCCCCCCTGCCCCATTCCGCCGATGACCGGCGGGTTCGTCCCGGATCCGGCGGCAGTCGAATCGCGGCCCGCGCCCGGAGCGATCCGCAAGGCGCCGCGTATGGGCATTCCGTCACGCTGAAACCCGGCAGCCTGATCGCCCGGGTGGTGGGGATGCCGCCGGGAGGCCACCTTGCGACCAATTCCTTCCACCATCAGGCCGTACATCCCGGGCGTCCGGGCCGGGGCTTCGAGGCCGCCGCCTGGACCGACGACGGGGTGGTGGAGGCCGTCGAACCGGCGCGGGACTCCGACTGGGACCGCAAGGGACGCTTCCTCCTCGGGCTTCAGTGGCACGCGGAACGCATGGCGGACCGGGTGGAGCAGCAGGCCGTCTTTCGCGCCCTGACGGCCGCCGCGCGCCTCCACCGCCAGGAAAGGACGCCGCAGCGTCGCGGGCGGCGGACCGTCCCATGACGCTGAAACGGACCCTGATCGAATCCATCGCCATCTACGCGAACCGTCGGATGGCCCTGATGCTCGTCCTGGGCTTCGCCTCCGGCATTCCCCTGTCCCTGTGCAGTACGACCCTCACGGCCTGGATGGTGACGGAAGGGATCGACATCCGGACCATCGGCCTGTATTCCCTGGTCGGCCTCCCCTATGCCCTGAAGTTCCTCTGGTCGCCCCTGATGGACCGCTTCGTCCCCCCCTTCCTGGGCCGTCGGCGCGGGTGGATGCTCATTGCACAGCTCGCCCTGATCGTCGCCATCACGGCCCTGGGGTTCAGCAACCCCGTCTCGCGGCCGGTGACGGTCGCCTTTCTCGCCGTGGGCCTCGCCTTCTTCAGCGCGAGCCAAGACATCGTCCTGGACGCCTACCGGACGGAACTCCTCGCGCCCGCGGAACGGGGGGCGGGGGCGGGGGTCTGGATCATGGGCTATCGCCTGGCCATTCTGATCAGCGGCGCCCTGGCGCTCATCCTGTCCGACCACCTCTCCTGGAAGGCGGTCTATATCATCATGGGGGCGGTCATGGCCGTCGGCTGCATCGCCACCCTTCTCGCTCCGGAACCGTTGACGGATCCCTCCCCCGGCCGGCGGGTCGAGCCGCCCCGGAACCTGGAGGAGGCCGTCATCCTCCCGTTCATCGATTTCTTCCGGAGGCCGGGGGCCGTCGAGATCCTCTTCTTCATCGTTCTGTACAAGATCGGCGACGTCGCCGCCGCCCAGATGACGACGCCCTACATCCTTCAGCACATCGGCTTCTCGCGGACGGAGCTGGGGACGATCTACAAGGGCTTCGGCATGGCGGCCACCATCGTCGGCGGGCTTGTCGGCGGCGGGCTCATGGCCCGGTGGAGCCTGAAGCGCTCCCTCGTCGTCTTCGGTCTTCTCCAGGCGGTCTCGACCCTCACGTTCGTGCTCCTGGAATACACCGGTCGCCAGCTCTGGGCCCTGAGCGTCGTCATCGGGACGGAAAACTTCACGGGCGGCATGGGGACCGCGGCCTACACGGCCCTGCTCATGGCCCTGTGCAACAAGAACTTCACCGCGACCCAGTACGCGCTGTTGAGCAGCTTCATGGCGGTCACCCGCTACGTTACGGGGGCGCCGACGGGATACCTGGTTTCCGCCGCGGGATGGCCGCTGTTCTTCGTCGTCTGCACGGCAGCCGCCCTGCCGGGCCTGCTGCTGATCCTGACCTACGAACGGTGGGGGGCGGCCCCACGAACGGAAGGAGAATAGACATGGACGTCCGCATCGTTTCCGGATATCTCCCCGGCGCCATCGGCCGGATCACGGAACTGCACGGCACGTACTACAACCGTCACTGGGGATTCGGCCTGTACTTCGAGCGGTGGGTCGCCCGGGGGATGGCCGATTTTCTCGGCCGGTTCGATGCACGCCACGACGGTCTCTGGATCGCCGTGGACGGCGAGCGGATCGTCGGCGGCATCGCGGCGGACGGCGGCGAGACGCCCGCCGAAGGCGCCCACCTCCACTGGTTCATCGTGGACGACGCCTGTCGCGGCCGGGGCGTCGGCCGGCGGCTCTTCGAGACGGCGGAGGCCTTCTGCCGGACCCGCTTCCACCGGGCGTTCCTCTGGACCTTCGCCGGTCTGGACCCGGCGCGCCGGCTCTATGAAAGCAACGGTTTCCGTCTGGCACGGGAACAGGACGGCGATCAGTGGGGGATCACCGTCCGGGAGCAGCTCTTCGAGCGGACCTACGGAAATCCGCCTCCGGTCTGACCGTCCGGAGGCGGTTCCGCCCCGCCGCACGCCCCGCGCGGATCCCGGAGAAATCTGTTTTCTGTTGACATTTCAATTATTTTGGCTATAGTCCGGCCTCCTTAAAGGAGGGGCCCATTTAACCGTTTTTTGGAGGAGGAAAGGATTATGGCAAGTTAGTGGGTCGATGTAAGGGATCTCCAGTTCCTGTTGCACGAGGTGTTCCGCATCGGGGACGAGCTCCTGGGCAAGGGGCCTTTCGCGGATCATGACGCCGACATGGTGAACATGGTTCTCGACTAGGCGGCGAAGTTCACGGAAAACGACATCGCCCCGTCCTACCCGGACGAGGTTCACCGCCAGCCCGTGGAGGCGGTTTTCAAGGACGGCAAGGTGTCCGTCCCCGAGGCGTACCACCGGCTCTGGCAGCTTTATGCGGAGGGGGGGGTGGCTCTCCGTATCCGACAGCCCCGACGTGGGCGGACAGGGGTTCCCGACCATCATCGCCGCCGCGGTTTCCCAGATGTTCCTGGCCGGCAATCAGGCCTTCCTCATGTATCCCGGGCTGACCCACGGCGCAGCCCGGCTCGTCGAGGACTTCTTCCAGCACCCCCTGCGGGACCTCATCCTGGAGAAGATGTACAACGGCGCCTGGACGGGCACGATGTGCCTGACCGAGCCCGGCGCGGGCTCCGACGTGGGCGCGCTCAAGACCTCCGCCAGGAAGAACCCCGACGGCACCTATTCCATCACGGGCACGAAGTGCTTCATCTCCGCGGGCGACCACAACCTGACGGAAAACATCATTCACCCGGTCCTGGCGCGGATCGAAGGCGACCCCCCGGGAACGAAGGGCATCTCGATTTTTGTCGTTCCCAAGATCCGGATCAATCCGGACGGGTCCCTGGGCGAGCCCAATGACGTCGTGACCGGCGGAATCGAAAGCAAGATGGGCATCCACGGCAACGCCACCTGTACACTCAACTTCGGCGAGAACGGCAAGTGCATCGGCTGGCTCATGGTCGAAGAGCGGGAAGGCATGAAGGTCATGTTCCACCTAATACTGGCCATTTAGTT
>DDXV01000062.1 GCA_002347815.1 Syntrophaceae bacterium UBA2251
ACAATTCTATTTGCTCTTGACACCGGCCGAAAAAGGGGTTGTACTCATGCGCGGTCCCGGGTATGATACGGAATCCATCGCCGGGGTCGCCGCCGCGGGCGCCCAGCTCGTCCTCTTCACGACGGGGCGCGGCAATCCGATCGGCTTTCCCACCGTCCCCGTCGTCAAGGTGGCCAGCACGGCGAAACTCTACCGGGCGATGGAGGACGACATGGATGTCAACGCCGGGGAGGTTCTCGAAGGGAAGAGCCTGGCGGCGGTCGGCGACGAGATCGTGGCCCTCATCCGCGAAGTCGCGGACGGACGCAAAACCAAGGCGGAAATCAACCGGCAGGACGGCATCGTCTGCCTCTACACGCGCCATCCGGCCTTTTGACGGCCGGGGAGGGAGGAATCTGTATGAGGAGGGTGTCTCTGTTCGTTCCGTGCCTGGTCGATCTGTTCCTGCCCGAGATCGGAGAAGCCGCCGTCGCGCTGCTGAGTCGCCTCGGCGTCGAGGTCGTGTATCACGAGGCCCAGACCTGCTGCGGACAGCCGGCGATCAATGCGGGATACCTTCCGCAGGCGCGCAAGGTCGCCCGGCACTTCCTCAAGGTCTTCGGCGAGGACGAGGCGATCGTCAGCCCCGCCGGCTCCTGCGTGGTCACGGTCAAGCGCCACTACCCCGAGCTGTTCGCCGACGAGCCGGACTGGCTGGCCCGGGCGGAGTCCCTGGCCCCGCGGGTCTACGAGCTGTCCCAGTACCTCGTGGACGTTCTCGGCGTGGAGGATGTGGGGGCGACGTTCGGCGGGAAGATCGCCTATCACGAGGCCTGCCACGTCCTGCGGGGGCTCGGCGTCTCTGAACAGCCGAAAAAGCTGATCCGGGCCGTGGCCGGCGCGGAACTCGTGCCCCTGAACGCCGCCGACGCCTGCTGCGGCTTCGGCGGGGAGTTCTCCCTTCACTATCCGGACATCTCCGAGGTCCTCGTCGCGGAAAAGGCCGCGAATTTCATCAACAGCCAGGCCGATGCCCTCGTCCTGTGCGAACCGGGATGCTTTCTCAATATCTCCGGCTATCTGCACCGTCATCATCCGGAGAAGAAGGTTTTCCATCTGGCCACGCTTCTCGCGGGCAACGGAAAGGGGGTGCGCGCATGAAGATCCGGACGGAACAGTTTGTCGAGATCGCCCGGGAGGAGATGAAAAACACGCGCTCGAAGGCCTTTCTGGGCCTCCTGCCGCCGGTGATCAACGCCATGCGGCAGATATCGCTCGCGACCTTTCCCGATCCGGACGCCGCCCAGGCGTACGGTGCGGCGATCCGGGGCGAGGTGGTCACCCGTCTTCCCGAACTGCTGGAGGAATTCGAGAGGAACGCGACCGCGCGGGGGACGAAGGTCGTCTGGGCGCGGACGGCCGCGGAGGCCAACGCCTTCGTCCTCGATCTGGCGAAAAAGAAGGGCGTCGCCTACGTCACCAAGGGAAAATCCATGCTGAGCGAGGAGATCGGGCTCAACGACGCCCTCATCGACAACGGCGTCGACGCGATCGAGACCGATCTCGGCGAGTTCATCATTCAGTTGCTCAAGCGTCCCCCCTTCCACCTGATCGGCCCCGCCGTCAACATCGCGGTCGAAGAGGTCCGCGACCTCTTTATGGAAAAAGGCATCCTGGCGGAACCGACGGAAGACCCCGTCGCGCTCGGCTATGCCGCACGGCTTCATCTGCGGGACAAGTTTCACCGTCTGGAGATGGGGGTGACGGGGGTGAACATGGCCGTGGCGGAGACGGGGACGATCGTCAACGTGGAGAACGAGGGCAACATCCGCTTCGCCAAGTCGTCCCCCCGGACGCAGGTCTCCATCATGTCCCTCGAAAAGGTCGTGCCGACGATGGCCGACGCGCTCCACATGATCCGCCTCCTGTGCCGGAACGGCACGGGCCAGAAGATGGCGTCCTACATCTCCTTCGATACCGGGCCGCGGGCGGCCGGGGCGATCGACGGGCCGGAGGAGGTCTATTGCGTGATCGTCGACAACGGCCGGGCGGACCTCTACGACGATCCCGTCGCCCGGGACGTCTTCCGCTGTATCCGCTGCGGGGCCTGCGCCAACATCTGTCCCGTGTATACGAAGATCGGCGGCTATCCCTACGGCTGGGCCTACACGGGCCCGATGGGGCAGCTCCTGAACCCGCTCCTCCTCGGGTTTTCCGGGACGTCGGACCTCTTTCGCGCCTGCACCCTCTGCGGGGTCTGCAAGAGCGTCTGCCCGGCCGGGGTAGACCACCCCCGGATGTTTCTTTACTACCGCGCCCGGGATGCCGCGGGCGACCCGAAGCTGCGGTCACGGGGACGGCCCTTGAAGGAACGGACGCTTTACGACCTCTTCGCCTGGGGTGCCACGCATCCGCGGTTGTGGAGGCAGGGGGCGAAACGCATGCGCCCCCGGGTCAACCGCGACGCGCGGGACGGGTACCTGAGCCGGTCCGTGGACTCGCTCGACGGGTGGTTCCGGAGCCGGGACCTGCCGGAGATGGCGGAAAAGACGTTTCAGGAACGGTGGAAGGAACGGGAAGGGCGAAAGGCGAACGCCTGACGCCTCAAACGAAGGAGGGGAGCATGCCGTACGCTGCGAGAGAGGACGTCCTCGGGAAGCTCAAGAAGACGGACCGGCGGGGGGAGACGCCGTCGAGACCCCCGCTGCCGCCCCTGACGGAGCTCGGCTGGGGCACGGAACAGCTCATCGAAAAGTTCACGGAGAACCTTGTCCTCCAGACGGGGGTCGTCCACCGGGTCGCCGACCGCGCGGGCGCCCTCGAAAAACTGACGGAGATCGCGCGGGCCGAGGGCTGGAAGGCGGTCATGATCGCGACCGACGAGGTCCTGGCGCCGCTCGACCTTGCGGCCTGGGGCCGGGCGAACGGGGTTGAGGTCCTGAAGGCGGCGGATTTCACGGGCCGGGACGCCTTCAAGGACGCGGTCTTCGATCAGGTGGACGCCGGGATCACGGGCGTGGACTGGGCCGTTGCCGAGTCCGGCACCGTCGCCCTCGTCCACGACGAGCGGCAGCCGCGTCTGGTCTCGCTCGCGCCGATCCTCCACGTCGTGGTCGTCCCGGTGGACCGGATTCTGCCGGTCTACGAGCAGGCCGTGGAGCGGATTCTCGCGGCCCGGGGCGGCATGCCGGCGCATATGACCCTGATCACGGGCCCGAGCATGACGGCGGACATCCAGGCGACACCCTTCAAGGGGATGCACGGCCCCCGGCGCGTCATCGCCCTCCTGATCGGGTAGCCCCGGCAGGCTTTAGGCGATTGATTAAGAAATGCGTGCAATCGTTCGATATAACTTGATTATTTATCTTGCGAGGCAAACATGAAACGTGTCTGGGTGCCGTCGCGGCGCTGGTATGAGAATGAGGAGCGGGAGCTGACGTTCCCGGACCGCTGGGGGGTGGACAACCTGACCTCCCCGGGGCTGGAGAAGCCCGGACTCACGCCGGAAGAGGTCGCGGTGAAGATCGCCCGCCCCGTCTCGGGACCGACCCTGGAGGAACTCGCCCGGGGCAAAAAACAGGCCGTCATCGTCTTCGACGACATGACGCGCCCGACGCCGGTGAAGGAGGTCGCGACGGCCGTCCTGGACGCCCTGCACCGGGCCGGCATGCGGCGGGACCAGATCCGGTTTCTCTGGGCGCTGGGGAGTCACGCCGCCTACGACATGATCGCCGCCCGCAAGAAACTGGGGGACGACATCGTCGAGCGCTACGCCGTCTACAACCACGACGCCTTCCAGAACTGCGTCCGGGTGGGGCGGACGCCGACCGGCGTGGAACTGTGGTTCAACCGGGAATACCTGGCCTGCGACCTGAAAATCGGGATCGGCTGCATCACCGCCCACGTTCACGTGGGGTTCGGCGGCGGTGCGAAGATCGTCCTGCCCGGCGTGGCGGGGATCGAAACGATCAACCAGTTTCACAACCAGCAGTTCCGGGATTTCGCCCGGACGGGCCTGGGCAATTTCGACGGCAACATCATGCGGGCCGAATGCGACGCCGCGGGCGACCTGAGCGGCCTCGACTTCAAGGTGGACTGCCTCATCAACCGGCGCGGCGAGATCACGAACCTCTACGCCGGGCCGTTCCGCGAGACGCACGCCCTGGGCGCCGAGGAGGGCCGGGCGCACTACGGCATCCCCTGTGCGACGGGCTACGACGTCACGGTCTGCAACGCCTACGGAAAAGCGAACGAATCCGCGATCGCCCTGGTGTTCACCCTGTCGACGATGAAACCGGGGCAGGGCACCGGGGTGCTCATCTGCGATGCACCGGAGGGCCAGGTTCCCCACTACGTCATGCGCGCCTGGGGGACGGACTACGGCGGACGCCACTACCAGGCCCGCGCGAAGGGATTCGTGGGCCTGCTCATGAAGAAGTTGATCGTCTTCAATCCGCGGCCGGACCGGACGAGCCTGGACCTCGTCTGCCACGCGGACGACGCCGTCGTCGTCAAGACCTGGGACGAAGTCCGGACGATCCTGGAGGCGGATTATCCGGGCGAGGCGAAGGTGGCCGTGGTCCAGGACGGGACGATGCAGTACATCCTGCCGCCGGGAAGCGGGTGAGCGCGACGCGTCCGGGCATTCGAAGGGCATGATCCAACAAACCGAGGGAGGTCGGGTTCATATGGAAATGACGATCATGGGGCAGAAAGAGCTCCAGGAACGGGTGCACCGGGCGCAGCTCTGCACGGGCTGCGGGGCCTGCGTCAACCTCTGTCCGTATCAGGTGTTCTATCAGGACCAGACGATTGTCCTGGACGCCTGCGACATCAAGGAGGGCCGCTGTTTCGCCTTCTGTCCGCGGACACCGGCGGATCTCGAGGCGATGCGGAGGCGCTTTTTCGCCCCCGGCGACCTGACGCCGGAGATCGGGGCGGTGAAGGGGTATCTGATCGCCCGCGCCGCCGATGCGGCCATCCGGACGGGCGCCCAGCACGGGGGGACCGTCAGCGCCCTGATGGCGCTCGCCCTGGCCGAGGGGCTGATCGATACGGCGATCGTCGCCGAGGGGGCGGACCGCTTTCTCCAGCAGGGCGTCGCCGTCGGGGACGGGGCGGAGGTCCTGAAGCGGGGGAAGAGCAAGTTCATCACGGCGGCGACGGTGGCGGCCTTCAACCGGGCGGCCAAGGGCCCGGCCGGGGCCATCGGCGTGGTCGCCACGCCCTGCCAGGTCTTCGCCCTGGCCAAGATGCGGATGAAGCCCCTGCCCGAACGGGACAACAACATCGACAAGCTGAAGCTCGTCATCGGGCTTTTCTGCGGCTGGGCCCTGGACTGGCGGAAATTCACCGCCCTGCTCGCGGCCCGCACGGCCCTCGAGGACATCACCGGGATGGACATTCCCCAGGGCCGGCGCCTGGTCGTCATCTACACCCGGAACGGCGCCCTCGAGATCCCGTGGGACGAGGTCGCGCCCATTGCCCGGGAGGCCTGCGGGGTCTGCGTCGACACGACGGCCGAGTTCGCCGATCTTTCCGTGGGCTCTGCCCGGATCGGAGAGACGTGGGAGACGACCCGGACCTGGAACCAGGTCATCGTCCGGACGGAGGCGGGTCAGGCCCTGATCGACCTGGCGCGTCGCAAGGGCGTTCTCGAATTCCGCGAGCCCCCCGCCGGCGTGCTCGACGAACTCAAGGCCGCAGCCCGGGACAAGAAGAAGGCGTCCCTGGAGAAGATCATCGCCAGGACGGGAAACCCGGAGGACCTGATCTACGTGGATCGCCGGGACCCCGTCATCCGCGCCATCCTTGATTAGCGAAACCATTCCTGTAACGACACGGAGGACAAGATGTCGAAACTGATCGATCCGCGCGAGGGCGTCCGGGTGCTCCTCATGGGCAATGAGGCCATTGTCCGGGGCGCCCTGGAGGCCGGTGTCAACGTGGCGGCGGGCTATCCCGGCACGCCGTCGTCCGAAATCGTCCAGAACCTGGCGGACGTGGCGGGGGAGCGCAACCTCTACGTCGAGTGGTCCGTCAACGAGAAGGTGGCCATGGAGGTGGCGGCCGCGGCCTCCTTCGCGAAGCTCCGCTCCCTGTGCGCCATGAAGCAGAACGGGGTGAACGTCGCCTCCGATTTTCTGCTCCATCTGACGGCGGCCGGCACGCGGGGCGGAATGGTGCTCGTCGCCTGCGACGACCCCGGGGCGCTCTCCAGCGTCAACGAGGGGGAGTCGCGCCACTTCGCGCGCATGGTGGAGGTGCCCCTCCTGGAGCCCGGCGATTTCCAGGAGGCGAAGGACATGACGAAATGGGCCTTCGAGCTCTCCGAGGAGATCCGGAACCTCGTCGTCCTGAGGAGCGTGACCCGCATGTCCCACGCGAGCGGCAACGTGACCCTGGGACGGCTCTCCGACGCGCAGCCGAAAGCGGAGTTCAAGTACGACGGCTTCATCCTCGACCCCCTGGAGGGGCCCGTCGTCAGCGCGCCGGTGCCCTACAAGCACACCCTCCAGCAGGAAAAGCTGAAGCGGGTCCGGGAGATCTTCGAGGGGAGCCCCTTCAACACCTACGCCGGCCCGGAGAAGCCGGACCTGCTCGTCGTCACGAGCAGCGCCTGCACCCTGTACAGCCGGGAGGCGATCCATGTCCTCGGCGTGAAAGATCGGGTGGGCCTGCTCAAGCTGGGGACCACCTGGCCCCTGCCGCCCGAATTGCTCAAGAGGCATCTCGCGTCGACGGACCGCGTCCTCATCGTCGAGGAGGTCATCCCCTTCCTGGAGGAGAACGTAAAAATCCTGGCCGCGGAGACCGCCCTCGAGATCGGCGCCAAGACCTTCTTCGGCAAGAACGACGGAACGCTCCCCTCCATCGGCGAGCTGAATCCCGACCTTGTCGCGGCGGCGATCGCGAAAATCCTGGGGATCGACCACGTCGCCATGCCGCCGGACTACGAAAAGAAGGCGACGCTCATGAGCTTCGCGAAGGCCCCCAACCGGGAGCTGACCTTCTGTCCCGGCTGTCCCCATCGGGCCTCCTTCTGGGCGATCCACCACGCCCTGCTCATGGACAACCGGCTGGGCTTCGTCTGCGGCGACATCGGCTGCTATTCGATGGCGGCCCTCCCGTGCGGGTTCAGCACCCTGAAGACCCTCCACGCCATGGGATCGGGCGCCGGGGTGGCGAGCGGGTTCGGCCAGCTCCACCGCTTCGGCATGGAACAGCCCGCGATGACGGTCTGCGGCGACTCCACCTTCTTCGCCTCCGTCATGCCGGCCCTGGTGAACGCGATCCACCACCGCGCCGACCTGACCGTGGTCGTCCTCGACAACAGCGGCACCGCCATGACGGGTTTCCAGCCCCATCCGGGGCTCAAGGTGAACGCCATGGGCGGGGACGTTCCCGCCCTGGACATCGCCCGGATCTGCGCGGCGATGGGGGCGAAGGTGGAGGTCCGGGACCCCTTCCAACTCGAAGAGGCCCGCGGGACCCTGATCGGCCTCCTCGAAGAGAAGGGCGTCAAGGTTCTGATCATGCGGCAGATGTGCGCGCTCAGTCCGGAGAAGCGGGCGAAAAAGAAGTACGAGGTGCAGGTGGACGAGGCGCTGTGCCTGGGCGAGA
This sequence comes from Syntrophaceae bacterium UBA2251, assembly GCA_002347815.1. Lineage (GTDB taxonomy): Bacteria > Desulfobacterota > Syntrophia > Syntrophales > UBA2251 > UBA2251. Next base: position 7,603 of record DDXV01000062.1, read on the forward strand.
CCTGCGGCTGCAACCGCCTCTGCACGCGCGTCTTCCGCTGTCCGGGGCTCGTGTGGGACAAGGAGCGGAAGAAGGCGAGGGTCGACGAGGTCCTGTGCGCCGGCTGCGGCGTCTGCGCGCTCATCTGCCCGGCCGAGGCGATCCGGAAAGAGGAGGTGGCTTGAACGATGGGAACGCAAACCTTATCGAAAGATCCCTTCAACATCATCATTACCGGCGTGGGCGGACAGGGGAACGTCCTGGCCTCGCGCGTGCTCGCCAACATGCTCGTCCACCGGGGGTATGACGTCACCATCGGTGAAACCTTCGGCGCCTCCCAGCGCGGCGGGTCGGTCATGAGCCACATCCGTGTTTCGGCCCGGGGCGCCTGGAGTCCCCAGATCCCCAAGGGGAAGGCGGACATGGTGGTTTCCCTGGAACCGGTGGAGGCGATCCGGGTCATGAAGGACTATGGCAACGAAGAGGTCCGCATCCTCGTCAACGACCGACCCATCTATCCGGTCGGCGTGATCGCCGGGGAACTCAACTATCCGGCGCGGGACGAGATCGAGGGGGCCCTGAAGGACCTGTCGAAACACGTCTGGTTCATCGACGCGACCGAAGAGGCGATCCGGCTCGGCAATCCCATCCTGGGAAACGTCATCATGATCGGCGCCGCCTGCGGCCTGGGCATCCTGCCCGTGGGCCGCGCCGAGTTCGCCGAGGTCATGAAGGGGAGCCTCGCGGCCGACAAGCTCGAGATCAACCTGACGGCCTTCGATCTCGGGGCCGCCAAGCTCGCCGCCACGGCATGACCGTCGCTCTGCGAATGCGCACCGCGGGGAGGGGTGATTTTCCGCCATGGCGAAACTGACGCTCAAGGAGTGGCTCGCGCGGGCCGAGGGCGACCGGCGATTCATGGAGAACGTCCGGGCGGTCCGCCGGATTCCCGCGCGTGAGGGCGTCTATCGCCCCTATCCGGACTGGGTGCATCCCTCGCTCGTGACGGTCCTCGCGGCGCGGGGGATGGGGCGGCTCTACAGCCACCAGGCCGAGGCGGTCGCGCGTGTCCGCGGGGGGGAAAGCGTCGTAATCGTCACGCCGACGGCGAGCGGCAAGACCCTCTGTTACAACCTGCCGGTCCTGCATCGCATTCTCGAAGAGCCGGAAACCCGCGCCCTGTACCTGTTTCCGACCAAGGCCCTGGCCCAGGACCAGATGCACGAGGTCCACGGACTGATCGGCGCGCTCGGCGCGGACATCAAAACCTACACCTACGACGGGGACACCCCGGGCGACGCCCGCCGGGCGATCCGTAGGCAGGGGCACGTCGTCGTGACCAACCCCGACATGCTCCACGCCGGGATCCTGCCTCACCACACGAAGTGGCAGAAGCTCTTCGCGAACCTCCGTTACGTCGTCATCGACGAACTCCATATCTACCGGGGGGTCTTCGGGTCCCACCTGACCAATGTCCTGCGACGCCTGGTCCGGATCGCCCGGTTCTACGGGGCCGACCCCGTCTTCGTCTGCTGCTCCGCCACGGTGGCGAACCCGCGCGAGCACGCCGAACGCCTCCTGGAGCGCCCCGTCGCGCTCATCGATGAGAGCGGGGCCCCGGCCGCGGCGAAGACCTTCATCCTCTACAACCCCCCCATCGTGAACCGTGAACTCGGCATCCGCCAGTCCGCCCTGACGCCCGCCCGGAAGATGGCGGGCGACCTCATCGAGAACGGCGTGCAGACGATCGTCTTCGCGACGAGCCGCTTGAACGTCGAGGTCCTGACGAAGTACCTCAAGGACCGCTTCGCGAAGGGAAAGCCCGTCGACGCGCAGTTCGTGACGGGCTACCGGGGGGGCTATCTGCCGAACCTCCGCCGGCAGATCGAGGCCGGCCTGCGCAGCCGCGAGGTCATGGGCGTGGTCGCGACGAACGCCCTCGAGCTCGGGATCGACATCGGCGACCTGGAGGCGGCCATCCTCTGCGGCTATCCCGGCTCCATCGCCAGCACCTGGCAGCAGGCCGGGCGCGCGGGACGACGGACGGGACTCAGCGTCGCCATCCTCATCGCCAAGAGCGCGCCGATGGACCAGTTCATCGTGGAGAACCCCGACTACTTCTTCTCCCGTTCGCCGGAATACTGCCGGGTCAATCCGGACAACCTCCTGATCCTTCTGCACCACATCAAGAGCGCGGCCTTCGAACTCCCCTTCGAGAAGGGGGAAACCTTCGGCGGGGAGAATCTTGAAGAACTGCTCGACTATCTGGAGGAAAAGGGCGTGCTGCACCGCACGGGCGAACGCTGGCACTGGTCGGCGGAGAGCTATCCCGCCGACGAGGTAAGCCTGCGGAGCGTCAACTCCGAGAACGTCGTGGTCGTCGATGCGACCGAGGCGGAAAACCACCGGGTCATCGCCGAGGTGGACTGGGACAGCGCCTTCACGACCGTCCACGACGACGCGATCTACATGGTGGAGTCCCAGCAGTATTACGTGGACAGGCTCGACCTGGAGCGCAAGACCGCCTACGTCCACAAGGTCGAGGCGGAGTATTTCACCGACGCCATGACCTACACGAACGTGCGGGTCATCGACGCCTTCGCGAAGAAACCGGGGCGGGAGGTCCTGGTCGAGCACGGAGAGGTCCAGGTGGTGAGCAAGGTCGTCGGCTACAAGAAGATCAAGTTCTACACCTCCGAGAACCTGGGCTACGGCGACGTCAACCTGCCGGAAAAGGACATGCACACGACCAGCTACTGGTTCACGCTTCCCCGGGACCGGCTGTCCGGCCTGCCGTTCCACCAGGCGGAGATCATCGACGGCCTGGCGGGGGTCGCCTATGCCCTGCACCATCTGGCGGCGATGCTCCTGATGGCCGACCTCCACGACCTCGACCGGGCGATCGGGGACAAGAGCGGGGAATGGTTCGTCCGGACGGGAAAACAGGGGCGGACGATCACGGCCTCACCCGCCGGTGAGGACGGCGGCACGCCCACGATGGACGCCTTCGACCCGACGATCTTCCTGTTCGACGCGTATCCCGGCGGAATCGGCTTCTCCGACCTGCTCTTCGAGCGCCACGATCTCCTGATGCACCTGGCCCGGCAGCTCATCGAAAGCTGCCCCTGCCCGAACGGCTGCCCCTCCTGCGTCGGCCCGGTCCTCGAGGTGGGACCGAAGGCCAAGGAGGCGGCCCTGGCGATCCTGAGCCTGCTCGAGACGTAGAAAAAATCCCGGACGCCGGCGGATTTGCGTGTCGTCGCTCCATCCGTGCCGGAGAAATGTCTTGACTTCTCGAAAAATGAGCCTAAGATCTGAATCAGATAATGTAATCGGCGCTCCTCAAAAAAAAATAGTTGTTGATCCGCTCTGCCCACCGCGATAGCAAGAACGTTTTTTGGCCCTGTCTATTACATAAGGCAGGGTTTTTTGTTGGGGCGGCCCCGGTGTAGGGCCAGAGAGTGACAACGCGTAAACGTTCAACGAGGAAGGTGGTCCATGAATATCCATATTTTGGAGACAACGAACAATTTCATCAAGGTGCAGGAGAACGTGTGGGAAAGCGGCTACTGGAAGCTGGACGAATCCCAGGCAAAAAAGTTGGTCGGCGGGGAGATCTACTTTCACAAGAAAAGACAGGAGCCCTCCTTCTACGGCGGCACCATCCTGGCCTATCGGGTTGCGCCGGAAGGCGTTCATGAGGGCAGGATTATCTTCACGCTCAAGCATCTCACCGCGTGCAGAAATGTCCGAACGGACAAGTCGGGATGGTCGAAGAACATGAAGGTCATCGATCCCCAACCCTAGGGACCCGCCCGACGGGCGGATGTCCCGGGAGCGTGGTTATCATACGGCCATGAGCGTCAGGGGCCGTTTACAGAGACTGAAGGGCGAAAGGGCGGGGGTCTTCCCAAGTCTCTTTCTTTCTGGGCATGTCCTACAAGCAGGCCGGTGATTTTGAGGAAGCCCTCCCGCCTCTCCGGGAATCCCTCACCATGCAGCCCCCCGCCAAAGAAGCCGCCGTGGAACTGGCTGAAGTTCTTTACCGGCTCGACGATCTACCCGAAGCAAAGAAGTGGTTGGCTCTGAGCGAAGCCTACAACACCTTTCCGGCGAAAACGGCTTTTCTCAAAGGGACCATCCTGATCAAGGAGGAAAAAATCCCCGAGGGGATCGAAGCCCTCGAAAGGGCGAAGCGGCTGGATGCTTCCTATGGACAAATCGTGGATTATCATATCGGGATCGCCCATCTGGCGAACCACGATTACGACAAGGCAAAAGAACGCCTGAATGCCGTGGTGGCACAGGATCCGCTGTCCGATCTGGCCTCTTTCGCCCGGCGTTATCAGGACATTGTCGAGGAGCGTCGACAATTGGAAAGACCCGTGATGATGACCCTGGGAATCATGGGCCAATACGACACCAATATGCTGCAGGAGCCCGGCTCATCCGACATCCCTGATTTGGGTAAGGAAAAAAGCCTTGTCATGCAGACTTCGTTTCGCCTGGACTGCCTGCCGGTTTTTTCCGGGAACGGGTTGTTCAATGCGGGCTTTGCCATCGGCAATTCACTGCACGAGAGGAATTCAACCACGTACGACACGCTGACAGGCACCTTTTATGCGGCCCCGGGGTACAAATTCGGACGCCTGGCCGTTAATCTCTCCACGAATTACACCCACACTTTGAAACGAGACCCCAGCTACAAACGCTATTATGAGGCCTATACGGTCGGGCCGCTGTTTCGTTTTCTGCTGTCGCAGAATCAAATTGTCGAAGCGTATGGCGCTTATGCCAAGGACAGCTACCGTATCGATCCCGGGTTGCCGGAAGAGGATCAGGACAACTCGGGAATCGAAAGCTACGTCGGATGGATAAGGCTTTTTCAAAACGGAGGGATGGCAAATTTCAAATACGGCTATAGCGACAAGGACGCCGACGGCGAAAACTGGAGCAACCGCGGCCATCGTTTTACGGCCAATGTGATTTTCCCGCTCAGGAAGGCGATCCAGGGGCAGTTGGGGGGCGATGCCTTCCTCCAGAGGTACAAAAACACGCACACGATTTACGACAAGACCAGAAAGGATCAAACCTATTCAGCCATGGCGGGCCTCATCTGGGACGTCCACAAATCCGTCTCGCTGAACGCCCTCTACAATTATATCCATGTGAAGTCGAATATTGATCTCTACGACTACACCCAGCATCTCTATACCGTCGGGCTTGAACTGAAGTTTTAACGACCACAGAGGGAGACTCCAGGAACATGAGGAGGTGGGCAAGATGAGAAGGAAGAGCTGCTTCGCAATCACCATCATGCTGGCGCTGATGTTGGCCATCCCGCAATTGGCCATGGCGGCGCCCGTCGGTAAAGTGACTCATGTCGAAGGAACCGTCGACATCACCAAGGCAGGCTCTCCCGGCGCCAGAGAAGTGATTCCTGGCGAATCCGTCGAGGTGGGGGATATCCTCAGAACCAAAAGCAAGAGTAAAGCGGCCGTGACTTTCAACGACGACAATATCTTGAGAATCGCCGCGTCGTCACGCGTTACGATTCAGCAATACATGATAAAAGGAGACGATACGGTCGCCAAGATGAAGCTCCACAGAGGGATGGTGCAGGCCATCTCTTCCTTCGGTTTCATCAAGCGGCTTGCCGCCTCGCCGGAACAGAATCGGTACGAGGTCAACACCAAGACCGCCACATGCGGGATCCGCGGATCCAACATGATCGTTTCCTATCATGGGGGGGGTGAGCAGCGTCCTGTTCATCACCGGTCACGGATATATTTATAACAGCGCAAAGCCCGACTTGATCGTGCCCATCACGGCCGGGAACATCTCCTTCATCGATAAGAAAGAGGCGACGCCGACAAGTCCCAGGCCATTCTCGGATGCGGAACTGGATACGAAGGTGAAAGCCGTTACGCCTGCCGGCAAGTCCAAATCCGAGCAGGAACAAAAACAGGAAATGAAGGGAGACGCAAGAGACGTCAAGGACAGGATGAAGAAGAGGGATATTCCCGGTGTGGGCGAGGCGCCAACCGACGCGGCTGATTTACCGGCCGTCCTTGCCGTGATTCCGCCGGGTAAAGTGAAGAAGGTGCTCAACCTCAAAACGGCCGATCGAACCCTCAAGACGACCTTGGAACGAAAAGGGTCCTCTCAGGGCAAAACGGGCACTTCGCAAGGCGCAGGCGGGGGTGCATCCGTGAAAAAGGGAGCGTCAAGCAGTTCCTCATCCGTCGATAAGGTCAGCAAGTATCTGAAAGAGAAAAAAGAACAAAAGGAGAAAAAGAAATAGGGCTTCCCGTCGTCGCGCTTTACGAAGGGCGAACCCGTGGACGGATGATCGAAGCACCGAAAGCTGCCCCCTGCCTGAACGGCCGCCCCTCCTGCGTCGGTCCTCGGGGTGGGACCGAAGGCCAAGGAGGCCGCCCTGGCGATCCTCGAGCGGGTGCATTCGCGGAGACATCTCCAGCCTGCCCGGAGGATTCTTCCGGGACCCTCTCCCCTCTTTTCCTCCGGTTGATGGAATGCGAGAGATGTGTCAAATGCCGCTTGACTGGCGGCGGATGGGGCGTGGTATCATACGGCCATGAGCGTCAGGGGCCGTTTACAGAGACTGACGGGCGAGACGACCGACGGCGGCATCGATTCCCGCGAGGGATCGCGTGCGGCGGACATCTCGGCCCTGAGGGAGCGCATCGAGGCCATCCTCTCCCGGCGGCCGGAGGCGGGGAAGGGCGGGGCGGGGCCGTCCTTTCGCGGACGCGGCGTGGCACTGGAGGACCTGGTTCCAGGTGCGGAAACGGTGAACGCGGCCGGGGTTTTTTTCTGCGTGCATCAGAAGGCGGGGGAGTCCGTCCGCCACGGGGCGCGATGCGTCCGGGATTGGCTGCCCCTCGACATGGAACGGCTCGCCGTTCTGGCGAACGACGCCGCCCTCAACAGGCTGGAGGTCGCCCAGGCCCTCTTCCTCGATACGGAAACGACGGGACTGGCGGGCGGGGCGGGGACGGTGCCCTTTCTCATCGGTCTGGGCTGGTTCGAAGAGGGGGGATTCGCGACCCGGCAACTCTTCGCCCGTGATTACGCCGAAGAGCGGGCGGCGCTCGTCGAATTGCGGGAGCTGGCGGCGGACCGGCGGTTCCTGGTCACCTTCAACGGCAAGGCCTTCGACGTCAATCTCCTGGCGGCGCGCTTCATCATGAACCGCCTGCCGGATCCCCTGTCCGGACTCCCCCACCTCGATCTTCTCCATCCCGCCCGTCGCCTGCTTTCCCATCGCCTGGGCGACCGCCGTCTGGGGGCGCTGGAGGCGGAGATCCTGGGATTCGAGCGGGAAGGGGACATCCCCGGAAGCGAAATCCCCCGGCGGTACTTCGACTGGCTCCGCAGCCGCGACGGTCGGCTCATGGCCGACGTCTTCACGCACAACCGGCTCGACATCCTGTCGCTGGCGGCCCTGGCCGCCCGCCTGACGGACATGATCGCGCCCGACGGCGAGGCCTCCGCGGATCGTCCGGACGACCGCCTCGCCGCCGCTCGTCTCCTGCTCGCGCGGGATCGTCCGGAAACGGCCGCACGCATGCTCGCGCCGCTTTGCGCCTGCGCCCATCCGGACACGGCGCGGGATGCGGCGCGCGAATTGTCTCTGCTCCACAAGCGCGCCGGCCGGTGGACGGCGGCAGTCCGGATCTGGGAGGAGATGGCCCGGCGGGACCCCGGGGACGCCTTCGCCCTCGTCGAGCTGGCCAAATGGTGGGAACACCGTCGACACGATTTCGACCGGGCCCTGGCGCTGACCGAGCGCGCCGGCGCCGGCCGCCTGTCGGGGGAGGACCGCGCCGCCCTCGACCGCCGCCGCGACCGTCTGAACCGGAAACGGGCGGCCCGCACGGACCGCCCGTAGGCGCCGCGCGCACGCCCGTCCGCGGTCGGATCCAGGTGAACCCCCAACCGGCCGGCCGCGCCGGCTGGAGCCGGATTTTTTCTTTGACGGGCCGGGGGCGACGCAGTATATGGGGGCCCCGATCGTCCGTGGGGATTGGCGAGGGGACGGTCCGTCATTTCGATTCAGGGTGAGGAAAAGGAGCATGCCGGGAAGTCTGGCGGGGGTCAATTCCATCGTGGTGCGCTGCCCGAACTGGGTGGGAGACATTGTCATGGCCACCCCGGTCTTCTCCTGCCTGCGGGAGAATTTTCCCGAAGCCTCCATCGTGGCCTGCATCCGGGGCTATGCCCGCGGGATCATCGAAGACGGCCCCTGGTTCGACGGCATCATCGCCTGCAACGACAAAACCTTTGCCGGCTTCACGCGGACGGTAAGCGAGATCCGCCGGATCCGTCCGGATATGGCGATTCTTCTGCCCAATTCCATCCGCTCGTTACTGACCTCATGGCTCGGCGGGGCAAAGAAGATCTACGGGTACAAGAGGAACCTCAGGGGGCTGCTCCTGGCCGGAGGACCGGCGCCCGTTCGCGACGGGGCCGGAAGGGTGAAGGCCCTGCCCATGCAAACGTATTACCTGGAGATCTGCCGCTCGCTGGATCTGAAACCGCCGGACGATCCCCGGCCGGAGCTGTTCGTCTCGGCGGAGCTCCAGGCCAGGGGCGAAGGTCTCCTGCGGAAATACGGGATCGCCCCCGGGGACCGGGTGATCGGTCTGAATCCCGGGGCGAGCTTCGGGTCGTCCAAGTGCTGGCCGGCCGAGTACTTCGCCGAGCTCGCCGGACTGCTGAAGCACCGGCTGGACGGCAAGATCATGCTCTTCGTCGGTCCGGGAGAAGAGGGGATCGCCGCGGCCATCGTCAAACATTGCCGGGTGCCGGTGATCGATACAGGGCCGGACAGGATCGACCTGGCCACCCTGAAGCCCCTGATCCGGCGGTGCAGCCTGCTGGTGACCAACGACACCGGGCCGAGGCACATCGCCGTCGCCTTCGGCGTGCCGGTCGTCGTCATCATGGGACCCACCGATCCCCGGTACACGTCGGCCAATCTGGACAAGTCCGTCGTGATCCGGAAAACGCTGGACTGCTCCCCGTGTCATAAAAAGGTCTGCCCCCGGGATCACCGGTGCATGACGGAGATCCGGCCGGAGGAGGTCCTGGGGGAGGCGATCCATCTGCTGGAGAGACCCGATTCGAGATGAGACCCGAATTTTACGAGGACAAATGGGCGCGCCTGCGCGAACGACCGATCGCAGCGGAGCTGAAACCCCTGGCCAGGCAGCTTGCCCTGTCGTTTCTCGACGAGTATTTCTACAACGATCGGTACGAGGGCGGCCATATCCGTCTGCTGTGCGAGATGGCCACGGCCTTCGAGGACGATGCGCTCAATCTGCCCGGCGCGGGCGCGCTGTTCGGCATCGTCATCGAAAGCCTCTGTGACGATTTCGAAGAACTCCAGACCGAAACCTACAACCGGGTGATGTGTCAGGTCGTCACCCATTGCCGCACCCTGCCGGCCGGGGCCTGGCTGGACCGGCGGCTGAAGGAATTCGGCATGGATTCCTACGAGTCCCTGTTCGGCCGGATCGAAACCTTCCGCAATCACAGCGACGCGTACCGGCCGGACATCCGGCCCCCGAAGAAGATCCTGCTCCTGTCCCGCGTGACCATCGGCGCGGACGTCGCCATTACGAGCGTGATGATCCAGCGGCTGAAGCGCACGTTCCCGGAGGCGGAGATCCGGGTCATCGGCGGCGCGAAGCTCGACCAGATCTTCGGCGGAAATCCCGACGTCCACATCGATGTGTTCGACTACTCCCGGCGGGGGGGGCTGTTCGAACGTTTCCGGGGCTGGGAGGCCGTGCTCGAGGCGATCGGCCGGGAGGCGCCGCCGGACCCGGCCCGGGAGGTCATCCTTGTGGATCCGGATTCCCGCCTGTCTCAACTCGGCGTGCTGCCGCTGATCGGGGACGATCATTACCTGTTTTTCAACAGCCGGGGAAAGGATTCCTATCCCAAGAAGATGTCCATTTCGGAGCTCACCAACCATTGGCTCGATCGGGTGTTCGGCGAGGCGGAATTCTGCTTTCCCCGGGTCTGGCTTCAAAAAGACGATCTCGATCGCGCGGCCCGGTTCGTGGAGAGCCTCCGGGCGGCGGGGTGCGGCCGCATCATCGCCATCAATTTCGGCGTGGGCGGCAATTCCCGGAAACGCCTCAGTGAGGTGTTCGAAAAGCGGTTGATCTCGACCTTGCTGGAAGACCCCCGGACCGTCATTCTCCTCGACAAGGGCTTCGGGGAGGAGGAACTGGGGCGCACGGCGCGCCTGATGGCCGCCCTCGACGACCGGCCGCGCCTGGACATCCCCTTCGCGGCCCTGCCGGCCCGGGCGATGGCCGGCGGCCTCGTCGGCGTCGAATGCGACATCGGCGAGATCGCGGCGCTGATCTCCCACAGCGATGAGTTCATCGGCTATGATTCCGCCTGTCAGCACATCGCCGCCGCGGTCGGGGTTCCCACGTATACGGTCTTCGCGGGCAGCAACAACACCCGTTTCATCCGGCGCTGGCATGCCTGCGGCCCGGCCCGGAGCGAGATCATCCATGTAGACACCCTGACGCATCCGCCCATGTTCGACGACGAGGATATCGTCGCCCGCATCATCGACGCCAGAAGGGGATGACGGAGCGACGGGATGAGAGGCAGCAGATGAAAGTCCTTTTCGTGTATCCGAATGTCGGCTCCCAGCTGGGGTTCAATTACGGGGTCTCCTACCTGTCGGCCCTTTTGAAGGCGGCCGGCCACGAGGTTGCCTTCCGCCAGATGTGTGAAGATCTGGGACCGCTCCCGTCCAAAGACGAATTCATCGCCTGGCTGAAGGAAATCGACCCCGACGTCATCGGCTTTTCCGTGGTGACGAATCAGTGGCCCTATGCCAGGGAACTTGCCGGGTGGTGCCGGGAGGCGACGTCCGCCCCGCTCGTCTGCGGCGGCATCCATGCCACGGTTGCGGCCCGGGAGATCCTGGCGACCGGGGCTTTCGATTACGTGTTTTCGGGCGAGTGCGAGGAGGCGTTCCCCGAGTTCGTGGACCGGCTGGCCCGCCAGGAGGATGTCTCGGACGTCCGAAACCTGGGTCGGGTCGTCGACGGCGAGATCCGGATCAATCCGATCCGGCCGATGCCGGATCTCGAGTCCCTCCCGCCCAAGGACTACCCGATCTTCGACTTCCAGCGGATCATCGATGCCAAAAACGGCTGGGTCGGGTTGATGGCGTCCCGCGGCTGCCCGTTCAACTGCACCTACTGCTTCAACCATGTGATGGTGAAGAAATACCGGGACGATCTCGCGTGCAGCTTTCAGGATCTCCACTATATCCGTCACCACCGCGTGGAACAGATGATCGACGAGATCGTGTTTCTTGAGAAGACGTACAAGAACATCAAGATGTTCATCTTCGACGACGACCTGTTCACCTTCGACCGGGACTATGTGGTTCGATTCTGCCGGGCCTATCGGAAGGTTTCGTCGCTTCCCTTTGTCGTCAACGCCCATGTGGGCTTCTTCGACGAGGAGCGGGCCCGGGCCTTGGCGGAGGCGAACTGCAAGATCGTCAAGGTGGGGATCGAGAGCGGCAGCGAGCGCATCCGCCGTCAGGTGATGAACAGGCGCACCAGCAATCAGAGAATCGTCGAGGTGATCCGGCTGATCGACCGGTATCGGATGCACAGCTCGTGCTTCATCATGCTGGGCCTTCCCTATGAAGGGCGCCGGGAGGTCATGGAGACCATCACCCTCCTGGGGGAGGCGAGGCCCGGGAGGTTTCGATGGACCTTCTTCTTCCCGTTTCCGGGCACCAAGGCCCATGACCTGAGCGTCCAGGGCGGTTACGTGAACTTCGACCGGATGGACTCGCTCATGAATTTCACCGATGAATCCTGTCTGGATTTCGGTCCCGAACACAACCTGTTCCTGAAGAAGGTCGGCCTTATCCTGCCCTGGTTCGTCAATGCCCACGCCCATCTCGAGGTGTCTCCCTTCTATCGGGACCGGGTGGACGCACTGCTCAAGATGGATAAGGAAACGTTTGAACGGGCCGCCCCCGCCATTCGGGAGGAAGACCGCGAGATCTCTTCACGATTACAGGCCGAAGGCCAGACCCACTATGCGGTCAAGTACAACCCCTTCATGGGCGTGATTTCCGACTACTTTACGCGGGAGTGAGCCGCCGCCACGTGAGACGAGCCCTGCCGCTTCGATGGTTGGAGGAGCGTAGCGGCCCGGTCAAGCGATAAAATCGAACCGCTCCCCCCAGTTGCCCCGGAGCGTCGGATGGGCCAGTGCGAGGCGCAGCCGGTTCATGAAGGTCTTCCGGGCGATCATCCGGGCCCCCAGGCTTTGCAGATGGCGGGTGAAGACCTGGCAGTCGATCAGCATGAAATCGCAGTCCCCGAGCCGCTCGACCAGCATGACAAAGGCCGCTTTCGAGGCGTTGCTGACCTCGGTGAACATGGATTCCCCGAAGAAGCAGCGGCCGAGGGAGACCCCGTAGAGGCCGCCGACGATGTTCCCCCCCTGCCGGGCCTCGACGGAATGCGCGTACCCCAGCTCGTGAAGGGTCAGATAGGCCTCCCGCATCTCCGGGGTGATCCAGGTTTCGTCCCGTCCGGGGCTGGGCCGTCCGCAGGCCTCGATCACGGCGGGGAAATCGCGGTCGAAGGTGATGGCGAAGGCGTTTTTCCGCAGGAGCGCCCGCAGGCTGCCGGAGATGTGGAGCTCCCGGGGGAACAGGACGAAGCGGGGGTGGGGCGACCACCAGAGGAGCGGGTCCCCCTCGCCGTACCAGGGGAAGATCCCCTGCCGATAGGCGGCCAGGAGGCGGGCGGGGGAGAGGTCGCCGCCGACGGCGACGAGCCCGCTCCGGTCGGCCAGGTGCGCCGGCGGGAAGAGGATGTCCTCGGTCAATGCGAATACGGGCATGGGGCTCTATAGCACACTTCGGATTGACAGGCACGAACCGATCCGGTATGGGTGCGGTCACGCTGCATGCAAAAAAACGCCGGAGACGAAAGGGGATGCGTCCATGAGCCTGTTCGAAAAGCCGAAGGGGAGGAAGCTGCACACGCGTACCATCGAGGTGAATACCTATGAGTATGACGCCGGGCGTCTGGCCGTGGAGGGCGCCTTGAAGGATCTGCGCTGGCAGGATCATTACCTGGCCACCGGCGAGAAGAAGCCGCCGGGGGTCCTGCACGGGATGATCATCCATCTGCTCGTGAACATCCGCACCCTGGAGATCGAGGACGTTCACGTGGAGATGCCCGACACGCCCCGCGAAGAATGTCTGGAAACCCTCGGGAGCATCGCCCGGGTCAAGGGGATGCGGATCGCGGGCGGTTTTACGCTGAAGGTCAAGGAGATGCTGGGCGGGATCCAGGGGTGCAGCCACCTCCTGGCCCTTCTGACCGCCATGGCGCCGGCCGCCGTTCAGGGCTTCGCGGCGCACATCCTGCGGGACGATACGGGGCTGAAATCGACCAGGGCGGGGCTGTCCCGGTTTTTGGAAGACACCTGCTGGGTGTGGCGGAAGGACGGTCCGCCGCTGAAGAAGCTCCAGAGTCTGTAACGGGGTCCCCGAGCCCCTCCCGGCCGTCTGCGGGCCGGAGGATGGGGACTCAAACCGATCGCACCACCACGTCGTCGTCCTCGATGTCGGCCCGGGCGGCTCCGCCTTCCCGGAGGCGGCCGAAGAGAACCTCGTCCACGAAGAAGTGTTTGATCTTGTCCTGGATGAGGCGGCCGATCTCCCGCGCGCCGAATTCCGGAGAGTACCCCCGGCGGACCAGCCAGTCGGTGCAGGCGTCCGTCACCTCCAGCGTCACGCCTTTTTCCTTCAGCTGCAGACGGAATTCATCGATGCGTTTCCGCACGATGTCGAGGACCACGGCGTCCGTAAGCGCGTTGAAATTGACGACGCCGTCCAGGCGATTCCGGAATTCCGGGGAAAAGGTCTTCTCGATGGCGGGGAAGACCGCGTCGCGATTCAACGGCCGTCCCTCGAAGCCGATGAGCGGGCGGCCGATGTCCCGTGCGCCGGCGTTGGAGGTCATGAGGATTACCACGTTCCGGAAGTCCGCCTTGCGGCCCGTGTTGTCCGTGAGGGTGGCGTAATCCATCACCTGAAGCAGGGCGTTGAAGATATCCGCGTGGGCCTTCTCGATCTCGTCCAGGAGGAGAACGGCGTGGGGGGTCTTGCGGATGGCCTCGGTCAGGAGGCCGCCCTCTTCGTATCCCACGTAACCGGGGGGCGCGCCGACCAGCTTCGCCACGGCGTGCCGTTCCTGGTATTCGCTCATGTCGTAGCGGTGGAGCGGCACGCCCAGGACGTCCGCCAACTGGCGGGCCAGTTCCGTCTTGCCGACACCCGTCGGACCGACGAACAAAAGCGAGGCGACGGGCTTGTCCGCCTCCCGGAAGCCGGCCCGCGACCGTTTCACGGCCTCCACGACCGTCTCCACCGCCGCGTCCTGGCCGAAGATCCGGCGCTTCAGTTCCGCCTCCAGGTCCTGCAGCTTCTCCACCTCGGACGAGGAGACGCTCCGTTCCGGAATCCGCGCGATTTTCGCCACGACCGCCTCGACCGCACGGCGGTCGATCTCCCGAACGTCGGAATCCTCCCCGGCTTCCATGCCGATCACCGCCCCGGCCTCGTCCAGGACGTCGATCGCCTTGTCGGGCAGGCGGCGGTCGTTGATGTAGCGATGCGAGAGTTCCGCCGCCGCCTGAAGGGCCGCGTCCGTATAAACGACGCCGTGGTAACTTTCATAGCGGTCCTTGACGCCCTTCAGGATCTCCAGGGTCTCGGCGGCCGTGGGTTCCGGGACCTCGATCTTCTGAAAACGGCGCGACAGGGCGCCGTCCTTTTCGAAGTGTTTCCGGTATTCGTCGTACGTCGTCGAGCCGATGCAACGGAGTTTCCCGGAGGCGAGCGCCGGTTTCAGGATGTTGGAGGCGTCCAGCGATCCGCCGGAGACGGCGCCGGCGCCGACGATGGTGTGGATCTCGTCGATGAAAAGGATGACGTTCTCCATCTTCTGCAATTCGGCGATCACCCGCTTCATCCGCTCCTCGAAGTCGCCCCGGTAGCGGGTGCCCGCCAGCAGGGCCCCCATGTCGAGGGCGAAGATCTTCGCGTCCCGGATCTTCTTCGGAACGGCGCCGGCCGCAACCCGCTGGGCCAGTCCCTCGGTCAGCGCGGTTTTTCCGACACCCGGCTCCCCGACGTGAACGGGGTTGTTCTTCAGTCGCCGGCAGAGGACCTGGAGGGTGCGGTCGAGGATCTCCTCCCGGCCGATCAGGGGGTCGAACTCGCCGGCGCGGGCCTTGGCGGTCAATTCGGTTGTGAAGGCCCGGAGAATCTTGCCGGCGTCCGGCTCCTTCTTCTCCTCCGGTTTCGCGTCTTCGCGCGACGGCGGGGTCTCCGTCCGCGGACCGCTCTCCCCTTCCGGCGGCAGGGCCGAAACGCCGTGGGAGATGTAGTTCAGCAGGGACAGGCGGAAAATCCCTTCTTTTCTCAGAAAATGGGCGGCGAAGGATTCCTTTTCGTCGAGGATGGAGACGAGGACGTCCCCCAGTTCCAGGATGTCTTTCTGCGCGTTGGAGGTGTGCCAGACCGCCCGTTCAAGAATGCTCTGGAATCCGAGGGACTGGAACGCCTGGTTGCCTTCGACGGCGGTGTGCGTCTCCTGGAGGTGGCGGGCCAGGAGCCGTTTCAGGTGCTCGATGTCGCCGCCGCACTGGCCGATGATGTCCCGGCCGTCCTCGAAGAACAGGCAGGCGTAGAGCAGGTGCTCCGGGGTGATGAACTCATGATGGCGCACGTTCGCCTCGGCGTAGGCCGCCATGATGATACGGTTCAGGGCTTCGGAGATCTTCATGGCGGTCAGGCTTCCTCCGCGGAGCACTTCAGCGGGAATTCGTGTTTTTGGGCCAGTTGATGGACCTGGTCGATTTTGGTCATGGCGATGTCGTAGGTGAAGACGCCGCAGGTGCCCCGACCCTTCCGATGGACGTCCAGCATGATGCGGGTCGCGTCGGCGTCGGCTTTGTGGAAAATGGCGACCAGCACCTCCACGACGAATTGCATGGTCGTGTAGTGATCGTTGTGAAGGACGACCCGGTACATCTTCGGCTCCTGGTGCGCCACATCGTCATGAACGTCGGGATGTTGCGCCGGCCGATCGGGATGAAGCGACTGGGGCATATCCACCTCGCCTGAAAAACCCGGTTGTTCCGACCGTGCCGGCCGGGATAAGGGGGGCGGCAGGGTTCGGCCTCAACGTGTCCGTAATATAGGACACCTTGCCGGGCGTGTCAATCCATGTGTTAGTGACGGTAATGTCTCGGATCTTGTTGTGTCAGAAGCAGAAGAAGGGGTATCTCCTCTGGTTGACGAGACCGAAATAGAAAAGATGGCCCATGGAACAAAAGGAGATCATCGATTTTACCATTGCCCAGGGCGCGTCACAGGCCACTTGGGATGCCTTCTTGTCCGATCTTGATGACAGGCGGGGAGCTTATTTGTTTTATGGGCAGGCTGATTCTTGACAGTGGAAGAGGTTCATATTATAGGGCTAGGACATGGTTCGTCATCGGATGAGAGGACGCCTTGGAAAAAGCAGACAATGTCTGGGATTTTTTTGACAAGTTTTACTGCATTTCTCTAAAGGAACGGGAAGATCGCCGCCGGTCGGCGCGCGAAGAATTTTCAAAAGTGGGACTGGCGGACAGAGTCGAGTTTGTGCTGGGCGAACGTCTGCCGTACGATCTAGAGCAGCAGGTTTATGAATCACACATGGCATGCCTGCGCAAAGGGCTGGAATCCGGCGCTCAAAGCATCATTATCTTCGAAGACGACGTGGAATTCGACCGTTTTGACACAAAACACTTAATAAACTGCATAAATTTCTTAAGACAGCATCCCGATTGGAAGGTCCTGCTTTTTGGCGCTTTAATCCGGTCAAGCTGTAAAACAGACAACCCATGCGTGCAAAAAGTCCGCTATCAAAGCCTGACGCATGCCTACGCCTTAAACCGGCACTATGCCCAAGAATTGGCCTATGAGCCATGGAAGGGAATCGTGAATGACACCCTCTTTCGTTCCCTGACGGACGGTATCTATGCGCTTTATCCCATGTGCGCGTTTCAAAAGGATTTCAAATCGGATAATTACAAGTATCCGAGGCTCGAAAGAATCCGGCGTTTGCTGGGCGGATTAAACCGGATTCAAAAGGGCTTTGAATTCTACTCACGGCACAAATTCGGCATTTACGCGGTTCAGACCGCTGTCATCCTGCTTGTGCTGTTCGCATTCATTGGGCGCTGAACAGCGCTTCCTTCCGCGCAGCTCTGCATGTCCAAAACATCACATCTTTTGACCCGTTTAAGGCCAATATCCCTCCGGCGTGAATCAGAAACGAAATTACATTGACTTGCCACTAAAAGAGTAAAGACCTTCATCCCGTTTATCAAGCATTGAATTCGTGACATCCCACGGTGGATGGAACTGAAAAATCAGGTTTTCGGAGCGGACAGGAGGTGTGTGCGCCGCACGGAGGGATCGGCGTTGCCGATCCCGGGATGCCGGGAAGCGGATTGGAACGGTCAGGCGGGCGGGATTGCCTTCCAGCTTCCCGAGGCGATGCGGGACATGCCGTCGGTTGAACCGGCGTACATGAACACCCAGGCGGGAAAGCAGCTGCCGTCGAGCGTCCGAACGCGGGTGAGGGTCCGGCGGAATCGGGAGCCGGGGTTGCCGTACCCTTTGAATCCCTCGACGATGTCGAACATTTCGAAGGCCTTGCGCGGGTCCTTGAGCGGATAGACCTCGCCCGCGACCCACGCGTCCTCCCCCTCGGGAGGGGTCATGCAGGGGAAGTTCTTCCCGCTGTCGAAAAGCAGGCCCGGCGCCCGGGCGGCGCCACGGCAGGTGTGGTCGCCCCACGTCTCCAGGATGTGATGCCGGGGACCCCCTTCCATGAGGGTGCCGTACACGAACAGGCGGTCGACGGTCCAGGGCGGATCGAATCCCATGGAAACGGCGTTGAACATCCGGTCGTCGAGACCGTGGGCGACCAGGGCCTCCTGGACGGCGCCGAGGTAATCGGGGTGGGGCGGGACGAAGGTCCCCTCGATCATGGCGGGATCGACCTGGTAGGTGACCGCGCTGTGTTCCCGGCCATCCTCCGTCAGAACGACCACGGGGAGGCGCTTGTAGATTTTCGGCGCCCCCTCCCGTGCGTCGAGGGTCGCCCAGCCGTCCGGCAGCGTTTCGTAAAGGACACCCGGCGTCGCCTGGCCGGTCCGGTGACGGAGGTTGGAGACCCCGCCTCCCCGCATTTCGGAGAGGAAATTGAAGACTTGACGCATATCGGGGAGCCAGGCATTGCCGACTTTTCCTGCGAGCGGATAGGGGAGTCCTTCCCGATCGCACCAGGCCTGCAGGTCCGCCTGGTTCATGTTGGTTCCGTAGGCAAAATACAGGTCGGTTCTTCCCATGATCTCTCTCCTTGACCGGAATCGCCCGATGGTCGAGTTATAAAGATTTCAGGGGTCTTCTGCAAGCTTTTTTAACCGGGGGGGCGGTCCGGGGGAATTCGCGGTTGATTTTTGGCGCGTTTGCGATTACGGTCGATTTCGCGGCCGATTCGGCGGGCACGGCGGATGGCCGGGGGCACCCCCAGGCCAACGAGATTCCGGAAGGGGCGGCCCGGGCGATGCGGGAAGGCGTCCGGGATTCTTCTCGGGACGGTGCCGCGTCCCGGAAGCCCGCCGGGACCGAATCGGTTGAAGGTGAAAAAATGCATGCATCCGCAAATCTACCGGGGCAACCCCTGAAGCGACGGAAGAACGCCCCGTGCCGGCCGGTTCTCGGGGCCTTTCTGGGGCTTGTCCTCACGGTCCTCCCCGCCTATGCCGTGACCCCGGAGGAGGCCCTCCGAAAGGACTTCTCGGAGCTGAAGTTCGACCGGATCGGTCCCAGCCCGGTTGCGGGCATGGCCGAGGTGATCGTCGGCCCCGACATCCTCTACTATGTCCCCGGGGAGGGGGTCATCCTGACGGGCGAGATGATCAGCCGGGAACGGAAGAACCTGACCCGTCAGCGGAAAGGGGAACTCCAGGCCGAGCAGCTCAAAATCCTTCCCCTCGATCTGGCCGTTCGCATCGGAACGGGATCCCACACGGTGATCGAATTTACCGACCCGAATTGTCCCTATTGCCGCCAGGCCTCGAAATACCTGAAAGACAGGACGGACCTGTCCCGGTACATCTTCTTCTTTCCCCTTTCGCCCAAATCCGAGGACAAGATCCGCTATGTCCTCTGCGCCCCGGACCGGGGCAAGGCCTACGAGGATGTGATGGCCGGCGCGAGGGACGGCGTCGGACCCGAGGTCTGCAAGAATCCCCAAGCGGACGAGATGCTGAAACAGCATCGCGAGCTCGGGCAGCGTCTCGGCCTCGAGGGGACGCCGTTTTTCGTGATCGACGGCGAGGTGGTGGCAGGGGCGGATCTGCCCCGCATGGAGAAGCTGCTGGAGGGAAAGAAGCCATGAGACTGCAGCGGGAAGCGTACCTCAGACCCCTGACCGTCCTGCTTGCCCTCGCCGGGGCGGGGGTGACCCTGTATTACATCGCCTGCGACGACGCCTGCCGGTATCTGACGGGCTCGGTCTTCGGCGTGGATCTGAAATACTGGGGCATCGGCTACATGGGAGGGGTCCTCGTCCTGGGTCTGCTCCGCAGGACCCTGTGGAACTTCCTGCTGCTGTCCTTCGGCGCCGGCGGAGAGGTCTTTCTCGTCGGATTTCAGGTCGTCCACAGGGTGTTCTGCCCCTATTGCCTGACGTTCGCGGTCATCGTGCTCGTCCTGTTCGCCCTGCATGTCCAGCCGGGGAAGAAGGCGGCCATGCTGCTGTGCGTCATGGCCGGGCTCCTCACGTTCCTCCTGGCGTTTTCCGGATCGGCGACGCCCGTTTACGCGGCCGGACCGGTTCCCGTCCCGGCCTTCGGAAAGGGACCCGTCAATGTGCGCCTGTACACCGATTACGCCTGCGAGCCCTGCCAGACGCTCGAAACGCGGGCGGAGCCCCTGCTCGATGCGCTGGTTCGCAAGGACAAGATCCGGCTGACCTTCATCGATACGCCCATCCACACGGAAACGAAGCTCTACGTCAAATACTACCTCTACGTTCTCCGGGAGTCGCCGACGTTGGCGTCGGCTTTCCGCATCCGCGCGCTCCTCGTCGAGGCGGCGCGGAAAAAGGTTCGGGACCCGGCCGAGCTGGAGGCCTTCCTCGTGGTCCGCGGGGTTTCCTTCCGTCCCGTCGACGTGACGCCGACCCTGGAGGTCTTCCAGGGCTACCTGCGCACGGACCGGGTTCAGTTCACCCCCACCTGCGTCGTTGAAACCCGCGCCGGAAAGAAAACCTATACGGGCGTCGATGACATCGTTGCGGCGCTGAAACGCATCCGGTAGGCCGCCTCCCGTGGCGCGCTGTGCGGCGGTCCCGTCTCCGTCCCCGGACCGGACCGGAGGGAGGCCCAGGCCCCGCTGCACGTTCCCCGTGGGGGCATCGGCTCACCCCGGGGATTCCGGTCCCCCTTCCTGGCGCAAAATCCCGGGTGCAATCCATTGCGTTTTCGGTTATAAGGGGCGGGACGGGTCGGGAGATCCGTCCGCCGGTCCGGCGCGGAACCGGGCCAGGACAACGGGAGGGCGAGCGCGATGAAGGATGTGTTTCAGGCCGTCCGGGTGACGGATCATGTGTACTGGGTGGGTGCGATCGACTGGAATATACGGGATTTCCACGGCTATACGACGCCCCGGGGCAGTACGTACAACGCGTATTTGATCCTGGGCGATCAGGTCGCGCTGCTGGATACGGTGAAGGCCCCCTTCATGGACGAGATGATGTCCCGCATCGCCTCGGTAGTCGATCCGCAAAAGATCTCCGTTCTCATTTCCAACCACTCCGAACTGGACCACTCGGGCGGCCTGCCCGCCGCCGTCGAAGTGATCCGGCCGGAGAAGGTCTACGCCTCCCCGGTCGGTGTGCGGACCCTCCGGGAACTCTTTCACGGCGCGCTCGAGGTTTCCCCGCTGAAGGACGGCGACCGGCTCAGCCTTGGGAACCTGAATCTGACGTTCCTGGAGACCCGGATGCTCCACTGGCCGGACAGCATGTTTTCCTACCTCGAGGAGGAGGCCGTGCTGTTTTCCCAGGACGCCTTCGGGATGCACCTGGCCGCCCTGGACCGGTTCGATGACGAGATGGATCCGGACGTCCTGAAATACGAAGCCGCGACCTATTTCGCCAACATCCTGCTCCCCTATGCGCCGCTGGTGACCCAGCTTCTGGAGCGGGTCGGCACCCTCGGCCTCCGGCTCGGGATCGTCGCTCCGGATCACGGACCGATCTGGCGGAAGGACATCCCGGTCATCCTCGAAGCCTATGAGCGCTGGGCGAGGCAGGAGCCGACGCGGAAGGCGGTCGTCGTCTATGCCACCATGTGGCACAGCACGGAGCGCATGGCCCGGGCGTTGAGCGAGGGACTGAAGGCGGGGGGAGCCGAGGTCAGGGTCATGTCCATGGACCACGTCCATCGCAGCCAGGTAGCCTATGAACTGCTCGAGGCGGGCGCCCTGATCTGCGGGTCGCCGACCTTGAACAACCACCTCCTGCCCCACATGGCCGACGTGATGACCTATCTCAAGGGGTTGAAGCCACGAAACCTTCTGGGCGCCGCCTTCGGGTCCTACGGCTGGAGCGGGGAGTCCGTCCGCCAGTTGAACGACATCCTGGCGGAGATGAAGGTGGACAGGATCGGGGAGGGAATCCGGGTCAAGCACCGGCCCGACGCCGGCGTCCTGGCCGACTGTTACGCCCTCGGACGGGAGATCGGGGAGCGGTTGCGCGCGACGGCCGCGCCCGCGGCATAAATCACCTCAAGACAAGGAGCGGACCCATGAAAAGTTACGAGTGCGGTGTGTGCGGCTACGTTTACGATCCGGCCAAGGGCGATCCGGACAACGGGATCGCCCCCGGCGTCCCCTTCGAGGACCTGCCGGAGGGTTGGACCTGTCCCATCTGCGGCGCGGAAAAGGATCAGTTTTCACCCCTATAGAGGAAGACTCATGGCAACGATCAGAGATGCGCTTTATCAGGCCTACACGGGCGAGGCGAAGGCGGCCCTTAGGCTGAAGGTTTACGCGGAAAAGGCGGCGGAGGAGGGCTACCTCCAGATGGCCAAGCTCTTCCGGGTGATCGCCTTTTCGGAAGAGATTCACGGGGCGCGTGCGCTCCGGGTCCTCAAAGAGGTCAAGTCCACGGAGGAGAACCTGGCGGAGAGCTTCGAATCCGAATCGCGGGTGGCGGAAGTCGCCTACGACCAGTTCATCAAACAGGCCGAGGCCGAGGGAAACAAGCCGGCGCTCCTCCATTTCAGCCAGAGCCGGGATGTCGAGGAAACCCACGCCAAGCTGTACAAGGAAGCCATGAACCATTTCCTGGAGGAACGGGAAACGCACTATCATGTCTGCAAGATCTGCGGATACGTCGCCGACGGCGTCCTTCCGGACGAATGCCCCGTCTGCGGTGCGAAGCGCGACCGCTTCGCATCCTTCGACTGATCCGCCTCCCCGCTTGAAAAGCGGGGGATTCTGTGTTGGCTACAGCGCCAACCCACGATGCAGGAGCGCTCCATGAACTACAAGGATACGTTGAATCTCCCTCAAACCCCGTTTCCCATGAAGGCCAATCTTTCCCAGAAAGAGCCGGACATGCTCCGGCGCTGGGAGGAGATGCGGATCTACGACAAGATTCGCGAGGCCTCGCAGGGGCGCCCCGTCTATATCCTCCATGACGGCCCCCCCTACGCCAACGGCAATATCCACCTGGGAACGGCCATGAACAAGGTCATCAAGGACATGGTCATCAAGGCCAAGAACATGGCCGGTCTGGATTGCCTCTACGTTCCCGGCTGGGACTGCCACGGGCTTCCGATCGAGCATCAGGTGGACAAGGAACTCGGGGAGCGGAAGGAGGGCCTGTCCCAGGCGGACAAGCGCCGCGCCTGCCGCGTTTACGCGGAGCGGTTCGTGGATGTTCAGCGGCGGCAGTTCAAGCGACTGGGCGGATTCGGGGAATGGGAAAATCCGTACCTGACGATGCACTACGAATACGAGGCGATCACGGTGGCGGAGTTCTGCAAGCTCTTCCTCTCGGGGGACGTCTACAAGGGCAAGAAACCCGTCTACTGGTGCGCCACATGCAAAACCGCCCTGGCCGAGGCCGAGGTCGAATACGCCGACCATACGACCCCCTCGATTTACGTCAAATTCCGGATGATTTCCGACGTGGCGGCCGTCCGGCCCAAGCTGGCCGGGGAGACGGTCAGCGTGATCATCTGGACGACGACGCCCTGGACGATCCCCGCCAACCTGGCCATCGCCTTCCACAAGGATTTCCAGTATGTCGCCCTGAAGATCCGGGGCGAGGTCCTCATCCTGGCGAAGGATCTCGTCGATTACTGCCTGGACGCCTTCGGGTTTCGGGGGGAGGCGTATGAAGTCCTGGACGAGTTTCCCGGGGCCGTGATGGAGGGGCTCAAATGCCGGCATCCCCTGATCGACCGGGAGAGCCTGCTCATCCTCGCGCCTTTCGTAACCCTGGAGGCCGGGACGGGCTGCGTCCATATCGCCCCCGGGCACGGTCAGGAGGACTACGAGATCGGCATGGTCTACGGCCTCGACAACTATGCCCCGGTCGACGCGGACGGGAGGTTCACGCCCGACGTCAAGGATTTCGCCGGCCAGTTCGTGTTCGATGCCAACGACGCCGTGAACGACAAGCTCCGGGAGGCCGGAGCGCTTCTGGGACGCGTCGACATCGACCATTCCTACCCCCACTGCTGGCGCTGCAAGGAGCCGATCATCTTCCGGTCCACGGAGCAGTGGTTCATTTCCATGGAGAAGAACGGCCTGCGGCGCAAGGCCCTGGAGGCCATCGACCGGGTGCAATGGATCCCGGCCTGGGGCCGCGACCGGATCTACGGCATGGTCGAAAACCGGCCGGACTGGTGCATCTCGCGTCAGCGGCTCTGGGGGGTTCCCATCACCATTTTCTACTGCCGCCAGTGCCAGCAGGAACTCCTGACGCCCGAGATCGCCGACCGGATCGTCGCCCTGGTCCGCGAACACGGGGCCGACGTCTGGTTCGAGCGGACGGCGAAGGAACTGATGCCGGCGGGCACGGTCTGTCCGTCCTGCGGCGGAGTCGAGTTCACCAAGGAGACGAACATCCTCGACGTCTGGTTCGATTCGGGCGTCAGCCATGCCGCGGTTCTCGAAACCCGCCAACGGCACCGCTCGCCCGCGGACCTGTACCTGGAGGGGAGCGACCAGCATCGGGGATGGTTCCATTCGTCGCTGCTCGAGTCGGTCGGGACGCGCGGACAGGCCCCTTATCGGAGCGTTCTGACCCACGGGTTTGTCGTCGACGGCGACGGCAAGAAAATGTCCAAGTCCGTGGGAAACGTCGTCGATCCCCAGGAGATCATCGATCGCTACGGGGCGGAAATCCTCCGCCTGTGGGTGGCGGCCGAGGATTACACGGCCGACATCCGCATTTCCGAGGAGATCCTGAAGCGGCTCGTCGAGGCCTATCGGCGCATCCGCAATACGGGCCGGTTCATCCTGGGCAATCTGTACGATTTCGACCCGGAGCGGGATCGGGTGGCGCCTGCCGAGATGCTGGACATCGACCGGTGGGCCCTCCTGAGGCTCAAGGAGATCATCCGCCGGGTCCGGGACGCCTACGAACGCTACCAGTTCCACGTCGCCTTCTATACCCTGTACAATTTCTGCACCGTGGACCTGAGCGCCCTGTATCTGGACGTGCTCAAGGACCGGCTGTACACGTCGCGTGCGGCCTCCCGCGAGCGCCGTTCCGCGCAGACGGCGATGATGACGATTCTCGATGCCATGACGCGCCTGCTCGCGCCGATCCTCACGTTCACCGCGGAGGAACTCTGGGGCGCCCTGCCGCCGTTCGACGGGAAGGCATTCAGCGTCCACCTGACCCAGTTTCCGGAACCGCAAACGGACCCCGACGATGCGGCCCTGGGGGAGCGATGGAAGACGCTGATCGCCCTCAAGGGGGAGATCGCCAAGGCCATCGAGATCGCGCGGCAAAACAAGGTCGTCGGCCACTCCCTCGATGCCGCGGTGGCGCTCACGCTGCCGGAGACGCTGCGCGCGCTTGTGGAAGGCGCACGGGAGGAACTCCAGACCCTCTCGATCGTTTCCCGGCTTGTCGTGGTCAAGCCCGGAGCGATGGAGGCCCCCTATGCCAGCGAAGAGTTTCCCGGGCTGATGATCGGCGTGTCGAAGGCGCCGGGCGAGAAATGCAACCGCTGCTGGATGTTCAGCGAGACCGTCGGTTCCCGGCCTGCGCATCCGACCCTGTGCGAGCGCTGTGCCCGCAGTCTCGAACCCTGAAGGAGCGGACCGTGTCCCGAAAGTATGTCGTGCTGGTCATCACGACCCTCGTCGTGGTGTTGCTCGATCAGGGGACCAAGGCCTATATCGCGGGAACCCTTCCCCTGCACCAATCCTGGGACGTCCTGCCCGGTCTGTTCAACATCACCCATATCCGCAATCCCGGCGCCGCGTTCGGGTTTCTCGCCGGCGCCTCCCCCCGGTTCCGGATCCTGTTCTTCATCGCCGTCACCCTCCTCGCCTTGGGGCTCATCCTCTATTACCTCTACCGGGCGACGGCGGCGGAAGGATTCCAGGCGGCCTGCCTTTCCCTGATTTTCGCCGGCGCCGCCGGCAACCTGATCGACCGGGTGCGTTTCGGCGAGGTCGTCGATTTTCTGGACGTACACTGGGGCTTGCACCACTGGCCGGCCTTCAATGTGGCCGATGCCGCCATCTCCGTCGGGGCGATCCTCCTCGTCCTGGCGCTGATCCGGGAAGGCCGGGAAAGGACCTGAGAGACGCATGTCGTCGTTCGATCCTCTCCGCCCGCGCGCGTTTTTTTCGCGACACCTGTCCGCGCCGCGCCTCTTCATCATCAGCTTTGCCGGGATGATCCTGCTGGGAACCGCGCTCCTGATGCTGCCCGTTTCCCAGACACGGGGATCGATCGGGTTTGTGGACGCCCTGTTCACGTCCGCCTCGGCGGTCTGCGTCACCGGGCTGACGGTCGTGGATATCGGACGCGACCTGACCCTGACCGGCCAGATCATCACCCTCCTGCTCCTGCAGATCGGCGGCCTGGGGATCATTTCCTTCTCCATCGTCCTGTTCGGCCTCATGGGCCGGGGCGTCTCGTTCAAGGGGAGGGAGATCGTCCAGTCCACGTTCCTCAACACGCCCCGGAGGGATTTTTTCGTCATCATGAAATGGGTCCTCGGCCTCACCGTCCTGATCGAAGGGACGGGGACCTTCCTGCTGTTCATCCGCTTTTCTTCCGAGTTCTCCTGGTCTTCGGCCCTGTACCGGGCCGTCTACCATGCCGTTTCGGCCTTCAACAATTGCGGCTATTCCCTCTTTTCGGACAGCCTGATGCGGTATCGGGACGATCCCCTGATCAATGTCGCCATCATGGGACTGATCGTCCTGGGGGGAATCGGCTTCATCGTCCAGTATGAACTGATTTCCCGGGTGCGGGGACTTCAGAAAAGGCTGTCCGTCCATACCCGGGTCGTTCTCATCACGACCTTGGGGTTGATTCTCGCCGGCGCCGTCCTGTTCTACGTCTTCGAAATCCACCACATGCTGAAAGGCGCCACGGCGAAGACCCAGATGCTGGTCTCGCTGTTCCAGTCCATCACGGCCCGGACGTGCGGTTTCAACACGGTGGACATCGGGCAGTTGACCAACGGCACCATTCTGTCGATGATCATCCTCATGTTCATCGGCGCTTCGCCGGGATCGACCGGCGGGGGGATCAAGACGACGAGCTTCGCCCTGCTGCTCCTGCTCATCTGGACGCGCTTCAAGGGAACGGAGGAGGTCAATGTGTTCAACCGGACCATTCCCAGGGAAGTGCTCGGCAAGACGATTTCCATCATCTTCGCCTCCGCCTTTTCCGTCGGGCTGATCGCCAGCGTGCTCCTGTTCTTCGGCGGCGTCGAGCTGCCGCCGCCGGCCAGCCGCCACCTGTTTGTCGAGTACCTGTTCGAAACCGTCTCCGCGTTCGGAACCGTGGGGCTGTCCATGGGGATCACCGCCAAACTCAACGATGTGCAAAAGTTCGCCATCGTCCTGATGATGTTCGCCGGGAGGGTGGGGCCGTTGACCCTGGCCTTTGCCTGGCAGAGAACGAAAAGGGGCGTCACCTACGCGGAAGAATCCGTGATGGTCGGGTAAGGAGGGTCGCACATGAAACGCATCGTCGTCATCGGCCTGGGGATATTCGGGTTCAACATCGTCAGGGAGCTCTATGAGAACGGATTCGAAGTCCTGGCCGTCGACAAGAACAAGGAGGCCGTCCAGAGGATCCGGGACCATGCGACCAAGGCCATCGTCGCGGATGGCACGGACAGGGAAATCATGGAGGTCATCGGCATCCAGGAGGACGACACCGTCATCATCTCCTTCGGCGAGGATCTGGCGGCGAGCACGCTCATCACCCTGCACCTCAAGCAACTCAGGGTCAAGACCATCATCGTCAAGGCCCCCAACGAGGAACACAAGCTGATCCTGGAGAAAGTCGGGGCGACCGAGGTCATCATTCCGGAGCAGGACATCGCCCACAAGATTGCGAAGAGTCTCATCTCCCCGAACGTTCTGGATTACCTTCCCCTGTCCGACGATTATATGATCTCCGAAGTGGCGCCGCCGAACAGCTTTCTCGGCAAAACGATCAGCGAACTCCAGTTGCGGGGCAGATACCGCATCGAGGTCATCGCGATCCGGGATGTCCTGTCCGATCGCATCCATATGGTTCCCCGGGCCGATTTCGTGATCAAGGACGGGGAGGTGCTGGTCGTGGTCGGAAAGGAAAAAGACATTCAAAAAATCAAGTGAGCGTGACCGTCGGTTCACGCGAGCGCAGATCCAGGAACGGACGCCTTGAACCGTTTGCGGCTCGTTTTCACCTCCCTTGTCCTTGGTGGCGGTCTGGGGTTTTTCTTCATCACCGCCGCAACTCCCCCGGATTCAGCGTTCCTCCCGGCCGCGCCTCCGGCCCGGGCGGACGTCTGGAAAGCCCCGGTTGAGGCTCATTGCGGCGTCCGGGTCGTCCGCGCCTATCCGCACGATCCGGAGGCCTTTACCCAGGGCCTGTTCTATCAAGGCGGATATCTTTACGAAGGCACCGGCCTTTACGGGAAATCGTCGCTGCGCCGGCTCGACCTCGCCTCCGGCCGGATCGTCCGCATCCGTCGTCTCTCACCGGCGTTCTTCGGCGAGGGCATCGCGTCCTGCCGGAACCGGATCATTCAACTGACCTGGCGCGAGCGGGTGGGGTTCGTTTACGATCTTCGCACCTTTCGCCTGCTGGGCCGTTTTCCCTGGGAGGGCGAGGGCTGGGGCATCACCTGCGACGGTCGGCGTCTGATCGTCAGCGACGGCACCGACCGTCTGCGGTTTCTCGATCCCGATACGCATCGCCCCATCGGATCGCTTTCCGTGAGGGATCGGGAGGGACGGCCCGTCGCGCGACTCAACGAACTCGAATTCGTGGACGGAGAGATCTTCGCCAATGTCTGGCAGACCGACCGGGTGGCCCGCATCTGTCCGAAAACCGGCCGGATTGCGGGATGGATTCACCTGCCGGAACTGGAGCGGGGACCGGCCGGCGAAGGGCCGAACGGGATCGCCTACGACGCGAGCGGGAAGCGCCTGTTCATCACGGGGAAACTCTGGCCGCGCATCTATGAAGTGATCCTCACCCCTCTGGCGGGACCGCCACGATCGAGGGAAACGGGTGGCGCGGCTCCCTGAGCAGGGCGGACAGCAGGGGATCGCGTCCGTAGACGTCGGAGCGGAAATGGACGTTCCCGTCCGCCTCCGCCCAGGAAGTGACATAGACGAGATAGACGGGAACCGGCCGGGGCAGATTGATCGCGGTCGGACGCTTTTTCATGAGCCCCCCCCGGATCAGCTTTTCCGTGGCGGGGGTTTTGCCGAACAGATGCCGCACCAGCGTGAGGGGCTTTTCCACGCGGACGCAGCCGTGGCTGAAGGTGCGGACCTGACGCCGGAAATACCGCGTAGAAGGGGTATCGTGGAGGTAGATGTCCGGCGTGTTCGTGAGGACGAACTTGATGCGTCCCAGGGCGTTTCCCGCTCCCGGATCCTGTCGCAGGGTGTAGGGGAAGTGTTGCTCGGAGAGACTTTTCCACGCGATCTCGAGCGGATCGAGACCCGTTTCATCTTTCGGGCTTCTGACCACCTGCAGACGTTGTCTTTTCAGGTAATCCGGATCGGCTTTGATTTTGGGCAACATTTCACGGGTCGCGATCGATCTCGGCACCACCCAGAAAGGGTGGAACACGATCTGGGACAGACGGGAATTGAACACGGGGGTTTGCCACTCCGGGCGGGTCTGGCCCACGACGATCCTGAGTTCAAAGGCCGGGACGCCGTCCCGTACGGCGCGCAGCGTGAAGTCGGGGATATTGACGAGAAGATGGTCGTCCCCCAACTGCCGGCACAGCCATCGCCAACGCTCCAGATTCAGTTCGATCTGGGCCAGCCGGTCGGCTGCCGGGACGCCCATGGCCTGACGGGTGTCGGCGTCGACGATGCCGGATTCTCTCAGGCCGTGGCGCTGCTGAAACTTCCTGACACCCTCTTCCAGGCGGGCATCGAAGTCTTCGGGCGTTGCGGCGGATTCCTCCCCCAGGTCCCCTTCCGCGGCCAGGCGTCGGCGGATCAGGGGCACCTCGGGGTCCCGGGCTCCCCGGCTCAGCGTCGGTCCCGGAGGAACGACCGGCCAGCCCCCCCGGGCGACGAATCCCCGATAGCGGGACAGCGCGGCCCGCAGGTGCAGGAAATAGCCGTGCCGGGGAGAGAAGTCGAGGAGGGCCGCCCCGACGCGCCCTTCGGCGAGGGCCTTCTCCAGGGCGCCGGCCAGATCCGTATCCATGCAGAGATTTGCGCCGGGCGTGCCGCCGCGGGCGTACCCGGTCCGGCCGTTCGACAGATGACGGCCGCAGTGCAGGAAGGCGTCCGTCATGAGCCACTCGAACCGCGACCGGATCTCCGGGTCGTTCCCGGTGAGGGCGGATGCGGAGGGGGAAAGGCGGGCGGAGAGCGCCTCCAGGCGGTGCAGGTGGTAGTCCGCCGGGAAAAGCCCTTCCGTCTCCACCCGGCGCAGTGTGTCAAGAAAATCCAGGGCCGCGGGGCTCACCCCGGCGGCATCCGTCCAGGCCGGCCGCCAGGCGCGCCTTTCGTAGAATTGCCGGACGAGCGCGGATTCGTAGAGGGCTTCCTCTTCCGGCCCGGGGAAGGTCGGGGCGATCGTGGAAAGCGCGGTCGGGGAGAGGGACGGCGAACCGGACGGCGCCTGGGCCTGCAGGGGGCCGGTGGCGCCGGTAAAGACGACGAAGAGGACAACGCCGAGAAAGATCCTTGTACGCGAGCGCCCCATGAATTCCTCCGTTGCCGGGTGTTCCCGCCGGCGTCCCCGCCGGACGGCCGGGCGCGGCGCCGATGGACCGGCGATCGCGCGCCGTTGCCGTGGACGCTACCACGCGGCCGGGGGGATTTCAAGGCGATTCTACTTCATGAGGCCGGGCAGATAGAGGGCGATCTGGGGGAAGGCCAGGATGAGAAGGGCCGTGACGACGAGGGCGGCCAGCAGACGGGTTGTCCCCTTGAAGATGACGTGGAGCGGCACGTCGCGGGCCACGCCGGCCACGACATACACGTTGATGCCGACCGGCGGGGTGATGACGCCCATCTCCGCGACCAGCACGATGATCACGCCGAACCAGACGGGGTCGAAACCCAGGGCGGTCACGACGGGGAAGAAGACCGGGATCGTCAGCATGATCATGGCCAGGGAGTCCATGAGACATCCCAGGAGGATGTAGACGACGATGATGAGCGCCATGATCAGCATGCGGTGCAGATGGAGGCCGGAGACCCATTCTCCGATGCCGGAGGGAATGCCGGTGACCGCCAGGAAATGACCGAAGACCGTCGCCCCGGCGACGATGACGAAGATCATGCAGGAGATCCGGGTGGTGTCGTCCAGGGCGCGCAGAAACCCCCGCCAGGAGAGGTTGCGGCCGATCACGGCGATCAGGAGGGTTCCGAAGGCCCCGATGGCGGCCGCCTCCGTTGGGGTGAAAATGCCGACGAAGAGTCCGCCCATCACCAGGATGAACAGGAGGAGCGTTTCGATCAGGCCGGCCAGGGAGCGGAGTTTCTCCGCGGCGGTTGTTCGCGGCCCCCGCGGCCCGATCTGCGGCTGCAGGCGGGTCCAGATCAGGATCGTCGCCATGAAAAGGCCGGTCAGCAGAAGGCCCGGCAGGACGCCGGCCATGAAGAGTTTCCCGATGGACTGTTCGGTCATGATCCCGTAGACGATGAAGATCGTGCTGGGGGGAATGAGGATGCCGAGGCTCCCACCGGCCGCGACGACCCCGGTGGCCAGGGCCGGGTCATAGCGGTACTTCTTCATTTCCGGCAGGGCGATCGAGGCCATCGTCGCCGCCGTGGCGCTGGTGGACCCGCAGATGGCGGAGAAGGCGGCGCAGGCGCCGATGGTGGCCATGGCAAGACCGCCGGGGAGGTGTCCCACGAACTTGTGGGCGGCGTTGAACAGGCGGCCGCTGATCCCGGCGTGGAAGGCGATCTGCCCCATGAGGACGAAGAGCGGGATGACCGTGAGGTTGTAGGCGCTGAAGGTGGCGAAGAAATCCCGGGCGGTGAGGCTGAACGAGGCCGGCCAGGAGACGAGTTGTCCGAAGCCCAGGATGCCGACGATGGCCATGACGAAGCCCACCGGCATCCGGAGGAACATGAGGATGACGAGGACCAGGAAGCCGACGATGCCCGCGGTGGTCGGCGTCATGGCCGCGCCGCCTTGCCGAACCTTGTGAGAAATTCGGAGAACAGAACCAGGGCCAACAGGCCGCAGCCCAGGGCGATGCCCAGGGCAAAGGGGTAGACGGGCATGCCGAGGGTCGACGACACCTCCCCGCTTTGCTTGAGCTCGAGGGCATACCGAAGGCTCTGCCAGCCGATCAGGCCGAAAAGAACGCCTCCGATCGCGTCATTGGCGAGGCCGATGACCGTCTGGGCGCGGCGGGGCAGCTTTTCCACCAGGATGTCCACGGCGATGTTTCCCTTCTCCATGGCGGTGCGCGCCAGGGCGAAGGAAACGACGAGGGTCCCCAGAAAACCGACGAGCTCGTAGGTTCCCGGGATGGGGCGTCCGAAGAGGCGCAGGCCGACGTCCGCCGTGGACAGCAGCATCATGACGACGACGGCGACGCTGGCCATATGACTGAAGACGAGACTTGCCTGCCGGATGATCTTGTCCGGTCGATCCATTGGCTTCTTTCCCGGCTCCGATGTTGAGGCGCTCCCGGCCGACCCGTGAAGGCGGCCGGGAGCATTTTCCATCAAGACCGTCCGTGACGACCCTATTTCACGCCCGTCGCCTGTTTGTACTGGCGATAGCTCGAGAACTTTTTCTTACCGAAGACCTTGATCGACGCCTGGATATCCCGTACGGCCTTCTCCGGGTTCACCCCCTGCGACCGGTTGGTGGCGACGTACTCGTTCACCACGGGCGCGACGCCTTTCACCCAGCGCTGGGACTCGGCGCGCGAGAGGGGGATGATCCGGTTGCCCAGGCTGAGGGTGTACCGGCGTCCCTCGGCGTCGAGGTCGTCCCAGGCGCGGGCGTGGACATCGATCCATTCCTCGCTGACCTGTTCCAGGATCTTCCGGATGTCCGGGGGCAGGGACTGCCACTTCTTCTGGTTCATCGCCACGAACATCGCCGTCGTGTAGCCCACGGCGGCCGCTTCCGTCGTGCTCTTGACCACCTCGGCCTGTTTCCATCCCTTGAGGGTTTCGATCGGGGCGAACGTCCCATCCACGATGCCCTTCTGGAGGGCCTCGTACGTTCCGCCCTGGGGCATGGCCACGGGAACGGCCCCCAGGGCCGTGACGACCTTGGCGCTCAATCCGGTGGAGCGGATCTTCTTTCCCTTCAACTCGTCCAGCGTCTTGATGGGCTTAACGGAGTGGAGGAGGCCGGGACCGTGCGCGTGAATGTAAAGGAGTTTGACGCCGCTGAGCTCCCGGGGCTGCCAGCGTCGATAGAAACCGTTGGCGACATACGTGGCGGCCTGACCGCTGGGATAGCCCAGGGGGAGGTCCAGCGCCTCCATGACCGGGAATCTGCCCCGTGTGTAGGCGAAACAGGACATGCCCAGATCCGAGATCCCGTTCAGGACGCCGTCGAAACACTGATCCGCCTGGGTCAGGGTACCGCCGTAGAAAAGGTTGATCTTGACGCGTCCCTGGGTGCGTTTTTCGACTTCCTTGGCCCAGGCGTCGGCCGCCTTGGCCTGACCGTGCGTGGATGGAAAGAAGATGCTGTAGGTCAGGGTGATGTCGGCGGCCCGACAATCGATGGCCGTGATGTTCACGACCCACAGGAGGACCGCGGAGACGGTCAGCAACAACGTGAAACTTTTTCTTTTCATGGCGAGGCTCCTTTGACGAAAGGTTCGGGTTACAGGAAAATAATGCAAAAAACGCCAACCGGGACAGCTCAGGAAAGCCGCCCGGTTCAACCAGGACTGTGTAAACATGAAGTCGGGAAACGGGGGATTGGATCGCCTGCTGGACCGCACGGAAGGCGGACAGCAGGCATCAATACGTATAGATCGGCCGGCAGGTCAAGACGCTCGGGGGATGACTGGGGGTACGTTTCATCCGGGATGAAGTCCTCTCCGCTACGGAGTCATTTGTGCACGATGTTGGCCTTTATGAAATTTCACCGGGGCTGTCAAGCGATTTATTTCTGGCTTCCCTCTTTGATCTTTTCCAGTTCTTCCCGGTACAACTCCGCCCGCGCTTTGACGATTTCGATTTCTTCCCGGGCCTGGTCGAGCTTCTCCTCCTGACGGCGCTTCTCCTCGCGGATCTTTTCCTGGAGGTCGTCAAACCCGACGTAGACGGCCAGAATCCCCCCCAGGAGCAGGGCAATGGGAAGACCGCCCTTGAGCAGGATGAAAAAAGCCTCATGCCATCCGATCAGGCCGATGAGTCCGAGGACGGCGGCGACGGCGCCGCCCAACATCAAAGCGTTCAATGGCATTTTTCATCCTCCTTCCATGGCGGGTCCGTCATGTGGCGGACCGCCGGCACCCGGCATGACGCTGGCGCTTCGCGATCGGCGCGACGCTCGAAATGAACCCCGGAAACAACCCCCCTGCCTTTCGCGACTATCACAAAATGGGTTGATCTGCAAGATGAAATCATCCCGGCTGGCGTTGCGGCGGAATGAGTTTCGCGCCGGTGGGTGTCGTGCGATCCGGAAAATAATCCTTGATAAATTACACCACTTCCATTAGCATCTTTCGCACTGCCGCCGGGCGGTAGCCATCGACCGGGGCCACCGGAGATCGCCCGGTGCCGGCATACCTGGGAGATCGATTTTCATGGGGCGCCGGAACGCATCGTCGGGATAGGAACATGCGCCATGACAGAACCGGATTTTGAAAAGGGCGATGGCCTGATACCGGTCATCGTTCAGGAAAGCGAGACGGGGGAAGTGCTCATGCTGGCCTACATGAATGCCGAGGCCTGGCGGGAAACCCTCCGGACGGGGAAGGCCACCTACTGGAGCCGCTCCCGCCAGACCCTCTGGGTGAAAGGGGAGTCTTCCGGTCACGTTCAGTGGGTGCAGGAAATCCGGATCGACTGCGACCGGGACACCCTGCTTCTCAGGGTCCGCCAGGTTGGAGACGCGGCCTGCCATACGGGATACCGGTCCTGTTTCTACCGGAAGCTCTCTCCGGGTTCGGAAGCGATCGTGGGAGAGCGGATATTTGACCCGGAAACCGTTTACAAAAAAGGCTGAAGGCGATTGAGCCCATCGGGCGCCGCGCGGTTGATGGAAGAACCGGTTCGGCATCGTCCGACCCGGCCCGGGCGGTGAGAATCTAAAAAGGGAAAAACATATGGCCCCCAGGAAGAAAACGCAGGCCGCGCCGGTGTGCGGAACCCCGGAACGCAGGCTCAAAATCGGAATTCCGAAAGGCAGTCTCGAAAACAGTACGATCGACCTGTTCAAGCGGGCCGGCTGGCGGATCACCTATGACAGCCGGA
The DNA here is from genome assembly GCA_002347815.1 of Syntrophaceae bacterium UBA2251. GTDB lineage: Bacteria > Desulfobacterota > Syntrophia > Syntrophales > UBA2251 > UBA2251. Next base: position 42,911 of record DDXV01000062.1, read on the forward strand.
GCTATTTCCCCGACATCGACGACGAAGAGCTCTGCTGCACCCTCGTGCGGGCGCAGGAGATGTCCCGTTACGTTGAGGACGGAACGCTGGATCTGGGACTGACGGGCCGGGACTGGATCATGGAGAACGAATCCCGCGTCGTCGTCGTCCAGGACCTGGTCTACTCCAAGACCTCCATGCGTCCGGCGCGCTGGGTTCTCGTCGTCCGGGAGGATTCGCCGATCCGGTCGCTGGCCGATCTGGAGGGAAAGCGCATCTCGACGGAGTTGGTCAGTTTCACGAAGAAGTATTTCAGGAAACAAAAGATCGATGTGCATGTGGAGTTTTCCTGGGGGGCGACGGAAGCGAAAGTGGTCGAGGGATTGGTGGACGCCATCGTGGAGGTGACGGAAACCGGCAGCACCATCCGGGCCAACAAGCTCCGGATCGTTCACGAACTCCTGAAAACCAATACGCAACTCATCGCGAATGCCGAGGCCTGGAAGGATCCCTGGAGAAAACAGAAGATCGAGCAGATCCGGACCCTCCTGATGGGATCGCTGCAGGCCATGAACAAGGTGGGGATCAAGCTGAACGTCGCCCGTAAAAACCTGGGGCGGGTCATGCTCCTGCTGCCCTCCCTCAAGGCGCCGACGGTGTCCAGCCTCTATTCCGAAGACTGGTTTGCCGTGGAGACGATCGTCGATATGGCGATCGTGCGGGAGCTCATCCCGCTCCTGACGGAGGCGGGGGCGGAGGGCATCATCGAGTATCCCCTGCATAAGGTCATTTGAGGTGGCCATGAAAAGAAAGGCCCGGATACACAGAAAGACGAGCGAGACGGACATCGCCATCGCCCTCGCGCTCGAGGGAACGGGCACAGCCCGCGTGAATACGACGATTCCTTTCCTGGACCATATGCTGACCCTGTTCGCCAAGCACGGCCGTTTCGACCTCGACGTTCAGGCCTCGGGAGATACGGAGGTCGACGACCATCACCTGGTGGAGGATGTGGGCATCTGTCTGGGGGACGCGCTGAAGGAGGCGTTGGGGGGAAAACAGGGCATCAACCGTTACGGAATTGCCCTGACGCCGATGGATGAAACCCTCTGCAGCGTGGCCCTCGATCTGTCCGGGCGCCCCTATCTGGTGTACCATGTCAAGTTCGGCAGCCGGAAAATCAAGCAGTTCGACGCGGCGCTCCTGCATGAATTCTTCAAGGCCCTGACCGATCGGAGTGGAATGACATTGCATATCAATCTTGTCTATGGTAAAAATACCCACCACATCGCAGAGGGAACCTTCAAGGCCTTCGCCCGGGCCCTGATGGAGGCCGTCGCGATTCCGGAGGGTCGGACGGACCTTCCTTCAACCAAAGGACTCCTGTAGGGCGTTTCCCGCCGGAGGGAGGCGCCGCCGGGCCGGCAGCCGGCATCGTTCATGAAGACCTGCGTGACACCGCTTGGAAAGGCCTGCCTTCTTCTGGCCATCGCCGCCGCCCTGTGGGGAACGGCGGCCTGCGCTTCCCGGCCCGGGGTTGCCGCCGGCGTTCCGGTCAAGGAGCCGGCTGTCCTGAAGCGGATCGCCGTTCTGCCCTTTGCGGAAATCTCCCCCGATGAGACCTCCGGGCGCTCGGGACGGTGTCCCGTGTGCGGCGCCCTGTTCAGCGCGGAAGCGATGCCGGAAGGGGCTGCGGGCGTCGTTGAGGGCACCTTTGTCCGGCGGATCGAGGCCGGGGGCAAATTCGATCTTGTTCCGAACGACCGGACCCAGGCCGTCTACCAGCGCCTTGAAGCGGCGACCCTGAAACAGACCCCCCTTCAGGTCCTGAGGGCAGCGGGACAGGACCTCGCGGTGGAGGGCATTGTGGCCGGCTATGTCTACCGGTTTCGGGAGCGGAAAGGGTATCCCTACGCCGCGGAACGTCCGGCCTCGGTCGCATTCGAGATCCACCTGATCCGCGTCAGCGACGGCGCTTCCGTCTGGCGGGGCATTTACGACCACACCCAAGCCTCCCTGATGGAGAACATCCTCCATGCCGCTTCTTTTTACCGGGAGAAGGGACGGTGGGTATCGGCGGCGGAACTGACCGACGAGGGGATGGAGGGGGTTCTCCAGACCTTTCCCGGACTGAATTAGGCGGACGCTTCGTTCGCGTTATCGTCTTCGGAATTTCTGCTGGCAGGAAATTCCGAATTTTTTTCATGGAGTACGATCGTGATCCTCATCCCGGCCATTGATCTGAAAGACGGCATGTGCGTGCGGCTCCGCCAGGGGGACTTTTCGCGCGTGACCGTGTACGGGGAAGATCCTGCGGCCATGGCGACCCACTGGTGTCGTCAGGGCGCGACCCGGATCCACGTTGTCGATCTGGATGGTTCCCGTGCCGGCGAACCCCGGAATCGCAGGGCCGTTCAGGACATCGTCAGAACGGTACCCATCCCCGTGGAAGTCGGGGGGGGGATCCGGACGCTCGACACGATCGCCGACTATCTCGAACTGGGGGTCCGGTGGGTGATTCTCGGGACGGCGGCGATGAAGAACGCCTCCCTCCTGGAGGAGGCGTGCCGACGCTGGCCGGGGCGCATCATTCTCGGCCTGGACGCCGCCGACGGACGCGTGGCCGTCGAGGCCTGGACGGAGAGCACGGCGGAAACGGCGATCGACCTGGCCCGGCGCTACGAAAGCCTTGCGCTTGCGGCCATCGTTTATACCGACATCCGTCGTGACGGCATGGAAGTGGGGGTCAACGTCGCGGCGACGAAACTCCTGGCCGAATCTCTTCGTCTGCCCGTGATCGCTTCGGGAGGCGTAGCGGGGATCGGGGATATCGAGAGGCTGCTGGAGATCGAAAATGCCGGCGTCATGGGCGTGATTATCGGCAAGGCCCTGTACACCGGCGCCATATCCCTGCCGGAGGCGCTCCGTTTGCAGGGGGGAAGCGCGCCGGCGGCATCGCACGGAGGTTGATGTCATGGAGGATTGCGTTTTCTGCAAAATCATCAGCGGGGCCATTCCCGCGGGCAAGGTGTACGAGGACGAGCATGTACTGGCCTTCGACGATATCCATCCCATGTCCCCGATCCACGTCGTCCTGATCCCCAAACGGCATATCCCGACCCTGCTCGATCTGGCGCCGTCGGAGGACGATTTGTCCCGGCATCTGATCCAAGGCGTACAGGCGGTTGCCAGGATCAAAGGCCTGGATCGGAACGGATTCCGGATGGTGATCAATTGCAAGGAAGACGGGGGGCAGGTCGTTTTTCACCTGCACTGCCACATCCTGGGGGGGCGGCGGCTGAAGGACGATCTTGCCTGAAGTGCTCACCGCTGTTGACAACCGCACGAGGTGTACTAACTTAAGCGCATACCGGAAGGATGATCCCTTATGAATTTTCGTGAAAAGATAACCGAGGACATGGTTCAGGCCGCCAAGAACCGGGAAAAGATCCGGCTCTCCGCTTTGCGGCTGATCAAGACCGGCATGCACAACCGCGAAATCGATCTCAAGCGTGAGATGAACGAGGCCGAATTTCTCCAGATGCTCGCCTCCATGGTCAAGCAGCGCAGGGACTCCATCGAACAGTTCGGCAAGGGGGGGCGGGCCGACCTGGTTGCCCACGAGGAAGAGGAACTCCGGATCATCCAGGAGTTCATGCCCCGTCCCCTGTCGGACGAGGAGATCGACCGGGAGATCGACCGGGCCATCGACGAAGCCGGTGCGGCCGCTCCGAAGGATCTGGGAAAGGTCATGAAAATCCTCATGCCGAAACTCGCCGGAAAGGCCGATGGCAAGACCGTGGGAGAGAAGGTCAAGGCAAGACTGACCGGGACGTAGGAGAGGCGGACGGATCTTGAAGGGACCGATACCGGCGGACAAGATATCCGAGATCCGGGACCGCACGGACCTCGTGGCCCTCGTGTCGGAATATGTCACGCTGAAGAAGGCGGGGCGCAATTACCTGGGGCTGTGTCCGTTCCATCAGGAGAAGACGCCGTCCTTCACCGTCAGCCCGGAAAAGCAGATGTTCTACTGTTTCGGCTGCGGGGAGGGGGGCAACGGCTTCGACTTTCTGATGAAGGCGAGCCACATGACGTTTCCGGAAGCGGTGCGTCATCTGGCGGCAAAAACGGGCGTCGTCATTCCCGAACCGGTCCGGTCGGCCACGGAAAAAGCGCGGGACGGCCTTAGAGAACAGGCCGTTCGGATCAACGGCATGGCCGCGACCCATTTCGCCCGAAGCCTGCAAGCGTCTGCGGGGCGGGTCGCCTGGGCCTATCTCGAAAACAGGGGGGTCGGCGCGGAGACGGTCAAGGAGTTTCGTCTGGGCTATGCGCCCGACGCCTGGCGTTCGCTGCGGGATTACCTCGCCCGGTCGGGCGCGCCCCTGGACCTGGCGGAAAAGCTCGGCCTGATCATCCCGGGGAAGGACGGCGGGTTCTACGACCGTTTCCGTGCCCGTCTGATCTTTCCCATCGAAGACGCCGCCGGGCGGGTGGTCGCCTTCGGCGGCCGGATCATCGGCGAGGGGGAACCGAAGTACCTCAATTCTCCGGAATCGCTCCTTTTCAGCAAGGGCCGGCAGCTCTACGGGCTCAATCGGGCCCGGGAAGAGATCCGGCGGCAGGATTGCGTGATCCTGGTGGAGGGCTATTTCGATCTGATTGCGCTCCATGAGGCCGGGATTCGGAATGGGGTCGCCACCCTGGGTACGGCGTTGACCCGGGATCACGTGGACCTTCTCAGGCGGTATACCCGGAATGTCGCGGCCGTGTTCGACCCGGATGAGGCCGGACGAAAGGCGCTGGCCCGGAGCCTTGAAGTCTTTCTGGCCGGCGGAATGCAGGCCCGGGCGGTGATTCTTCCCGACGGCCGGGACCCGGACGAGTTTGTGCGGGCGTCGGGTCCGGAGGCCTTTCACGAGGTCATCGCGCACGCCCCATCGGCCGTCGATTATTATATCGATCGGATGATAGGGTCACAGCGCTCCTTCGAAGAGAAGCAGGCGGCGATTCAGGCGGCCGTTCCGTTCATGGCCCGGATCGCGGATCCGGTCAGCCGCGAACTCTTCATCCGGCGCGTGGCGGAGCGGGTGGGGATCGACGAGGGCCTGCTGAAAAAGGAAGTTTCGCGCGGGGTCCCGGCGTCCGGGGCCGCGGTTCCCGTATCGGCGGCAAGAAAAAAATCGGCCCCCCTCGACCCCCTGGAATGGAGCCTTTTGCAACTGATGCTCGAACACCCGGAAACGGTTCCGGAAGTTTCCCGAAGCGGCATTCTGGACTGTTTCCTGCATGAGGATTTGAAACGCTTCGGCGCTTATCTCGTGGAGCGGGGGCGTGAAGGACACGGGCAGACGCTCTCCATTCAGGACCTTCTGACCGCATGGCCCGAAGACCCGATCCGGGAGCGGGTGCAGAGACTCTATGTGACCGCGAGCCCCTACGATCCCGGCATGGTGGACAAGATTCGGATCGATGCCGTCCACCGGATTCGGCGGCGGTGGTTCCGGGAAAGGCACCGGCTGTTGGCCGAAACCCTCCGTGCCGCCCAGGACAGGGGGGATCAGGCGGGCAGCGAGCAACTTCTGCGCCAGAAGGAAGGCCTCCTCAAGGAGGAGCAGGGCGTCGATATCAAGCGCAGCAAAGAATGAGGGGAGATCGCCATGGCGAAAGAGATCCAAACGGACGAATTCAAAAAACTGATGACCTTGGGCGAGGAGAAGGGGTTCTTGACCTATGACGACGTCAATGACCTCCTGCCTTCGGATGTGATCTCATCGGACCAGATCGACGATATCATCATCCTGTTCGGAGAGAAGAACATCGATATCATCGACACCGACAAGGGGGAGAAGATCGTCGTCAAAAAAAGCCCGGGCGAACTCGTTGAACACAAGGAGGAAGAGGATGTTCTGGGATTGATTTCGGCCGGAAAGACCGGAGATCCCGTCAAGATGTACCTGCGCGAGATGGGACTCGTTTCCCTGCTCAGTCGGGAAGGGGAGGTCGAGATCGCCAAGAAGATCGAGGAAGGCAACAAGGAGATCATGGACGCCATTTTCGGGATGGCGGTTTCCGTGAAGGATGTAATCGATATCGGCATCAAGATCCGGGCGGAGGAACTGCGGATCAAGAACGTGGTGGAGAACCTCGAAGATGAAGACGGATTCGTGGAAGAGGACCTGCATCGGGATCGGGTGCTCAAACTGATCGAGAAGGTCGCGGCGCTGGACAGGAAAAACGACGTCATGCGTCAGAAACTGCGGGCCAAGGGGCTGTCCGAAAAGGAAAAGGCGCTGTTGCGCGAAGAGCTGTCCAGAAATACGAAGGGGATCGTCAAGTATTGTCGAAAGGTTCGTTTCAGCAAGCGGCAGATCGATCGGATGGTGTTCCGCTTGAAGGGCTACCTCCTGGAGATCGAAGAGGCGGCGCGAGACATTCAGAAGGCCAAGGACCTCACGGGCCTCAACATCAAGGAGATGGAGCGTCTCTGGGTGCGCCTGAGGAAATCCGCCCAGGAGGCCAAACTGGCCGCCCGCGAGCGGCGCATCTCCGTCGAAAGACTGAAGGCGACGGAGCCCCGCGTCCTGGAGGCGCAGCGGCAGATCAGGAGGATTACACTGGAAACGGGCCTTCCCGTGGTCGCACTGAAGAAGGCGGTGCTGTCGATCGAAAAGGGGGAATGGAAAGCCGAGATCGCCAAGCGGAAGCTGGTCGAAGCGAATCTGCGTCTCGTGGTCAGCATTGCTAAAAAGTACACGAACCGAGGGCTCCAGTTTCTGGATCTGATTCAGGAGGGGAACATCGGCCTCATGAAGGCGGTGGACAAATTCGAGTATCAGCGCGGGTACAAATTCTCCACCTATGCGACCTGGTGGATCAGGCAGGCGATTACCCGCGCCATCGCCGACCAGGCCCGGACCATCCGCATTCCCGTCCATATGATCGAGACCATCAACAAACTGATCCGCACGTCGCGTTACCTCGTCCAGGAACTGGGTCGCGAACCCACGCCGGAAGAGATTGCCAACAAGATGGAGTACCCGCTGGAGAAGGTCCGCAAGGTCCTGAAGATCGCCAAGGAGCCGATTTCCCTCGAGACCCCGATTGGCGAGGAGGAGGACAGCCATCTGGGCGATTTTATCGAGGACAAAAAAGTCATGTCCCCCTCGGAGGCGACGATCAACATGGATCTCGCGGAACAGACGCGCAAGATCCTCTCCACGCTGACGCCGCGGGAAGAGAAGGTCCTGAGGATGCGCTTCGGCATCAGCGAACGCTTCGAACGGGCCTCCGAGGAGGACCGGGATTTGTTCGAGGTGAAGCGGATTGAAATCAAGCCGATGGACGCCGGTCAGGGACGCAAGCTGAGAAACCCGTCCCAGAGGCGATTGGCCGCCCCGTTGCGGGCGAAATAAATGATTGACAAGGCGGCCGGGAGGGGTTAGAACCCCACTCCGGCCGGCAAAAGGCGGCAGGACGATCGAACGGGCCCATAGCTCAACTGGTAGAGCCACCGGCTCATAACCGGTCGGTCCCTGGTTCGAACCCAGGTGGGCCCACCATCATCGAAGGAACGTTCAGCGGAATGTCATCAACCACGACATATCGGGATGGCCGGGATTGCAGCATGCCTTGCCCATCAGAGCAGGTTCAGGGGGAGAAGGCCCCATGAACGCGCATGCACCGCCACCGGCCGGTGCTTTTTTTTTCCATTCCCGGGGGAAGGGAGCAGGTGATTGAAGGATACGATCGCGTTATTGGTTGCATTACAGGCCTTGGATTCGGAGGCGGTCCAGGTAGCGGCCCAGAAACAGTCGCTGCCTGAGAAGATCAGGCTTCTGGAGGAAACACGACAGAAACAGCAGGGCGCACTGGATGAAGCGGAGGAGAAGCTCAAGGGATTGATCCAGCGACACCGGGACCAGGAAGAGCAGTTGAAGCGCGGCGCGGAGGGGCTGAAAAAGGCGAAGCAGCGCCTGCTCGACGTCAAGACCAACAAGGAATATCAGGCCATCCTGAAGGAGATGGAGGTCATTGAAACGCTTCAGGGGAAGGTGGAGGACGAGATCATCTCGCTGCTCGAGCAGGCGGACCACATGAAGGCGGCCGTAAAACAGGGGGAAAAGGACCTGTCGGCCTTTCTCGCCGTCTTTGCCGACGAGAAACAAGCCCTGGAAGGGCAGGTCCAGGCGCTCGACGACAACCTGATCCGCCTGAAGCAGGAGCGTCAGACCCTTCTGGAAGCATTGCCCGGGGATCTGGTGCGGCGCTACGAGACGATTCGGGAGAAGAGAAACGGCGTCGCCGTGATCTCCGTCTGGAAGGAGGTCTGTAACGGCTGCCACATGAACATTCCGCCGCAGATGTACATCGAACTCCAACGGTCGCAGGAGCTGAGGACCTGCCCCAATTGTCACCGCATCATTTACTGGAGGAACGAAGCCTCAGCGGGTGAATCTTGAAGGGGGAACCGTCACCGGACACGGGGGAGGCATCCGGCGTGGTGATCCATACGGACGGCGCCTGCCTCGGCAATCCCGGACCCGGAGGATACGGCGTCATTCTGAGTTACCGGGGACGGCGCAAGGAACTCTCGGGGGGGTATCGTCTGACCACGAACAACCGGATGGAGCTCATGGCGGCGATCGTCGGTCTGGAGGCGGTCAAACCGGGCTATGACGTGACGGTCCATTCGGATTCCCGCTATGTCGTTGACGCCATGACGAAGGGCTGGGCCGTCCGCTGGCAGGCGCAGGGCTGGATGAGAAACCGGAAAGACCGGGCGGAGAATGCCGATCTCTGGGAACGGCTGCTCGATCTCTGCAGGCAACGTGCGGTCCGGTTTCTGTGGGAGCCCGGTCATGCCGGCCATCCGGAAAACGAGCGTTGCGATGCCCTGGCCGTGTCGGCGGCCAAGGGATCCGATCAGGCCGTGGACGCCGGATACGAGCGACCATCCCATCGCGGCGGTTCCGGTCGAACCGGGGTGTGAACCCATGCAGGCAGAAATTGAATGGAGGGGGCTGGAGGGGGGCAGATGGTCGCTGATCCTCGCGGATCAGAGGAAAGTCCGAACTCCACAGGGCAGGATGGTCGCTAACGGCGACTGGGGGCGACCCTAAGGAAAGTGCCACAGAAAAGATACCGCCCGCGGCATGCGGGTAAGGGTGAAAAGGCGAGGTAAGAGCTCACCAGTTTCCCGGGTGACCGGGAAAGCTAGGCAAACCCCATCCGGAGCAAGACCAAATAGGAGGACGTTTGAGGGTGGCCCGCCCGATGTCCTCGGGTAGCGTCGCTTGAGGCGGCCGGCAACGGCCGTCCCAGAGGAATGACCATCACCGGCGGACGGGTGACCGGAGGCCGGGACAGAATTCGGCTTACGCGCCGCTCCCGCCCCTTCTTTTCATGAAACCGGCGCCGGACCGGAGGGGTCCGGTCGCTCGCCTGCCCGCGGCCCTTTGCGGCCCGGAGCTTCCGCTTCGGCGGACGGTCGTTACGACCGCCCGACCTGCTTTTCCGTCTCCAGAATTTCGAAGGTCGTCTTGATGACCGTATCCGAGTTCAGGGAGATGCTCGAAATGCCGCACTCCACGAGAAATTTCGCGAACTCCGGATAATCGCTGGGGGCCTGTCCGCAGATCCCGATCTTCTTGCCCATCTTGTTGGCCCGGGTGATGGCGATGCGAATGAGGTCCATGACCGCCTGGTTCCGCTCATCGAAGATGTGGGCGACCTGCGCGGAGTCGCGATCCAGCCCCAGCGTCAGCTGCGTCAGATCGTTGGAGCCGATCGAGAACCCGTCGAAGATCTCGCCGAACTGGTCGATCAGCACCACGTTGCTGGGAATTTCGACCATCATGTACAGCTCCAGGCCGTTCTCCCCCTGGACGAGGCCCTTTTCGGCCATGACCGCGATCACCTTCTTCCCCTCGTCGACCGTGCGGCAGAAGGGGATCATCAACTTGACGTTGGTCAGCCCCATCACGTTGCGGACTTTCTTCATGGCGGCGCATTCGAGGGCGAAGGCCTCGCGGTAGCGGTCGTCGTAATAACGCGAGGCCCCGCGAAATCCGATCATCGGGTTTTCCTCTTCCGGTTCGAAGAAGGCGCCGCCGATCAGGTTGGCGTATTCGTTGCTCTTGAAATCGCTCATCCGCACGATGACGTCGTTCGGCCAGAAGGCGGCGCCGATCTTTCCCACGCCCTCCGCCAGCTTTTCGACGAAGAAGTCGCTGCGATTGTCGTATCCCCGGGTCCGCGCCTCGATTTGCTTCCGGACCACCGGATCGGTGACCCGGTCGAAGTGAATCAGGGCCATGGGATGAATGCTGATGTGCTGATTGATGATGAATTCCAGGCGGGCCAGACCGACGCCGTCGTTCGGAATGCCGGCAAGCTGAAAGGCATTCTCCGGATTGCCGACGTTCATCATGATCTTGGTCCTGGGTCGTGACAGGTTCTGGGCGTTGATCCGGCTCACATCGAATTTCAGGATGCCCTCGTAGACTTTTCCGACTTCCCCGCCGGCACAGGAGACCGTTGCCGCGGCGACGTCCCGGAGCCGCTCCGTTCCGTTTCCGGTTCCCACGATGCAGGGAACGCCGAGTTCGCGGCTGACGATGGCGGCGTGGCAGGTCCGCCCGCCCTTGTTGGTGACGATCGCCGCCGCGATCTTCATGATGGGTTCCCAGTCCGGATCCGTCATGTCGGTGACCAGGACCTGGCCTTTGCGGAAATTACGGATATCGGCCACGGAGGCGATCCTGTTGACGGGGCCGGCGCCGATTTTCGCGCCGACGCTGGTGCCCCTAACCAGGGGTTCCTTCTCCTCGAGCAGAATGTAGGTTTCCACCACGCTCAAATCCTTCTGGGACTGCACCGTCTCGGGTCTGGCCTGCAGGATGAACAACTCGCCCGTCCGTCCGTCCTTGCCCCACTCGATGTCCATCGGCTTGAAATAACCGGCCTGCTGGGAGTAGTGGTCCTCGATGATGATGGCCCAGCGACCCAGAAGCAGGATCTCGTCGTCCGTCAGGCAGAAGCGCTGTCGCTCGGCCTCCTCGACGGAGACCGTTTCGGTCGCCTCGGAGGCCGAGCCCGAGGAATAGATCATTTTGATTTCCTTGCTGCCCATCGTTTTCTGGAGGATGGGGCGGAATCCCTCCTTGAGGGTGGGCTTGAAGACGAAGAATTCATCGGGATTGACGATCCCCTGGACCACCGTCTCGCCCAGGCCGTAAGCCCCGGTGATGAGCACGGCATCCTTGAATCCGGATTCGGTATCGATGGAGAAGATCACGCCGGAGCAGGCCAGATCGGAGCGCACCATCTTCTGGATGCCGATGGACAAGGCGATGGAAAGATGATCGAATCCCTTGTCCACCCGATAGGAAATGGCGCGGTCGGTGAACAGGGAGGCGAAACATTTCTTGCAGGCCTCGATCAGCGCCTCCGGACCGCGAATGTTCAGGTAGGTCTCCTGCTGGCCGGCGAAACTGGCATCCGGGAGGTCTTCAGCGGTGGCGGAACTGCGAACGGCGACATCGGTGTCCGCTCCGTATTCCTCGCAGAGTTTGGCATAGGCCTCCAGGATAGCGGCCTTCAGATCCGCGGGGAATTCGGCCCCGTAGATGAGGGCACGGATCTGTCGCCCCTTGTCGGCCAGGTTCTGCATGTCATGGGTGTCGAGATCGGCGAGGATCTGACGTATTTTCTCGGAGAGTGCGGCGGATTCGATGAGGGAGCGATAGGCGTACGCGGTGACGGCGAAACCGTCGGGAATGTTGACCCCCTTGGAAATCAGTTCCCGACGCATCTCCCCCAGCGAGGCATTCTTTCCGCCGACCTGGGGGATATCGTTCAATTCGATCTCATCGAACCAGAGAATCAACATTTTGTCTTTCATGCACGCCTCCTGGGGATATGGGGTCGACGGGTACCAAAGGCCGTCACGGGCGGGTCGTGTCTAACAGTTTTGCTTTTTGAAGTCAAAGAAAATGTGCGGACCCGGTCGGGTTGCGCCTCGGGGGAATCGGGGGGGCGGGCAGGCCTGCGCTGGGCGTGGAGGCCGTGTCCGAACGAATCGAATCACGGGTCCGGGACCTTTCCCGGCAGCGTTTCCTGTGCCGTCCCGGGTAGGGCGAACGGTAAAAAAAGGGGCCGGAAGGTTGCTTCCGGCCCCGGTGGGTTTATTTGTCGTCGTCCTCGTCATCGTAGAATTTTGACGCTTCCTGGGCCTCGAGGGGGATTTCCGCCTCGATCGAGCGCGTGATGCCCCGGACCAGAATGGCCATGATCAGGAACAGGAGGATCACCGAAATGATGATGATGGTGATGATCGTCGTGATCCAGGATTTTGCCTCGGACTGGATTTTCTTGGCCGTGGCGGAGGCATAGGCGCTGAATTTCACGACATCGACGTTCATGCCGACCCAGCCGAAACCGGCCGGTTTCGGGTAGTCCGTCGAGTAGAACTTGATGGGCGCATAGGCGACGAACTCCTTGCGTCCGGCGAACTGATATTCCTTCATCCCGGCGCGGCCGTCCGCCGCTTCCCGGGCAATGCTCTGGAGCGTGGGATCCATGAAGCCGATCTGGTTGAGGTTCAGGACCTCCTCGCCCTTCTGCGCCATGGACTCCGCGGACGTCTTGTCCGTGATCGCCGGCACGGGCGTTCCATCGGCGTATTGCCCGGCGATGTGGTAATCGTTCGGGTGAGAGAGAATGAACCCCCGGTTGTCCACCATGAAGGTGTAATTGCCGGAGGCGGCCTCCGCTTCGACCACGTAACCGGATTGCGTGGGGACGATGTTGTCCGTAAATTTGGCCAGATGCCTCACATCCAAAGCCAGCGTGACCACACCGGCAAACCCTTGCTGGTCGAAAACGGGCGTGGCCATCCGGATGATCCCGGAAAATCTCTTTCCCTTTTCAAACTCGGTCTTGTTGACGTAGAGTCCCTTGACCGGAGAGATGTAGAGATCCCCCTTGCCGTAGGCCTTTGCCTTGGTGAAATAGTCCTCCTTGAGGGGCGTGGCGGCCGGGTTGCTGACGTTGATCAGTTGACTTACGTTCGCGATTTTTCCGTCCACCACCTTGATGCGCTCCTGGCCGGATTTGTCGACGAAAGCCATTTCCTTATAGAGCGGTTCGTAGATCTTTTGAATCTTCCCGTCCTTCTTCACCCACAGGGGGTTCTCGCTTTTTGCGACGAATTCTTTGTAGGCTGCATCCGTGGCGGGCAAGATGGTTGCGATCAGGAGATCCTTTTCCCGGTCCTTCAGAAAATCAGCAACTTCATCCGCCACATTTACAGCCCGCACCTTGATTTCTTCCTGGGACTTCTGGTCCAGAATGGTTACCGTCCGTTCCCTTGCGGTGTCCCCGACTTTTATAATGCCATCGGCAATCAAGAGGGCCATCAAAGATAAGGGGATGACGATAAGCAGGAAGAATACCCTTCCGACCGTGAATAACTGCTTATCTTTATTAATTTTTGGCATTCCCTTTTCCCCCTACTGTTTTAGTCTCGAAGTGATGCTGACGGATTAACCGGCCAGAAAATACTTCGTGTAGGGGTTGGCGTAAAGAAGTACCAGTGAAACGACCAAGGCGTAAATCGCGATCGATTCCGCCATGGCCATACCGACCAGCATCACCATCATGATTTTTCCCTGAACGCCGGGGTTTCTTCCGACCGCTTCACAAGCCCCGCTCGCCGCCCGGCCGATTCCGGCGCCGACGCCGATGGCGCCCAGACCGATGGCCAACCCTGCACCGACCATCGCACCAACGGAAAAGATGACCTTCGCATACGAATCACCCGCTGGAATGGCTTCCGCCGCGAACACAACCGGTGAAGACACCAACACGGCTGCGACCGTCGTGAAGAACGTCAATAAACTTTTCCCGAATTTCCTTAACATTTTCCTATCTCCTTTCCGAAATAATGTTTTTGCCTTCCGACCGATACCATAGTCTGAAGGTCCGGTACAGAAGAATTCGCTTCCGCAAACGTTGCGAGCCTAACGCAAAATGCATGCCGCCCATGGCGCCCGCCGAGGAATCTCCGTCAAATGTAAGCAATGATTGATCAATTATTTTCCGAGACATCGCTCTTGCGAATCGATCCGCCGTCCGGGCTTGAACGTTCCTTTAAACCCGTCCCGACCGTTGAACGAAAAGTAAAAGGGCGTGGTGGACCGGGAGGGTGAGAGACGCCATCTTTTCTATTGAAATTTTCCAGCCGCACCGGTACTATCGGGCGCCCAAAACTTGAATTCCATTAAGAGGTTTAAGAATGCAGGAAATCCTGACGGCCGTGACCTATCTGGTTGCGTGGCTGATATGTGAGCGTGTGATCCAGATTGAAAACGGCCTGCTCAAGTTGATCATCTCACTCGCGGCGGCTGTCGGCGTCTATATCCTGATGGCTTTGAAGGAGCGGAGGGAAAAGAAGGAAGGTGACTGAGGAGGACCGGACGCGGTGCGTTCCGGTGAGACTGGGGAGTCCTGACGTGATGAAACATAAAATGCGCATTTCCATCTGGCTGGCGACGATTGCGGTGATCGTGTTCATCCTGCTGATGACCCTCACGGTGAATCGGGTACGGGAAAAAGATGTCGTCGACCAGTTCAGCCTGCAGCAACTCGCCCTGGCCAGGGGCACGGCGGCACGCATCGAAACCCTGTTGGGCAACGTTGAAAAGAATCTGACCATGCTGTCCCTGCTGCCGAGTGTGCGGATGGTGACCCCCGACGAAACCGTTTCCAGCATGAAGGTCATCCACGAACACCTCGAGGGTAAGGTGCGCTTCATCGCACGCCTCGATGAGCGGGGCATCTTGCGGTCCGTCTATCCCGACCGGACCTTCGCCGGGCTGCGGGGGGAGCGTTTTGACCGGTACGCCTTTTTTCACCAGATCCGCAAAACGAGGGGTCCCTTCGTCGGCGAACTGGACCTTTCCGACGACACCCCGCTGTCCCGAACTCTCGGGATGAGTCGCGCTGTCGTGATCGGCGTGCCCAAGTACCGGTATGGAACCCGGAACCTCTTCACCGGAGTGGTTTTCGCGATCATGCCCCTGGAGACGATGATCGACTTCTTCGGGAAGGAGCCCAAGGGAAAGCTGGCGCAGGATTCCTGGATCGTCGATCACCAGGGGCGGCTGATCGTCCATCCGGCGGAGGGATTCACCGGGCGCAACGTGAGCGTCCTCGAAAAGAGGGATGATCGGCATCCGGGTGCGCTCCAGCCCGACATCCTGCGGGGCCGGGCGGGCTATGGGGAATACGTCCTGAGTGAAGAAGGCGGTTCCGGGGAACGGAAGATTGTCGCCTACGCCCCGATGCGCATCGGTCCGCGGGCCTGGTTCATGGTGGTCAGCACCCCTTACAACCGCGTTATCTCCGTCGTCAGACGCGCCTTCCTCAACGTCATGATGGGCGTGGCCGGCGTGATCATCGCCGTGATCATCGCCAGCATCTCCATCGATTATGCGGAGCGGCGGCACCTTCAGATGAAGGCGAAGCTCAAACTGCTCCAGGAACGGAGCGAATGGCAGGAGCAGCTCGTCCGGGAAAAGCGGACCGTGGAGGGGATCATCGAAGGCCTGCCCATTCCCGCCTTCGTCATCGACCGGGAACACAAGATCATCCTCTGGAACAAGGCTTGTACGGAGCTGACCGGGTTCAGCGCGCAAACGATGATCGGCACCGATCGGCACTACGCGCCCTTTTATACCCGGAAACGCCCCCTGATCGCGGACCTCATCATCGACGGAGACATCGAGAATCTGGAGAAATACTACGGGACGAAGAAAATCAGGAAATCGTCCACCGTCGAGGGGGCCTACGAGGCCCGGGACTTTTTCCAGTTGACGGACGGGAGAAGTCACCATCTGTACTTCCTCGCCGCGCCGATTCACGACGAAAAGGGCGAGGTCATCGCCGCCATCGAAACCCTGCAGGATCATACGCGGGAGGAGGAAATGTCCCGCAGCATCAAGGAGTACGCCGAAACGCTTCAGGTCGAACTTACGGAAAACATCAATTTGCGCACGCAGATCGAATCCCTGAACAACTACCTCCAGTCCATCCTGGAAAGCTCCCCGGACAAGCTCTACGACATGTCCGGCGACGGGATCGTCAATTACATCAGCCATGATTTTGCCCGCGGGGGCGGCGTGACGTCTGGACCCGTGAAAGGCCGCCACTTTACCGAGTTCATGGACCCCGAGCTCCGTGAATTCATGATGCAGCGCTGGGAAGAGGGAAGGCGGGGCAACTTCACGCCCTACGAAATCGAGGTCACCGCAGGGGACGGGTCGCGACGCAACCTCCTGATCACCACGCGTCCCCTCAAGGGCACGGATCGGTTCGTCGTGTCTCAGCGCGACATCACCGAATTCAAGAACCTGGAAAAGAAGTATTATGAAAGCCAGAAACTGGCGGCGGTCGGTCAATTGTCGGCGGGCATCGCGCACGAGATTCGCAATCCGCTTTCATCCATCAAGATGAGCCTGCAAATCCTGGAGAAGCGCCTGCAGCCGCAGGGAAACGATCAGAAACGGTTCCGCATCGCCCAGAAGGAGGTCGAGCACCTCGAACATCTGGTCAACGATGTGCTGATCTTCGCAAAACCCTCCGAACCCCGCAAGGAGCGGTACGACGTTTGCCGGATTCTCGAAGAAACCCTGGCCATGGCGGAAAAGGGGATCACCGAGAAGGCGGTTCGTGTCGCCACCGCCTACGACGAGGCCGCGCCCCCGGTTCTGGTGGATCCGGCCATGCTCGAACAGGCCTTCCTGAACCTCATCCGAAACGGGATCGACGCCATGGAGGACAACGGCACGCTGACCCTCCGCACGAGGTATGCCGCCGGAGCGCTGCCCGCGGTCGAAATCGAAATTCGGGACGAGGGGTGCGGGATCAGCCCGGAGGACATGCCGCACCTGTTCAACCCTTTCTTCACAAAGAAAAAATACGGGACGGGATTGGGGCTGACGCAGGTCAAGAAAATCATCGAACTGCATCAGGGCACCATTGAAATCCAGAGCAGGCCGGGCGAGGGGACGCGCGTGGTCATTACGCTGCCCGTTCCGCAGGCGCTCGCGGACAGCCCCTTGGCCTCGCCGGCATGAGGATGACGTCGCGCCCCCGGATCATGGACCATGAGGAGTGAGGAATGCCGAAAATTCTCGTAATTGACGACGACCGCTCGATCTGTGAAACCCTCGATCTGTACCTCACCGAAGAGGGGTACGAGGTCAAGACCGCCCTCACGGGAACCGAAGGGCTGAACGCCTTTGTCGAGACCGTTCCGGACCTCGTTATCCTCGACATCCGTCTTCCGGACATCGACGGCTTTACCGTGCTCGAGGACCTGCGCGAGGAGGATGAAAACGTCAAGGTGATCATGATCACCGCGTTTCACGACATGGAAACCACCATCAAGGCCATGAAGGGCGGGGCGTTCGACTACATCCACAAGCCGGTCAACGTGGATGAACTGGACATGGCCATCCGAAAGGCGCTCAAGGCGCGCGAGATGGAGCGGAAGATCGACGGCCTGCTCATGGAGCCGTCGCGCCAGTTCAAGGTCGGCGACATCATCGGGACGGGCCGCGAGATGCGCGAGATTTTCAAGACGGTCGGCGTCGTTTCCCAGAGCCGCACGACGGTCCTGATCCAAGGCGAAAGCGGCACCGGCAAGGAGCTGATCGCCAAGGTGATTCACAACAACACCTCGCCCGATGAACCCTACATCGCCGTCAACTGCTCCGCCATCGTCGAAACCCTGCTCGAATCGGAGCTGTTCGGTCATGAAAAGGGGTCGTTCACCGGCGCGATCGCCCGAAAACTGGGGAAGTTCGAACTCGCCCGGTCCGGAACGGTGTTCCTGGACGAGATCAGCGAGATGTCGGTCAACCTCCAGGCGAAACTCCTGCGCGTGTTGCAGGAGATGGAGTTCGAGCGTGTGGGCGGCAAGGACCGGGTCCGTGTCAATGCGCGCATCGTGACCGCGACGAACAAGGATTTGAAGGCGCTGGTCCAGGAGGGCAAGTTCCGCGACGATCTTTTCTATCGCCTCAACATCGTTTCCATCCACATCCCTCCGCTTCGGGAACGGCGCGATGACATTGCGCCCCTGATCGAATATCTGCTGACGAAAATCAACCGGGATCTGCACAAGCGCGTGATCGGCGTGTCGGATGAAATGATGGCGGTTTTTTTGAAGTATCCCTGGCCCGGCAACATCCGGGAGCTCGAGAATCTCCTGATCCGTGCCGTCGTGGTCGCCAAGGGACAGGTCCTGGGCCGGTCCGACTTCCCGGAGCTCGAGGAGGATCTCGCCGCCGGCAAGGGGACCCCCGATGTCGTGCCGGCGGCGGGCGCCTCCGGGCAGCGATTGATGACCCTGGACGAGGTCGAGGAACAGTACATCCGGAAGATCATTTCCGAGTATGGGGACCGAACCAAGGGGGAACTGTGCGAGATTCTCGGGATCTCCCGCCCGACGTTCGAACGCAAGCTGGAAAAGTACAAATTGCACTTCGAGCGGGAATGATCCGCGATCCGATTCCTTCGACACGATGAAGATAACCCGCGCATCCTTCGTCAAGACGGCCACCCGGCCCGACCAGTACCCCCCCGCCGTGAACCCGGAGTTGGCCGTGGCCGGCCGATCCAATGTCGGCAAATCCTCCCTGATCAACGCCCTCCTGAACCGGAAACAGCTCGTCCGGACGAGTCATACGCCGGGACGCACGCAGGCCCTGAATTTCTTTGCCGTCAATGAACGATTTTCAGTCGTCGATTTTCCCGGTTACGGCTACGCGAAGGTGCCGGAAGCGGTCCGGCGTCAGTGGGGACCGATGGTGGAAACGTACCTCCGGGTGCGCGAAACGCTCAAGCTGGTCCTTGTCGTGATGGACAGCCGACGGGAGCCGACCCGGGACGATCTCTCCCTGGTCGGGTGGCTCCGGGCCTACCGCCGCCCCTGGCTGCCGGTCCTGACGAAAATCGACAAGCTGTCCCGGAACGAGGCGCGGCGAGCCGTCCTTCGCTTCCGGGGACCTCTTGACCTCGGTGAAGGGACGGACGCCATCGTATTTTCCGCCCGGACGGGGGAGGGACGCGAGCGCCTCTGGACGGCCGTCGAGGATGCCCTCCGGTCCCCCGATCAGGTCCCCTGAAGGAAAAGGGGCGCGCGGGTTTGACACGGATGTTCACGCTTGACAGCCCGGGGAAATCGTGATAACCGCTGCCACGCCGTGAGAACAATCACTGACCGTGGGTCAGTTTTGAGGATGATCAATAAACATTGCCGAGGAGCAGACAGGTGGTAAAAGATAACGAAAAAATCGGTGCCGTGATGGTCGTCGGTTCCGGAATTGCCGGCATTCAGGCTTCCCTGGATCTCGCCAATTCCGGTATGAAGGTATACCTGGTGGAGAACGGAATCAGCATCGGCGGGGTCATGGCGCAGTTGGACAAGACCTTCCCCACCAACGACTGTTCCGCCTGCATCCTCTCCCCGAAGCTCGTGGAGGTCGGCCGGCATCCGAACGTGGAGATCATGACCCGCCGGACCGTGGACTCCGTGACCGGCGAGCCGGGCCGCTTCAAGGTCAAGCTTACACGCGCCCCCCGCTTCGTCAACCTGGACAAATGCACGGGGTGCGGCGACTGCGCCAATGTCTGTCCGGTATCCATCCCGTCGGATTTCAACGAAACGCTCAACGAACGCAAAGCCATCTACCGCCACTTCCCCCAGGCGATTCCGAGCGGATTCGCGATCGACAAACGCGGGACTTCCCCCTGCAAGGCCGCCTGCCCCACCCATATCAGCGTCCAGGGGTACGTGGCGCTGATCGCCCAAGGGAAGTTCAAGGAAGCCCTCAAACTCATCAAGAAGGACAATCCCTTTCCGATCGTCTGCGGCCGCGTCTGCAACCATCCCTGCGAAGAGGCTTGCAAGCGGGGCGATGTCGACGAACCCATCGACATCATGCACCTGAAACGGTTCGTCGCGGATCTCGACCTGAAGGACGAGCACCGCTATCTCCCGGACGTGAAGGAAAAGAACGGCAAGAAGGTGGCCGTGGTCGGGGCCGGGCCCGCGGGACTCACGGCGGCCTACTATCTGGCCATCGAGGGCTATGCCGTCGAGGTCTTCGAGTCGCTGCCGGTGGCGGGCGGGTGGCTGGCCGTCGGCATCCCGGAGTACCGTCTGCCGAAGGACGTGCTCAACGCGGAAATCAGGGTCATCGAGGACACGGGCGTGAAGATCCACCTGGGCAAGGCCGTCGGGAAGGACATCCCCTTCGCCCAGCTCCAGCGGGATTTCGACGCCGTCTTCATCGGGTGCGGCACGGTGAACAGCAGCAAGCTCAACATCCCCGGCGAGGATATGCAGGGGGTGATCCACGGCGTCGATTACCTAAAGCGCGTGAATCTGGGGGAGAAGGTCTTTCTGGGGGACAAGGTCGCCGTCGTCGGCGGCGGGAATGTGGCCATGGATGCCGTCCGAACGGCCGTCCGTACTGGATCCAAGGAGGTCTTCATCCTGTACCGGCGCTCCCGTGCGGAGATGCCGGCCGCGCACGAGGAGATCGAGGAGGCCCTCGAAGAGGGGATCAAGATGGAGTTCCTCGCGGCGCCCAAGCGCGTCGTCGGCGAGAACGGCAAGGTGACCGGCGTGGAATGCACGCGGATGGAACTGGGAGAACCTGACGCCAGCGGCCGTCGCCGTCCCGTCGAGATCAAAGGCTCCGAATTCATCGTCCCCTGCGATGCCCTGATTCCCGCCATCGGCCAGGAGGCCGACCTCGACTTCGTCACGGCCGAAAGCGGCATCGCCATCAACAAGTGGAAAAATTTCGACGTCGACCCCGTGACATTCGCCACGAACGTGCCCGGCGTCTTCGCCGGCGGTGACGTCGTCACCGGTCCGGCTACCGTAGTCAAGGCCGTCTATGCGGGCAAGGAGGCGGCCGTTTCGATCGACTGCTATCTCCGCGGCGAGGACGTCAAGGCCGGCCGGGAGCGCGACTGGACCAAAGGCCTGGCGGATCCGGGCGATACGAGCGCGTTCGCGAAGGCGGAGCGGGTGCGGATGCCGATGCTTCCCGCCGAGACGAGAAAGTCCCATTTCAGGGAAGTGGTCGAGCCCATGACGGAGGCGCAGGCCGTCGCCGAAGCAAGTCGCTGCCTCTCCTGCGGGATCTGCTCGGAGTGCTACCAGTGTCTGGACGCCTGTCTGGCCAAGGCCATCGATCATGACATGACGTATGAGGAAGAGGAAATCGAGGTCGGGGCGGTCATCGCCTCACCCGGCTTCGAGATTTTCGATGCGAAGATCCGGGGCGAGTTCGGCTTCGGCGTCTATCCGAACGTCGTCACGAGCATCCAGTTCGAGCGAATCCTTTCAGCGTCCGGTCCGTATTTCGGTCATGTCCAGAGGATCTCCGACGGAAAGGAGCCGAAGAAGGTGGCCTTCATCCAGTGTGTCGGTTCCCGGGACACGTCCTGCGGCAACAGCTGGTGCTCTTCCGTGTGCTGCATGTATGCGACCAAGGAGGCCATCATTGGGAAGGAACACGCCAAGGGGATGGAGCCGACCATCTTCTTCATGGACATCCGGGCCCACGGCAAGGACTTCGACCGGTTCGTCAACCGGGCGAAGAACGAGTATGGCATCCGCTACATCCGCTCCATTCCCTCCACCGTCAAGGAGCTGCAACAGACCCGGAACCTGATGCTCAAATACGTCCAGGAGGACGGAACGCTGGTCGAAGAGGAATTCGATATGGTGGTCCTCTCCGTCGGCCTGACGCCCCCGAAGGACGCGGCGCCCCTCGCCAAGGCCCTGGGGATCGAGCTGGAGGAGCACGGCTTCTGCAAGACGGACCTGGAGAATCCCATCCAGACGACGCGCCCGGGCGTCTTCGTCTGCGGCGCCTTCGGCGGACCCAAGGACATCCCGGAGACCGTCATGGAAGCCAGCGGCGCCGCCGCCTGTGCGGAAGGGTTGCTCGCCTCCCGGCGCGGGACCCTCGTCACGGAGGTCGACCTCCCGGCGGAGATGGACATGCGCGGCACCGGGCCCCGCATCGGCGTCTTTGTCTGCCACTGCGGCATCAACATCGGCGGCGTCGTCCGCGTGCCGGAAGTCGTCGAGTACGCCAAGGGGCTGCCCAACGTCGTCTATACGGCGGACAACCTCTTCACCTGTTCGCAGGATACCGCGGTGAAGATGGGCGAAGTCATCAAGGAACAGAATCTGACCCGCGTCGTCGTCGCCTCCTGCTCGCCCCGAACCCATGAGGGTCTTTTCCAGGAAAACTGCGAGAAGGCGGGGCTGAACCGCTACCTCTTCGAGATGGCCAACATCCGGGACCAGGATTCCTGGGTGCACATGAACGAACCGGACGCGGCGACGGAAAAGGCCAAGGACCTCGTGCGCATGGCGATCGCGAAGGCGCAGTACCTGAAGCCGCTCAAGCCCGGTCAACTCAGCGTCAACCATGCCGCCCTGATCATCGGCGGGGGACTGGCCGGCATCACCGCCGCCCTGGCGCTCGCGGACCAGGGTTTCGCCTCCCATATCGTGGAGAAGGAGAGTCAACTGGGCGGGAATTACCGGAAGCTGCACTACACCCTCGAGGGTCTCGATACGCGGGAACATCTGACACGGCTGCTCGACCGGGTCCGGAAATCGGAATTGATCACCGCCTATACCGGCGCGGAAATCGTCAAGATCGAAGGCTTCATCGGCAACTACAAGACCACGATCCGGATGAAATCCGACGAGCGGCAGTTCGAGCACGGCGTCGTGATCGTGGCCACGGGGGCCTATGAATTGAAGACGGAGGAGTACCTCTGCGGGCGGAACGCGGGCGTCGTAACCCAGCGAGATCTGGAGGAGATGATCGCCGGAGAGGACGAGCGGGTGAAGCGCGCCGGCAGCGTGGTCATGATCCAGTGCGTCGGCTCGCGTTCTCCCGAGCGTCCCTATTGCAGCCGTTACTGCTGCAGCGAGGCCATGAAGAACGCCCTCAAGCTCAAGGAAATGGATCCCGGCCGGGACGTCACCATCCTCTACCGCGACATCCGGACCTTCGGGCTCAAGGAGGACTTCTACAAGAAGGCCCGGGAGCTCAACGTGAAGTTCATCCGCTACGACGAGGATCGCAAGCCTGAAGTCCGCGCCGACGGTACGGGACTGGTCCTCGAAGTTTTCGATCCGATCCTGAACGAGGCCGTCGAACTCAAGGCCGACCTGCTCGCCCTGAGCGTCGGTACGATGCCGAATCCGGGCAACGAGGAGATCGGCAAGATGCTCAAGGTGCCCACGAATCAGGACGGATTCTTCCTCGAGGCCCATGTGAAGCTCCGCCCGGTCGATTTTGCCACGGACGGTGTGTTCATGTGCGGCATGGCACACGCGCCGAAGCTCAGCGAGGAGGCCATCACCCAGGCCAATGCCGCCGTGTCCCGTGCCTGCACGATCCTGACCAAGGACTTCATCGAGGCGGAGGGGAAGACGGCCTACGTCAACAAGTCACGCTGCGCGGCGTGCGGCCTCTGCGAGGTGAATTGCCCGTTCCGGGCCATCGCCGTCGATCTGAACGAGGGCTGCGCCGTCGTCAACACCGTTCTCTGCAAGGGCTGCGGGGTTTGTACGGCTTCCTGCCGCATGAACGCCGTGGATCTGAACGGCTTCAACAACGAGGAGGTCATGGCGCAGATCGCCGCCTTCGCGATGTAACTAAGACTCCATGGAGAAACTATGTCTGAGAATCAAGCACCGTCCAGCTGGGAACCGAAGATCATCGCCATTGTCTGCAACTGGTGTACCTATGCGGGTGCGGACCTGGCCGGGATCAGCCGTATTCAGTATCCCCCGAACGTCCGCATCATCCGCGTTCCGTGTACGGGGAGGATCAATCCGTTTTACGTCGTCAAGGCCCTGCAGGCCGGGGCGGACGGGGTTCTGGTTTCGGGGTGCCACCCCGGCGAATGCCACTATCTGACGGGGAACCTTTCCGCGAGACGGAAATTTGCCACCCTCAAGCGCTTCCTGAGCTATATCGGCGTGGAGGGGGACCGGACGATGTTCACCTGGGTATCCGCTTCCGAGGGCGAGCGTTTCTCCCAGGTCATCAAAGGGGTGACCGAGGCCGTCCGGGCCCTGGGGCCGGCACGGAAGCTGGTCAAGCAGCTCTAGGAAAAACGCGGGGTCGAGCCAACCCGCTTTGGATCATGAACTCCATACCAGTGAGGAAATCAAAACGGTGGAAAATGTAGAGAAGAAACTCCGGGAAGAAGCGAAGCTGCTGCTGGCGGAAAAGAAGATCGACGTCCTGGTGGGGTATGAAGCGGGCACGCTGCCCATGACGGCCACCCCTTGCTTCATCACCGCGCCGGAGGAGGCGGACCGGCTTGTGTGGAACGCCTTTTGCGTGCAGAATCTGGCCAAGTTCGTCCAGGATCTGATCAGCCTCCACAGGGAATCGCAGCAGCGGGTCAAACCGGAGGCGCGGACCCGAAAGGTGGTTGGTGTGGTCGCCCGGGGATGCACGACGCGCTCCCTGGTAATCCAGCTTCAGGAGCGGCAGTTCAACCGGGACGATATCTTCGTCATCGGCGTTCCTTGCGGCGGCTACGTGGACAAGCGGAAGGTCGCGGCACAGGTGGCGGGGCAGGAGATCCGGGAGGCGTCTCTCGCCGGCGATCGCCTCTCCGTCAAGACAGCAGGAGAGGCGAAAACCCTTTCCCTCGGTGGGATCCTGGCCGACAATTGCCTGACGTGCCGCTTCAACAACCCGGTCCTGTCGGATCTCATGATCGGCAGCCCGGCCTCGGCGATGGCGCCCGAGTCCGAGTATGCCGGCGTCGAAGCGCACGAAAAGCTTTCTCCGGCCGACCGCTGGGACTACTTCGAGAAAGAGATGGCCAAGTGCATCCGTTGCAACGCCTGCCGGCAGACGTGCCCGTCCTGCTATTGCAGGGTCTGCTTCGCCGAGCAGAGCCAGCCGCAATGGGTCGGCGTCAGCGAAGACGAAACGGATACGCAAGTCTTTCAGATCATGCGCCTCTATCACATGGTGGGGCGTTGCGTGGATTGCGGGTCCTGCGTCGCCGTCTGTCCCATGGGGGTGGATTTGAGGACGTTCCTGAAAAAGCTCGACAAGGACGCCTTCGAACTCTTCGGCAACCGCGCCGGATCGTCTCTCGAGGACCTGCCGCCCCTGTCCCAGTTCAAGGAAGATGACCGGGAGGATTTCATCTACGATCCTCAGAAGGCGAAATAACGTTCAAGACCAAACATCCAGTAACGGAGTCGGCATGAAAACCTTTTTGGAAGAAGTCAATGAAATGATCGGCGGGGTTCCCATCCAGCGTTGCTATCACTGCCGCAAATGCACGGCGGGCTGCCCCCTGGCCTTCGCCATGGAATACAACCCCAACCGGGTCATCAAGATGATCCAGATGGGGATGAAGGAAGAGGTGCTCGGAAGCTCGACGATCTGGATGTGCGCATCGTGCGAAACCTGCGTCACCCGCTGTCCGAATCAGGTGGACATCGCGCGGATGATGGATGCGCTCCGGCAGATGAGCATCGAATCGGGCCGCCCCGCGAAAGAGGCGAACGTCCTGAAGTTCCACAACGCGTTTCTCGCCAACATCCGCCTGGGCGGTCGGATCAACGAGCCCATCATGATGGTCCAGTACAAACTGGCCTCCGGCGACCTCTTCTCCGACATGGCCATGGGCGTGGGCATGTTCATGAAGGGAAAGCTCTCCCTGCTCTCCCCCAGGACCCGGGACATGAAGGCCGTGAGAGACATCTTCGCGAAAACGAAGCCGTAAAGAACTGCTTTAAGGAGGCACGCTTTTGAAAGTTTCATACTATCCCGGATGCTCGCTTCATGCCACGGGCAAGGAATATGGCCAGTCGGTCCGGGCGGTCAGCAAGGCGCTCGGGATCGAACTCAAGGAGGTCGATGACTGGTCGTGCTGCGGGGCGACGTCGGCGCACAGCACCAACTTCAAGCTTTCCATCGCCCTGCCGGCCAGGGACCTGATCGCCGCCGAGCGCGACGCCATGGATGTGATGGTTCCCTGCGCCGCGTGTTTTAACCGTTTCAAGACGGCGCAACACTACCTGGACAAGGACAAGGCGCTGAGGTCGGAGATCGAGAGCATCGTCGGCGCGAGGTACCAGGGGGGGATCCGGGTTCGGAACCCCCTCGATATCGTCTCGAACGATGTCGGTCTCGACACGCTGGCCGGAAAGGCGGTCCGCAAACTGACGGGACTCAAGCCCGTCTCCTATTACGGCTGCCTTCTGTTGAGGCCGCCGGAGGTGTGCGAGTTCGACGATTACGAGAATCCCGTCCTGATGGACGGCATTCTCGGCGCCCTCGGGGCGGACGTCCGCTCCTGGTCCTACAAGACGGATTGCTGCGGCGGGAGTCTGACCATCAGCAAGACCGGCATTGTCGTCAAGATGGTCGACAAGCTCATGACCATGGCGCGGGAGGCGGAGGCCAACTGCCTCGTCACCGCCTGTCCGGTCTGCATGGCCAATCTCGACATGCGGGCCTCGGAGCATGTCCGGCTGCCGGTGTTTTATTTTACGGAGCTGATGGCCCTGGCGATGGGGCTCGAGGGGCCGGAGGGATGGTTCAAGCTGCACAACATCGATCCGCGGCCCCTGTTGGCCGGACTGGGACTTGTCTAACCGGATACAGCCGGGTCGGGACGTCGGGAGCGGCATCCCGTGCGGGTATGGGGCGGGGACAGCCCCCTGAAGAAGACGAAACGTTTCCCCTCGCGGGGGAGAAAAAACGCAGGCAAGGACGGATATGGAAAAACGGTACATCAAGAAAGACAGCCTGAACGGCAGGGTCAAGAAGATGGCGGAGGCGGGACTGGTTTACGCCCCGGTGAAGGATGGGGATAACGTCCTTTTCCAGGTTCTGACGCCGGGCATGGAGCCGCTGACGGCGTATGCCAACAGCAAGAACGCCCCGAAAAACTTCTTCTTCCCGCACACGGAAAAGCTGATGAAGTACACGCGGACGGAAAAGGGGATGGCGTTTTCCGGCGAACTGGCGGAGGCGAGGGAGGCCGTCCTGTTCGGCGTCCGCCCCTGCGATGCCCGCAGTTTCGTTCTTCTCGACATGCTCTTCGATCAGGAAAAATACCGTGACCCCTACTATATCGCCCGGCGGGAGAAGACCACCGTCATTTCCCTGGCCTGTATCCACCCGCCCTATACCACCTGTTTCTGCACCTCCGTGGCCGGCGGGCCGACGGACGCCGCGGGCGCGGATATCCTCCTGACGGATTTAGGGGACCGCTATCTGGTCGAGTTCCTCACCCCCAAGGGGGAAAAGCTGGAGGCCCATTTCTCCGGTGACAAGGCGGGCGATGAGGCGGACGCCCGGAAGCAGGCCATCGCCGCCCAGGCCGAACAGGAAATCACCTCCCGCATACCGGCCAAAGAGATCAAGCCGATCCTGGACGTCAATTTCGAGCATCCCTTCTGGAACACGATTCATCAGAAATGTCTGGCTTGCGGGACCTGCACCTACCTCTGTCCCACCTGCCACTGCTTCGACATCAGCGACGAGCAGAAGGGCGACGACGGGATCCGCCTGCGCAACTGGGATTCCTGCATGTTCCCCCTATTCACGCTCGAGACGTCGGGGCACAATCCGCGGCCGACGCAGAAGGAGCGCTGGCGTCAGCGCGCCATGCACAAGTTCAAGTATTACGTGGACAATTTCAACGCCATTGCCTGTGTAGGATGCGGGCGTTGCGTGATGTACTGTCCGGTGAACATCGATATCAGAAAAATCGTCACGGATATTTCGAAATTATAGAATCGGGAGCGTGTAATGCAGAATCCATATTTACCCATTCCGGTCGTCGTCTCGAAGATCATCACGGAAGTGGAAACGAAGGACATCAAGACCTTCCGGCTGGAGTTTCTCAACAAGGAAGACGAGGCCAACTTCAAGTACCTGCCGGGTCAGTTTGCCGAGCTCTCCCTTTACGGCAAGGGGGAATCCCCTATCGGGATCGCTTCATCGCCGACGCAGCCGGGCTATATCGAGTTTACCGTCCAGAAGGCGGGCGTGGTGACCTCCACCCTTCACGAGATCGAAGAGGGGACCCATATGGGGGTGCGCGGACCCCTGGGGAATTCCTGGCCCATCGAATACCTGGAAGGGAAGAACATCGTGGTCGTCGGCGGCGGCTTTGCCTTTACGACCCTTCGCTCCCTCATCAACTACATGATCCACGACGACAACCGGAAGCGCTTCGGGAATATCACCGTCATCTACGGCGCACGGACCCCCGGGCTCCTTATCTACAAGGATGAGCTGGCCGAATGGCAGAAACGGTCCGACATCAACCTGAACGTCACCGTCGACAAGGGAGACGCCTCCTGGAAGGGACGGGAAGGATTTGTCCCCACCGTCTGCAAGGAAGTGGCGCCCGGTTCCGAGAATGCGGTGACCGTCATCTGCGGCCCGCCGGTCATGATCCGCTTTACCCTGCCGGTCTTTTTCGATCTCGGTTTTTCCAAGGAGAACATCGTCACCTCCCTCGAAATGCGGATGAAATGCGGAATCGGCAAATGCGGCCGTTGCAACGTCGGCAACAAATATGTCTGCAAGGACGGACCGGTCTTCACGCTGGCGGAGTTGGACAAACTGACGAAGGAATACTGAGCGGGTGTGGTGCGGCGGAAGGAGACACGCGAGGGCCCGCAGAGGCCGCTCACGTGTCCCGAGACGATACGAAGGGAAAGGGGAGTCGGAAGACTCCCTTTTTTTGTTGGGTTTACATCTCTACGCGGGTGACGACGCCGTCAACGCAGGATCTTTCCCAGACGGCTCCAGCGAACACCGAACGCCTCGCGGTCCCAGGACCAGTAGATGACCATGGCCTTTCCCATGACATCCTTCTGCTCCACGAATCCCCAAAACCGGCTATCATAGCTCTGATCCCGGTTGTCGCCCATGACAAAGAGCGATTCCTTCGGAACGGTGACGGGTGCGAAATTGTCCCGGGGCTGGATGGCGCCGGGAATGATGAAGTCGTCCACATAGACGCCATGCTTGTCGTCGTAGGGGAGGCCGTTCAGGAATATCTTCTTGTTCCGGATCTCCAAGGTATCCCCGGCTACGCCGACCACCCGTTTGATGAAATCCTTGGAGCGGTCCTCCGGATAGATGAATACGACGATATCCCCCCGCTTGGGTTCGCGAAACGGCAGGATCGTACTGCGCAGGTAAGGAACCTTCACCCCATAGATGAACTTGTTGACGAGGATATGATCGCCGATGAGCAGGGTGGGTTTCATGGAGCCTGAAGGGATTTTGAAGGCCTGGATGACGAACGTGCGGATGAAGAAGGCAATCAGGATGGCGAGGATGATGGCTTCGACATATTCCTGGATTTTCGATTTTTCTTTCGTCATGGTTTTTCCTTATGAATAGATCGTGATCAGGATCACGACCGTCATCCCGACGGTCAGCGCACCTCTGACCAGGCTTCCGGCCGTCCATCCCAGAATGGCGCGCGGCTCGGCGCGAAAGGCGGATTTGAGGTTCCACTGACGGATCATCTCGGTGATCCAGACGCCGGTGAAGGCCCCCGCGAACAATCCGATCAGGGCGCCGGGGCCGTAGAGCCAGGGGGTCAGGACCATCATGCCCACGACGCCCCCGACTCCCGCGGCCGCCAACCCCCGTCGGGATGCGGCGGCGTGATGGGCCCCCCACATGCCGAGCAGGAACTCCAGCCCTTCGGCGAAGAACGCGAGCAGCAGCAGCGCAAGGATCGTCTGGAAACCGAGAGGAGAAAACCCCGTCGCCACCGCGTAGAACAGGGCCACCAGGAAGATGAGCAGACTTCCCGGGAGTCCAAACACAGTGATGAAAAGCCCGATCATCAGGACCAGAATGAAGACGGTCAGGGCGGCGGTCGCAAGCGGCGTCAACGGCTTTTCCCCCTGGGTCGCGCCGGCTTGAATTTTTCAAATAACAGGACGATGGGGCTGGCGATGAAGATGGTCGAGTAGACGCCCGCGACGGTGCCCACGAGAAGGGCGAAAGTGAAGTCATGGATGACGGCGCCGCCGAAGAAGAACAAGATGAGCAGCACCATGAAAACCGTCAAGGACGTCAGAATGGTTCGGCCGAGAGTTTGATTCACGCTCGTGTTGATGATGTCCAGCAGGGGTGTCTTGATGTCCTTTCGTGAATTTTCGCGGATCCGGTCGAAGATCACGATCGTATCGTTGATCGAATACCCGATGATGGTCAACAGGGCCGCCACAATGTTGAGATCGAACTCCTTGTTGAAGAGGGACATGAAGGTGATCGTGACGAGCACGTCGTGGACCAGGGCGATGATCCCGCCCAGGGCGTAGCGGAATTCGAACCGCACTCCTACATAGATCAGGATGCCGATCCAGGAAAAGACGATGGCGAGCAGGGCCTTCCGGGTCAGATCCTTTCCGACCTTGGGACCGACCACTTCGATCCGGCGGACTTCGTAGGAGCCTTTTCCGAAAGCGGCGCCGAGCGCACCATCTACACGGGAGGTCAATCCCTGCGGGTCGGTGGCCGCGGACTGAGGGGTGCGAATAATGACCTCGTTCGCGCCGAACTGCTGGATGATGCTTCCCTCGAATCCCACCGGCTTGAGGGAATCCCGGATCTTGTCGGCATCGGGGGCGGATTGAAACTTGACTTGGATCAGAGATCCGCCGGCGAAATCAATGCCGTAATTAGGCCCCCCGTGCCAGATCAGGGAGATGATGCCGATGAGGATGACGGCCATCGACAGCAGCACGGCGGGCTTCATCAGCTTGACGAAATTGAAGTGGGTTTCCGCTTTGATGATTTCCATTGAATTCTCCTTCATCACAAGAGGCGCCGGAGGGCGGAGCCGATGCCCGACCGCGGGACCGCCGTTTATCCCTAAATGCTGATCGTCTGGACCTTCCGGTTCCAGATGAAGTAGTCGAAGATGATCCGTGTGACAAAGACGGCGGTGAATAGGCTGACGATGATGCCGATGGTCAGTGTCACGGCGAATCCTTTCACAGGGCCGGTTCCGAAACCAAAGAGGAACAGGGCGGCCACGAGCGTGGTGATGTTGGAGTCCAGGATCGTCAAAAAGGCCTTTGCATAGCCGGCTTCGACGGCCGCACGCAGCGTTTTGCCCAGTCGCATCTCCTCTCGGATCCGTTCATTGATCAGGACGTTGGCGTCCACGGCCATGCCGATGGTGAGCACGATGCCGGCGATGCCGGGGAGGGTCAGGGTTGCCTTGAAGGCTGCCATGACGCCCAACAGTAGCAGCAGGTTCATGACCAGAGCCACATCTGCGATCATGCCGGTCAAGCGATAGTAAACGATCATGAACAGGAGGATCAGAATACTTGCGATGATGCACGCCCAGGTTCCCTTGTCGATCGAATCCTGCCCCAGCGAAGGGCCGACGGTTCTTTCTTCGAGGATCTTGACCGGCGCGGGGAGGGCGCCCGCCCGGAGCACGATGGCGAGGTCGCGCGCCTCATCCATGGTGAAGGAACCCGTAATCTGGGCGTTGCCGCCGGCAATCCGCTCCTGGATCACGGGCGCAGAATGAACGACGCCGTCCAGGACGATCGCCAGGCGCCGCTTGACATTCGCGCCCGTGATGCGCTCGAACTCCTTGGCACCCTGGGCGTTGAACTTGATCGAGACGTGGGGTTCGCCGAAACGGTCCGAGATCTGCACCTTGGCGTTTTCCAGGGACTCCCCCGTCAAAAGCGTTGCGCTTTTCAGAAGCAGCGGGGTATCGATCCGTCGTCCCGACTCCCGGTCCAGGCGGGATTCGTTGAGGACCATGCTCCCATCCGGGACGCTGCCCCGCAGGGCCTCGTCGACGGAATGCTCCTCGTCCACCAGCTTGAATTCCAAAAGGGCCGTGCGCCCGATTAGATTCTTGGCCCGTTGGGTGTCCTTGACGCCGGGCAACTGGATGATGATGCGATCGTCGCCCTGGGGGATGATTTCCGGTTCCGAGATGCCGAACTGATCGACGCGGTTGCGGATCGTCTCGAGGCTCTGTTCGACCGCCAATTTCCTGATCTCGCCGGCCCGCTTGTCGTTGATCTTGAGGGAGACCACTTCCCGCCCCTCGCGGGTTTCGGAGACGGCCACTTCGATATCGGGGTAGTTGTCCTTGAGGACCTTTTCAAACGCGGTGCGGGAGGCGCCGTCGGGCAGTTCGTAGGTGACGAGGCCGGCCTTCGCGGCTTCCGCCTGGCGGAAGCGGACCCGTTTCGCCATCAGGGTCTCCTTGAGATCGCCGGCCGTCCGCTGGAGCGTGCCGTCCACCGCCTTGGCGGCATCCACCTCGAGGACGAGATGCATGCCGCCCTGAAGATCGAGCCCCAGATGGATCTTGTCCTTGGGAAGGTGATCGTTCCAGAACGTCGGAAGATCGTCTACCAGCGTCGGTGTTAGAAAGAACAATGCCACCAGGCAGGCCGCAACCGCAAGGGCGGCGCGCCATTTGATGCCGCTCATCATAATCCGTTACCCCTTTCCTTACTGGTCGCCCTTGGGCAGGACCGCGCTGATGAACCCCCGGGAGACCTTGATCTTGACCTTGTCGGCAATTTCGAGCGTCACGATCGTCTCCGTCAGGGCGGTGATCTTGCCGTGGATCCCGCCCGTCGTCACGACCACGTCACCATGCTTGAGATTTGCCAACATCTCCTTGAGTTCTTTCTGTTTTTTCTGCTGCGGGCGAATGATGAGAAAATAAAAGATGGCGAACAGGATGGCCATCATGACGATAAAGCTGAGATCCCCGCCGCCGGCCACCCCGCCGCCGGCGCTCCCCATGGCATAGGCGATGTCTGTCAACGTCAAATCCTCCTTCACGGGCCTGATTGGAAATGGTCATTCCTGGGGATCGGCCCCCTCCCCATTTCCTGTTCGTCCAGAAATTGCGATCTGAACGCATCGTAGCGGTTTTCCTCGATGGCCTGTCGGATCCGCTCCATCAATCGCTGGTAGTGACGGACGTTGTGGATCGTGTTCAGCACCATGGCCAGGATTTCTCCGGTCATGTACAGGTGCCGAAGATAGGCGCGAGAATAATGTCTGCAAGTGTAACAATCACATAAACAGTCCAAGGGAGAGGGGTCCTCCCTGTGGCGGGCGTGCTTTATAACAACCTTTTCGCGGTTTGTAAATAACAATCCATTCCGGGCGCATCGGGTAGGAATCACGCAGTCGAACATGTCGATTCCGTACGCAACGCAGTTCACGATGTCTTCCGGTGTGCCGACACCCATGAGATAGCGGGGCCGCCCCTCGGGAAGCAAAGGGGCGATCTCGCGGACGACGCCCTGCATCTGGTCCTTCGCTTCGCCGACGCTCAACCCGCCCAGGGCGTAGCCGTCGAAACCGATGTCCGCGAGCGCCTCGACCGACCGGCGGCGCAGGGGCAGGTGCATGCCGCCCTGGACAATGCCAAACAGGGCCTGATCCTCCCGTGTCCGCGCCGCCCGGCTGCGTGCCGCCCAGGCCAGCGTGAGATCCAGGGAGGCTTCCGCCTGCTCCCAGGTGGCCGGGTAGGGCGTGCATTCGTCGAGACACATCATGACATCCGCGCCCAGGGCTTCCTGGATTTCAACGGCATGCTCAGGCGTGAGCATGTGACGTGAACCGTCGATGTGGGACTGGAAAAGCGCCCCGTCGGCGGAGATCTTGCGCAGGGCGCCCAGGCTGTATATCTGGAATCCGCCGCTGTCGGTGAGGATGGGACCCGGCCAGTTCATGAACCGGTGCAGTCCACCCAGATGCCGGATGAGCTCGTGTCCCGGCCGCAGGGTGAGGTGATAGGTGTTGCCGAGGATCATCTCGACGCCGAGCTCGCGGAGCCGCTCCGGGGTGAGGCCCTTGACGGTTCCCTGTGTGCCGACCGGCATGAACGCCGGCGTCTGCACCGTGCCATGGGGGGTGACCATCTCTCCGCGCCGCGCCGCGGAACGGGTGTCCTTTTTGAGGATTTGGAAATGAAACGCCGCCATGATCCGATTCCTTAGGTCACTGTCCTTTTGCCCTAACGCATGCCGCCGATCTACGCCTTTTGCTTCGCACTTCGCTTTTGGCCCGATGCCGAAGCCCGATCTCATAAAATCAGCATGCAGTCCCCATAGCTGTAAAAGCGGTAGCAGGCCTCGACGGCCTGACGGTAGGCGTCAAGAATGCATTCCCGGCCCGCGAATGCGGATACGAGCAGCAGAAGCGAGGAGGCCGGCAGATGAAAATTCGTGAGCAGCCGGTTCACGCGCTTGAAGCGGTAACCCGGATAAATGAACAAACGCGTGGCGCCCGCGGTCGGGCGAATCCTCCCGCGTTCGTCGGTCGCCGATTCGAGCACCCGGGTCGCGGTCGTCCCCACGGCGACCACCCGCTTGGCCGCATTGATCGCTTCCGCCGCCTCGGCGTCGATTTCGAAAGACTCCTCCTCCATGACATGATCCTCGATTCGGGAGGCCGTCACTGGAAGAAAGGTGCCGTAACCGACATGCAGGGTGACCGCGGCGACTGAAACGCCGCGTGAGCGCAGGGCATCGAAGGTTCGGGGCGTGAAGTGCAGTCCGGCCGTCGGCGCGGCGACGGAGCCGTCGGCGCGGGCATAGACGGTCTGATAGCGGTCGCGGTCGGGAAAATGGGAGGCGTCTCCGGGACGGCGCTTGATGTAAGGGGGAAGCGGGGCCTCTCCGTTCCGGCGCAGGTATGCGGCGAAGTCCGTGCCGGTTGAAAATTCGACGGTCCATTTTTTATCCGACACGCGTTCACGGATAACGGCCCGAGCCCCGCCCGGCAGCGACAGCGCCTGTCCGGCGGCGGCTCGACGGGCAGGTCTCAGCAGGACTTCCCAGGTTTGCGCGTCCGGGGCCGCTCCCTGCAGCTTCTTCAGGAGCAGCACCTCCACCGTGCCGCCTGTCTCCTTGAGTGCGTAAAGGCGGGCCGGGATGACGCGAGAGTCGTTCACGACCAGCACGTCGCCCTTCTCCAGATAATCCGGCAATTCGAAAAACTGTCGATGTTCTATCCGTCGCTCCTGCCGATGAAGGACCATCATGCGGGATGCGTCGCGAACCGGACAGGGACGCTGCGCGATCAGTGTGTTCGGCAACTCATAGGTGAAATCGGTCAAATCCATGGACATGCCCTCTCATCCTGCCAAGCCTGTTTTGGTACCGGAATTTGACAGGATGTCCTGAAGGCTTCTCCCCCTTTCATGCCGCCTGCCGGGCGACGCTCCATGATGCGGTCTATCCTGCTACTGACGTCCGAAATACACGAAGAGCAGTCCGGCGACCGTTGCGGCCAAACCCAGGATCCGGAGCGTTTGATCCGGGACTTCATGGATTAGGCTGAGATATTGCTTGATTTTATCCGGGAAGGCGAAATAGGGCAGCCCTTCGATGATCAAGACCATCCCCAGGACGCAAAGGAAATATTTCATGTGAATCAAGCCCCTGCTTTGTTGGCGCACCTATAGCACACCCCTGCGTCGCGTGACAACCCATTCCTTCCCGGATTCTTCCCCCTTGACAGGGTGGGGAAGCCTCTGCTATCAACGCTCAGGCTTCGGGGGGGGCCTGGGCTTTCCGCTTTTTTAATTCTTTTTATCTTCCATACGTCCTGAGAGCGACCTTCCGGCCGACCCTTAAAAAGGTGTTGGTTTGATTCTTTGGCAGAAGAAACTTACCGTGTTCGACGGCAGCGATTGACTGGACAGTCTTTCTGATCCATGCCGGCGCGTTTTCATGCAGCTGGCCGGTCGCTGCCCGAGAGGAACCGTTTTGTTAAACGGGATGAAAAACCATTTCCGGTTGATGAGGTGTTGCTATGGATATGAAGCGTGATTACTTTGAGGATGTTCAACTGTTTGAAAGCAATGTGGTGCTCTTCTGGTCGGTGGCGCTCATGTTGCTGCTCTTCGCCATTCCGTTCTTCGCGCCCAAGTATTACATCTTTTTGTTGAACATCGTCATGGTTCACGTCATTCTGGCGGTTGGACTGAATGTCCTGGTCGGTTATACGGGGCAGATCTCTCTGGGACATGCCGGATTCTTTGCCATCGGCGCTTACGGCACGGCCCTGCTGATGCTCAAACTCCAAATTCCGTTCGTGGTTGCCCTTCTGTTCGCCGGATTTATCGCCGCCTTTTTCGGATTCCTGCTGGGTCTGCCCGCTCTGCGTCTGGAGGGGCCTTATCTGGCGGTGGCCTCCTTGGGATTCGGCTTGGCCATCATGCATGTCATTGGACACTGGCAGTTCTTCGGAGGGCGCACCGGCATCCTGGCGCCGCCTCTCGACATTGGCATCCCGCAGTTGAACGCCAGTTTCATCCTGCAGACGGATGCCCAGAAATACTACCTGATCCTTGTCGTCGCGATTCTGATGGTCATTGCAGCCCGGAACATCATGAAGACGCGGGTGGGCCGCTCTTTTGTCGCCATCCGTGATAGCGACATCGCGGCGGAAGTGATCGGAATCAATCTGACAATCTACAAAACCCTGGCGTTTGCCATCAGCGCCTTCTACGCCGGGATTGCGGGGGGCCTGTTCGGGTTTGTGCTCGGGTTTTTCGATCCCTTCACCTTCAACATGATCCTGTCGATCATTTTCCTGGTGATGGTTGTTGTCGGTGGGCTCGGTTCCATCGCCGGGCCGATCATGGGCGCGGTGCTGATCACCTATCTCCAGTACAGCCTTCTCAAGAACATTGCCGAGGTGCCCGTTTTAGGGGATTTTCTGGTGACCGTGTCCAGCCGGTGGTTCTCCGTCATGGGGCTCGAGAACATCAACAGCATCGTCCTGGGGCTCATCATGATCGGGATCGTGATCTTCGAGCCCTTGGGTATGTACGGGATCTGGATCCGGATCAAGAAATACTGGATGACCTGGCCGTTCTGATGTTCAACGGGGGATGCGAGCGAGGCCCCCGCGACCGTACGAAATCAGGATTCTCGAAACGCTGAAATACCATGTTCATGACAACAGGGGGAACAGATGATCGGACAACTCATCATTGAAGGCTTGGCCATCGGGGCGTGTTACGGACTCTTCGCCATCGCTGTGGTCATCATCTACAAGACCTCGGAAGTCGTCAATTTCGCGCAGGGCGAAATGGCCATGCTGTCGACCTTCATCGCCTTCCACATCCTCAACTATTATCACTACCCCTTCTGGCTGGCATTTATCCTGACCATGGCGTTTGCGATCCTGCTGGGCGTTCTGATCGAATTCCTGTTTTTGAGGCCGGCCAAACATCCCAGCCTGCTGGGACTGATCGTCATCACCCTGGGCGCCGAAATGCTGCTGATGGGGCTGGCCGGATGGAAATGGGGCGCCGAGCAGAAGGAATTCGTTGTTCCCATGTCCTACCAGGTCACCCACGAGCCCTTTCCGGGTATGATCATCAACGACTGGGCCATCGCCGTCTTCATCACGGCCGCGCTGGTCATGGTTCTGCTCTTCCTGTTTTTCAAGTACACCAAACTGGGCATCGCCATGCGCGCCACGCAACAGAATCAGCATGCCGCCAAAATCATGGGCATCCGCGTCGAGCGGGTATTCTCCATCGCCTGGGGGTTCAGCTCGCTGATCGGCACCATCGCGGCCATGTTTTTCGCGTCCCGCTCAACGCTCGATCCCGGGTTCATGCTGGAGCCGTTTCTGCGGGCGTTCGCCGCGGCGGTGCTGGGCGGGCTGATGAGTATCCCGGGGGTTTTCATCGGCGGGGAGCTCTTGGGGCTGATCGAGAACTTTTTCGGCTATGTCTGGCCCGAATGGAAGCCCATCGTCGCCTTTGTCGTGATCATTTTGGTCCTCTGCATTCGTCCGAGCGGCCTGTTCGCCAAGCATTATGTCAAGAAGGTATAGTGAATTCGACTTTAGGAGCGCGCCGATGAGCATTCTTTCCCGGATCGTGGGCGGCAAATCTTCAATCGGTGCTTGTGGCAGGGGCGGACGCGCGGGCACCATGGGAACCGGCATCCTGCTGGTGATCCTTCTGCTCGGATGCGCCGATTCGACCAGCCGTGCGGTGAACTACTTTGAAGATCGGGCCGTCTATAAGGCCGTGTGTCATTATCTTGATGCCGAGGTCAATCGCGACCATCGGGGCGTTTATGAAAGCTTGGCGCCCTCGTCCCCTTACTGCAAAAACAACAGCTATGAGATGTACCTCTCCCAGGCGGCAAGCGCTCCAGCCATCGCGTCCTATAAGATCATAAAGATATCCGATATCCGCATGAACGGGGATCGTCAACGCTATCCGAAGATCGACAAATTCGCCCGCGTGGAAGTCGAACTGGTCCTTGTTCTGAATGAAGACGGACAGACGACCGAGGTCAATTTCGCTTTTCCCTTCGTCAAGGAGGGGGGAAAATGGTACAAGGGATGACAGCCGTTCAACGGCAGAATGAAGGGGATGACGTATACGCGAGGGAAGGGGGGTGAGGGAAGGCTTCCGGACGGGCAACACGACCGGAAGTGAAAAACGCAAGCTCGTAATGCAGGAAGTGAGAGTGACTTAAGGTCGCTGTCGGGGGAATTGGATCCGATGCTTGAAAGGAGAGAACTTCATGAAATTGAAGACAACTGTAGGGATGATCGTTCTTGCACTGGCCGTCGCCCTTCTGATGGCGCCGGCCGCGTTCGCCGGAAAACCGGGATTCGACGACAAGGAAATTCGGATTGCCGCCTGGGGTCCGCAGACGGGACCGGCGGCCGCCTGGGGAAACGTGGCGCGCGGTCCCAATGTCATGGCCGCCATCGTGAACGCCGAAGGGGGGATTCACGGCCGGAAGCTGAAACACTTCGTGCGCGACGATCAGTACAACCCCGCGCAGACGAAACTCGTCGTGAAGGAGCTCGTCGAACAGCAGGGAATCTTCTCGTTCGTCTGCGGGACGTCCGCCGCGGGAGGCATGGCCGTCAAGGATTATTTGAAGGACAACAAGGTCATCTGGGTCGGTCCGGCCACGTCCGTCGAGGAGTACGTGTTCCCCGTCAATCCCTACCTGTTCACGATCATGCCTCTGTATGAGGATGAAGCCAGTATTTTGACGAAATATGTCGTCGAAAAACTGAAAATGAAGAAGATCGGCATCCTCTATCAGAACGATCCTTACGGAAAGAACGGCCTCAAGGGCGTCCTGCAGCGCCTGAAGAAATACAGGATGAAGGCCGTGGCCGAGATCCCCGTCGAGCCCACGGAGCAGGATCTGGCTTCCCAGATGCAGAAATTCAAGAGTTCTGGTGCGGAAGCGGTTTTGATGTGGGTGGCGCCCAAGACG
Organism: Syntrophaceae bacterium UBA2251; assembly: GCA_002347815.1. GTDB lineage: Bacteria > Desulfobacterota > Syntrophia > Syntrophales > UBA2251 > UBA2251. The sequence continues at coordinate 82,311 of DDXV01000062.1, forward strand.
GCCGTCATCGCGCTCAAGACGAGCAAGTCCATGGGCTACACCCCCCAGTGGGTCTCGTCGATGACGCTCGGCGATTACGAATTGATGTACAAGATCTCCGGAGGTCTCTGGGAGGGCGTGGTTACGGGCGCCTTCACCCTGCCCCCCGAGACCAGGCATCCCCTGATGGATAAGTACCGAGAGGCGACGAAGAAATATGCGCCGGAGGAACGTTGGGGCGTTTTCTTCCATGCGGGGATCATGTTCACCGAGCCGCTGATCCATGCCCTGAAGAAGGTCGGCAAGAACCTGAGCACGGAGGCCTGCCTCAGGGAACTCAACAAGATCAGGAATTTCAAGGGTACCGGCGGGAAGATCACCTATACGCCGAAGCGGCATCAGGGGACGGACTCCATCATGGTCATGAAGTGCGGTCCCAATGCGACCTATATCAAAGTGATGGACTGGACATCCAACGAACTCGCCAGCTGGAAGAAATAACAGGCTGTCAATTCGGGATGCGTGAATCGCCCGCTTCCCCTGGTTCGATGTTGGACCAGGGGAAGTGCGGGTGACCGCCTCCGGGAAGGATGGCTGAAGGGGCGGGAACCGGGCCGGAATTGCCCGAGATAAAATAAGGGAGGGGTTATGAAAGCAAGTCGTGTGTGGATTTTTGCAGTCGTAGCGGTGCTGGGACTGTTGCTCCTGGCGTCAGCTTCCGAGGCGGGGAAGGGGTTTGACGACAAGGAGGTCCGGGTCGGTCAGTTCGGCCCCCTGACGGGACCCGCCGCGCCCTGGGGGGCGGTCCTGCGCGGCAGCGCGCTCCGTTTTCAACTCGTCAATGACGAAGGCGGCATCCATGGTCGAAAGATCAAGTACTTCATGCGGGACGATCAGTACAACCCGGCGCAGACCGTGACCGTGATCAAGGAACTGGTCGAGAATCAGGACATCTTCGCCATCGTTGGCGGTGTGGCCGGGGCCGGGAGCATCGCCGCCAAGGATTACCTCACCAAGAACAAGATCATCTGGATCGGACCGACGGCCTCGGCCCGCGAACTCGTCTTTCCCCAGACGCCCTACCTGTTTTGTCTGACGCCGCTCTACGAGGACGAGGCGAGTATTATGACCAAATATCTGGTCGAGACCGAGAAGATGAAGAAGATCGCCTTGATGTACCAGAACGATTCCTACGGCCAGGCGGGTCTGGCCGGGATGCGTCAGCGCCTCGCCAAATACAAGATGAAGGCCGTTGCGGAAATTCCCGTGGAGCCGACGGAGCGGGATCTTGCGTCCCACATCATGAAGATCAAGAATGCCGGTCCGGAGGCCGTCATCCTCTGGGTGGCGCCCACGACCGCCGTCATCAGCCTGAAGACCGCGGCCACGATCGGATTCAAGCCGCAGTGGGCGGGAGGAACGCCCCTGGCCGACTATCCCATGATGCACAAGATCTCCGGCGGGCTCTGGGAAGGCGTCATCAACACCTCGTATGTCGAGCCGCCGGATTCGTCATTGCCCGTTGTCGTCAAATACCGGGAGGCGCAGAAGAAATATATGCCGGAAGAACGCTGGGGGCTTTTCTTCATGGGTGGGCTGCTCGTGGCTGATCCGCTGATCGACGCCCTTAAGAAGGCGGGGAAGAAACTGAGCCGGGAAGCGGTCCTCAAGCAGCTCAATTCGGCGAAAAATTACAAGACCATCGGTCCGACGATCAACTGGAGCAAGAATCAGCACCAGGGGGTGGATTCGGCCATGATCTGGAAGTGCGGTCCCGGCGGCAAGACGATGGTTATGCAGGGATGGACGCAGAATGAGCTGGCAACGTGGAAGAAGAAGTAGTCGACGTCGACGCCATGCGCTTTTTACAGGCAGGGCGGTTTGTCCTTGAGCGCACCGAGGGGCGCCGGCCTGATGGACGGCCCCCTCAACGCTTGACCTTTCGCGGCGTTCAACCTCTATCAACGAAGGGATATGCATTACGATGGACCATTTCAGGGTTGAAAATCTGAGCATCAGCTTCGGCGGCCTCAAGGCGGTCAGCAATGTCAGTTTCAATGTCGAAAAGAACTCGATCTTTTCGATCATCGGTCCGAACGGTTCGGGCAAGACGACGATCTTCAACCTGATCAGCTGCATCTACAAGGCGGATCAGGGACGGGTGATCCTGAACGGGGAAGACATGCTGGGCCATTATCCGGACTGGATCGCCCGGAAGGGCATCGCCCGTACCTTTCAGAACATCGAGCTCTTTTCCAATGCGACCGTCATGGACAATTTAATGCTGGGGCGCCATATCCACATGAAGACGGGCATCGTTGCCGGCGCCTTCATGTTATCCCGGCGATCCCGCGCCGCCCGCGAGGAGATCCGGCACCGGGAGATCGTGGAGGGGATCATCGATTTTCTCGATCTTCAGTCCGTCCGGGATCAGTTCGTCGCCAATCTGCCCTACGGGAAACGGAAACTGGTCGAGCTCGGTCGGGCACTGGCCCTCGAACCCAAGATTCTCCTGCTGGACGAACCCTCCGCCGGGATGAACACGGAGGAGAAAGAGGACCTCAACATCTGGGTCAAGGACATCCGGGAAGACTACAAGGTCACGATCCTGCTCATCGAGCACGACATGAACATGATCATGGGGATCTCCGATCGGGTCTTTGCCATCAACCAGGGGGAGAAGATTACGGAGGGCGTCCCGCAGGAGGTTCAGCGTCATCCCGAAGTGATCAAGGCCTATCTTGGGGAGGAGGGGGCCCATGCTTAAAGTCAGGAACATCGAAACCTGGTACGATCTCATCCGGGCCCTCCACGGCATTTCCTTCGAGGTCAAGCAGGGAGACATCATCGCCCTCCTCGGTTCCAACGGCGCCGGGAAGACAACGACCTTGAAGACGATCATGCGCCTGCTTTATGACCTCAAGGAAGAGCAACCCGAAAAGGGAACGATCGAATTCATGGGCCGGCGCATCGACCGCAAGGATACGGACCAGATCGTCCGCATGGGTATCAGTTACGTCCCCGAAGGCCGGGAGGTGTTTCCGGAACTGACCGTGATGGAGAACATCCTCATGGGCGCCTATACGCGACGCGATGCGAAGGGCATCAAGGAGGATATCGAGAACGTCTTCGAGCGTTTCCCCATATTGAGACAAAGAAAAAATCAGGAAGCCGGCTATATGAGCGGCGGCGAGCAGCAGATGCTGGCGATCGGCCGGGCGCTGATGACCCGGCCCAAACTCCTGATGCTCGACGAGCCGTCCTTGGGCCTTTCCCCGCTGCTGACGCAAGAGATATTCAATATCATCCGGGACATCAATCAGAAGGACGGGGTGACGATTCTCCTCGTGGAGCAGAACGTCAATATGGCCTTGAAGTACGCGAATTACGCCTTCCTGATGGAAAACGGCCGTATCGTGCGGGCGGACAAACCTGAAGTCCTCAGGGAGGATCCGGACGTGAAGGAATTTTATCTCGGCATCGCGACGGAAACATCGGTCAAGGGCTACAAGCGGTATCGGAGAAAGGTGCGGTTCCGTTAATAGGGGAGAGTGATGATGTCAATCGATACGTTGCCAAAGGCATTTTTGGATCGGGCTCAAAAGAAGCCCCATCGCGTCGCCATGCGCTGGAAGGACTTGGGGATCTGGAGGGATATCACCTGGTCTCAATACCTGGAGAAAACGAAACAGGTTGCGCTGGGGCTTTACGCTCTGGGCGTGAGAAAAGGGGATCACATCGCCATCATCGGCGAGAACAAACCGGAGTGGCTCTATTGCGCCTTCGGGGCGATGTGTTCGGGTGCGATCTATGTCGGCATCTACACGACGAGTCCCGCCAAGGAGTGCGAATATGTGGTTGGGCACTCGGAATCGGTCGTCTATCTATGCGAGGATGAAGAGCAGTTCGACAAAGCCCTGGAATTCAGGGACAAGACACCGAGTTTGAGAAAAGCGATCGTCTGGGACATGGAGGGGTTGAAGCATTTCGAGGATCCCATGATGATGAGCTTCGATGAGTTGTTGGAGCTCGGCCGGAAAACGGACGAAGAAAACCCGGGGCTCTTCCTCGATCTGATCAATCAGACCAAGCCGGAAGACATTGCGGGCATCATCTATACGTCTGGGACGACGGGTATGCCGAAAGGCGCCATGTTGAGTCATGAAGGTTATCTGTGGATGGGGAAGGCGATCTGCAGCATTACCGATATCGATGAGAACGACGAAACCATCTCCTTTCTGCCGCTGAACCACATCTTCGAGCAGATCTTCGATTTTCTCGTGCACAACGTGATCGGACATGTCGTCAATTTTACGGAAAACACGGATACCGTCATGGCGGACATGATCGACGTGTCTCCGACGATATTCCACGCCGTGCCGCGCATCTGGGAAAAGTATTACTCCGGCATCATCATCCGTATCGACGACGCCACTTGGCTGAAGCGAACCCTCTATCACCTGGCGGTCAAGATCGGTACGGCCTACAATGAGCTGATTCTCGAGAAGAAGAAACCGTCATTGGGGCTGACGATTGCCTACAAACTCGCCTATTTCACCGTTTTCTGGAAATTGAAGAAGCGCCTCGGATTTGACCGCATGCGCCTGGGGGTTTCGGCTGCCGCGCCGATCTCCCATAATATTCTGAAATTTTTCCAGAGCATGGGGATCCCGATCCGCGAGGGGTATGGATTGACGGAGACAACCGGTGGCACCCATATGTCTGACCTCAAAAATTTCAAGCTCGGCTACGTCGGAAAGGCGTTACCCGGAACGGAAGTGAAGATTGCCGAGGACGGTGAGATCTTGGTCAAACATAACGCCCTCTTCAAGGGTTACTATAAGGATGAGGAAACCACAAACCAGGTCTTGATCGACGGCTGGCTGCACACGGGCGATGTCGGCGAGGTGGACGAGGAGGGGTACCTCAAGATCACCGACCGCAAGAAGGACCTGATCATCACGGCCGGAGGGAAGAACATCGCTCCCCAATTTATCGAGAATCTCCTGAAGTTCTCGCCTTACATCAACGATGCCGTGATCATTGGAGACCGGCGGAAATACGTTGCGGCCCTGATCGTCATCGACGAGGACAACGTGGTCAAATACGCCCAGGATCGGAAGGTCCAGTATACGACCTTTGCATCACTTACGAAAACCGCTGAAGTGATCGAATTGATCCAGCGGGAGATCGACAAGGTGAACGCACAGGTAGCCCGCGTCGAGAACATCCGGAAGTTCAGGATTCTGGATAAGAAGCTCTACACCGAGGACGGAGAGGTGACGCCAACGATGAAGGTCAAGCGCAAGGCGATCAATGCCCAGTTTGCCGATGTCATAGAAGGAATGTATCGTGGTGATTAAAAGACGCTGAACGTTGCGCTGGCGCCGCGTGGGGTGTCTGCGCAACGTCAGCCGGCAATCATCCTCAAGTTCCTTCCCTGTTGCGGGAGAATCCTTCTATTCGCCTGCGATCTTCTGAATACCCGCTAAAAGTTTGCCTTCCATCGGCAATGCCTTCCCGGTGGCGGCGTCCATGGCCACAAAGGTTGCGTCGGCGGATAGGATGGGTTTGTCGCGGTTGTTCTTGAGAATCCTTTGATGGATGATTCCGCTTTTGCGATCGATTTGAGAAATTCCGCTCTCGATTCTCAACGGGTCGCCGAGAAAGGCCGGTTGTGAAAAATTGATGTTGATGTTGACGATAAAGAGCATGATCCCACTCGTTTTCAAAACGGAGAGCACGTCTTCGTGTGGATCGAGAAGGTTGTAACGGGCTTCCTCCAAGAATTCCGTATAGCGCACGTTATTGACGTGGCCATGCTGATCCAGGTGGTCGCCGCGAACCTTGATTTCGATGACACTTTTCATTCCTGAAGCCTCGACGAGATGAATTTTCTTGACTCAAATTTGTGATCAACGGCATACAGGCATTAGTTGGGTGTGGGCAGTTGCATCACCTCATTTTCATCCATCGCTGATTTAGAATTATGGGCACTCGGGAAAATAATTTTCACTGCAAATTCGTTTTCAACTATCACATGCAAGGGTAAAATCAAGTACTATTTCTGAGGCATTGCGCGTATCAGCTGTTGCGGTTGACAAATTGATTGACGTGTCAATCGCTTTGTGTTAACGGCGAGTGGTTCGTTCAAAAGGGGGCGGGCGGTCCCGGATCGGGGCGGCCGTGCCGCGAGAAAAAGTCCTTTTATCCATCCTGCACCGGGGGATGCCAAAATCCGGCGCGATCGACGGTCCCGGAATGAGGGGCGAGATAGAACGCGCGACCGACACGGATTGCCGGACCCCGGAACGGATTCGATACGACTTGAACAAGAAACCGACAGGAGGAAAACGCGATGGCGGATGAGAAAAAGCAGAGAATGTCGAGGGCCGAACGCCTGGAGAAGGAGCGGGAGGCCAACGTGTTGCACTGGGAGGAGCAGGACACCCTTCTTTTCAAACATCGTCAGGAGGCGTATGATATCGGCGGCCCCGACCAGGTGGCCCGCCTAGCCAAGCAGAACAAAAAAACCATGCGGGACCTGGTCAAGATGCTGATCGATCCCGGCACGGAGTTCTTCGAACTCGGACTCGACGCGGGGTATGACATCGGCAAGAAGCGGCTGTACGGTGGAGAGATCTACGAACAGGAAAAGCGCGGTCACATCCCGGGCGGCGGCGTCATCACCGGGGTGGGCGTCGTCCACGGCAAGGACTGCATGATCTTCGCCAACGAGAACCGCTTCGCCGCCGGCAGCTATTTCCCCATCACCCTGAAGAAGCACATGCGCGCCCAGGCCATCGCCGAGCAGTGCGGACTCCCCTGCATCTACATCGCCGATTCCGGCGGACTCAACCTGCCGCTCCAGGTGGGGTGCTTTGCGGACGACGGCCACTTCGGCACGATGTTCTACAACATGTGCCGCATGTCGGCGCGCGGCATCAAGCAGTTCACCCTGTCCACGGGCGGCAACACGGCGGGAGGGGCCTATATCGTCTATCTCGCCTCGGAATCGGTCATGATCGAGAAGCTCGCCTATGCATTTCTCGCCGGCCCGCCGATGGTGAAGGCGGCGATCGGGGAGACGGTATCCATGGAAGACCTGGGTGGCGCCTATGTCCATACCCAGCATTCGGGAGGCTGCGACCACTTCGTCCGGACGCAGGAGGAAGGCATCGAAAAGCTGCGGGCGATGATGGAATTCGAGCCGGCCCAGCCGCTCTGCATCGACCGCCGTCCTTCGCGAGAACCCCGTTTCGATCTCAAGGAAATGATGCGCAGCACGCCCATTGATACCTACCACTACATCAACATCAAAGACACCCTCAAGTGTCTGGCGGACGACAGCTATTTCCACGAGTACAAAACGACCTACGGACCCGGGCGCGGCGACGCAATCGTCTGCGGCAAGATGTGGCTCAAGGGGATTCCCATTGGCGTTGTCGCGTCGAACGCCAGCGGCGTGATCTATATCGAAGCGGCCCGCAAGGCCACGGAATGGATGATCCGCTGCGGGAATTCAAAGCTGCCGGTTCTGTTCCTCCAGGGATCGCCCGGGTATATGGTCGGGAAGGCCGAGGAGTGGGGCGGCATCGGCAAGTACGGGTCCGACATGGTGCGGGCGTGCAGTTGCCTGAATGTTCCCAAGGTGACGTACGTCATCGGACCGGACCACGGGGCGGCGAATTACGGGATGTGCGGGCGCGCCTTCAAGCCGCGTTTCGCCTTCACGAACATGCGGGGACGCACCACGGTCATGTCGGGCAACACCGCCGGCTTCATCCTGGAGACGCTGCGCCGGAAGAACATCGAGGCCAAGGGCGGCCAAATCAACGAGGAGGAGATGGCGGCCTTTCGCCAGAAGATGCGCGACCGCTACAGCGAAGAGGGGCATCCCTTTTACACGGGGTCGCTCCTGTTCCACGACGGCGTGATCGCGTACAGCGAGGCGCGGGACCGGCTGGCACGCGCGTTCGAGATCGCCCTGCACGTTCCCATTCAGAAGTCCGACTGGGGCGATATGAAGGTGTAGGGTTTCAAACAGGATCAGGCTCGAGGGAGGAAAGCGAAATGGCGGAAGTTCTGCTGCAGGAAAAAACGGCGGAAGGGATTCTGATTCTTACCTTGAATCGCCCGGAGGCCATGAATTGCTTCAATTTCGATTTGCTGGCCGCCCTGGGTGATGCCATCCGGGAGGCGAATTTCGACAACGATTTGCGCTGCATCATCATTACGGCCGCAACGGGCGCGGACCCGAAGAAGGCCTCCTTTTCCACCGGGGCCGATCTCAAGGAGCGGAGGACGCTCACCCCGGATCAGGTCCGTCGGTTCATCTTCACCATCCGCAATACCTTTACGGCCGTGGAGCAGGTCCGGGTGCCCGTGATCGCCGCGATCAACGGTTTTGCCTTCGGCGGCGGAACGGAACTGGCCCTGGCCTGCGATATCCGGATCGCCTCGTCGAACGTCGTCATGGGACTGACGGAAACGAGCCTCGCCATCATTCCCGGCGCCGGCGGAACGCAGCGGCTGCCGCGGATCGTCGGAATGGCCAAGGCGAAAGAGCTGATCTTCACGGCGCGGCGGATCAACGCCCAGACGGCCCTGGAGATCGGGCTCGTGAACAAGGTCGTGGAACCCGAGCAGTTGCTGGATGCCGCGCTGGAGATGGCCCGCGAGATCGCGAAGAACGGCCCCATCGGGGTTGCCCAGGCGAAGTTCGCCATCAATTACGGCATGGAGGCCAGCCTGGGTGTCGCGCTGCCACTGGAATCCAAGGCCTATGAGGTGACGATCCCGACGAAAGACCGCCTGGAGGCGCTTGCCGCCTTCGCCGAAAAACGCAAGCCCGTCTTCAAGGGCGAGTAGGACCGAGCAGCAAACGGACAGACAGGATAAGATCACAGGGAGGCTTTTATGACAGAGTATGATTACTGGAAAATCTTTCCGCGCATGCCCCGGAAGGTCACCATCGGCGACATCACCATCCGCGACGGTTTCCAGCATGAGGAGAAATTCATCTCAACCGCGGCGAAGATCTTTTATGCCGAAGAGATGATCCTGGCGGGCTGCCGGGAGATCGAGCTGACCAATCTCGGCAACCCGGCGGGCATTCCCCAGTTCCGCGATGCGGAGCAGGTCCTCTCCTATTTCCGGAGCGACCGGTTCCTGAAGCGGATCGCGAAGAAAGGCATCAAGCCGGAAGACATCACCTATACGGCGGTTACCATCCGCGAGCCGGCGGTGGACCGGGCGATTGAGCTGAAAAACAAAGGCATCGGTCTGGACCGGATCCTGATGATGGTTTCCACGGACCCCGAGCACCACTTCGCCAACTCGGGCACAACGCTATCCATGTACTGGAAGGAGGCGGAGCGCTGCATTCAAAAAGCGGCGGACGCCGGGATCAAGATGTGCGGAACCGTCAGCACGATCTGGGGCAGTCCCATCACCGGGGCGACCCGGCTGGAGGATGCCGTGGAGTTCACGAAGCGCTGGTTGTCGATCGGGGCCTACGACATCGAACACGCCGACCACGATGGCTCGGCCTCGGCCGCACAGGTCTATCGCTACTTCTCGATGATCCTCGACGAAATCCCCGTGCCGGAGGTCCATCTGGCCCATTTCCACGAGACGAAGCGGGTGGCTTCGGCCTCCGTGCTCGCGGCGCTCCAGGCCGGGATCACGCGCTTCGAAGGGACGCTGGGCGGCCTGGGCGGACAGCCGGCCAATTTCCTCGACGACTGCCCCATGCGGGGCACGGGCGAGTATTACTACAAGGATCCGCGCTATGTGGGGCTGATCACCATGGAAGACCTGCTCGTCATGATCGACGAGCTGGGGATCGAACACCGCTATGACGTCGATCGCGTCCTGTGGCTCGGCGAGAAGATGGAAAAGACCATCGGTCGCAGGCTGCGCTCCGAGGCCATCTACAACGGGCGCACCCTGAAGGAAGGGCACATGGAGTTTGCCCGCCCGGGGCTCAAGAAGCTGATCGAGAAGCAGGGCGAGAAGCCCGGACAGCTCGTCCCCGCGGACTGGGCGCCCCGGGCGACGCTGCCGGAGAAATATCGCGCCCGTTCGTAAACCCGGATTCCCCTGGGCGCGCGGACTTGAGCTGTGCGGAGCGGACACGAGAGGAATGAGATATCTTTGAGAGGAGGTCTTGCAGATGAGTGTGGATATTACAGCGCCGATGCCGGGAACGATTGCGGAGATCCTGGTCGAGGTCGGTGATCAGGTCGCGGCGGACGACGAACTGATCATCCTGGAAGCGATGAAGATGGAGAATCCCATCGTCGCGCCGGCGGACGGGACGGTCAAGGAGATCAAGGTCGGGGAGAAGGACAAGGTCGATACGAATCAGGTTCTGATGATCCTGGAATAGAACCGGTCGAGCGGATGGTTCGGCCCTCGCAGCGGGGGCCGGCCATGCGCCGTCTTCATCGGGCGCCCGACAGGGAGGTTCGCATCCTTTTGGCCGGTGGGGCGTGGCCGGGTTTCGGAAGGATCAGGCGGGGATCATTTGATCGGCCACTCGCCGCGCTCCTCGAGAACCTCCCGATATGCGGCCAGGGCTTCGTTGACCGCCGGCATGCCGGCGTAGGTCCCAACCTGAAAGAAAATTTCCGCGAGCTTCCGGGCATCGCATCCCACATTCAGGGCCGCGTTCACATGGAGTTTCAGCTCATCCGTTGCCCGGAGCGCCGCGAGCATCGCACAGGCCGCCATCTGGCGTTCCGGGAGTGTCAGAACCGTCCGGGAATAAAGATTGCCCGTGATAAAGCGGGAAAAATCGTTGGCCAGTTCCCGGTCGAATTCACGCCACGTCCGATACGGCGGATCCATCCGGATGCCCCGTCCGAACAGTATTTCCGCCGTTTCCCGCGTCCGTTTTCTGAGGGTTTCTTCATCCATCCCCGATCGTCCATCCGTTACGTTTACTTGACCCGAAAGATGTCCTGGTCACGGTCCTGGAAATAGACATGCTGATAGCGTCCCGGGTTCGTCAGGGCGAAGAATTCTTCGCCGTCATGACGACACTCGGGGCAGGCGCCGGCCGAGAGAATCACCGCGTAGATCCGGTTTCCCGTGTCGGCGATGGAATCGATCATGACGAGTCCGCCACAATCGGAGCAGACCCGCACCGTCTCTTCCTGCTGTTCGCTGATCCCATCGGTGTCGTAGTAGATGCGCTTGCGCCGCTTCACATACTTGGCCTGTCCAACCGCCTTCTCCCGCAGGGCGTCGCGATTTTTCCACAGCTTGTAGATCTGTTCCGCCTCCCGCTCGATGGTGCGCTTCAGGTCGTCCGATTCCCGCAGGCTCGTGGGGTTGTAGTCGGGTTCCTTGACGTGGCTGAAGTCGAGACCGGCCATCGCCAGGATGATGCCGACGTTGACGTACGGCAGCGCCCCCTCGATGGAATAGCCCCCCTCGAGGACGGCGATGTCCGGCTTCAGGCGTTCGTTCAGCATCGCATACCCCTGGGCCGTGAAGCGCATGTTGGTGATCGGGTCCGTGTAGTGATTGTCCTGGCCGGCGGAGTTGATGATCAGGTCCGGTTTGAAGTCGTTGATGATCGGCTGGATGGCGTGTTCGAGAATATACAGAAATCCGTCCTCGGACGTCCGCGGGGGCAGGGGGATGTTGATCGTCGCGCCCATCGCATTGGGACCGCCGAACTCCTCATGGAATCCTGTGCCGGGATAGAGTGTCCGGCCGTCCTGGTGAATCGACAGACACAGGGTGTTCGGGTCGTTCCAGAAGATATCCTGCGTCCCGTCTCCGTGGTGGCAATCCGTATCGATGACCGCGATCCGCTTCGCGCCGTAGTGTTTGCGGATGTAACCGATCATGACGGCTTCGATATTGATGTTGCAGAATCCCCGGGCGCCGTGGACGACGAGCATCGCGTGATGACCGGGCGGACGGACCAGGGCGAAGGCGTTGTCGACCTCGCCGCTCAAGACCTTGTCGGCCGCCGTGATGGCCCCGCCGGCCGAGATCAGGTGGGATTCCGTGATCACGCTGCGCGCGTCGGGCACGCAGATATGGACGCGGTTGATGTCCTCCACCGTCGCCAATCCGGGCTTGTACTCGATGATGTTGTCGAAATCCAGCAGGCCTTCTTCGAAGACCTGGTCCTGCGTGTACAGCAGTCGCTCTTCCCTTTCGGGATGTGTCGGCGAGATGGCCCAGTCGAACGCCGGGAAGAAGATCAGTCCTGTTTTTCTCGTTCTGGTCATGCGGTTCTCCCTAACGCAGGGTTGAGATCAAGCCGGGCTTCACCTGGACCTTGACCCGGATGTTCTTGCCCGCCGTGTAGTATTCTCGAACCATGTTGAATTCCTGGCACTCGATCACCTCGATTTCCAGGTCACGCTCCTTGGCGCCCATGTCGAGGGCGCGTTCGCGGAGCCGTTCTTTCGCGATGGCGATGGCCTCGGCGAGCGTGAAGCGCGGCGAGACGGTCAGCTGCAACCCCTCCTCGGCGATGGTCAGTATCCTCCGTTCCGTATCGGCGAGGATCGTCATTTCCGCCGTGGTCCGCGCCAGAGCGGCGCCGACGGCATTGGCCACCTCGGCGTTGCGGGGGAGGGAGGCCGGGCAGCCCATCATTTCTCCCAGCCGTGTGGACATCGGTTCCGCGGGTCCGCCAACGATGTACATGGCGGTCGGCTTGAGGACTTTTCCCTCCAGCAGTTCGTGGATGGTGTAAACCGGTTCGTTGTTGATCTCCTCGATAAAGGCACGGACGTGGTGAACGATCTTTTCGCAGGTTTGGTCGAAGATGGCCCGGGCGGCAGCATCGAGCGATACGTTCATCGCCGCGGCGATCGGTTGAATGGCAGCCGTTGCCTTTCCGGCATCCCCGATGTCGGTCAGTCCCAGGACGATCATGGCGTCGGTCGGGGTGGGAAAGGGCCCGCCGAAGGCCGCCGCGGGTCCTTCCCGCTCCGGACCGATGGTGAGGCCGCCGTCGGAGAATTGAACGCGACTGTCCCCGCCCACGCCGATAGAGCGCGTCCTGAGCCCGCGGATCAGGGTCTTGTGCCCTTCAATATGAACGCCGAACGGTTCCAGGAGCGGGACGCCGTCGGCAAAGATGGCGATGTCCGTCGTCGTGCCTCCGATGTCGAGGGCAATGGCGTCTTCAGCGCAATCCACCATGCTGAGGATGCCCATGATGCTCGCCGCCGGACCGGAGAGGATGGTCTGCACGGGAAAATCGACGGAACGGTTGATGTCGAAGGCGCCGCCGTCCGCCTTCAGGATGTAAAGGGGCACGGTGATTCCCTGCTCCTTGACGAAATAAAGGATCTGCTTGACGAATTTCTGATACCTTTCCCAGATGGCGGCGTTGAGGTACGTGGTCGCGATCCGGCGGGGAAAGTTCAGATGACCGGACATGCGGTGGCCGAGGGAGACATGCCGCAAGTGATCGTTGATCAGATCCCTGATCTGGAATTCCTGCTGGGGATTGCGGGTGGAGAATTTTCCGACGATGCCGACATGACGGATGCCTTCGCGCTGCAATCCGCCCGCGGTGCGCCCGACCTCTTCCGGATCGATCGAGGCCGTTTCCACTCCGCGGTGGTTGACGGCGCCGGACAGAAAGTGGACGTCGCGCTGGATGGGCAGATCGGTCGGGGAGAGCCCGGGACCGCTGACGATCAACATCCCGACGCGATCGATCTTGCTCTGGACGACGGCGTTGGTGGAAATCGTCGTACTCAGGACGACACGTTCGAGTCTTTGGGGATCTTCGTCACGAAAGAGTTCGGTCGTGACGGCCAGGAGGGAATCCAGAAGATTCGCTTCATTGGTTAATACCTTCGTTTTTCTCTTGACTTGGAAATCTTCGATCAGAACCGCGTCGGTATGCGTCCCCCCGACATCGATGCCCAGGATCATCGGCCTCCCCTTCCGTCGTGAGTTTCTGCGTGCGCCTGCCTTATATAATGATAAATATCTCTTGACAAGGTAAAAAAAAAGCGTATGAATGCATTTCAAATTGGGTGGTGAATTGCCCAACTGGTGGGAAATTCTATGAAAGGAGGTGACAGGGTAGGATGAAAAAGATTGTCGCGATGATCGTTTCTCTGCTTTTCCTTGTGACGTTGTCGTTCGCAGTGGTCGGCTGCAAGAAGGCCGAAGAGCAGAAACCGGAAGAGGCTGCGACGACGGAAGCCCCCGCGCCTGCGCCCGCAGCACCGGCAGCACCGGCAGCGGCTCCGGAAGCAGCACCGGCAGCCCCGGCAGCCCCGGCAGCACCGGCAGCAAAGTAAGTATTCATAGGTATGGCAGCACAAACCGGGTGTTCCCGTCGTGGGAATGCCCGGTTTGTTATTTTTGGTCTTCTCTGACCGCTCGGCCATCTCTCGTTCCTCGCGCCTGAAGTTACGGCGTCCATGCCTCCCTCATTTTTCTTGAAATATTGTCATATTCTGCTATGGTGAGGCCGAGATCAACGAATGATTCCAGTCGCGATGAAGGCCGGTTTGATGAAAAAAGCCATGGAGGAGGTAAACAGCATGTCAACACGAGGCTCGGATTTTATCAAGGGGGTGTTACTGGGTGGTCTCGTCGGTGCGGCGCTCGGGATTCTCTTTGCGCCCAAGAGTGGGAAAGAAGCGCGGGAAGACCTCGCCGAGATGGCGGATGAGTTCCTGGCGCGCGCCAAGGACGAATACGAAGTCGCCCTGGAGAAAAGCCGCCGGACCTACGAGACGGCGGTAAAACGCCTGAAGGATCTCGAGCGATCCGCCAAGGAGAGAGCCGGCGACGTCGAGGAAACGGTCGATGAACTGGCTGAAAAGAGTCGGGACGGCCTGGAAGAGGGGAAGGGCCGCCTGAATAAGGCCTTCGAGGCCGGCGTGGCGTCCTTCAAGGAAGAAAAAGAAAAGACGGTGTGAGGCCGGTGTCATGTCCCTCCAACTGAGCGTGTTCATCCTTTGTCTCTCGTTTCTGCTGGTCGCCCTCGCTGCAGTCCCTTTCCTGCTGCAATTATGGCGCACGATGAAAACCCTGGAGACGACGCTGCGGACGTTGAACCGAACGCTGCCAGGCCTGTTGGAAAATCTCGAAGCCATCACCCTGAATCTCCGTCACGTGACGCGAACGGTGGATGTACAGGTGGAGAGACTCGCCCTTGCCGTCGATCGCGCCTCCTTCGGCCTTGGGGTTCTCTGGAATCTGAAGAGCGTTTTGCTGACGGGCTCCCGGATGCCGCTGATCCGAAGAATCCGGACACTCCGGGCCTTTGGCAGGGGAGTCCGGACCTTTTTCAACGCACTCCAGGTTTACCGTCCCGAAAAAGACCGGAAACCCGAAGAACTTCCCGAAGGTGTTGCGGGTTCGCAATTCTCACGGGACACCGACAGCAAAGAGCGAAACCGTTAGGCTTATGGCCAAGATGACCTTTGGCGCCCGAGGCGGCCGCATCCGGACGCAAGTCACGGCAGACCGTGCGAAGCCGTCGAGAAGTATCGAAGCCATCTTCAAGGACTTGGAGAAGACATCCGGCGGGGAGGGATACCGGGAGCGATCCCTCGCGCTCCACGGATATGTGTGCGCCCGCTGCGGGCGCGACTTCGGTGAAAAAAACAGGCACCTTTTGACGGTTCATCACAAGGACGGGAACCACCAGAACAACCCGCCGGACGGCAGCAACTGGGAAAATCTGTGCGCCTATTGTCACGAGGATGTTCACAGCCGGGAACTCCTGGGGGATTTCTACGCCGCCCAGGGTGCGGCGGGCAAGGAAACCAGTCTAGTCTACCGCGATCCCGCCGCCCCACCGACCGCAGGGGCCGGCGGCCCTCTCGGGGCGCTGGGAGAGAAATTAAAAAGGGCCTTGGAGAAAAAGCCATAGGACGCAAGCCCCCTTTCCCTTCTCCTCGTGCTGCTCAATTCAGCGCGACGGACGGAAATCGGACGTCGATCCCATTTCGATCCTATCCACGGATGCCTGTTTGTCATTCTCGGTATGAGCGCAATCGCGAGATGATCAACAAGGCGTGAGGTTCCTGCGTGCAAAATGTGATTGACACGTCAATCAATCTGTGATTAAGGGGCTCGTGGCCGCGGGAGTTGCGGGCACGAAGGTTTTGTGTCGCTGCGGGCGACGTACGGCGCCATGCGTGTTGTCGCGGCGGCCGACAGATCGATGACAGCCGAAACGGCGGTAAAATAAATTGCGACAGGAGGTTTGGGAATGGGTAAGTTATTGTGGACCCCTTCGGAAGAACGGGTGAAGAGCACCAACATGTACCGCTTCATGAATCACGTCAATGAGCGCTTCGGGAAGAACTTCAAGAACTACCCCGAACTCTACCAGTGGTCGGTCGACAACATTCCCGACTTCTGGGCGACCTGGTGGGACTACGCCGACATCAAGTTTTCCAAAAAATACGACAAGGTCGTGGACGATCCCTTCAAGCTCCCGGGGGCAAAGTGGTTCCCCGGCGCGAAGCTGAACTTTGCCGAGAACCTGCTCCGTTACCGCGACGACAAGGTCGCACTCATTTTCAAGGGCGAAGACCATCCCACGACGAAGATGACCTATGCCGAACTCTACCGGGAGGTGGCCAAGGTGGCCAAGGCCCTGAAGGCCGCCGGCGTGAAGGAAGGCGACCGCGTGGCGGGTTTCATGCCGAACATGCCCCAGACGGTCGTTGCTATGCTGGCCGCCACGAGCATGGGCGCCGTCTGGTCCTCCTGTTCCCCCGATTTCGGGATCAAAGGCGTCATGGACCGCTTCAGCCAGATCCAGCCGAAGGTCCTGTTTGCCGCGAACGGCTATTGGTTCAAGGGCAAGAATCTGGGCTCGCTCGACCGCATCGCCGAAATCGTCCAGCAGCTCGATACCATCGAGAAGGTGGTCGTCGTGCCCTATACGCAGCAGGATTTCAACGTCAGCGGGATTCCCCGGGCCGTCAAATACGACGATTTCAAGGCCAAGGAAGACAATCTGGAAGTCGAGTTTGCGCAGCTTCCCTTCGATCATCCCCTCTACATCATGTTCACCTCCGGGACGACCGGACTGCCCAAGTGCATGGTCCAGAGCGCGGGCGGCATCCTCGTACACCACATGAAGGAACTCATCCTCCACACGAACCTGACGCGCGAGGACACGATCTTCTACTTCACGACCTGCGGCTGGATGATGTGGAACTGGTTGGTCAGCTCGCTCGCCGTCGGCGCCCGTCTGCTCCTGTTCGACGGCAACCCCTTCCACCCGGCCCCCGGCGTCCTCTGGAAGACCGCTCAGGAAGAGAATATCTCCGTGTTCGGGACGAGCGCGGGCTACATCGCCGCCCTGATGAACGAGGGCGTGAAACCGGGCAAGGAGTACGACCTGTCGTCCGTGAAGTCCCTGCTCTCCACGGGCTCGCCCCTGTCCGAGGAGGGATTTGAATTCATCTATCGCGAGATCAAGGAAGACCTCCAGCTCTCCTCGATCTCCGGCGGTTCCGACATCAACGGCTGCTTCGCGTTGGGCAACCCGATGGGGTCGGTCTATTCCGGCGAGCTGCAGTGCCGCGGCCTCGGCATGAAGGTCGAGACCTTCGACGACAACGGCAAGTCGGTGATCAACGAGCAGGGCGAGCTGGTCTGTACGGCCTCCGAACCCTCCATGCCGATCTACTTCTGGAACGACCCGGACGGCAGCAAGTACCACGCGGCCTACTTCGACGTGTATCCCGGCGTCTGGCGGCACGGCGACTACGCCCTGATCAACGAGCGCGGCGGGATGGTCATCTACGGCCGCTCCGACGCCACGCTGAACCCGGGCGGCGTCCGGATCGGCACCGCCGAGATCTACCGCCAGGTGGAGAACATGGAGGAGGTTGCGGACAGCATCGTCATCGGCCAGAGCTGGAAGAACGACGTCCGCGTCATCCTCTTCGTCAAGATGGCCCCCGGCAAGGAGCTGACCGACGAGCTGAAGAAGCGGATCAACACGGCCATCCGGGCCAACGCCTCGCCGCGACACGTGCCGGCCAAGATCCTCGCCGTGCCCGACATCCCCTACACGCTCAACATGAAGAAGGTGGAGCTGTCGGTGAAGAAGGTCATCGAAGGGAAGGAGGTCCAGAACAAGGACGCCCTGAAGAATCCGGAGATTCTCGATTTCTACGCGAACATCAAGGAATTGAAGGAAGACTGATCATCCGGACCGCCGGGTTCACGCAAACGAATCCGGCGGCCCTTGCTAACCGATTGACGTCATAAAAAAGGGCCGCGATCCGTGAGGACGCGGCCCTTTCCATGATGAGAAATCCTCATCCACTCCGCCATTCCCCGATCTCGTTTTGCCATTCCCGCATCTTCATGTGTCATTCTCATGGAGGCAGTAAATCATGAACACCTTGAAAACTCTGTCTTTCCGACTTGGCGGGCATGACAGGGAAAAGCGGGGATGGCAATCCTTCAACTGACTGATCATGAAACCGAAGGTTTTGTTATTTGCTCAGGATGTCGAACTCGTCCCGATGCGTGACGAGCTTGTCGCCCACGGACGTGCCGCAATACGCGCAGGTGTAGTCGTACTTGTCGCCGTTCGTCAGGACAAGCAGCAGGCGTTTCCGGACCGGCACGGCCCGCCGGCAGACCGGGCAGTACAGCTCGGTCGCGTCGAAATCCCGGTAGGTCTCCCTCTGTCTCATGCGTCAACCCGTACAAATTTTGCTTGGAACGTTATCCTGGACAATCTTCCTGACGGCCCGCCCAGGGTCGTTTCTTTCCCGTTTCGTCAATCCCGTTTTCTTTTTTTGCGCGGTTTCCGCGCGGGCAGGAATCCCGCCCGCTCAACAGGTTCGCGCATCACCACCCGCTGGTGATTCAGCGGGAAGACGGATATGACGAGAACCCGCCTTATTCCTTTTCAGGGACGAGCCGGACGTTCTCCAGCCAAACCGTGGCCACGCTGTCCGATGGGGCCCGGTAGTCTCCCCGAGGGGAGAGCGATCCGCCCGAACCGACCTTCGGGCCGTTCGGGATGCACGAGCGCTTGAACTGGCTGGTCGCGAAGAAGCGCCGGAGGAAAACCTCGAGCCAACGGCGGATCTCCACGATTGTGTATTGATGGCGCTTGCGTTCCGGCACATCGGGCCAGAATCCCACGTGCTTGTCCCGCCAGGCGCAGTAGGCCATGAAGGCGATCTTCGTCGGCAGGTAGCCGAAGCGCGTCGTGTAGAAGATGTTGAAATCCTGCAATTCGTAGGGACCGATGACCGATTCCGTCTGCTGGGCAGGCTGCTGGCCGTTCTGGCCGGGGATCAGTTCCGGGCTGATTTCCGTCTCCAGGATATCGATCAGGGTCTCAGAGGTTTCCGGCGAAAACTGTCCCGATTGGGCCACCCAGCGGATCAGGTGCTGGATCAGGGTCTTCGGGACACTGGCGTTGACGTTG
The DNA here is from genome assembly GCA_002347815.1 of Syntrophaceae bacterium UBA2251. GTDB lineage: Bacteria > Desulfobacterota > Syntrophia > Syntrophales > UBA2251 > UBA2251. The sequence goes on from DDXV01000062.1 coordinate 101,716, forward strand.
TAGTGGGACATGTGATCGCCCACACCGTACGTGCACCAACCCAGGGCCAGTTCACTCAGGTCGCCCGTGCCCACGACCAACCCTTGGCGCATGTTCGCGATCCGAAACAGGTGCGACGTCCGCTCCCCGGCCTGGATGTTCTCGAAGGTGATGTCGTACCGGGTTTCGCCCGCGGCGTAGGGGTGTCCGAGGTCTTTCAGCATCTGCATGCAACTGGGGCGGATGTCGATCTCGTTGGCCTCCACCCCGAGGGCGTCCATCAGGCGACGTGCGTTGCGGTAGGTCTTGTCGGTGGTGGCGAATCCGGGCATCGTGTAGGCCTTCACGTTCGAACGCGGCCGTTTCAGGAGGTCCATCGTGCGGGCGGCGACGATCAGGGCGTGCGTGGAATCGAGACCGCCGGAAACGCCGATCACCGCGTGCGGGATGCCCGAAGATTTCAGGCGCTGCGCCAGGCCCTGAACCTGGATGTTGTAGGCCTCGTAGCAGCGCTGGTCGCGCTTGCCGGAATCGGCCGGGATGTAGGGAAAACGTGCGTATTCGCGATCGAGAAGAATCCGGCCGGCCGGAAGGCCGAGGGAGAAGGGGACCTGCCGGAAAGTTGCCAGTCGCTCACGATGCGTGCGCGCGTTCTGCCCGAACGTCGTCAGGCGCATCCGGTCCTGGACGAGGCGGTCGAGGTCAACGTCGGCGTAGATCACCTGTGCCTGCGCGGAAAAGCGTTCGGACTCCGCCAGGAGGTTGCCGTTTTCGTAGATCATGGCATGGCCGTCCCAGGCGAGGTCCGTCGTCGATTCGCCCGGCCCGGCGGCGGCGTAGAGGTAGGCCGCCACACAGCGGGCCGACTGGTTGGCCGCCAGGCTGTGGCGGTAGTCGGACTTGCCGATCGTGATGTTCGAGGCCGAGAGGTTGCCCAGGACGGTCGCCCCCGCCATCGCCGCAAAGCTCGACGGCGGAACGGGGACCCAGACGTCCTCGCACAGCTCGAAGAAGAGCTTGAGGGCGGGGATCTCCTTGCAGGCAAAAATCAGGTCGGCCCCGAAAGGAATGCCCGACTGGCCGCAGAGGTCGATCGTCCGCGGAAGGGCCTCGTCCGCGGGGCTGAACTGCCGCCGCTCATAGAATTCGCGATAATTGGGCAGGTAGGACTTGACGGCGACCCCGAGGATGGCGCCCTTGCGGAGGACGACGGCGCAGTTGAACAGACGGGAATCGATTTGCAGCGGCGTCCCCACGACCAGCACGAGGTTCATCGTGCGCGTCTTTTCCAGGAGCGTTTGCAGGGCGGAGCGGACGGCCGTGAGGAGGGCGTCCTGATGGAAGAGGTCTTCATTAGAGTAGGCCGAGAGCCCGAGTTCCGGAAAGACGGCGAGGATCGCCTTGTTCGCGGCGGCCTCCCGGGCCAGCTTCAGCGTCTGGACGGCGTTGAAGGCCGGATCAGCGATCCGGACCTCCGGAATGCAGACTGCCGCACGGATGAAGCCGTGAGCATAGAGATTGAAAAATGCGTCCGTTTTCTTTTTCTGCATGTGCAATCCCGAATAATCAGCGACCTTTGTCGATAACGATCCTGCGGGAAATCATAATTCGACCCTTTTGCCATGGGGAGCCTGTCGCATCATTCTTCCTGACAATGCATCCCTCGACAGAATCAGGGCAACAGAGGCTATTTTTTGCGAGAACCGTATCCGTCAATATCCTTCAATTTGCCGGATTGTCAATCGGGAATGTGCGGTTTTTCCAGAAAGGCATAGGCGCTGTGGTTGTGGATGCTCTCGAAGCTTTCCGCCTCGACGCTGTACCAGGTGAAATTCGGGTCGCGGTTGAGCCGCTCCGCAACGTTGCGGACCACGTCCTCCACGAACATAGGGTTTTCATAGCCGCGCTCCGTGACGAATTTCTCGTCCACCCGTTTGAGGAGGGAATAGACCTCGCCGCTCGCCGACTGCTCGACCAGCTGGATCAGGTCCTCAATCCAGAAGAATTTCCGAAAACGGACCTTGACGAAAACGACCGCGCGCTGGTTGTGGGCACCGCTGGCGCTGATCTCCTTGGAGCAGGGGCAGACCGTGGTGACCGGCACGGCCACCCCCACGCAGAAGTCCATTTTCCCGGCCGCGTGGATGCCGGTGAAGGTGCAGCGGTATTCCATCAGGCTTCCGGCTCCGGAGACCGGTGCCGTCTTCTCGATGAAATAGGGGAAGTCGATCTCCATGTGCGCGGACTCGGCCTGGAGCTTCTCCCGAACGCGCGCGAGGATCGTCTCGAACGTCTTGATATTGATCCGGCCGCGGAACTCGTTCAGAATCTCGACGAACCGGCTCATGTGCGTNNCCTCCACAAACCGGCTCATGTGCGTGCCCTTGAAGTGATGGGGCAGGTTCACGTACATGTTGATCTGGGCGTTGACGTGCTGGGTGCCGTGGGCGCGGTCCAGCACGATGATGGGATATTTGATGCCCTTGACGCCGACCTTGGTGATGGCGATGTTGCGTTCGTCCGTCTGGTTCTGGATGTCGATCATGGTGTCCCGGTGTTGGAGGCCTTCAAGGGTTTGCGTCGATCGGCGTCGCAACGGTGGCGGCGGCCGCGGATGCGCATCAGGGGACGACCCCCCGGTAGGCAACGCGGGCGTTGTCCGATTCCCATACGGTCACGCCCTGCAGGCAAAGCCCAGAACCCGCGAGTCTGCCGGAGAGCCGGTCGTGGATGTGACGGGCAACCTGTTCGGAAGAGGGGTTGACGCCCCGGAAGATCTCGAGGTCGTTGAGGTATTTATGATCCAGTCCATCAAGGATCTCGTTCAACCACCCCTTCAGGACGCGAAAGTCGATGAGCATCCCCTGCGCGTCGAGCTCCGGCCCGGCGACCGTGACCTCCACGGCAAAGTTGTGGCCGTGCAGCGCTTCGCACTTTCCCCCGATCTCCGGCAGCACGTGGGCCGCGGAGAAGGACTTCTTGATGGTCACCTCGTACATGGCTGCACCCCTCATCCCTCGATTGAGGGACACTTCTATCAGACACGAGAGGGTTAATCAAGTCTGGATAAAAAAGCGCCCAGAGGTGAAAATGACGCCCAGAAATCGTCAGAACCACACAAACAGCGTGCTTTCCACGTTGTTGGCTCTCGTCATGAATTCTGGTCATTTTAAAATAAATCAATCATAACAGCATGGTAGAATGATGAGATCGAGTCTTGGGGAAAAGTTTGTTTTGGTATGCAACTTGCTAAAGCATGCGCAAGAGAATGTGATAAAATGATATTCTGGGACTCAATAAAGGAGGTGATGCGGGGCATTCTTCAGTCATAAGCGGAATGATACGTTTCATAACATAAAAAAAGAAAAGGAGAAAAGTATGATTAAGTCATTTCACAAGAGAGGCAAGAAAGGTTTTACCCTGATCGAACTCATGATCGTTATCGCGATCATCGGTATCCTGGCAGCCATCGCCATCCCGCAGTTCACGGCATACAGGACCAGGGGTTATGAGACGGCGGCAAAGTCAGACGCGAAGAATGCCTACACGTCGGCACAGGCTCTTTACAGCGATACACCGACAGCTATAGCGTCGACCGGCAACATTACGAGCTATGGATTCAAGCCTTCAGCCGGTGTTGTGACATCGATTTCAGGTGGTGCTATGTCCAACCTGGCGATCACAACGACCCACAGCAGTGGCGGGAGAATATTCACTGTTGACAGCCAAGGTGCGATTTCACCGTAATAGCGTGAAAACTTGAGTGAAAAAAAAGGCGAGGATCTTTCCTCGCCTTTTTTTTTGAGGCATGCCGATCATGAAACATCCTATTCAGGCCGTTGAAGGACAGAGTGCAAGCAGAGCGTGGGCGTATGCGGCGCTTTTCCTCCTGATTCTTAGCCTGGCCATCTACAGCAACAGTTTTGAGGCATCATGGCACTATGACGATTTTCAGAATATTGTTGAAAATGATCGCGTACACGTCAAGAATCTATCCTGGGAGAACCTGCAGAAAACATGGTATAGCCCCGTTACAGGAAAAGTATGGAGACCTTTAGCCTATCTGAGCTTTGCCCTGAACTATTACTTCGACGGGAACCATGTCTTTTCATATCATCTTATCAATCTATGCATCCATTACCTGACAGCCATTATGCTTTTTCTTTTTATTCATGGCACGTTGACACTGCCGTCCCTTGCCGGTCAATATCGATCACGCGCCTATGCTATTGCCTTGTTGTCCAGCGTTTTCTGGATGATCAATCCTGTTCATGTGTCGGCGGTTACGTATATCGTTCAGCGGATGACCAGCATGACCGCCCTGTTTTATATCTCTGCCATGTACAGCTACCTGAAAGCGCGTACGGAAGACAAGGGGCCGATCCGCAAGGGATTATATGTCGTCCTGACTGTGTTGGCGGCTTTGGCCGCCCTGGGGACGAAAGAAAACGCGATCATGCTTCCCGTAAGCCTCTTTATGTATGAACTGCTTCTGATCAAGGGCATTACCAAAGAAAGGCTCAAGAATCATGTGCTACTTGGCTGTATTGCCGTCTTGATCTTGCTTGCATTGAGCTTCGCTTTTGTTGATATATCGACCATCACAGGTGGTTACGCGAACAGACCTTTCACCCTCCTCCAGCGTCTGCTGACGGAACCTCGCGTGATCATCTATTATGTCACCATCCTGCTTTATCCCATCAGTTCCCGCCTCGCCCTTATCCACGATGTCGATGTCTCACAATCGCTGTTCGATCCCTGGACAACGTTACCGGCTATCCTGATCATTGTTATCGTCACAGTTTTAGCTTTCATCATGGCCAGAAAGAGGCCACTCGTATCGTTTTGCATCCTTTTCTTCATCCTGAATCATTGCATCGAGGGAACATTCGCCCCCCTCGAGATCATATATGAACATCGCAATTATCTGCCCTCGCTGTTTTTTTTCGTTCCTTTTGCTGTAGCCTTCATCGAGGTATACGAGCGATTCAAAGAGCATAAAATCGTTACGCTTGCTCTGTCTACGTTCCTGGCGGGGGTTATCATGATCTTGGGGATGACTACCTTCCTGCAAAACGGCATCTGGAAAAATGAAATCACACTGTGGGCAGACAATGCGACCAAAGCGCCGCATCTTCACCGCACTCACCACAATTTGGGCGTTTCCCTCATGTCCGCAGGTTTCTTTGAGGAGGGGGTCCGTGAGTTGCAGATAGCCCTTACAGCCAAGAATGATGCTACAGTGAATGAAAAGTACATCACGCACTATCACCTGGGAAGATACTTTTTTTTCTTTAAGGATTACAAAAAGGCCGCATGGCATTTTCAGCAAACCCTTCAATGGGCGCCTCTTTATCCGGAACCGTATCACTATTTGGCCAAGATCATGTGCATCAATGGACACTTGAATGATGCGGAAAGATTGGTTAAGAAGGCATTGGACCTCAAGGATGACCCCGGTTTTATGATTACCCACGGATTGATTCGCTTGCGGTCAGGCGATGAGGCAGGAGCCATTGAAGCGGGCAACCGGGCTTTGACTCACGCCGGAGACGATGGGCGGGCCCACGCACTCCTCACCTTGGCCTATCGGTTAAAAAACGAGGACAAGGTTGCTGCGTATCATGAACAAGCAGCCAAGGGAGCACATATCTCCTGCACGCAATTGAAGTAAATCTCTTTAACCTGTTGTGGCAATATAAGCAAAAGAGCACATTTAAGTGTATTATGAAAGGTTTCATGAACAGGATATCCCAGAGAAATTTGAAAATTCTAATTTGCCTTGCATTGATTTTTGCGACACTGGTTACCTACTGGCAGGTGCAGCATTTTCCATTTGTCGATTTTGATGATGCCATTTATGTTACGAACAATGATTATGTCAAGAAGGGTATCTCAAAAGAAGCTATTTACTGGGCGTTTTCAGATATGGGGAAAGCGGGTTTCTGGCATCCACTGACCTGGATATCTCATATGCTCGATTATGAGTTGTTTCGAATGGATGCGGGCGCGCATCACTGGACGAACGTCATTTTCCATGCAGGAAGTACCGTGCTGCTGTTTTTATTTCTGGCCTCTGCCACGGGTGTCCTCTGGCCAAGCGCTTTTGCTGCTGCATTGTTTGCGCTGCACCCTCTGCATGTCGAATCGGTGGCTTGGGTGGCGGAACGAAAGGATGTCTTGAGCGCTTTTTTCTGGATGATGACATTATGCAGCTACGTGTATTATGCAATGAGGCCATGCCTGAGGCGCTACATCCTGGTTCTGGGATCTTTTATGTTGGGGCTGATGGCAAAACCGATGCTGGTGACCTTGCCCTTCGTGTTGTTATTGCTCGATTACTGGCCTTTGGGCAGGTTGAAACTGAAGAACGACCTGCCGAATGATAAAGGTAAAGCGTCACCTCTATTCTTACTTGTGGAAAAATTACCCCTGCTTTTTTTTGCTGTAATTGCTTCAATGCTTGTGGTGGTTGCTGAAGGAAAGGTAGGTGCTCTGCCGAGTCTTGATACCTTCCCCTTGGATGTCCGTCTTGTGAATGCCCTGAGGTCCTATGTCGCTTACATGGTGAAGATGATCTGGCCCTTCGATCTGGCCGTCTTTTACCCTCACCCCTTATGGTGGCCCACATGGCAATATATCGTGCCGGGGATATTCCTGTTAGTCGCAAGTTTTCATGTTTTATGGAAACACAGTCGCTATCCATATCTGGCTGTCGGCTGGCTTTGGTATTTAGGCGCCTTATTGCCGGTGATCGGGTTGATACAGGTCGGCAATCATGCCATGGCCGATCGCTACACCTATATCCCCCTGATCGGTTTGTTTATCCTGATCAGTTGGGGAGCAGCGGATGCTTTGCGCAGATTCAAGATACCGGCACTTTATATTTCATCTTTGGCTGTGGGCCTTTTGCTATGTCTGACCGCGTTGTCGTGGCATCAGGTGCATGTCTGGCAGAGTGGCACAGCCCTTTTTCGTCATGCCATTGAAGCTACGCAAAACAATTATGTCGCGTACAATAATCTGGGTACCATCATGATGGATAAGGGAGAGTATCATAAGGCTGCCGAGTATTTCAGGAAGGTGGTCAAGGTGAAACCGTGCTATGTTGTGGGGCATAGTAATTTGGCCAATGCCTATCTGAAAATAGGAAATCCAGATCGCGCCGTTTACCATTTCCTGGAGGGCCTTCGTTATAAGCCTGATTATCTGAACGCAAGGCATGATCTGGGCAACCTGTATATGAGGCAAGGCGCGTTGGATAAAGCTATTGCTCAGTACCGTGTGGCGATCGCGATAGATTCCCATGATGCGGAACTGCATAACAATATGGGTGTGGCTTTGGGTAAAACCGGAGATATTCAAGGCGCCATCGCGCATTTTAATGAAGCAATAAGACTGAATCCACAATATGGGGAAGCATTGAAAAACAGGCAGATTGTTATGATGTTTATGAACTCGAATCGAGGCAAACGATTCCCGTGAATCCAGAGATGTTCCGTTTAAAAAAAATAATTGTCATCATCATGCTGGTGGCCATTGTCCTTGCGGTTTATTGGCCGATTCAGAGTCATCCGTTTATCAATTATGATGAGGAAGTTTATATTACTGAAAATGCTCATGTGCGAGGGGGGTTGACGGGGCAGGGTATCTGGTGGGCCTTCACAAATTCGGAAGCAGGGTTCTGGCACCCTCTGACATGGCTGTCTCACATGCTGGATTATGAGCTGTATCATATGAATGCGGGGGGTCATCACTGGACAAGCGTTTTGCTTCATGTAGGGTGCGTGATCCTGCTTTTTCTTTTCTTGATCGAGTCAACAGGCTCAATCTGGCAAAGTGGGTTGGTGGCTGCTTTGTTTGCCTTGCACCCGCTGCATGTGGAGTCCGTGGCATGGGCAGCGGAACGCAAGGACGTCTTGAGCTCGTTTTTCTGGATGCTCACCATGTGTGTCTACGTCTATTACACAAGGCTTCCCGGTCTGCGAAGATATTGTCTGGTGCTGGTTGCCTTTATATTGGGATTGTTGTCGAAGCCAATGCTCGTTACGTTGCCGTTTGTAATGTTGCTTCTTGACTACTGGCCATTACGACGTCTGAACCCGTCCCCCTTGAATGATCAGCGTCGTGAAGAGAATACGAGTTTGTACAAACTTATTATCGAGAAAATACCGCTGCTTATTCTTGCTGTGATCGCGACGGTTGTCACGTTCATTGCTGAAAAAAAGATCGGGGCCATACCGGGCCTCGATACCTTTCCGCTGTCTGTACGTTTAGACAATGCGCTAGTTTCTTACGTCGTTTATATGGTGAAGATGTTTTGGCCAGCGAATTTGGCCGTCTTTTATCCCTATGAGTTGGTTCGGCCTTTCTGGCAAGCGATTGTTGCCGGTGGCTGCTTGTTTGTAATCAGTATTTTCGTTTTAAAAAAGACTCATCAATACCCCTATTTGGGTGTAGGCTGGCTCTGGTATCTGGGAACTTTGGTACCGGTTATCGGATTGATTCAGGTCGGTTACCACGGCATGGCGGACCGCTACACCTACATACCCCTCACGGGTCTATTTGTCATGATCTGTTGGGGGGGAGCGGATCTTGCCAAAAGATGGCGCATAAGCAGTACGATTATGGCTGGTCTTGCCATCGTGATATTGGTGGCGTTAACGGCGGTGTCCATGATGCAACTGCAGTACTGGAAAGACAGCGAAACGCTTTTCCTTCATGCCACACGTGTGACGCAAAACAATTATATCGCACACAACAACTTGGCCGCGGCCTTAGGGGAAAAAGACGACCTGGGGGGCGCTGTGTATCATCTGCAAGAAGCCATCAGAATAAGGCCCTATTATGTTGACGCCCATGAGAATCTGGGAGTTGCTTACATCCGCTTGAAGAAGCTAGAAGAAGCGGTGTTGGCGCTTCGTCACGCGCTCCGCCTGGAGCCCGGTCGTGCCACAAGTCATTATTACTTGGGACTTGCCCTGTGTCTCCAAGGCAAGAAAGACTTGGCCGTTGCCGAATTCCAGAAAGCTATTCGCAACAAGCCCGGTTATGTTTCAGCCATGATCCATCTTGGGAACATCTATCTCGAAATGGGGAATATGGATGCGTCGATACGAGAATATCAGTCCGCATTACATCTGAAAAGAGACAATTGGGAACTCCATAACAATCTCGGTGTTGCCTTGGCGAATCGGGGTGATGTAGAACTTGCAATCGCTCATTTTGAAGAGGCTTTCCGTCTGAATCCGGAACTATCGGTGGCACAGCGAAATATCAAAGCGATGAAAAAACTTCGTATGAACTGAATCAAGAATGAAAAAGACCTTTCTCCAATATCAAGCGATCTTGCTCTGTCTATTGTTGTCTGTCATGATTGTCTGGTTATATGGGCCTGTCCGGCATTATGAATTCATTGATTATGACGATAATATCTATGTTTTTGACAATCCCATGATTCAGAAAGGGTTTTCCGGCAAAACCATCCTATGGGCCTTTGAGGACACCCATGCCGGACATTGGCACCCTTTGACGTGGCTGACTCATATGCTCGACTGGCAGCTCTTCGGGAAAAACGCCGGCGGGCATCACTGGACCAATGTCATTCTTCATATATTGAATACCATTCTCATTTTCCTGATTTTCAGACGGATGACGGGGGAGGCTTATAAAAGCTTTTTCGTTGCGGCCCTCTTTGCTGTTCATCCCATGAATGTCGAATCTGTGGCCTGGATCGCGGAAAGAAAGAATCTCTTGGGCATATTTCTGGGATTCCTGACAATCATGGCCTATCTCCATTATCTCGATAAAGTAACCGCAACGCGGTACATGGTCGTCATTTTGTGTTTTTCTGCAAGTCTCTTATCGAAGCCGGTTGTGGTTACTCTACCATTTGTTCTGCTCCTTCTGGATTTCTGGCCCTTAAACCGTATGAAAGGCATCGATCTGAAAATAGCGTTATCGGGGAAGGCAAGGAAACCTCAAACATTCTATTACCTATTGATGGAAAAAATACCCCTTCTCGTTTTATCATTGTGTTCCGTTATCATTACGATTTCCGCAGCACAAAAAGAATCTGCCATAAAAGATCTTATAGGATTTCCTTGGGATGCCCGCATTTCAAATGCATTTGCTTCCTATGCTGAATATATTTATAAACTTTTCTGGCCGTCAGGGCTTGCTGTCTTTTATCCGTTTCGTGAGATGATGCCTCTTGGATATATTGTGTTGGTTATAATGGTCATTATTTCCATGACGGTATTCGTTTTTTGGACTGCCAAACGTAATCCCTATCTCACAGTTGGATGGCTGTGGTATCTGGGGACGAATATCCCTACAATCGGAATCATTCAAGCTGGGATCCAATCGATGGCTGACCGTTATGTTTATCTTACAGCCATTGGCCTATTCATAATGATTGCCTGGGGGATTCCAGATTTCTTCCAAAGAAGATGCTGGCCTAAGCGCGTCTATGTGGTTCAAGCTTATGTAGTTGTTATTGCTTTGTCTTTTGTCGCATCCATACAGGTGCAATACTGGCAGAACAGCATGCGATTATTCAACCGTGCCATTGAAGTAACGAAGAACAATACGATTGCTCTGCATGGTTTGGGAAATGTATTTCTAAATCAAAATGATTTGGCACAGGCAAAACGATGTTTTTTCGATTCGATAAGGGCCAGACCGGAAAATGCTGATGTCCGCATTAGCCTGGGGACGGTCTATTTGCGAGAAGGGAACTTGGAAATGGCTGCCAAAGAGTTTACAACGGCCCTTCAATTGCGGTCAAACCGGACAACGACAGAAAAGGCACACAATAATTTGGGCGTGGTTCGGGCAAATCAAGGCAGATTTGAAGAAGCGGTTGTGCACTTCCAGGCTGCCTTAAAAAGCAACCCCGAATATGGCACGGCAAAGAGCAATTTGTCCCTTGCGAAAGAAAATCTTATACGGATTCAGAGAACAAAAACGATGGCGAGGGAATAAAAGAAGGCGCCATGGATAAATCCAATTCATTGTCAGAATCAACAGCTGAAAGTTATCGATGTCAGCGCACTCGCCATTGGGATGAGATTGCCAGGAAAATGGATAGCTGGACGGGGTGTGGGGGGTACTATCATAAACGCCTGGTAGAGGTATACAGATCCATCATCCCGTCCGGCCGGAGAATTCTTGAAATCGGTTGCGCCCGGGGAGATCTATTGGCAGCCCTGGATCCTTCATTCGGTGTAGGCATTGATTTCTCGCCTGAAATGATCGCACGGGCACGCAGCAGGCATCCCCAGTTCACATTTATCGAAAGGGACGCCAATGACCTGCTGATAGAGGAGTCGTTCGATTATATAGTTCTTTCTGATCTCGTAAATGACCTGTGGGATGTCCAGAAGGTTTTGAAGGGTGTATTGCAATGTGCGACTTCACGCACCAGGGTCGTGATCAACACTTACAGCCGCCTTTGGGAATTGCCGCTTTTGGCAGTAAAAGAACTCGGACTGGCAAAACCGACACTCCTACAGAACTGGTTGACGGTTGATGATATTGCTGGTCTGATGCATCTTGCCAATATGGAGGTCATATCGCATTGGGAAGAAATACTCTGGCCCGTCAATACACCCATCCTGTCTCCATTGCTGAACAAAGTGATTGTGAAGCTGTGGCCGTTCAAATGGTTTGCTTTGAGCCATTTCATTATCGCCGCACCCGCTTTTCCAGCTGCAAAAATCATCAGTGAGAAACCCCTGGTGTCTGTCATCGTTCCCGCCCGTAACGAGGCCGGCAACATTGCACAGATCTTTTCGCGGGTTCCCGACATGGGGCAGGGCACGGAGATGGTTTTTGTGGAAGGGCATTCGACGGATGACACCTATGAGGTCATCGAACGAGAAATAACCAAACATCCCGATAGGAAAAGCCTGCTGATCCGGCAGAACGGGAAAGGGAAGGGTGATGCCGTACGGTTGGGCATGTCGCGGGCTCGTGGTGATATCTTCATGATCCTGGATGCGGACCTGACGGTTCCGCCCGAAGATCTGCCGCGATTTTATGACGCCCTGGTGACTCGTAAAGGAGAATTCATCAATGGCGTAAGGCTGGTGTACCCCATGGAAAAAGAGGCGATGCGTTTTGCGAACCTTTTGGGAAATAAGTTTTTCAGTCTGATTTTTTCCTGGCTCCTGGGACAGCCCATCAAAGACACCCTCTGCGGTACGAAGGTCCTCTGGAAGGCCGATTATGAGCGTATTGCTGCCAATCGCTCGTATTTTGGCGATTTTGATCCTTTTGGCGATTTTGATCTTCTGTTCGGGGCTGCAAAACTGAATCTCAGGATTTGCGAATTGCCGGTGCGTTATGGCGGGCGGACGTACGGGACAACCAATATCGAAAGATGGCGTCACGGTTGGCTTCTCTTGCGCATGGTCCTGTTTGCCTTGAAGAGGATTAAGTTCGTATGAAGCGGAACGATCGAGCCATTCGTGAAATAGATCACGGCAGAAGACTGGCGCTGGGAGATGCAGAGCGGACATGGGGATGGAATACACCGGCGGGGTTACAGCGCGTCTTCCGTCGGGGAAGGTTGATCATGGAAATGTCCGGCATGTGCCCCGGGAAAACCGTTCTTGAGATCGGATGTGGGACCGGCCTTTTTACGGAAATGTTTGCAAAGAGCGGTGCTCATATTGTCGCGCTCGATATTTCCGGAGATTTGCTGAGAAGAGCCCGGGCCAGGAACATCCCTGAGCATCAGGCTCGTTTTCTCGAGATGTCTTTTGAGAATGAATCTCTTCAGGGACATTTCGATGCTGTGATCGGGTCATCCATCCTCCATCATCTGAATATACGACCTGCCCTGAGGAGGATTCGAAGTTTGCTGAAGCCCGGTGCACCCATGGTCTTTGCCGAGCCAAACATGCTCAATCCACAGATTATGATCCAAAAAAATGTTCCCTGGATCAAAAAGAAATTGGGAGATTTGCCTGACGAGGATGCGTTTTTCCTGTGGTCCTTCCGTCGGATGCTTGTGGATGCGGGTTTTTGCTCCATCACTTTACGACCCTTCGACTGGTTGCACCCATCGACGCCGCCCATGCTCATTCCGACCGTTTGCCGCCTGGGGGTCTTTTTGGAAAAAGTGCCACTGGTACGTCACTTCGCCGGGTCACTGCTCATCTCGGCCATCCGCGCACCGGAGAACATTGAAAGGTGTTCATCAGAATGAGTGAACGGACGCATATGAACGGTGCAAAGCAAACGCAGAGCTTCACGCAGCATAAAGAGTTGCTTGTGGCGCTGCTTCTGGCAGCAGCTGTGCTGGCAGTTTACTGGCCCGTCCAGAATTTCAACTTCATCGAATTCGACGACAGCGCCTATATCACAGATAATATTCATATTAAAACTGAATCCAGCCATGATGCTCTGATCTGGGCATTTCAGGACATCCATACGGGATACTGGCATCCGTTGACCTGGATATCTCATGTAATCGATTACCGGTTATACCGGTTGAACGCGGGTGGACATCATTGGACTAGCGTCCTCTTCCATATGGCCAATACCATTATTCTGCTCATGGTTTTTTATAGAATGACAGGTGCCTTATGGAAATCCGCATTCGTCGCCGGATGTTTTGCACTTCATCCCATGCATGTGGAATCCGTCGCCTGGGTAGCAGAGCGCAAGGATGTATTGAGCACCTTCTTTTTGTTTCTGACCATCGGCTGCTATTTGAATTATCTTAACAAAAGGAATCTTGCGAGATACTGCCTGATGCTGATCTGTTATTCCTTGAGTCTCCTGTCCAAACCCATGGTGGTAACCCTGCCGTTTGTCCTTCTGCTTCTGGATTACTGGCCACTGAAGCGGTTTGGAATCGAAAATTTCCGCTGGGATACTGCTTGGCATCTGATCCGGGAAAAGATTCCCCTGTTCTTGCTGTCCATTTTGGTGATCGGGATAACGTTGGTGGCGGCGGCAAAAAAATCGAATATGTTGCCTTTTGATATTCTGCCCGTGACATCCCGGATTGCCAACGCCCTGGTAGCATATGGAAGATATTTGCAGAAAGCTTTTTTCCCTGCAGATATGTCTGTTTTCTATCCATACGCGTTTGATATTTCATGGCCAGTGGTGGTCAGTATCGGTCTCAGCCTCCTGATCGCCTCAGGTTTAATGATAATGTACATAAAGCGATTTCCGTATTTGATCGTCGGCTGGCTGTGGTTTTTAGGGGTTTTGCTTCCTGCCATCGGGCTGGTTCAATCAGGTGCTCAGGCCATGGCCGACCGTTATACTTATGTGTCCTACATCGGCCTTTCTGTCATGATTGCCTGGGGTGTTCCTGATCTCCTCAGTGGCATCAGGTTTCGTAAAAGACTTATGGCAGTCATGGCCGTTGCAACATTGTCCGTTTTGGTTATATTGAGCTGGATCCAAATTCAGTATTGGCAGAATTCGGGAACCCTGTTTCAACGGGCCATAGAAGTGACTGGGAGGAATTTTCTGGCTGAGGCGACTTTGGGAGCCTACCTCATCAGGCAAGGAAAATATGAAGAGGCACAGATCAGGCTGCATAAAGCCCTGGAAATCAATCCCAACTATGACCGCATATACAATTACCTGGGCATCACGCTGGTTCATCAAAGGCGATTTGATGAGGCTCTGGAGCAGTATGGAAAGGCCCTGGCGATCAACTCGACCAACCCTGATGTTCATTTTAATATCGGAGGTGCATATTATGCGATGGGGAAAACAGGGGAAGCCGTGCGTGAATTTAGAACGACCGTTGCACTCCAGCGGGACCATATGGAAGGCAGAAGAAACCTGGCATTGATTTTGTCGATGCAGGGGAAAACAGATGAGGCCATAGGCCATTATCGTGAGATGTTAAAATTGAAACCGAATGACGCCGATACGCTGAATGATATTGGGGTAGCCTTGGCCCGTAAAGGAGCATTCGGACAGGCGGAGAAGTATTTCATGGAGGCTTTCCACATCAATCCGAAGAACCCTGATATCTCTGTCAATATGGGGATCGCACTGGTTGCTCAAGGTCGCTGGCCAGAAGCTGTCAGGCACTTTGAAGAGGCGCTGCGCCAAGATCCGGGCAATGAAAGTGCTTTGCGCTATATGAAGAGCGCACTAAGGTATAAAAGATAAATGATATTGATGATATATTAGGATAGAAAACATTCATATGAACGACAATTGCACCCATCGCCTGCGCATTTTATTTATTTCCCGGGCATTCCCGCCTGTCATCGGTGGAATTGAAAAACAGAATTTTGAAATATATAGAAATATTAGCGAATTAGCTGATGTTACACTTGTCGCTAATCGACATGGGAAACTCTTTTTGCCGTTGTTTCTGCCGTATGCTATTATCCTATCGCTTTGGCAAGCTCACCGATACGATGCGATTCTACTGGGAGATGGAGTGCTGGCAATCGTGGCCTGGGTCTTGCGCTTGGTACATCCGTGGCCACTCGTGTTCTGCATACTTCACGGACTTGATCTTACCTATTCCGTGTCGTTCTATCAATGCTGTTGGGTTCGACGGTTTATGCCCGCTGTGGATGTTCTGCTTCCGGTCAGTCGGCGGACCGCCATCGAAGTTTCCAACCGAGGCCTTCGTGCGGATCGTTGCCACATCATTCCCAATGGTGTAAATCCTGACGAATGTAGTGAAGATTACAACCACAAGCGACTCGATCACTTGCTAGGATCCCAAGTCGGAAACCGACACATCATTCTTACAGTGGGTCGCCTTATAGAACGGAAGGGTGTACTCTGGTTTGTAGAAAATGTCCTTCCTGAGCTCGATCAAGATATAATTTATGTCGTTGCAGGCGATGGTCCAATGCGAAAAAGAATAGAAAAAAGCATTGTACAGCGAGGACTGGACTCACGTGTTTTTCTGCTCGGGCAGGTCGACGATTGTGATCTGCACATGCTCTACGCAGCCGCCGAAATCTATGTGCAGCCAAATATCCCTATAGAGGGTGACATGGAGGGGTTTGGGTTGGTAGTGCTCGAGGCTGGAGCATCCGGCTTGCCCGTTATTGCGTCACGCCTTGAAGGTTTGGCTGATGCCATTTCCGAGGGGGATAACGGACAGCTATTGACCCCGGGCCGAGCTGATGAATATGTGGCACAAATTCATGCACTGGTTCACGATGAAGAAACTCGTCATGCCAAAGGCCAACGAGCCATGGCTTATGTGCGCCAGCATTTTCAATGGAAATCGATTGCATGCAGATACGTGGAGACATTTGGAATATATCTGGATAATGTTTTTGTTGAAATGCAAATGTGAGTAAATCAATGCTTCAGTCATATTTTAAAAAACTGTATCGACGAACTATGGATGAATCGTATAAATTTGCATTTGAAGAAATTGCCAATTCGCTCATCGGGGGTGGCCGTTGCCTCGATTGCGGGGCAGGGGAAGGATATTCTTATGACAGAATCAATACGTTAATCGATTTTAATAAATCATCCTATCATGGTATTGAATGGAAACATGCAGATGTTCAACAGGCACAAAACCGACATCTTGATGTTATTCAGAGCGACCTGAACAAGAGACTGCCATTTGGTGATGGTCAGTTTCGTTGCGTTTTCGGGCTTTCTGTTCTGGAACATTTGCTGAACGGATGTGAATTTATGAGGGAGTGTCATAGGGTATTGGAAAAAGCTGGAACAATAATTTTGCTGACACCCAACATCAGTACATATTTTACCATTACGTTATTATTCATAGGGAAAATGCCGTCAAGCGGGCCTCATCCGGATTCGAATGCGTTGTTGACTGAAGAAGAAATATTCAAAGTCAGCAGTGAGAAATCAATTTATGACACCGAATCAGAAATGCCAGCACATCGTCACCTCGTAGTTTTTAGTTATCGGGTATTAAAAAAATATCTTTCCATGGTTGGTTTCTCTAAGGTTCAGGGTTATGGCTTCGGTTTGTATCCATTTCCGAATATTTTGCAGCCGATGTTGGAAAAAATGGATCCATGGCACTGTCATCAAATGGTCTTTATAGCTAAAAAGGACTAACGAAGCAACGCAGGTATAAAATTTTCACTAGACCTAGAAATCATTTATAGTTTTTCTACTTTTAAACAGGTGCGAAAAAAATTATCAAGGCGATGCGCCAGTATAGTCCAGGTAGGAACTTCCGTTGGCAAGGTAAAGGGGCGCTCGATCTGACGACGTAAAACAGCAGCCAGGTTATCGGCGTCTTCAGGTTTGAATAAAAAATCAGGCTTATCTTTCAGCAATTCTTTCATTACGCCGGTTTGGGCAACAACGATCGGCAAGCCGCATGCGACGCTTTCATAAAATTTTTGTGGGAAACAATATTTACCAAATGCCGACTCGCGGTTACAAATTACAGAAATATTGAGAGATGAAAGAAAAACAGGAACCTTGTTCATAGGCAAAATTCCCAGATAATGAACCCGTGAATTCTTAGGGAGACGGAGACCTTTATCGCAAGTGCCAGCCAGAATAAGATGAACGTCTGGCCGCTCCCGGGCAAGTATTTCAAAAGTCTTGAAAAGTGTTTCAATGCCTCTTGATTGGGAGATGGCGCCAGCCGTTCCAATAAAAATCCCATCCGGTGGAAGCCCCATCTCCCGGCGGCAGCTTGCGCGATCCATCGGATAAAAAAAACCTTCCGGCACCGCGTTTTCAATAACCTCGACTGGGCATTTACAGGAGCTTGTTTCATAAACATACCGAGCCAGTGGATGACTGACACAGGTGATGCCGTCAGCGCAGCGATGCGCACGGCGGAACGCTGAGGTCATTCCCGGAATCCGCGTGACTGAGAAACTCTCAAAATTGTCGTATAAATCTATAACCAGAGATGCTCCGAGCCTTTTAGCAACGCGTACCCCCAGAATCGCATGCAACGCATCCGAACAGGCCCAAACAATATCCGGTCGGAAATCTTTTCCGATTGAATCGATTATGCGCCAATAGCTCTTAGAATCCAACGGCCACAAGCGTCGGACGTTTAACATATGCCAAGTTACCTGTGCGTTCTTTTCAACATCATCAAATACTCCTTCATGACGAGAGCGATAACTCAGACAGACACCATGCACATCATGACCGGTTCGGGCAAGCGTAAGCGGAATTTCGCGGAAGCGGCCATAAAGATCATCGATCAGATCTTTGTTCATGTATTGACGTTTGCTGAGGACTAAGATGCGCATAAAAAATTCATTCATTATAACGATGAAATTTTAATGAACCCACCAGAAAACCAATATATCGCGCAGAAATGCAAATCAGTTCACGAACACTTTTACAAGAGCTCATTCTTGCCAGGATCAAACCAAATGTTGAAGAATGAACCTCGGATTGTTCCGACAATACGGGCAATCGCATACAGCCTTGTCCTCGGCCGGCAATAAAGCAACGTCGTACTGCGTTGTGAAAGTTTATATTATCTTCTTCGACTTCATGAAAAACCCTGGCGGCTGGAAGAAAAATGCGATCTTTCGCAGCAGGGGGACTGAATTTCATAAAAAACACGCTTTCGTCTCCCACTGGGCAATCTGTTCCCGGTCCTAAGTGCACAGGATAAGGAGCTTCATGTACTATAAGCAAGTGACGCCTAATGGCCATATTTGGTCCGAAAGGATACTGACCATAGTTGTACCGAATATCGGAGTTACCATAGTTGTGAGCGGAAGTCAGTAAGCCCATAAGGTTGAAAGAGCGCTTAATCCAGGAAGGAACGTCCGCAAGGTTAACGTCAATTTGTCCCCCAAAAATATTCACATCCGAATATCGTTGCGCTGCTGAATAAAATTGAGAAAGCCAATCAGGCTGTGGGATGACATCATCATCCGTAAAAATTATAAGTTCACCTCGGGCAAATTTTAATGCAGCGTTAAGAGCCCGGCTTTTACCGGGTCGTTCCTCTCGTACATAATGGGTTCTCAGTCGATCCCGCGCGTTTTCGACTACCCTGGGTGTATCATCGCTACTCCCATTATCGGCAATGATTACCACGAATGGTGGAGCGTTGATTTGCTCTGACAATCCATTAAGGAGACGGAGCAGTGAACCGGCACGGTTACGGGTTGCGACCACGACGCTGATTTTTATGTTATTCATCGTATAAAATATACTTCAACTGCTCTTTATCAATTTTCAGAGCTTCCTTGTCAAAACGTGCTTTAAGCAAATTATGTTTGGAAGACTTTTTAAAAATTCTACCCAAAATTATTAACAAATCGGCAGCAAAGTACTTAACTATGTTGCAAAAGGTCACAGGTATATTAGCTCGGTTAATAAGATGATAATAAATATTCTTTTTCAGAAGAGGAACAATATAACGAGAGGGCTTGTCCCGAGCGATTAGGCAACAGAGACGGTAGTAACGGTAATTTGTTTTGGGGGCTGGTAAGTCTCTGTTTAGCTCAGAAGTAATTTGCTTGCAGAAAAAGTATCTTCTGGTCGTATGAGTAATGCCAGCAATTCTTCTGGCTTCCATGTCATCGTGAAAAGTAGCAAACAAATTCTTGCTGTGAATCCTGTATGCTCCGAGGGACTCTGAAACGCTGCCCAAACTATCAAGACATGCGGCAAGAAAAGCCAATGGCTCGTCAGCACTGATTTTCCATTTTTCAGATGGAAGAGGGAATATTTTTTCGGCTAATTTTCTCTGCATACTCATACCGGAAGTAGGACTAAATATCCAAGAATAGTTGTTTTCAATAACAGCATCGACGGCCTTTCCTTCCTTTAGATTGACACCGGCATGGGATGTCCATGTAATATTGAGTGCATTGCCTTTGCCGTCAATCAGATCAAGATCATGACAGACTAAACCCCATGGTGCTTGCCTGTATTTTTCGATCACTCTGCATACGCGCTCAGGATGACAAAGATCATCGGAATCCAGAAAACAAATAATTTCTCCCTTAGCTTCAGTAACTCCCGCATTGAAGGCAGAGGCTTGGCCACCATTCTCTTTTAATATCGTTTTGATTTTTCCTTCATATTCTTTAAGAACTTTTCTGGATTCGTCGGTCGAACCATCATCCACAACGATGCATTCTAGGTTTTTCCATGTTTGGGAAAGGGCACTGTCAATGGCTTCACCCAAATATTGCCCGTAATTGTAATTACAGATTAAAACAGTGACTAGGGGATTTGTGCTTAAGTTTAGATTGTATGAATTAGAAACATTTTGATTCTTGTATAGATTCTTGGCTGAATGCCTGTCAATACGTATCCAGCGATTCTGTTCAAATGATTTTATTTGATCTTCATAAATATTGCGAAATTTCAACAAAGCATTAATTCTTCCCCAATGAAACATCCACAGCGTTCGATATTCATATGTGTTTTTAAATTGTTCATGCCACTGTTTCCAAAAGCTGCCGTCTCTGAAGAGAAACGTATAAACTTCCAGTAAAAATTGACGCACCCATATTTTTCCGAAAAGAGATTTTATCTCGGAAGGATTATAACGAACATAAAAGTTATATGGATCGAAAAATATTGTTTGTTCACCAAACCCAATCATTAACTTAAAGAGATATGCTAATGTAAGACGACAGGCAGGGATAAAATGTTTGAGAACAAGATCATCAGAGTACCAAAGCCGCCAACCGGAAAGACGAAGAGCATAGCACATTTCATAGTCTTCTCCGGATGACAATTTATTGCCGGTTCGACCAGTTAACATTTGTTGAAATCCATTTTCAATAAGTTGTGTCCAGGCTTTTTTTCTTATTGTTAGGCCGGCGCCCCAAAGATTACCCCTGCTCCAGGTTACGTCTCCAATTTTATCACCTTGTCTTCCAATAACGTAACTTGCAGAGTATTTTACAAACCATTCAGGCGGTTCTATTTCAAAAACTGCTTCGGTTCTACCACCACATGCGCCAACTTCAGGGTGTTCTGACATGATCTGTGAAACGAATTTGATCCAGTCAGGTGCAAGCCAATTATCGTCATCTACAAAGCAGATTAAGTCATATTTTGCTTCCTCTATGCCTTTTTTTCTGGCGTGACTCAAACCCGGTGTTGGTTCACTAACAATCCTCAATGGAGCAGGAGCGTTATTCGGCCAAAGTGATCGTGCAACCTGAGCAGTATTGTCCGTGGAGGCATTATCAACGACTATAACCTCCCAACAAATGTCTTCAGGAACTTCCTGTTCAATAAGATGTCTGAGAGTTTCCGGTAATTTTGCAGAACTGTTATAGCAACATAACAGGACACTGACGCTTAAATAGTTTTCATTTATTTTATTATTATAAATGTTTTGCGATACAAATTTATTTGTACAATTTATCCGCTCTTTCAACCAGTTTGCAATGTAAGTTCCCTGTTTTTCTCTTACAGGCTCAATAAAATGAACATGATCAAAGAAAATATTTTTACCGAGGTTTAACGTAAAGGTGCATAAATCAATTATAGGAATGCCATTTTCTTGCATGACACAGTCCGCTATACGATTGTATTCCATACAATCGATTGAATAACGGTGAAAGCCAAGCTCATAACTATTGTGTATATCATCTTCAAAAAGCGTAGTTCTAATCCAGATCAGTTGTGTTTTATTGTTCCCAACCGTCTTTATAATTTCTTGTAGATTCTTCTCATATTGATTGAGTGGCACTTGTTTCTTGCCCGATACCGGATCAGTTTTGATGTCATGCAGACCACAATTTAACAACACGAAGTCAGCGTCTATACCGCCGTGACGTGCTTTTGTTTTCAAAAAGGACAAAACCATCGATGAATTGCCGCCACTGTCTCCCTGCGGATTGTCCAGATGGAACAAAGATTCTTCTTGTGATTTCTTCCTGGAAAAATCCATAATGCCCTTTAAATTAGCCTGAAGATATGGACCATAATCGATAGAAATACTATCTCCAATGACATATAGTTGCGGTAATGGCATTATTGTACTCTCCAAAGTTCAACACATTCCGTGTCACTCAACCATGTATCGAAAAAGTTAGAATTCTTACCATAAGAGTTATCTATGATGGTAACTTCCTTATTCAGTAATATGGAGAGAATGCCCACATGCAGGCGTGTTGTAAAGATGTTGCGGTATCGGCCTACAAAGTTAACCCCCTCATGGATAAGCTGCTTTCGGCAATGTTCGTGAAAGTACCAATCGCTTAACTTCGACGTTATGCGGGATATCGTCCGGAATCTTTTATAGCGTTCCACCGTATTTCCACAATTGCACAGCTGTCGATAGCAAATCCAGCATAACGGATTTTTCTCCATGCTCGGCCAATCATGTACGTCCGCTGTTTCCGGAATTGCCTTTGAATTCGAGAAAGCTTTTGGAGAGAGTTCTTTGTCGGTTCTCTTCAGAAAGAGTGTTCCTTCGCCGGTACCGTAAATATGCTTACTCAGCGTTTTTTTCTCAATACAAAATGCCATGTCCGGTATGAGGAGTATTCGGTTGTTGAAATGCTTTTTCAGTTGTTCAAAAGAAACCGCATCACGGGCACAGATTGTGAGGTCGGGATGTTTGGAAAAAACTTCCGCATCCAGTTTTATTAAATCATGATTTTCATACCAGAAGGTCACGGGAGTTATTATTATAGGATTATTTTTATAGCGCTGAACAATCTTTAAGCGGTCGTCTTGAATAAAACGCCACAAATCTCCGAAATTACCTCCTCCCTGAAGAATTATTAACGTATCATCTCGTATTCTCCACGATTCTTGATAGTGATAACCTTCATTTAAGCATTTATAAGGTAAGGTTTTAAGAAATTGCCTTTCTCCTTCCCAGATCAAAATATCACCAACATTCAAGTAATATGGCAATCCCAACAATACATAATCCCTGTCGATCAAGTCAACAAGTCGTGTTGTAATAAGTCGCCGTAGCTGCACCGTTTTCTCTTTGCGTGTCATCATGGGATAATCGTCTTATGATACATGTGCGACAAAAGGGATTTTGATTTATGAATCATTCGCGATGTTTTGACCAATCTGCCGATTTCATAAAGTTTTTTTTCAATCCAAGACAGTTCTATATTGTCATCGATAAGTTTTCTGTTGAGAAATGTTTTCATGTCGGGTGTAAGCCATTCTGAACCATCATCACAAAGTCGGTTCCGCATTTCCGAGAACCTTGGTGTTCTGATCGAAGGGACAATTCCAAGAGTCATAAAAGCATGTGCGTTGTAACAATATGGTTCCGCGCAACGACAACCAATCGGGACAAATTGTATAGGGCTTTCTATGTCTTCAAAAATATTTCGCAGCAAATCTCCACGATAGCATTGCCTAAACTCACCCGTCGTCAAATTAAGCACTCCAGTCCAAAGTCCTGCGTAACAATATTCACGTCTTTTTTCGCCAAATACTTTCATCTTAAAGTCGAACAAGTCCGATTGAAATTTATTCCAGATATTTTCATATTCAGTCCGTGAATGATGGGTCAATAAAGGTAATAAGTTATTTTTTTCATCTCGTGCTACTGTAACATGGCAGATTGCCCCAGTTCTTTTTTTACATAATGAGATAGCATCTTCAATGTGAGGAATCATTTCATCAGATGGCGTTAATTCCAGAGAAATGGAACATCCCGCATTTCGAACAGTTTGGACATTGTCAAAAAAAACATTGAACCAATCTTTCCGTTTCAGCTCCAGGTAGTGAAATGAAAATTTAATGAGCAATCTGTTGAGACAATCAACAGGCAACTCTGCGATTTCGGTAAACCTCTTAGTAACTGTTCCATTGGTTACAAGCATAACATAATGACCGTTTTTGAGAATGCTGTGAATGATTCCAACAGTTTCCGGGGGAAGAAGAGTTTCTCCATCACCACAAATGTTTATCAGGCTGATGCCACCAAGCCGGTTAATTGATAAAGCGTGTCCAATACGATCAGCATCATAACGAAACACGGGTAGTGTTTGTCCCCAACATTTTGAGTGGATTATGTAACAGTAATCACATTGCAGGTTACAAGTCGTAAACGGAATGAGGCAATCAATAAATCGTTTCATTATGCTCACAGGAATTAAATGAAGTGTTGGCAAATATTATTAAACACCGATTTTCGCGAAGC
>DDXV01000037.1:0-474 GCA_002347815.1 Syntrophaceae bacterium UBA2251
TGCCGCCCACCATGTTGATGCAGGCGTTGGGGTTCATGAAGGGCTGGGGGAGTTTCCCGGAGGACGTGAGCGCGCGGTCCGCGGCGACGAGCGCGTCCAGGCCGCCGATCGCGGAGCTGAAGGTGACGGCGGTCCGCGGGGCCGTCTCCGGCGTGATCTCCACCCCGGCCCGCTTCAGGGCGCGGTGGACGACGAGCAGGGCATGCGGGAAGACGGGCGAGGTCCAGTGGGCCATCTCGCGGGGACGGAGGAAGGGATAGGGGACGACATCCATCTCCGGAACCTGCCCGGCGATCCGGACGGGGAACCCCTCGCGCAGGGGAAAACGGGTCAGGGCGCCGACGCCGCTCTCCCCGGCCGCGGCACGCGCCCACTGCCGGTCGAGGTCCGTGCCGAGCGGCGAAACGCAGTCATATCCCAGAATCACGGGTCGCAAGTCAGCCATGACCGTTCTCGTGGTTGAGCGGGACCGCG
>DDXV01000037.1:479-3309 GCA_002347815.1 Syntrophaceae bacterium UBA2251
GCAGCAGCGGTGCATCGTCTTCAGGTCCGCCGCCCAGCGGATGAAGTGGATCAGGCGCTTCGGACGGGGGTCGCGGGCGTCGAGGGGTTCCGTCACGGAAGGGCATTCCATCCATCCGAAGGGACGCCCCAGCATCCGGCCGGTCGTGATGATTTCGTGGTAGTACCGGCAGGAGACGACGGTTTGCGGATAGGCGTCGAGCATGGCGTCCATCTCGTCACGGATGTCGGAGAGCTGGGACGGCGTCCAGGAGAAGCCCTCCACGCCCTCGTCGTTCGACAGCAGCTGCATGTGGACCTTGAGCCCCACATCGGCGATCCGCCGGATGACGCGCTCCGTGCGGCCGATCTGCCGGGGGGTGATCGTGTAGAGGTAGTAGGTGTAGGGGTCGCCCGCGTAGTTCCGGCTGGAGACGGCGAAGACGTCCTTCCCGCGGAGGAGTTTTTCGTCCTCCTCGTCCCCCCAGAGCGAGATCCCGACCATCATCTCGGGGAAGCGCTCGCGGGGCGCCTTGATGAGGCCGTTCGTGGCGAGGTACGTGGGCACCCGCCGGTAAAAGGCCTCGACGCGGTCGAGGGCGAGGGTCGGTTCGCCCCCGATGAGGATGGCGAGATTCACCCCGCGCGCCTGTTCCCGGGCCACGAAGGCCTCCCATTTTGCGAGATCCGTCTCTTCGGGCGCGGCCCGGTGTTCGCCGGACGAGAAGAAGAAGCACCCCTNNCCCCTTGCAGCGCAGGTTGCAGCGGTTCGTCACGTCGTAGATCGAACTGCGGATGTTGAGCCGGGAGATCGCCCGGTAGCGCGCGGCCCAGGGTTCATCGAGAAGCGTGCTGACGGTTTGCATGGTTTACGGTTTCCTCGCGGTGAGGGGATCCGGCGGGGCGATCATCTCCCCGCAGAGGGCCTCCCCCTTTTCGTAGCCCATCACCCAGACGGCGAGATAGGTGTCGACGTAATCCAGCCAGGCGCGGAAGGTCCGGGGATCCGTGGCGTGCCGGTAGAGCCGCGCGGTGACCACGGCGCTCCCTGCCGCGTAGTGGCGGCAGTCGTCGCAGTCCGTGTCGGGCACGCAGCAGGCTGCGTCCCGGTCCCAGGTCAGGTCGGCCCGGAACTGGCGGAAGGAGCGGCCGAGGCCGAGGGCGGTCGAGGGGTTCCGCCGGGGATAGGCGCAGCGGTACAGGTCGTGGAGACCCCGGGCCTCGGTGTGGGCGACGGCGTTGTAGGGTGAGAACAGGACCTGGCGGGGATAGCGGTCCATCATCTCGGACATGACGGCCCGCGTCCGGGCGAGAGACGCGGCGTCGTGACGGAGCGGGCCGGCATAGCCGACCGGCGCGGAGAACACGTTGAAGGTCGCCCGGCAACCGGCGTCGGCCAGGGCGTCCATGACGCCCGCACACTCCTCGACGTTTTCGCGGGTGAAGGTGTAGACGAAGACGGCGCGCGGATCGCCCGCGTAGTTATCGGTCTGGCGACCGAGGAGGCCCTTTGCCTTGCGGACGCGCAGGCTCGTGGCGTCGTTACCCCATACGGAGATGTGGATCTTGTAGCCGACAGCGGAATCGATGCGGCGGACGCCGTTGGTGGCGATGCAGCCCAGAGGCGCTTCGGAAAAGCAGACCGCGAGCCGTTCCGGAACGAGCGAGGGCTCGGCCCCCGCCAGCACGACATAGGTGATGCCGCGCGCCNNGCGGTTCGTCATGTCATAGGTGGATTCGCGCAGGAAAAAGTATTTTCGCACCTTTTCCCAGCGGTCCCGGACCTCCGGCGGGGCGAGCAGCTCGGAGAACTTCCATCGGCGCGACGCGACCGCCGCCGGGGCGGAAAGGACGTCCGCGACGGCCCCGCGTTCAGAGTCCATCCGCCCCCCCGCCTTCGGGTCCCTGTGGTCGTCGCGGCGTCGCTCGCGGACGCCGCACGTCTTTGCCTCGCTCATGAATGCAATTTCTTTTGCAAATATTCGGCGATCAACCGGAGGGTCTTCAACGTCGGGTAGTCGTCCTCGTCGATGAAGACGNNATCGGGATCGAACGTCTCCGGCGTCACGTCTTCCAGCTTCAGTTCCTCGATCATGATCGCGGCAATCCGGAGGATCAGCGCCTGGGTGTCCATCCGCTCTGGCATGGTGCAACCTCCCTCACACAAAAAGTCCGCCCCGCTTCGGGTCACGGCCGTTCGAAAAGTTCTTTTTTGCAGGACTATCCCTTCGTTTGTCAAGAGATTTATGGGTCGTCCCGTCCGGTTTTCTAACACATCCGGCCGGGGGAAACAACGTTTTCAGCTGACCACCCCTCCCGGCCCGTCTCCCTGTGGGGAATGCCTGCGCGGCCGCCGGGGGTTGCGGCGATGCCGGACGGGATATTGCTGTTGATTCCTGTTTCCGGGACGTGTATGGTCCGACCGATATCGAAACAGCACCCCTTCCCCCGGGAGAGGGCATCCGGAAGGAACTATGAAAATCCAAGTCATCGGTTGCGGGGACGCGTTCGGAAGCGGGGGCCGGTTCAATACCTGCTTCCTTTTAGAAGACGGCGGGCAGCGCATCCTCGTCGATTGCGGCGCAAGTTCCCTTGTGGCGTTGAAGAAATTCGGCGTGGACCCCGATTCCATCGGGACGGTGGTTCTCACCCATCTTCACGGCGATCATTTTGGCGGCCTGATTTTCCTGCTGCGCGAGGCGACGCTTTTCAAACGCCGGACGAAGGCCCTGGTTATCGGCGGACCCGAAGGAACCGCCGAAAGGCTGGAGAACGCCATGGAAGCCTTCTTTCCCGGCGGCTGGATCGCCAACCCGACAAGGAAATTGTTTTATAATTATCCTTTTAAATTA
>DDXV01000029.1 GCA_002347815.1 Syntrophaceae bacterium UBA2251
TCTTAACCGGACATTGCTGATAAAATGTAAGAAAGTCGACCGTTGTTCACAGCTTTTCGGGATAAACCCACTGGCTCCGTTTTCCCTCGGGGGTAAGCCCTCCGATGGCGTTTTATGTGTGGGCACACCGTTATAGATGTTGATGAACTGTAACAGTTCGTTTATCCCGTGGGCTGAGGAAGCGAAATGGGTTTTCTGATGCCAGAGCTTCATGATCGTGCGGCCCTGTCAAGCTGAAGGACAGGAGAGGCAGGAAGGAGAGCTCGCCGGGGTCACGATTGCCAGAACCCGCCCCGGACGATCCGCCGGTTGGCCAGGGTCACCGCCAGGCCGCTCAGGACGGCGCCGGCGCCGACCGCCGTGAAGACGAGTCCCAGCCCGCAGCGCTGTCCGAGATAACCGGCGAAGATGGGGGCGAGGATGAAGCCGGCGTCCATGGCCAGCATGCTGATGGAAACCCCCTTGGGCATCAGGCGCGGGGGAAAGATATCCGGCGCCAGGGCAAGGATGATGGGAAAGCCGATGCCCATGAACATCCCGTAGAGGAGGCCGCCGGCGATGAAGGCGGCATGGCTGTCGGCCCAGTGCAGCAGGAACAGGGCCGTTCCCATGCCGGTCAGGATCAGACCGATGGCCCGGGGGCGGTTCAGGCGGTCCATCAGGCGATAGGCGAAAAGCCTCACGGTCAGGGCGGTGGCCGAATTGACGACCAGGAAGGAACTGGCGATGAGTCCCTGGTCCTTGATGAAGACCGGCAGGTACTGCAGGGTG
Organism: Syntrophaceae bacterium UBA2251; assembly: GCA_002347815.1. Taxonomy (GTDB): domain Bacteria; phylum Desulfobacterota; class Syntrophia; order Syntrophales; family UBA2251; genus UBA2251. Next base: position 772 of record DDXV01000029.1, read on the forward strand.
GTGCCGTTGAGCATGGAGAAGGTGAAGGTTGCCAGAACGAGCGCCCAGAAGCCGGGAATCGCGAGGATGTCCGCCCAGCTTCCCCACGGCGCCTCCGAAGGCGCGGCGGAGGACCGGTCGTTGTCCGCCGCCGCGGGAGGGGGGGGGAGCGCGAGGGCGAACAGGAAGGTCAGCAGGGCGAACAGGGGCGCCAGGCCCATATAGAGATCGATACGACCGCGCGTGACGAACCATTCCGCGAGGGGCAGCACGACCAGCTGGGGCGCGACGTAGGCGATCCCGATCCAGGCGAAGGTGCTGCCCCGCTGTTTGACGGGGATGGCGAAGGCCTGATAGGTCGTCAGGGTGACGACCGCCATCCCGAAGAGAAATCCCCCCGCCGCCCGGAGGAAAAAGAGGGGCAGGAACGTCCGCACCCAGATCAGGGGAATGGAAACCACTATCAGGCCCAGGCACAGGACCAGGAGGCTCCGGATGAGCCCCAGCGTTTCGGTCACGGTGCTGCCGATCGGCCGGCTTAGGAGGGCGCCGACGCTGGCGACGCCCATGACCCAGCCGATGAGCGACAGGGGCATGGCCTGCCGCTGCAGGGCGGCCGGGAAGAGAAAAAACAGGGTCAGAAAGGCGTTGATGAAGAAGGTGACGAGGAGCGAGTAAAGGAAGGTGCGACGGTCCATGTTACAGGCTGACCCGCTCCACGTGGGGCAGGGACCGGCCCAGTATCCGCTCGCCGATGCCCTGGAACCGCAAGGGCACGTCGGTCACGTAGAACCGGTAGACGGGCGCCTCCCGGTCCGGATTCGCCAGTTCACGGTCGGTCAGGAGATCGGCCGTGATGTCCGCCATCGCCTCCGCGGAATCGACCAGGCGGATCGCGGGTCCCGTCACCTCCTGCAGGAGGGCCTTGAGCAGGGGATAATGGGTGCAGCCCAGGACGAGGGTGTCGATGCCCTCCGCGAGAACCGGCTTCAGGTATTCCTGGGCCGTGAGACGCGTGACGGGGTGGTCGAACCAGCCTTCCTCCACCAGCGGGACGAACAGGGCGCAGGCCTGGGAGAAGATCCGGACTTCCGGATCGAGGCGGTGGATCGCCCGCGCATACGTGTTGCTGTTAACGGTCGTGGGCGTGCCGATGACGCCGACGTGCTTCGTGCGGGTCGTCCGCACGGTCATCTGCGCCCCGGCGTCGATGACGTCGAGGACGGGAACCGGCGAGCGGGAGACCACGGCCTCGTGGGCCACGGCCGCCATCGTGTTGCAGGCGATGATGAGCAGCTTGACCTCCCGCTGCACGAGAAATTCCGTGATCTGGGCGGCGTACAGATTGATCGTCTCCGCCGACTTGACGCCGTAGGGCACCCGGGCCGTATCCCCGAAGTAGATCAGGTTCTCGAAGGGGAGGCGTTCCATCAGGGCCCGGACGACGGTCAGGCCGCCCACGCCGGAATCGAACACCCCGATGGGGTGGCGGGCGTTACCGCCGGGGGTTTCTTTTTTTTGCATGCGTTTCAATCCATCGTGTTTTTGGAGCGGGTCCGCGGCCGCCCGGCGGGGCCGGGTTGGGACAGGCGCGTTCCAGCGGCCGTTGGGTCCGGGATTCCTCACCGTCCGCGTCGGGGACCGCGCTCCCCTCGCGCACTTTCCGGCTGCCCGTGTAGAGGTCGTAATGCAGCAGCCGGCACTCGATGCCGCCGTTGTAGAAGACGAGTCGTTGCCGGGTGCGCAGCCCGACCCGTTTGGCGAGGCCCGGGTTCCCCGTGAATACGAAGCCCTGGCAGCCCGGGGCCTTGTGCTTGAGAAAGTCGCCGATCGCCCGGTAGGTATCCCCCAGGGCGGCCAGCTCGCCCATCCGCTCCCCGTAGGGGGGATTCAGGATCAGCGTTCCCCGGCCCGGCGGGATCGGGGTGTGCTCGAACGGGCAGACGGTGAACGTGATCGAGCGGTCCACCCCGGCGGCGCGGGCGTTCCGGCGCGCCGCCTCGACGGCCTCCGGGCGGATGTCCGTGGCCACGATCCGTCCCGCCGGTTTGGCGAGCACCGCCTGCCGGGCCGCCTCCTGCCGGGCCTGCCAGGCCGCCGCGCGGTAACCCCGGACGTGCATGAACCCGAAGTTGGACCGCCCCAGGCCGGGCGCGATCCGCCGGGCGATCAGGGCCGCCTCGATGGCGAGCGTGCCGCTCCCGCACATGGGATTGACGAACGGGTCCGTCCCGTTCCATGCCGTGGCCTGGACGAGCGCCGCGGCCAGGGTCTCCTGCAGGGGGGCGTCCAGCGGGATCAGGCGGTAGCCGCGCCGCGAGAGGGGCTCTCCCGAGGTGTCCAGGTAGATCCGGGCGTCCTTCCCGCGCCAGTACAGATGAACGACCGACCGCGTCCGTTCGGGTCCGGAATCGGGCCGCCGGCCCCGGACCTTTTGGATCCGGTCGACGATGGCGTCCTTGCACTTGACGTTGGCGAACTGCGAATCCCGGATCGTCGGGTGGTCCACCGCGGAGGTGACGCTCACGTAGCCGTCGTCGGGGAGGATGGCCTCCCAGGGGAGGTCGAGCAGCCCCCCGTAGAGTTCCCCGGGCGTCGTGGCCCGAAAGGCCTGGAGGAGAAAGAGCACCCGCTGCGCCGTGCGCAGATGAAGATTGAGCTTCAGCGTGTCGTCGAACGTCCCGGCCGTCTCGACGGCGGCGTCGGTTTCGGCCAGGACCGGAAAGCCCAGGGCCGCCACCTCCGCCGCCAGGCCGGGGGCGGCGCCCCGCGGGCAGGGGATGACGAGCGGGCGTTCTTGCCGCCACAGTTCCATTGCGTCCGGGTTTCGATCCATCGAGCGTCCTCATAGCACAACGCCGCTTAAATGGGAAGCCCGCGTCCTCGCGCGCCGTTGTCGCGGGGCGTGATCCCCATTTTTTGCGCAGGCGCCCTTTCCCCCGACCGGGGGGGCCCTGTCCGGGAAACGGCCCGTCCGGCGAACGGGTCATGGGCCCGGGGCGATCCCGGACGGATTGACAGGACCGGACGGGACATGGTACGCATGCAAAAAAAAGAAGGGAGAAGGGATGTCCCGTCAGGACAAGGAAATCAAGGACTTCAAGACCCTCGAAGACATTATGACCGCGGCCCCGGTCTGCCGCCTGGCCCTGGCCGAAGACGGCCTGTCCTACATCGTCCCCATGCATTTCGCCTACCGGGATCGCGTCCTGCATTTCCATACGGGCAGGAAGGGCAGGAAGATCGACCTCCTCAGAAAGAACGACCGGGTCTGCTTCGAGATGGACATCCTGGACGGGATCGTCGCGGCCGACGAGGCCTGCCGCTGGACGACGCGGTATCGCAGCGTCATCGGCTACGGCCGGGCCTGTCTGATCGACGATCCTCCGGAGGTCGAAAAATCCCTGAATCTCCTGATGGAAAAATACGGCGGGGCCGGTCCGTGGACCTATGCGGCGCGTTCGCTCCGCCAGACCCTCATTCTCCGGGTCGCCATCGCGTCGGTCACGGGGGAATGCGCTCCGCCCCTGTCGAAACGGGACGGCGGGAATGCGGGAGAGACGGCGCCATGAGATTCGACGCCTTCAGAAACATCTCGCTGCAGCAGCTGGAGGCCCTCGTTTTTCTCGTGCAGGAAGGGAACTTCAGTCGCGCCGCCAGGCGGATGAACCTGTCCCAGCCCTCCCTGACCAAGCACATCCAGAACATGGAGGGCGCTCTGGAGGCGCCGGTCGCGATCCGGGAAAAGTCGGGCGTCACCCTTACGCCGGAGGGGCGGGTCGTCTACGACTACGCCCGCAGGGTCTTCAAGCTGCGCGAAGACGCCCGGGACAGGATCGCCCGCGTGCGCGAACACGAGGGGGGAGACATCGCCCTGGCCGCGAGCACGATTCCGGCGACCTACATCCTGCCCGCCGTGCTCAGCCGCTTCCGCAGCCGGTGCCCGCAGATCCGCGTCTTTGTCCAGACCGCCGACAGCCAGGAGGTGCAGGACCTGATCCTGAACGGCGAGCGCGAATTCGGCATCATCGGCAGGAAGCCGTCGCACGCCAAACTGGCGGCGGAGCCGCTCTGGCGCGACAGGCTGATCCTCGTCGTCCCGGCCGACCACCGCTGGGCGCGGAAGGCGTCCGTTTCCCCGGCGGAACTGGCGGCCGAGCCCTTCGTCCTCCGGGAGCCGGGCTCCGGGACACGGGATATCCTGGCGGGGTACCTCAGGGACCAGGCCGGAGTGGAGCTTTCCGCCTTCAACCTCATCGCCGAGTTGGGCAGCTCCGAGGCGATCAAGGAGGCCGTTCTGGCCGGCCTCGGCGTCTCGATCCTCTCCGTCCGTGCCGTCCGGCGGGAAATCGACCAGGGGCTCCTGCGCGAATGCCCCGTGGCGGACTGGCGGATCGAGCGGGCCTTCCATCTGATCTTCCGCCGTCAGGCCGCGTTTCTTCGCCACCAGCGGCTCTTTCTCGATTTCATCCGTCAGGTCTCCCCGGACGATTCCGTCCGCCCGTAAGCCGCGTTCCGCGTTCAGGCGCCGTCCCGATCATGCGGATTTCCGATGATGACGCGGGATCCATCGAAAAAATGCATTTGACTTATCCCCCTCGCTCCCTTATTTCGAGAGGGCCGGCCGGATTCTTAAGCGGCGGCGAAAGGGATAAGGAATGACCCCGGATATCCTGTACTTCGACAACGCCGCGACATCCTGTCCGAAGCCCCCCGAGACCCTGCGGGCCATGCGGCGGTTCATGGAGGCCGGCGGCGGGAGCCCGGGGCGTTCCGGCCACCGGCTGTCCATCGCGGCGGCCCGGGTGATCTTCGCGGCCCGGGAGGCGCTCGCCGGACTCTTCGGGGTCGACGATCCCCTCCGCATCGTTCTCACGAAAAACGCGACGGAGGCCCTCAACATCGCCGCCGCCGGGCTCCTGCCCGGCGACCACGTGATCACGTCCGGCATGGAGCACAACTCCGTCATGCGCCCCCTGCGCGCCCTCGAGGCCGCGGGCGTCGCCCTGACGGTCGTTTCCTGCTCCGCCGCCGGCGAACTGGATCCCGACGACGTCCGGGCGGCGATCCGGACGGAGACGAAGGCCATCTTTCTCACCCACGCCTCCAACGTTACGGGAACGATTATGCCGGTGGCCGAGGTCGGGCGGATCGCCCGGGACCACGGGATCCTCTTCTGCGTCGATGCGGCGCAGACGGCCGGCGCTCTGCCCATCGACGTCGGCCCGATGGGGATCGATCTGCTCGCCTTCACCGGCCACAAGTCGCTCTTCGGCCCCCAGGGGACGGGTGGGCTCTATATCCGGGAAGGGCTGGAGGAGGGGATCGCTCCCCTCATGCGGGGCGGCACGGGGAGCCGCTCCGAGTTCGAGGAGCAGCCCGCCTTCATGCCCGACCGCTACGAATCGGGCACCCCGAACACCGTCGGCATCGCCGGTCTGGCCGCCGGGGCCGGTTTCGTGGCCGAAAAAGGCGTGGACGCCATCCGCCGCCGCGAGGAGGCCCTGACGGAGCAGTTCCTCGCCGGCCTCCGGGATTTGGACGGCGTGACGGTCTACGGCCCGAAGGCGGCCTCCCGGCAGATGCCCGTCGTCTCGTTCCGGATCGTGGGTCTCGATCCGGCGGAGGCGGCGCTAAAGCTGGACGAGCGGTTCGGGATCCTGTCCCGGCCGGGTCTGCACTGCGCCCCGGCGGCCCACCGGACGATCGGAACGGCGCCCACGGGCACCCTCCGCTTCAGCTTCGGCTATTTCAACACGGAGGCGGAGATCCGGACCGCCGTGGAGGCGGTGGGCCGGTTGCGGGCCCGGTAGCCCGGTCGATGTCGGCAACCCCGCCGGACGTCTGAATTTGAAGCATAACGCGTCAGGATAGCCTCAGGAGGAAAAGGGGATGAGCGAACGTGAAATCGTCGATGCCCGGGGATTGGGGTGTCCGCAGCCGGTGATCCTGGCGAAGAGGGCCCTGGAGCGTGAGGCGAGCGTGGTCGTGATCGTGGACAACGCGATCGCCCGGGAAAACGTGCGCCGCCTGGGGACCGCGAGCGGATGCGACGTCCAGACGGAGGATCCGGGGGACGGGACCTTCCGGATCCTCCTGACGAAGCGGCCGGGGGCGGTCCCGAGCCGCGCCGAAGCCGATTTGACGGCCCGTGAAACCGGGGCCGCGCCCGGCCCGTTTGTGGTCGTGCTGTCCTCCGACCGGATGGGCGAGGGGAGCGACGAGCTCGGCGGCCTTCTCGTCCGGACCTTTCTGCACGTCCTCGGCGATCAGGAGCGCAAGCCGGACGCCATGGTCTTCTACAACGGCGGCGTCCGTCTCGCCGTGAAGGACTCCCCCGCGCTCGAGGATCTCAAGGCGCTGGCCGCCGCCGGCGTGGAGATGCTCGTCTGCGGAACCTGCACGAACTACTTCAATCTCACCGCCGATGTCGCCGTCGGCACGATCTCCAACATGTACGACATCGCCGGCCTGATGTCCCGCGCGGGACGGCTGGTCCAGCCATGACGCCGGAAGAGACCTACGGGGTGCTCCTGTTCCAGTCGGTCAGTTACGCCATCAAGGCGGAAAAGATCCTGCTGGCGGCGGGCCTGCCCCACAAACTGATTCCCGTGCCCAGACACATCAGCTCGGACTGCGGCGTGTGCCTGCGTTTTCCGTCCGGACTCGAAGAACGCATCCTTCGGGCGCTGGAAGGCCAGGTCGAGATCGACGCCGTCCACCCCCTGAAGTGAGGCCGGATCAGGGCAGCACCCTTCCCCGTTGACAAGGTCAAAAATGAACAACCCGACGCTGTCCCGGCGAATAAACGATCTTGATCGCCTGCCGCCATCTATTACTAATATGAATTTGACATATTCATATTGTCTGCCTATAAGGCGAGTGCGCGCCGGAAATCCCTCGCGCGGGCCGGAAAGGCAAGGTCAGGGTCTTGTTCGGAACCGGCCGAAGAACGGACGGAAGGAGGAGTTCGATGGACAGAATGAAGAACATCTTTGCGGGGAGCTGGGGCATCATTGGCGTCGGGGTCGTGATCGGCATCCTGGCGCCGCTCCTGCAGAAATTGGGAAACCCGGGAAACATGGGGGTTTGCGTCGCCTGCTTCGAGCGGGACATCGCCGGCGCCCTCGGCCTTCACCGGGCCGATATTGTTCAGTACATCCGTCCCGAAATCATCGGCTTCGTCCTCGGGTCGCTGGTTGCCGCGTACCTGTTCAAGGAATTCCGTCCCCGTCTGGGTTCGGCGCCGATCGTCCGCTTCTTTCTCGGCGTCTTCGCCATGATCGGGGCGCTCGTCTTTCTGGGATGCCCCTGGCGGGCGGCGCTGCGGTTGGCGGGCGGAGACGGGAACGCCATCCTTGGACTCCTGGGCCTCGTCTCCGGCATCTGGATCGGCACCCTGTTCCTGAAGGGCGGATACAACCTGGGACGGACCCAAAAAACGCACACGGCCGCGGGGTGGATGCTTCCCCTGTTCATGGCCGGGCTCCTGGTCCTGATGCTGCTCTTTCCCCAGATCGCCGGCGAGGCGAAAAACGGCGTGCTTTTTTACAGCCTCAGGGGTCCGGGTTCGATGCACGCCCCGCTGCTCATCTCTCTGGGCGTCGGCCTTCTCATCGGCTTTCTCGCCCAGCGGAGCCGCTTCTGCACGATGGGGGCCATCCGGGATTTCGTGCTCTTCCGCCAGACGCATCTCCTGTCGGGATTCGTGGCCCTGATCGTGACGGCCTGGGTCGTCAATTTCCTCCTCGGACAGTTCAAGCCGGGATTCGAAGGTCAGCCCGTCGCCCACACGATGCACCTCTGGAATTTCCTGGGGATGGCCCTCTCGGGTCTGGCTTTCTGTCTGGCCGGAGGATGCCCCGGCCGTCAGCTTTTCCTGTCGGGCGAGGGCGACGGCGACGCCGCCGTCTTTGTGATGGGGATGATCGCCGGCGCCGGGATCGCCCACAATTTCGGCCTGGCCAGTTCGCCGGCCGGGGTCGGCCCATACGGCATTCCGGCCGTCATCATCGGGTTTGGAGTGTGCCTGTTCATCGGCTTCACCATGAGACAGAAAATTGCATGAAGAAGGAGGATAAAACGATGGCCAAGACAATCGACGCCCGCGGACTGTCGTGCCCGCAGCCCGTTCTGATGACCCTCGACGGCATCAAGGCCGGAAATGACGACGAACTGATCGTTCTGGTCGACAGCGATGCCTCGAAGGAAAACGTTTCGCGCGCCGCGACGAGCAAGGGCTGGACGCTGGCGGACATCCGCGAAGAATCCGGCGTGTACAGGATCGCCATCAGGAAAGGGTGAGCCCGGCAAAGGGTTCCCGATCCGGCGCAACTATTGGTTGCAATCACGCCCCAGAAAGGATAGGTGTCAGTCGAAAGCGTGTACCCAGCCGGTTCATCAAGCCGTCGTCCTGAAGCCGAGGGGAAACCATGGAAGCGAAGGATACCGAAAAGATCCGCACCGCCTTCTTTTACGTCGTCCTGGTGACGGTGACCCTGGCCTTTTTCTACATGCTGAAGACCTTTTTTTTCGCCATCTTCTGGGCCGCCGTCATCGCGATCCTCTTCTCGCCGCTGTACCGGCGGCTCCACGGTTGGACGAGCGCCCCGAATCTGAGCGCCTCCCTGGTCCTCGTCGTCATCGTCCTCCTCATTATCCTGCCGGCCGTCCTCGTGGGCACGCTGCTCGTCGGCGAATCCCTGATGCTCTACGATTCCATCGACAGCGGGCCGCTCGGCGTCAAGCTGAAGATCTTTCTGATCGGCATCAAGAACCACCCGTTTCTCGACCGGCTGCACATCGATGAGGCCTTGCTCACGCAAAAGATCGCCGATATCGCCAAGGGCGTCACGAACTTCATCGTGGCCACCCTGTCGAACCTGACGCAGAACACCTTCGTGTTCATCGTGAAGTTCGGCGTCATGCTCTACGCGCTCTATTTTTTCATCCGGGACGGGAAGCGGTTTGTCGGGGCGCTGGGGCGGATGCTGCCGATCGGGGACGCGCGCGGACGACGCCTGTTCGAGCGCTTCGCGGCGACGGCCCGGGCCACGCTCAAGGTGACGGTCATCATCGGCGGCCTGCAGGGGGCCCTGGGCGGTATCCTGTTCTTCGTCACCGGGATCGAGGGCGCCCTGATCTGGGGCCTCCTGATGATCTTCTTCTCCGTGATTCCCGGCATCGGCTGTTCGATCGTCTGGGCGCCGGCCGGCGTCATCCTGCTGGCGACCGGTCATCTGTGGGAGGGGATCACCATTCTCGCCGTCGGGGTGTTCGTCATCAGCATGGTGGACAACCTACTGCGACCGATTCTGCTCGGCCGGGACGTCCAGATGCACGCGCTGCTCATCTTCCTGTCCACCCTGGGGGGGATCGCCGTCTTCGGGGTCTCCGGCTTCATCCTGGGACCGATCCTCGCGGCGCTCCTCCTGGCCGTCTGGGAGATGCACGGCGAATCCCAGGCGGAAGAGGATCCGGCGCCCGAGAAAACGCCGGGGTAAGCGCCCGCCGGCGCATTGACCCACGATCCGGACCGCCGGATCCCGAGAAAGGAGACTACCATGGCGATTATCAAAACCCAAAGTGCCGAAACCGCCTCCGGAAAAGTCAGGGAATTCTACGACGAGATCCTCAAGATCATGCCCGCGATCCCCAAGCCGTTGCAACTCTCGAGTGCCAGTCCCAACCTCTTCGCCATCTCCAGCCAGCAGATGAAATACTTCATGTTCCACCCGAACCTGGGGCCGCTGCTCCAGGCCTACATCCGCCTGCTCGTGGCCTTCAATACGGACTATCCGTACTGCGTCGATCTCAACACCAACCTCCTCAAGTTGCTGGGCAAGCTCACCGACGCGCAGATTGCGGCGGCGCGCAAGAATCCGGACGAGGCGCAGCTCGGCGACAAGGACAAGGCCATGCTCAAGTTCGTCGCCCGGGCCGTCTCAGCCCCCGAGGAGATCGAGGTTCGGGACATCGAGGCGTTGCGCGGGTTCGGCTGGAGCGATTCCGACATCTTCGACGCCGCAAGCCTCGGCGCCAACATGGTCGCCATGGGCATGCTGTTCAACGTCTTCAAGATGCATGAGGCGTGCTGAAGAGAAATTTGGGGAGACGGCCCGAAGAGAAGGGGGAAGGTCGGGGCACAGGCTTGCCGGGGCAGGCCGGGAGGGTCGCGGTTACACGGTGAGGTGATCGACCGCGGCAGACGCCGGGATTCAGGCCGGATCGGGACATCGACCGACGAGGAGGGCTTATGAAGATTCACTTCTGCGGCTTCGACGAAGCGCACCCCGATGCGCTCTCCGCGCTGCGCGGACTGCTTCCGTCGCTGGCGCGCCCCTTTGTCCCGGGCGGCTCGGTGGGCATCAAACTCCACTGGGGGGAGATCGGGAACGAGAGCTACCTCGAACCCGTCTATGCCCGGGAAATCGCCGGGTGGCTTACCGGGGGCGGATACCGGCCCTTCGTCTTCGACACGTCGGTTCTCTACTCAGGAGGACGCCGCACCGCCCAGGACGCGCTGGAAACCGCGGCGCGGCACGGCTACACGGAGGCGTTTCTCGGGTGCCCGGTCATGATCGCCGACGGGATGGACGGCCGCGACGTCGTTGACATCCCGGCCGGCTACACCCACTTCGAGACCGTCCAGGTGGCCGATGTCGTCCGGAAGGCCGACGGCTTCGTGATCTTTTCCCACTTCAAGGGGCACCTCGCCGCCGGCTTCGGCGGCGCGATCAAGAACCTCTCCATGGGCTTCGCGTCCCGCGCCCAGAAGCAGCGCATGCACGCCGACGTGAAACCCGCGCTCAAGGAGAAAAAATGCATTCAGTGCGGGATCTGCGTCGAGGTCTGCCCTTCCGGGGCGGCGCGGATGGAGGCGGGCGCATACCCGACCTTCGACCTCGACGCGTGCATCGGCTGCGCCCAGTGCATCGCCCAGTGCCCGGAGCTGGCGCTCAAGATCCTCTGGGGGGAGGATCACGAGGTCTTCCAGGAAAAGCTCGTCGAGACCGCCGCCGCCGTCTGGCGGGCCATCGCCGGCCGGACCGTCCTGATCAACGCCCTCATCCGGATCAGCGCCGAGTGCGACTGCCTGCCCGGCAAGGCCGAGATCATCGCGGCGGACATCGGATTCACCGGCGGCGCCGACCCGGTGGCCCTCGACGCCGATTCCGTCTCCCGCGTCGGCGCGGAGGTCATTGCCCGCGCGCACGCCACCCTGAACTGGCAGGTGCAGTTCGCCCATGCACGGAAAATCGGCTTCGGCGGATGATCCTCCGGTAACCGGGGCGGCGTTCGTCGCGAGGGGCTTCCGCGGGACCGGGAGCGCCATCGGTCGCCCCGCCGCGGTTCACGATGGGCGGGAAAGGCGAAAAAGCGATCCCGGATTTTTTTCGAGATCCTCGACCATCATGAAGGAGGCAGAGAAGCCATGAAAGAAACAGGGGTGATCGACGTCTGGCTCCAGCACCCGACGCTGCGCTTCATCAACCAGCCCATGTTCGAATCGCTGCGCCGCTGGACCGGGATGGGGACGCTGACGGAAGAACTGCCACTCGAGTGGACCCTCGCGGCCATGGATGAGGCCGGCGTGGAGCAGGCGCTCATCTGCGCCTGGTGGGGGCCGCGCGGGGATCTGATCTCCAACGACGAGGTGGCCGGCTTCATCGGCCGGTACCCGGAGCGCCTGGTGGGCGTCGCCGCCGTCGATCTGTACCGGCCCATGGCCGCCGTGCGGGAGCTGAGGCGTTGCGTCCGCGACCTCGGGTTCCGGGCGTTGCGCATCGTCCAGTGGCTGTGGGACCTCCCCGTCACGGACCGGCGCTACTATCCGCTCTTCGCCGAGTGCGTCGAACTGGGCATCCCCGTCTGCCTCCAGGTCGGGCACACGGGACCGCTCTGTCCCTCCGAGCCGGGGCGACCGATCCCCTATATCGACGTGGCGGCGATCGAGTTCCCGGAACTCACCTTCGTGTGCGGGCACGTCGGCTATCCCTGGACGACGGAGATGATCGCCGTGGCGACGAAGCACCCCAACGTCTACATCGACACCTCGGCCTATACGGCGAAGCGGTTCCCGCCGGAACTCGTGGCCTACATGAAGGCGAACGGGAAGAAGAAGGTCCTCTTCGGGACGAACTACCCCATGGTCACGCCCCGGAAATGCCTGGCCGATCTCGACGCCTTGGGCCTGGACGGGGACACGCGGGCCCTGTTCCTGCGCGAAAACGCGCGGCGCGTCTTCAAACTGTAATCCCAAGGATCAAGGACCGGTTCCTCTCAATATTACACACAATAACATGGCGTTAGGAAAATTGCGCGGCTCCTGATCCGCTCCTTCCTGACGTCATGAATCGGCCCGGTTATCCACTCCTACAAGACTTCAAATTTAAAGCCACACTTCTTCTCCTCTCGCTAGTTCATTGACTTCCGTTTGAAAGATGTGAAGGCACAATAGCCTCGATTCCCTGCTTCAATACCTCTCGGGTTAAGTTTACCCGGGGCAGCACGAATTACCGAAATGGTGTTGAAAAATGGCAGTGATTGACCTATGATCATGGCCGCTATGGGAGAAATATTTCTGCCATGGCCTCCGGCAGTTTCAAGTAAATAAGGTTCAAATGCAAAGAGCCATCCGGCGAAAGTTTTCTTGGATATGGCTGACGCTGAGAGGCGACGTTACAGATCCTCAGTTCCTGAGATTTATCACCGATTTTCGCGAAGC
>DDXV01000082.1 GCA_002347815.1 Syntrophaceae bacterium UBA2251
AGTATGCTTTAGTCGGATGAACCCAATTTATGATAAGAGTAGGCGTTCATTTTGAGGGGGAGAGACGCTTTTCCCCATTCCTTAGACACGGCAAAACATAAGGAGGATATGATGAGATATTTCCTGATGTTGTTGTCAGCCTGCATCGTTCTGACACTGAACACCCCCGTGGCGGCGCAAACCCAACAACACGAAACGCCGGCCGTTACCGCCACTGACCCTCACGCGGGACATGGAGCCGACCCTGCGGCGCCTTCGGCGGATGTCGCCAAGCCGACCGCGACGGATTCTCAGGCCGGCAAGCATATGCAGATGATGCAGGGGCACACGCAGAAAATGCGGGAGCAGATGGCGAAAATCCGGGCGGCCCAAAACCCGAAGGAACGCCAGAAACTGATGCAGGAACATATGACCGCCATGCGGGAAGGCATGAAGATGCTGAAGGACGCGCCCGGTTGCGCCATGACGGGAGCCATGGCCATGGCTGCGAAAGGCACGGGACAGGGCATGATGGATATGGGAAATATGATGATGTGCCATCAGATGATGGAAAAGAAGGTGGAGATGATGCAGGGGATGCTGGAAGGCCTCATGGAGTCTTCGCAAACCAAAAAATGAACCCCTTTTATGAATGGGTAAACAGGGATTACACATCCCGTACATTCACGAGGAGGGAGTCATGGGAAAGTGGCGGCTGATCATCGCCCTGTGGTCGATCTTGACATGGATGCCTGCATCTCACTCCGTCGCGCAAGGCCAGGATCCGCATGCGGCACATGGAATCCATCCAGCAGAGGCGCCGACAAAGGCCTTCCAGGCAAAGCTGTCGATCCCCAAGGGGATCAGGCCAGGCGAATCATTCGCGATCGCCATTGACATTCAGGACGGCATGCGCCGTCAAGTTCCTGAATTCGATCTTTTCCAAGAGAAGCTGATGCATCTGATCCTGGTCAGCGACGATCTCGCCTATTTCTCTCATCTTCATCCCGAATACCGGGGGAACGGCCGTTTTCAAACATCGACCGTTCTTCCCGCGGCGGGCGGCTACACGCTGTTTTGCGATTACCAACCGGCCGGAGCCGGGGAACAGATCTCCGTGCTGAAACTCCGCATGCAAGGAACGGAGAAATCAGAGGATGCCGCGGATCCGAATCGCGGGGAACAAACGCTTCAGGACCTGCGGGTTCGCATGATCGTTTCTCCGGCCACCTTTAAGGCCAATGACGAGATCGCCATCACCTTCGACCTGAAACGGCTCGACGGCAGTCCTGTGACTGGATTGGAACCATATCTCGGCGAAAAAGGGCACCTGGTCGTCATCAAAAAATCGGCGCCGTTGACCGACAAGGACTATATCCATGCCCATGCCATGAGGGGAGGACCGGCATCGCAAATAGCCTTCAGCACCCGCTTTCCGTCGCAAGGGCTCTATAAACTCTGGTGTCAGTTCAACAACCAAGGTCGTATCCTGACGGCTGATTTCTGGATTAAAGTTGAGCGATAGAAGCATTCCACCCGCCGCCGATCACTTCGAATGGGGCGGGCTGCGCTTCGAGGTCATGGACATGGACGTGCGCCGGGTGGACAAGGTCCTGGCGCAGACAATAGACGGGGCGCAGGAATGAGATGACCCAAAAACCCCTTCTGTACATCCTTGTCTCGGCGGCCTGCTTCGGCATCAGCCCGCCCATTGCCAAGATCCTCGTGGCGGACATTCCGCCCCTGGTCCTGGCGGGGCTCCTTTATTCCGGCGCCTTTCTCGGCCTGTCGCTCTTTGCCCTGGCCAGCAAGGTCCGGCCGACCGCTCCGGAAGCCCCGGGGACCGGCCTGAGGGCCAAGGACCTTCCCTGGCTGGCCGGCGCGACCCTCTTCGGCGGGATCATCGCCCCCATCAGCCTCATGTACGGCCTGAGCCTCACCTCGGGATTCGCCACCTCGCTGCTCCTCAATCTCGAAGGCGTGGCCACGGCCCTGATCGCCGTCCTCTTCTTCCAGGAGAATGCGGGAAGGCGGCTCTGGTGGGCCCTGGCCTGCATGACCGCGGCCGGGATCTTCCTGGCCTGGGACCCCGACCGGGGCAGCTTCAACCTCGCCGGGCCGCTCTTGATCTGTCTTTCCATGTTCTGCTGGGGCATCGACAACAACGCCACCCGCCACATTTCGGCCCGGGATCCGATCCAGATCGCCCTGCTCAAGGGCCTGGTCTCCGGTACGGCCTCCCTGTCCCTTGCCTGGCTCCTCGGGATGGAGATCCCCTGGAGCGGCAGGACGGTCCTGGCCTTGCTGTTGGGCGCCCTGAGCTACGGGGTGAGCCTCGTCTTTTTCATCAAGGCCCTGGCCGGGCTCGGCTCCTTCCGGACCGGTCTCTTCTTCAGCCTGGCCCCCTTCATCGGGGCCCTCGCCTCCCTGGCGCTGCTTAAGGAATGGATCGGCTGGATCATGTTCCCCGCGGCCGGGCTCATGATCGCCGGGTTCTGGCTGATGATTGAGGAGAAGCACGATCACAGCCACGTGCACGCGGCCGTGACCCACACCCATGGCCACGACCACGAGGAGATCCATCACCGCCACCCGCACGACGCTGCACCGCAGGGGAGCCATTCCCACGAACATACGCACCCGGCCAAGGTCCATGCCCATGCCCACTGGCCGGATACGCACCACCGCCATGACCATTGAAGATCTCAACCCACAGTACTCGGCCGTGACGGCCTTATGACCGGCGGCGCCCCTTGCCCACGGCGCGAGGATCGGCAAGGGCGGCACTGATCTCGCTCGCCCTCTTGCCTAGATGGTTGCGAACAAGCTCCCGGAGCCGGTTTATTCCCTCATTTGCACCGCCCTTTGTTCCCTCATTATTGTTTGACAATACATCAAACATGATGTAGCTTGCGGCCATGGCGGGAGGTGGGTTTGTACGATCTGATCTTCTATACAACGGAGCGGGGCGATTCACCGCTCGATGATTTTCTGGACGACCTGGACAAGAAGGCGCGGGCCAAGGTAGCGGCCCATTTATCCCTGCTGGAGGAGCTGGGACCAAACCTCAAGCGCCCCTATGCCGATCTGGTCAGGGGGAAAATCAGGGAATTAAGGATACGGCATACGTCAAACCAGTACCGCATTTTCTACTTCTTTCAGGTGCGCGATCAGGTTGTGCTGGTGCATGCCTTTTCCAAAAAGACGCGGCAACTGAAAAATACGGATATTGATCTGGCGGAAAAACGAATGGCGGACTGGCTGCAAAGGTTTCCCGCGGGAGGTGCAAGATGAAAAGAGAAGGTGTTCGGACATTCAAAAGCAGGTTGCGGGAAGACCTTAAGGATTCAGAGTTCAAAAGGCACTACGATGAAGAAAGGCAGGCGTTGCAACTGGCCTTGAAGATTACCGCCCTGCGTGAGCAGAAAGGATTGTCTCAGCAGCAATTAGCCAAGCTGATGGGCACCAGCCAGCAGGCGATTTCGAGGATCGAGAGCGGCGAGTATGAAGGCTTCACGCTCAAGACCCTGGAAAAGGTCGCTGAAGCGACGGGGATGAAGGTCAAAATCGACTTCGTTGCCGCATAGCATGAAACCTGGCCTTGCAGGGAAAGCGCAGGGCTGGCCGCGGGGGCTGACGACGGGACGGCACCAACCGAGCGGGAAAGCTGAAGCGCTGATGCGGGGAAGAAAACACCGCGCGAGGATCTGCAAGGGCGGTGCCGGACCTGGGGCAGAGGAAAGGGCCGGCGCGGACCTTGCCTACCTATTTCTATCCGTTTCGCATCTCAGGTTGCGTGATATCCGCCAGTTTTCCTTGATCCGATGAAGACGATCTCTCCCTCTCCTTTCAATTTCTTTAACCAACGTTCGACAGTTCTCTGGGGGATATCCAGCGCGGCGGTGATCTCAGCGACATTCCTGCCGGGAGCATTCTTGATGTAATCGGCAAGACGCTTTATTCCTTCCGTTATACCGCCACTTATCCCGCCATTTAC
>DDXV01000009.1:0-1478 GCA_002347815.1 Syntrophaceae bacterium UBA2251
ATTTTACGTCAAATACGATCACGTTTTAAGAAGTTAGGGCACTATCAAAAATCAACGTTGGGACACCAGTGGTATCATGTATGTGTTTGTTTTCTTCATCTTCAACCTTTACCACCTCCTACATCCCCGCCGGCGGGGGACACTTCCGTTCTTTTCCCCAAGCGCCAGTTTGGGACTTAATCAACGTCCGGGACAACGATTTCTTCAGGTGGAATCCAGACAGCTCTGCCGCCTTTCCAGACGGCAATGGGATGCCCCATACGTTTATGCCTGGCCACGGCATCCGCGACGGCTTCCTTCAAGGCAATCTCTGCCCGAACCTCTATGGGCAGGCGCTTTGTGTCTGTTTTCTTTTTGTTATTTTTTATCATGGTCGCTCCCGTGACTTTAAAACCAATTTGAATAATACCGGATGGATGATGATCAAATTCTTGTTCTTTTCCGACGCAATAACCTGCGGGGTCAAAGATGAGTTATCAAAAAGAATCCATGAATCGCTTAGGGAACGATAGGTAAGGAAGAAATTCTTTATACCTCTGCCAAAACGACGGCGGACAACATCCGGTTTGACATCATGTCCACCTGCACGCACACGTTCCTTGACGCGCTTCAGTGCAAGATCCACATCGCGCAGCCAAAGAAAGTAAAGATTGATCGTGTATCCTTTTACTCTTAGGTCTTTTAGTAAACGGACATACATTTTACCGGAAAGAGTCGTCTCAAAAGCAAAGTCCTTTTTCCCCTCAGCATAGGTGTGAATTTCATCCAGCATGATCTTGCCGGCCTTGATTGCCGCCATTTCGGGGGAAAAGGGCGAAAGACCGGAGGCAATGAAATCGGCATTCACAAAATGAAGACAATCGGCGTATTGCGGAAGAAATTTCTCAAAAAAAGTGGTTTTCCCCGACCCGTTCGGTCCCGCAATGATATACACCTGTGGGGTCTTCCCGGCATTTTGTCGCTTGTGATATCCACTATTTTTCATATCATGCCTTAATCGCTTTCACATCCTTATCCATACTTTATTGCGCGACGACTTCATAGGGCAGAATTACATCTTCACACTGGTCAATGATTTCCGAGAGCCTTGCGAAAAATTCGCTCAAGGGAATTGCCTCGCCCGGCTCAAAGCGTTTCAGGACATCGATTTTCGACGCTTTATCCCATGCGATAACCAAAACAGCCTCGGCATCACTTTTTTGGCCGGGCAGCGTCTGCATCTCCAGCTCCACTTTGGCGTCTTTTGCGGGAAAGATAAAATTTCCCCCCGTGACAAGATTGTTTTCCTTCTCATAGGCATTGGGAAACAGGAGCGCCGCCGTATCATCGGCCGTGATGTTGAACAGCGCAACTCCGGCCGCGCTTTTTGTATTGACCGTTATCCTTGCTTTCTCGCCGGAGCGGAAAACAACATTATTGAGGCTGGCCGTGAGACCTAGCGACTTTGCTTTTCTTTTGGGGATATAGACATCCGCGAC